>WTGB01000067.1 GCA_011523735.1 Chloroflexota bacterium
GCGCTGGGTGGGCTTGGACAATTATGTCGAGCTCTTCACCGCTGATCCGCTATTTTGGACATCAATCAGCAACTCGATCCGATACGCCGCCCTGCTGCTTGTCTTTGCCACCATCTTTGACATCTTTATCGCTTATTTGCTAAGCCAGAATGTAAAGTTCCTGTCGATCTATCGCACGATATTTTTCTTCCCGGTGCTGGTGCCGGTGGTGGCGGCCAGCTTGACCTGGATCTGGATTCTGAATCCACGCTTCGGCTTGATGAACGGCTTGCTCGATCTAGTCGGCATCAAAGGACCGAATTGGCTGGCATCGCCGGACACAGCCATGTACTCGCTTATTTTCATCGGAGTCTGGGGCAGTGGACGCCAGGTCATCGTTTATCTCTCCGGTTTCAACGATATTCCGAGCCAACTCTATGAAGCGGCCGACATCGACGGCGCCTCCGGGCTTCAGAAGTTCTGGCGGATCACATTGCCTCTACTTTCGCCGCAGATATTCTTCAATGTCGTCACCCTGATCATCTTTTCTTTGCAGTCATTCTCCGAGGTCTATATCATGACGCAGGGCGGGCCGGCGAATTCGACCCTGCTCTACGCCGTCAATTTGTACAACCGCGCCTTTGAAGACTACGCCATGGGTTACGCCTCGGCGCTGGCCTGGATCATGTTCCTTCTCATCCTGGCTTTGACCTTGCTAATTTTCAAATTCTTGAGCGGACGCGTCATCTATGAGCGCTAGGATGGGACTTTAGCATGGCAGTTTTGCAGCCGGCCGCGCCTGGCCGCCGCGCCATGACGGACGAAGAGCGCAATTACCTGCTTCTGCAGCGGTTGAGATCTCTCATCAAGCATGCCGTTTTGATCACATTCGGCATCGCCTTCATGCTGCCCTTCGTCTGGATGATCAGCTCCTCCGTCAAGCCGAACATCGACATCTTTGAGATTCCCGTCCGCTTGATTCCCAAGTCGCTCCGCCTCGAGAATTACATCGACGCCACCAACGCCATCCCCTTCTGGCAATATCTGTGGAATTCCACCTATTACACGATATTCGCCACCATCGGCGCGGTGCTTTCGAATACCTTCATCGCTTACGGCTTCGCGCGTGTGCGCTGGCGGGGGCGGAATGTGCTCTTCATCATCGTCATCGCCACCATGATGCTGCCCTTCCAAGTGCGCATGATCCCGCTCTATATCTTGTTCGCACGGATCGGCTGGCTGAATTCCTTCCTTCCGCTGATCGTGCCCAACTTCTTCGGCAACGCCTTCTATATTTTCCTGATGCGCCAATTCATGATGACGCTGCCCAAAGAATTGGACGACGCGGCGCGCATTGATGGCGCCAGCGAATGGGGCATTTTCTGGCGCATCGCCGTGCCGCTATCCAAGCCGGCTATCCTGACCGTCGCCATCTTCGAGATCATCCACACCTGGCACGACTTCATCGGTCCGCTGGTCTATTTGCGGCATCCGACCAAATACACGCTGTCCATCGGCTTGCGGCTTTACTTCACACAGTACGGCGCGGAATGGGGCTTGTTGATGGCGGCCGCCGCCATGTTCACGATACCGATGGTCATCTTCTTCTTCTTCGCGCAGCGCTCCTTCATCGAAGGCATTACCCTCACCGGGCTCAAAGGCTAGTTGCATGGCGCGTCTGCTCTTCCAACCAGAGACGCGAGAAGCGCTCAAAGCGGGCATAGACACGCTGGCGAGCGCGGTGACGCCGACGCTGGGTCCGCTTACTGGGCCCGTCGCTTTGGATGACAAGACCCGCAAAGGATCGCCCGAACTCCTTGATGACGCCGGGGCAATCGCGCGGCGGATCCTGCAACTGGACGATCGCGATGCCGATGTCGGCGCCATGCTCTTGCGCGAGACGCTTTGGCGGCAAAGAGAGCGATACGGCGACGGAGCGGCGACAGCGGCCGCGCTCTATCAGAAGGTTTACGAAGAAGGTCATCGTTTCATCAACGCCGGTGGCAACGCCATGCTGCTGCGTCAAGCGCTGGAAGCGGGCATGAAGATCATGCTCCAGGAATTAAGACGGCAAGTGAAGGCCGTCTCAACACCGGAAGAAATGGAGCGCCTTGCCCGGTCGATCTGTGGCGACCATGATATCGCGGCGGTGCTGGCCGATATCTTCGATGTGCTGGGTCCGCATCATCCGATAGAAGTACGCGATGGCGGGCGCGAATTGCAGCATGAATTCTTTCTCGGCTCATATTGGGAGAGCAAAGTCCCGTCCAATGTCGTTTTCGAGGGCCTTGTCGGCGATCGAATCGAACTCAAGAATACCGCCTGGTTAGTTAGCGATTTTGAGTTGGATGACCTGGAAACGCTGGTCAAGCTGGTGACGGATGCCTATCAGGCCGGATTTGAATCGCTGGCGATCCTGGCGAAGTCCTTTTCAGAGCAGATTATCGCGGCTCAAGGCGCCAACACCAGCATGGACGATTTCACGCTGATCTATCTCGAGCCAACCGGCTTAGTCGACGAACAGGAAGCGGCGCTTGAAGACCTGGCGCAACTCACTGGCGGTCAAGTTCTGCGGACCATCACCGGACATCGGTTCGAATCAGTCAGCCGCGATATGCTGGGCGCGTCAGATCTGGCTTGGCTGGATCGCAATCGCTTCGGAGTCATCTCCGGCGCCGGGGACGTTGACGCCATTCAAGATGAAATAGCAGCGCTGGAAAGACGTTTCGATAGCGTTGACGATGAACGGGAACACCAAGTGCTTCGCACGCGGATCGGAAGGTTGCGCGGCGGATCGGCAATAGTCTATTGCGGCGGCAGCAGTGAAAGCGAGATGCGCTATCGTCAGGAGTTGACACATCGCACAATCACAGCGTTGCGCGCGGCTCTGCTGAACGGCGCGCTGCCGGGCGGCGGAACTGCTTTACTTCGCTGCATTCAGCCATTGCAGTCGGCTCGCGACAGAAGCAACGATGATCATGAACGCGCCGCCTGTCAGATTCTAATAACGGCTGCGCAGGCGCCTTGCCGACAACTGCTTGCCAACGCGGGCTATGAATCTCCCGGCGTGGTCATTAACGATATTATGCTCAGTGACAACGGCGCTGGTTTCGATCTGCAGGCCGGCAGCGCTGCAAATATGCATCAGAGCAGCATCATAGATTCGGCAGGGGCACTGCTGGCGGCAGTGCGTAATGGCATCGGCGGCGCGGCGCTGGCGCTGACGATCGATACGATCGTGCATCGGGTCAATCCGCCCCTGGCGATTGAGCCGGGTGGGCTGCCCGCCTCGACAGACATAGGCAACATCGAATTGAAATAGTGGAACAATATCCGAAGAAAGGTAGCGCAAATGGGTTGGGAACCTTCCGCTGAACAAAAACAGCAGTATGAAGAACGCGGGTACTTCACGGTGCCAAATGTCGTCACTAAGCAGGCGGCGGCGGAAATGCTGGGGGTGATCAAGAACGCGATCCTGACACCGGAGACGGACGACATCATGACCGATGCTGACCCAATGGACCCGATGAACGACGATACGCCGCAAGCGCGCGCCGTTCGTTTTCGCAAACTCAGCAAATTCAATCAGCGAAACCCTCTCATTTGGCATAACGCGCATTGCGGCAAGCCCGTTCTGGACATCGCGCGCTACTTCCTCGGTGATGACATTCTGCTGAAATATGACAGTTGCTTCCTCAAGCCAGCGCGCTCCGGCAGCGCCACGCCCTGGCATCAAG
>WTGB01000158.1 GCA_011523735.1 Chloroflexota bacterium
CTGGTCGACGCGGTCAGTTTCCGCGACGTGCCGATGATTCAAGCCATCGCCTTGTTATGGGCGGTCATGTATGTCTTCTTCAACCTGGGCGCTGATCTGGTGACCACGTTTCTCGATCCCCGCTTGCGCAGCCTGCGCGGCTAGCCACTTGCGGGCTGAATGGAACTGCGAGCCGATTACGATCAGCAATGAGAGGGGAAATGCAATTCAAAGGAATAGGTTGCTCTGTCCCGATGGGATCATCCCCGAAAGAGTTGACGGAAAACCTACAAGCCCTTATTGATTGCGGTTATGACTATGTTGAGGTGTTGCCCGATCTCTGGCGCATGTGGGTCGGCGGTCGCACTGATCAACGCCGTCTGAAGCAATTGGTCGCCGTGCTGGACAAATTCCGCGACCGACTCGGCTACACCTTGCATCTCCCCCTTGAGACGAACTTGTTTGACGTCGCCGATATTGACTATCAGCAAGCGCTGCTGGAGGCGGGCCTTGAGGTGGGTAAAGCCGTTGGCGCGACAGCATTGGCTTATCATGCCGGCTATCGCCTCGGCCTGCCGGCTGGCACGTCGAAGTCCATGCAGGAACTGATGGCGCGCGAACGCGACATCCTGTTGAGTTATGCGGATGAGGTCGCTGGCTGGGGCGGGAACATCAGCATTGAGTCACATGGCTGGTATCAATATACCAGTTACACGTCTTTCCCTGAGATGCTCGCGAGGTTCGTGGAAGAGATTAACCATCCCGGGATTGGCCTCTGCATCGATTTTGGGCATACCTTCTTGTCATCGCAATGGCATGGTTTTGACTACATAGAGGGTATCGCGCGCCTGGCGCCGCTGACCACTCATTTTCATGTTCAAGACAATATGGGGATCCCGGCTTATGCGGGCCGCACGAGCTTCGCCCTGGGTCGTGGGGACCTGCACCTGGGGCCGGGCGAAGGCGCTATCCCATTTGATGAGGTGTTCAGCGCCATCGACTTCCCCCAAGAGCCTGTATTTATGCTCGAGGCGCTGGGCTATGACCTGCATGACGGCGCGCCAGCTCGCATGTTTGCAGAAGCCAAACGATTGGCTGAGCTGCGGGGTTAGCGGTATCGCAAGACGGAGCAATTAGAAGCAGCAAAGGGAGAGCAACGTGCCATTCAAAGGAATAGGTTACGCCGTCCCGATGGGATCGTCTCCGAAAGAATTGGCGGATAACTTGCAGACGCTGATTGATTGCGGCTATGACTATGTTGAAGTGGAACCGGATAGCTGGCGAATGTGGGTTGGCGGCCGCGTTGATCAGCGGCGATTGAAACAATTGGCCGCGGTGCTGGACAAGTTCCGCGACCGATTGGGCTACACCTTGCATCTGCCCGGCGAGACCAACATGTTTGACGTCGCCGATCTTGAATATCATCAAAGGCTGTTGGAAGCGGGCCTTGAGGTGGGCAAAGCTGTCGGCGCGACGGCACTGGCTTACCACGCCGGCTATCGCCTCACACTGCCGGCTGGCACCTCGAAGCCAATGCAGGAACTGATGGCGCGCGAACGCGACATTTTGCTGAGTTACGCTGATGAGGTCGCCAGTTGGGGCGGCAATATCAGCATTGAAACACATGGCTTTATCGAAAATGCCAGTTACACCGCATTCCCAGAGCCGCACGCGCGCTTCGTGGAATCGCTTGACCATCCCGGGATCGGCGTCTGCATCGACTTTGGGCATTCATTTCTAGCATCACATTGGTATGGATTCGACTACTTGGAAGGCATCGCTCGCCTGGCGCCACTGACGACGCATTTTCACGTTCAAGACAATATGGGTATCTCGGCCTATTCGGGCAGCACAAGTTTCGCCCTGGGCCGCGGGGATCTGCACTTGGGACCGGGCGAAGGCGCGATCCCATTTGATGAGGTCTTCAGCACCATCGACTTCCCCCGAAAACCGGTATTTATGCTGGAGGCTCTGCGCTATGATCTGCATGACGGCGCGCCAGAGCGCATGTATGCGGAAGCGGTACGCTTGGCTGGGCTGCGCGGCTAGGATGCTGAAGGAATGAGATCACTGTCGGCTGTCCCGATACGGTTTGCGCAATCCTTGGGCTGGTTTGCTCAGGTCTGGCGCAGCCTGCGCCGATCGCGGCAGGGTACCATCGGCCTGATTATCGTCATTGTTCATATGTTCATCGCCGTGGCCTCGCCTTATATCGTCCCTTATGCTCACCATGATATTGACGGCAAGAACCGGCTGGCGGCGCCTTCCGCCGAACATCCATTCGGCACCGATTCCTTCGGTCGCGACCTGTTTACGCGAGTCCTGCTCGGGGGGCGCGCGGCGATTGGCGTGGCTTTGTTGGCCGCCGCGATCGCGGTTTTATGGGGCGGACTGCTCGGCATACTGCTCGCGTTTATCGGCGGGCGGGTTGACGAAGTGGTTATGCGCCTGGTTGATGCCTTGCTGGCCATACCAGGATTGCTTGTCGTACTGCTCGTTGTCGTGGCGCTCGGCACCGAATTCAGCGTGCTCATTTTAACCCTGGGCTACGCATACGGTGTATCGACAATTCGCGTTGCCAGAGGCGCTGCGCTGGGATTTGTCGCGAGTGATTTCATCACGGCGGCGCGGGCGCGTGGCGAACGCAAGACCAACATCGTCATGCGGGAATTGATACCCAATCTATTGGATGTGCTGCTGGTCGAGTACGTCATGCGAGCGTCATGGGCACTGACCGCCATCAGCTCGCTTTCCTACCTCGGCTTCGGCATCGCCCCGCCAACCCCGGACTGGGGGCGTATGGTTTTCGAAAACCAGGTCTTGCTGGCAATCTCCCCCTGGGGAACCTTGTTCCCAGTGATCGCCCTCGCTAGCTTGATCATTGGCATCAACCTGGCAGGTGACGCCCTGTCCAAAGCCATCGGGCTGGATCGCAGCCAGGAAGCGCCGACATGAGCCAGAAACTGCTAGAGGTTGAGGGCTTGACGACCGGCTTCCGCACCAGGGCAGGCCAGTTCGTGAAGGTGGTCCGCAATGTGTCGCTATCGATGGGGCGCGGTGAGACGCTCGGCTTGGTGGGCGAGTCCGGCTGCGGCAAGACCACCTTTGGCATGACCCTGCTGGGGCATCTGCGGCCCGGCGGCCAGGTGCTGGCGGGCTCGGTGCGCTTCGAGGGTGTGGACCTATTTGATCTGCCGCCAGACGAATTGGCAAGCATACGCGGGCAGCGGGTGGCGGTTATTCCGCAGAGCGCCAGTTCAGCGCTGACTCCCACCATGCGCGTGGGCGAGCAGATCGCAGAAGTCTTGACGCTCCATCTCGGTCTGGCTGGCGCTGAGTTGCAGGAACGTGTACTGGAGTTGCTGACCCAGGTGCATTTGCCGCAAGTGGACGAGCTCGTCCGTCGCTTTCCCCACGAGCTCTCTGGCGGTCAGCTACAACGGGTAGCCATCGCCATGGGCTTAGCCGGCAAGCCCGAATTGCTTGTGCTCGACGAGCCGACGACCGGCCTCGATGTGACCACACAAGCCCACATCCTCGACCTGCTGCGCGAAATCCAGGAGTCCACCGGAACGGCCATGCTGTATATCAGCCATGACATGGGCGCGATCGCCCGCGTCTGCGACCGTCTGGCGGTGATGTATGCGGGCGAAATCGTTGAGGATGGGGCAATTGACGATGTTTTTGCCGATCCCGTGCACCC
>WTGB01000038.1 GCA_011523735.1 Chloroflexota bacterium
CCAATTGATTAAAAGTCAACTGCGCTGCCATTGCGCCACGCGCCCAAACAGCGCCGCAGTATAGTCAGATTTCGCCTGAAATTCAAGCCAAACCTTCTGCTGACGTCGGCGTCGAGAACCGCGCTCAGTTAAATTGTCCTAATCCGCATGTCCCTATATACTGAATGTTGATTTGCCAAACCTAGCAGATAAGCGCACTCTGAGGGATATATGGCGGAGCTACAACCCCTGGAAGCGGCTGTCACTTCGATTACAGCTTTGCCCCTGCGGCGTCTCGGCCGCCCAGTAGGCCGTGATGACTTGTTGCGCTCGCTCCTCTTGCGCTTGCGTCAACGCCAACAGTTGGTTTTGCATGGCGCGGCCGGCACTGGCAAAACCACCGTCGCCGCCACCATCGCCAATGTCTACTTGCAGCAGCATTCGCGCCCCGTCCTCTGGCTGAATGTCCATAATCCGCCGCTGGTTGAGTTGATTGTGCGGGTCGCCCGCGCATACGGCAGCATCGACATCGCCAATGCTGAAAACCCGCTGAGCGCAAGCGCTGGGGTCAAATCTCTCTTGAATGAGAATCAGCCCCTGCTGGTCCTCGATGGCGAAATAGAATCGGCCGCGCTGGCGCCTTTTGTCAAACGTTGCGTCGCCGATATTCCCCTGGTTGTTACGAGTACGGCGCCGCTTGCGCAGGGAGATTGGCGTAATCAGCCGATTGGCAATCTGGCCGAAAGCGATGCCGTCCGCTTGTTCAAGCAGAAAGCCGGCATCAAAAATGGCGATGACGATGCCGATATCGCGGGCCTCGCCGCTCAACTCAAATTCGCCGCCTTTCCCCTGGCTTTGGCCGCGCGCAGCATGATTATCGCCCGACAGTCGCCGGCCGAGTTTGCTACAACCGTGGCCGCCGCGCTTGAAAGCCATGATGACGATGTTGTGATGGCAGCGCTGAGCATAAGCTTTGGCGGACTGAATGAGCGCCTGCGTGATTTGCTGCTTTTCCTCAGCGCCACCCTAAGAGGCGAAGCCTCAGTCGCCTACCTCAACCTGCTCAGCGGCATCGCAACTGAATCTATCGATATGTCGATGACGATTCTCTCACGGCTCTTCCTGGTCGAGCGATTCCAGCGCGCGGGAGAGGCCTACTACCGTTTGCACTCGCTGGTGCGCGGTTTCCTGCAAGATTGGGCGCTAGAGCGGGACCGCTTTGATGCTTTGCGCGCCGATATCGTCGATACTTCTCGCGACTATGTCGATGTGCATGGGCGCTCCGATGAAGCTGTCGTTCGCTTGTTGACCGAATTTGAAAACTTGCTCGCCGCGGCTGAATGGGCGGCGCAGAATGACGACCCCGAGTTAGCTGCTCATCTCTCCGAGGCGATCGCGCCGCTGGAAGCTCTTATCACCGCGGAAGGCTACCGCTATGAAATCCTGCGCCTTCATGCCATTCGCGATAGCGAAACCCTGGAATTCGAGGATATTCCAGAGGAAGAACCAGAGCTCGAAGACATCGACGAAACCGTGGCTGAGACGGCCTCAGGAGCGGAAACCGGCGATATGACGCTGGTCGATAGCGATGAGGATGAGCCGGCCAGCATCACAGGCGATCAACTTGACGGCGATGATGAGCCTCAGACAAGCGAGCCTGGCGCGGTCGATGATTCCACCTTTATTCGCCTTGATGACAAAGACCTGCAATCGGTGAACATCGACCAGTTGCGCACGGCGCTTAATGTCGCCAGCCAAAACAAAGAAACCGCTCGTCAACTGCAAATACTCAAAGCCATCGCCCGCATGCAAATCAATCAAGGGCGTGAAAAAGATGCCGTCGCCACCTATGGCGATGTGCTGGAGATTTATGAAAGCAGTGAGGACAAGGATGGTGTCCTCGAGACCTTGGACATGATTGCCGGGCTTCTGGTCAGCAACCAGACCACACCGGCCGCGATCGAGCAGGTTAAGCTGCGTACGGCGCTGTCCTTCGCCCGTCAACACGAAGATACGCAGCGCGTGTTGCAAATCCTGGAAGCTGTCGGCAAGGTGCAGATCGGCCAGAATCGCAAGAAAGACGCCGTGGCGACATATAATGAGATTTTGGCCATCCACGAAAAGAATGAAAACAAGGCGGGCCTTCTTGAGACGCTGGATATGCTTGCTGGTTTGCTTGTCCGCAGCAACTCGGCGGTCTCCGCCTTGCAGCATGTTCAGCGCGGCTTACATCTCGCCGATGAGCTAGATGATGATGAAGCGGCGATGTTCCTGCAGATTACCAGCGGCGATGCCCACAAAGAATTGGGGGAGGCGTCCATTGCCGTCGAAGCTTACGAAGGGGCATTGACCAGGGCGCGCCATCGCGATGACGCGCAAAACGAGGCGCTGATCCTCTACAAGCTCGGCATGGCCTATTTGGATGCCAACCAAGAGCGGCGAGCGATTGAAATGCTGGAAGATGCCAATGATCGCTTCAAGGAACAGTCGAAGCGCGATATGGAAGGGCAGGTATTGCGCGGCTTGGGCGAGGTCAACGTGAAACTGGAGCGCTGGACCGAAGCCGTCAACTTCCACACGTCCGCGCTGTATATCGCCCGCGAGCTCGGTGACCGGACGACCGAGGCGAATCAGCTGCGTTATCTGGGAGAAATACTTATCAAGGCGGAACGCCTGCCCGAAGCCTTGACCCGCTTGCGGCAAGCGCTGCATGTCGCCTATGAGCAGCAGAACAAAGCCGAGATCATCGGCGTCATTGCCGAATTGGTAAACCTGATGATGCGCAACCTCTTCCTCTCGTCCATCGCCGAATTGCTCATCAACGACGGCTTGTCCTACGACCCCGATGACCGCGAACTCCTGCGGCTCAAAAGCGAAGTCGCCGGCGCCAAAGAGCGCGCTGCCGCCCGCGGCGTCGGCTTAGCTGTCGTCGCCGGCACCGCACGCGAGTACGCCGCCAACGCCTACAATTATAATTAGGTCCTGGTTCAAGCCCGATTCTCTGCGGAATGCGGAAAATCAAAAGAGGCGGCACATCCATGCCACCCCTCGCTGTTTTATGGGAGTCGGCTGTGTTTAATTCCGCCGCACCTGCCAATGATCCGGCAGATGCACGAATACCTCGGTAAGGTCCGTGTGATGGTCGAGGTGTTCCCCAATGAGCTCGAATGGCGATGCCTGATAGTCTTCGTCAAAGACGATCATCCAGCAATCTCCGCTGCCTTTGACCCAACGCCCGCCATAATTGTGGCGGATCGACTCGCCGAGGTAGGCACCGAATTTCTCTTGCAGTAGGGACTTGTCTCGCTCATCCAATTCATCGCGATGCCGTTCGATATATGTATCTAGCCAGGAGATCGAGTCCGCGGAATAGTCCAATTGGATTTCTTCCTTTTCGCTCAATACATCTATGACCAGCTGCGCGTCTTCCTGCAATTCAACTGAATCTGCGATCGTGTTCAAGACAGAAAACTCCTCTTTGGCTCACCTGCGACATATGCCTTGTTAATCAAACATTTGCCTGCAGAGACATACGCGTTTTACCCACAAATCACGAGACAAATCGAGAGTCCCATTTCTTACCAGATCTGCCAAAGTCCTCGTGATTATTATTGACAAGTCAACAGAAAAACCAATCGCTCGGATTGGTTCGCCTGAGCGGGCAACGGGATTCGAACCCGTGACCTTTTCCTTGGCA
>WTGB01000057.1 GCA_011523735.1 Chloroflexota bacterium
CTTGTCAACGGCACTCATCGTGTATCGCTGAGGAAGCCACTATGCCCGAATACCATCGCTTACCAAGAATAGTTAGCAAAGACCGCTTTGTTTTCGATAATTCGGCTGATCTGGTGGCGGATTGATCGAGCCGCTTACAACCCGTAGTAGCTCCATTGTTATCATCTTCGAGCCGCCCGACGGACAATTCTCTGTTCTACACGATCTTTCTACCATACAACGGCCGAATCATCTCGCAAGGGCTACGCAAATGCTTGCCGCCAATGGACGGAGTTTGCCAAGAGAAATGGACTTGACACCTTCGATCTCAGCTTCAAGAACATCAGTGCCTTCGCAATTAAGAGACTAGCCTACTCCATTTTGCGCTAACTAATCCTTTTTATTTCCGACAAGATATTCGGGACGCGTGAGTTCATACACGAAATGACTGGAATGCTCGGTTCTTTCAGGGCTCACATATCGGCGGACCAATCGGTTTTTCCACGCGTCGGCAAATGATTGAACAATTCGAATCCGGTTCTCAAGCCCGTACGCGCGCGCTCTTGGGGTCATAAAATGGCCTTAGCGACGCTCTCGCTGGAATTCGCTCGCCGGCGACTTCAATTTCATAAGCGCCAGACATAATGTAGTCCGGTGTAATGACCTCATCGCCGGTGATATAGCCCATCCCTATCGCTGCGCCCAGCGTATACCCAAACATGCCAGAGCTAATATGACCCACGATCTGATTATTCCGCCAAATCGGCTCGTTGTGGTAAAGCAAAGGCTTTTTGTCTTCGAGGGCAAACATGACCAAGCGCTTCTTAACGCCTTGCTGTTTCTGCTTGAGTAAAATGTCACGCCCGTTAAAACAGATATCCTTTCTGAAGTTGACCGCAAATCCGAGACCAGCCTCAATGGGACTGTCTTCAGCGCCAATATCGTGTCCCCAATGTCGATAGCCCTTTTCAATGCGCAACGAGTTTAGTGCGTGGTAGCCACAGTGCAGCAGATCAAAGACAGCGCCTTCGCGCACAATGGCGTCGTACACATGCTGGGCATATTCGGTGGGGACATACAGCTCCCAGCCCAACTCGCCGACATAAGTCATTCTGGTGGCTCTAAGCCGGGCGAAGGCAAAATCTATTTCTTGTGAGCTGCCAAAGGGAAAAGACTCCGTCGATAAATCGGCATCAGTAAGGTTTTGTAACAGCGCTCTTGAATTTGGTCCCATCACGCTCAAGACCGCATAAGCCGAGGTCATATCGGTTAACACCGCAAAGTTATCGGGACCAATCTGGCGCTTTATCCAGTAAAACGTCTTGGTTTGACTGGTTCCCGAGTCGACAAGAAAAAAGCTGTCTTGCTCTATTCTAGTTACGGTAACGTCCGCCTCTATGCCCCCGCGCTCATTCAATAGCTGGGTGTAAACCACTTTTCCAATTGGAACGTCGATATCGTTGCCGCAGATGCGATTGAGAATTTGCAGCGCGTCCCGACCTTCGAGCAGGAACTTGGCAAAGGATGTCTGGTCAAACAGCCCGACATTCTCCCGCACGGCACGGTGCTCGTTGCCAGCGTAGTCAAACCAATTTTGCCGACCATAACTGTACTCATACACCGGCTCTACACCGGCTGGCGCAAACCAGTTGGCTCTCTCCCAGCCGGCCGCCTCGCCAAAGCAAGCGCCCCGCTGCGCCAAGCGGTCATGCAATGGTGATTTCCGAATGCCACGGCTGGACTCGAATTGCCGAAAGGGCCAGTGCATATCGTAGAGCAAACCCAATGATTCTGAAACGCGCTCACGCAAGTAATTGCTGCTATTTTGAAAGGGGAGATTGCGCCGAATATCCACATCCCATAAATCCAGCGGCGGGTGACCATGGATAATCCACTCAGCCAGCACCTTGCCCACCCCGCCAGACGATTGAATGCCAATCGAATTAAATCCAGCCGCGACAAAGAAGTTCGTCAATTGCGGGGCTTCGCCCAGTTGGTAGCGGTCATCGGGGGTAAAGCTCTCTGGACCGTTCATGAAGGTGTGGATGCCAATGCTGCTCATCAATGGCATACGGTGGATGACCTTTTCAAATGTCGGTGCAATATGCTCCCAATCTTCGCCCAGCGTGCCAAACTCGAAATCGGGCGGAATGCCATCCATGCCCCAGGGCTTGGCTTTGGGTTCAAAAAAGCCGGTCAAAATCGCGCCCACCTCTTCTTTGTAATAGGCGCTGCCGCCCGTGTCTCTTAATACCGGTCGATTTGGCTCAAGGCCCGGTACGGGTTCGGTGACAAGGTAAAAGTGCTCGGCGGCGTGTAATGGTATATTTACCCCCGCCATTTTTCCTACTTCCCTGCTCCACATCCCGGCGCAGTTGACGACGTATTTAGCCTGTATATCGCCTTGGTCTGTGGCCACGCCAGTTACCCGCCCGTCCTTTTTATGAATTGCTGTTACTTTGATGTTTTCAAAGATCGAGGCGCCGTACATCTTTGCCCCTTTGGCAAAGGCGCGTGTGGTATCGATCGGGTTTGTTTGGCCATCGCCTGGCAGAAAGATTGCCCCAACCAGGTCGTCGACACGGATCATCGGCCACATTTCCGCTATTTCTTTGATTGAGATTACTTCAACCTCAAGCCCAAATACCTTGGCCATTGAAGCCCCGCGCAGCAGCTCCTCATATCGCTCCTGATTAGCAGCGATTGAAATTGATCCGGTCTGCTTAAAGCCCGTGTCCTGCCCAGTTTCTTCTCCCAAGTCACGAAATAATGCAGTGGTGTATTGGGCTAATTTGGTCATATTTTGCGTGGCCCGCAGTTGCCCGACCAAACCAGCCGCATGCCATGTGGTTCCGCTGGTTAAGACTTTCCTTTCCAGCAAAACAACATCGTTCATGCCCAATTTAGCCAGGTGATAGGCCACGCTGCAGCCTATAACGCCACCACCAATTATCACCGCCTGCGCCCGGCTTGGAATCGTGTTATTCATAAGTGTTTCCGTTCCATAATCCGCTGTAATTCGTCGAGCGGGAGTTCGTGGGCAATCCGCCCTTTAAAGCCCGTCATTGTCTCTGCTGCCGTTAAGGCGTTCAAAATCGCTTCTTCGACCGCTTCCACTACGCCCAGGAAGAATGGGTTGAGTTGGTCGTTCGGCAGCATTTGCAGCTCATACGGCTTTTGCGTGTCTTTCGTCAGTTGGTTGCCAGTGGCGAAAGCCAGGAAGATGTCGCCGCTTCCGTGTTGTCCAATCCCGCCTGCCCTCGCCAATCCAATGGTGGCGCGCTGCGCCAGGCGTTTGCACTGAGAGTGTACCAGTGGCGCATCGGTAGCGAGAATGACGATGATCGAGCTCCCACCCGGGGACTCGGCCCGAGCTGACGGGACTTTTTCGATGGTGATCTCCCGCCCGACCGGGACGCCGTCCACCCGCAGGTCTTCCCGCGTCCCGTAATTGGCCTGCACCAACGCGCCGAGCGTATAGGTTCCGCTTGGACAGGCGACCATCCGCGAAGCCGTTCCAATACCACCTTTGAACTCGTGACAGATCATCCCGGTTCCGCCACCAACGTTGCCTTCCGCCACCGCGCCGCTGCTAGCCGATTCAATGGCTTGGTACACATGGTCTTTGGTGACGTGAAATGCAGCCATATCATTCAGCCAGCCGTCCCAGGTTTCGGCGACGA
>WTGB01000069.1 GCA_011523735.1 Chloroflexota bacterium
CCGCATCGAGCCGATGCCCGCCGGTCCATACCACATCATCTTGGGATGCCAGTACTTGTCCAGTTCCATCGCTTCCACACTGATCGTATTCCGCTTCAGCGCCACCAGCATGTCTCTGACCCACTTGAGGCTCGCACTTGACTGCGTCTCATCATAAGCGCTTGTGATGATGCCGTCGTTCGTAGCCGGTCCCGGTACGATCCATTCGACCGCCAAACTCGGCGACATGGGCCAAGCCCCCGCTTGCAGCATCACCTGCGGAATATCCCAGAGCGCCTGCATCTCAACGATCTGTCCGTCCTCGAAGCGAAAGAACTCATGATAGCGCATCGCCAGCAGATGCTGCGTCGGTGGGATATCCAGCCAAGGTCGCTCGAAGAGGCCCATATAATGTCCGCAGCAGCCGACCCAGTCCTGGCCCTGCGTCTCCCCCGCCATGACGATGAAATCGCGCCGCTCCAAATCCGGCACGGCTCGCAGCAGCGGCGCATAAGCCTCCTCATACAAGCCGGCTACGCCCGGCAGCGTCTCCAGCGGATTCGCCAGTTGCACCAGGCAATCGGCCGCGAAGAGCTCGCCCAGTCGCGCCCGTAGCGTCCCCGTATCGCAGTCGTAAAGCGCCTCGCGAAATCGCCCAATGCGCTCCTTGTTCCGGTTATGTATCGACTCCGCCATCCCTGCCCCCGCCTCTACGATTCTTCTCTGTGTGTCTTAAACTTCATCCTTTAAGTATTTTTCATCAAATCGGCGGGCGAGCCACCGGCTAGCCTCTACAATCGTCGAAATATCGGACAGGCGCTATCTCTATGTATTCGTAATACTCGGCGTACTCGGTGGTAAATCTTACTCTGTGCGCTCTGTGTCTCTGCGGTGAACCAACCACTCGCTCGCGCTGATCGCTCCCCGCTGCCGATACTGATGCCGCATCCGCCCAAAAACATCCACCCCCATTTGCAAAAGAATATGCGGCACGTCAATCGGCACCCAGTTCTCCACGATCGTCTCATCATCGCAGCGATAGAAATCCATCACCCGCATCTTGATCCGCTTGCCGGTCGGTCCTAAGCCAAATAACTCGCCGCCGGTATGCGTCGCCCGCAAATAGCCCCAGCCGCCCGTGACCGCATAATAGCCATCGCCGATGCGGATGAAATGCCCTTGCGCCGAACCGCCGCGATCCGGAAAAGCCACTAGGAACGGTATCTGATGATAATCTTCAAAACCTTTCAAACCGCGCGTAGTGCCGATGCCCGCTGGTCCATACCACATGAAATTCTTGTGCCAGTGCTGCGCCTGCTCCATCTTGTCCAGCACTTGCCGCGTCGGCGGTCTACCGCTGTATTGACCGAGGGCCTTGTGCATTTTAAGCACGGTCTCGATAGTCCGGCGCGAGCGCGCTTCGGCCTGCGGCCTCAGGACCACGCCATCCAGCGTCCGCGGAGGCAGCCAGCGCATCTCCCTGCCCAGGCTCGGCGCAAGCGGGAAGTACCCTGCCTGCCGCATCAAATCCAGAAAATCCAGAAAGATATAACTTGTCGCGATCAGCCCGTCGCGCAGTTCATGCCCCTCGCAGTAGCGCAGGCAGACTGCGCCGCGCGTCGCCGGGATGCCCAGCAAATCGCGCTCGAACGTGCCGAGATAATGCCCCATGCAGGCGATCCAGTCGCCATCCCGGTAGCGCCCGCCAGCGACGAAATGCTCGCGCCGCTCCATATCCGGCAGCGCCCGCCGCAGCGGTCCCCACAGCTGTTTCAGACTGGCTTCAATGCCGCGCAACTCGTTGATAGGGTGGGCGACGTTCAGCGCAACATGCTCAGCCAGGCTGTCTCGCGCGATCTCCGGCAGGCGCCCCAGCGGCTCTTCCGCCAAAGCTCCCATGATCGCCATGACCCGGCGCTTGTTGGCGATATTCCGCTTTTGGTCGACCGGGCTGTATTCAAATGCCGCCGTGAAATACTTGTCCGCTTTCTCGGTCATCTGGCTCGCGCCTTCTTTGTCAACATACTCAAAGTTATTCGTAGGCTCGTAAGGCCGGGTACAACTCCACGCCCGATTGCAGCGCCGCGTCTATCAAGTCGATCAGCACCCAGTTCTCGCTCAGAAATTCCCCCTCGCGCCGCCAGAAATCCATGATATTCCAGCCCACCTGCCGCCCGGTCGGCTGCCAGCCCAAGAACTCGCCGCGGTGCGTACCCACCAGGCTGGGCCAGCCGGTCGAGGCGGCGTAAATCCCCTCGGCGATGCGCGCTTGATGCCCCACGCCTTTGCGATCGGGGAAGGCGCCCACGATCGGTCCCTGTGCGTTACACAGGAATTCCTCCATGCCATAGGCTGAGCCGATGCCCACCGGACCATGCCACACCATATCCTCCGGCCAAAACCGCTCCAGCCCCTGGCTCTCTTGATGCTTCTGATCATATTTGTTCAAGCCGCCGAAGATCATCGCTTCCACCAGCGCCAATGTCGCTTCCGATTCCGCCTCGTCAACATCTGCAGGGCGCAAGCCATCGCCCGCCAGCGGACCCGGTATCCACATATCGCGCCCATAGCTCGTCGGCAGAATCGCCCGATCGGCCTGCCGTATCAGATCTGGCAGATCGACCAGAAAACGAATCTCGTGGATTTTCCCATCCCGTATGCGGCAGAACTCGCCATAACGAAACTTGACCGTCCCGCCGTTTGCCGGAATGCCTAGCCAATCCTCGACGAAGCTGCCGATAAAATCCCCCGTGCTCGCCACCCAATCGCCCCCCTCAAAGGCATTCGCCAGCAAGACATAAGGCCGGCGCTGCAAATCTGAGAATGCTCTTAGCATGGGTCCATATAACTGGGCGATCAAGCAGTCCGCGCCTTGCAGCCTCTTGAGCGGATAGAAGCCATGGACCTCGACATCCGCCGCGACGGCTTCGCGCAAATCCTCACAAGTCTGGCGGCGCTCGGCGGACCACAGATCCCGGATCATGGCTTTGTTTTGCCGTTGCTTCAATTCAACTGTTCCTTCGGGCGAGTCCGGCGCGAATCTTCCGTAACATGAAAGTCATTAAGCATATATCTGCTTGAGCAAGACGAATTCATCAAACAGCGTCCACTCACTCTGAACGCGTCCCTCGACGATCAGATGATGACTGAAACCTAACAGCCGTATTGGATTGCCAGTCGGCTCGCCGTAGATGCCATAACCCGTATGCGTCCCGCTGAGTGTCCAACGCGTCGCCACGCGGTATCCGGCCCGCTCGTCGCCCACATGACAGAAATGATCGCAGTGGATCGCCAAATCGGGAAAGGGAGAAAGCAGGGAAAGCGCGTAGGCTTGAAAATCGCCGACGCCCTTGAACGAACGCCTGGACGGACCCTCAAACGTGAAGTTCTCGTGATAATACTCCGGTGCTTTGTTCAGCAAACGCCAGTTCCAGATTTCGTGCATCATCCGTCCGATGAAGTCCTCCGGATCAAAATGCTCGGACTGCGCTTCGGGCCACTCATCCGGCGGCAACTGGCCTACCCGGCGGTAGCTTTCGCCGGCGATGCTCAATGGCATACCAGCGTCCTTTTCCTTAGCGACCATCTCTTTGGCTGTTTGCACCGGGTCCAGCCCCAACTGCATTACCAAAGTCAATTCATCGCGCGAGATCCATTCCTCCACCACCATATTGCGCAGACAGAAACAGTCAGCGATGGCGCGGTAGCTGACGCGCTTTCCAGTAGGCGGTCCATAGGGCGTCCAGCCTCGATTCGTTCCCTCATGCCGCAGACGATGCGACGAATACAGGCCATCGACATCGTTGCCTCCCCATATTACTTCTTCGCCGAAAAGCCTCCGGTCAGGAAATGATGCTTGCGATTCGAGGGTCGCCGCGATTACTGCTTCGCGCCCAAACTTTAACCCGCTTGCTGTATGCATGAGTACCGTATTGGCGTAATAATCATAGAGCTTGCCGATGCCATGCTCTTCCCAGATCTCATGCGTGACGCCGATGATGTAGTCGACGAAATCTTTATAACGTGGATTAAAGCCTTCCATCGAGTGCGCCTGGGCGCCCTTGGCATCTTCCGTGAACTGGATGTCAATTTTCTTCGGCAGCGTAATCTTTGATTTCTCGTCCGCATTCGACGCCGCCGTGACTTGAATCTCTTTGCTCTTGTTTTCAGCCTTCGCCATAAGCCCACCTGCATTCCACAAAATAGCCATACGAAAACGATTTCGTTCACGCGCGCATAGAGTATCACGTAACGCGACTAATTTCAAAGGGCACGCGGATTCCCCCGCCGCGTCACGTCATCTAATCCGCCAGCGCCCATTCCACCGCCGCCAGGGCATGCAACTCCGTCGTATCAAAGCTCGGGATGGCGCTGTCCTCTGGCTTGATCAGCAGCCCAATCTCCGTGCAGCCCAGGATGACTGCCTCCGCCCCAGCCGCTGCCAGTTCAGCGATCACCGCCTGATAGCGCCGCCGCGATTCCCCCTTGATCACCCCGCGGACCAGCTCATCGTAAATGATGCGATGCACAATGTCGCGCCCGGCCGCGTCCGGCGTTAGCACATCCAGGCCGTATCGCTCGTTCATCCGCCCCTTGTAAAAATCCTGCTCCATCGTGAATTGCGTACCCAGCAGACCGACTCGCCGATGCCCGGCCGCCAGGATGGCCTCGGCCGTCGCATCCGCGATGTGAATGAGCGGGAAATCCACCGCCGCTTCAATCTCCGCCGCCATCCGATGCATCGTGTTGCTGCAAATTACGATGCAAGCCGCGCCGCCCCGCGCCAACCTGTCGGCTGCTCCCGCCATCCGCGCCGCTGCCGCTCCCCATTCCCCCGCCGCTTGCAATTCCTCGATCTCGGCGAAATCGAAGGAATACATCAGGCAGTCGGCTGAATGCAATCCCCCCAGCCGCTTCTGCGCTTCCTGATTGATGATGCGGTAATACTCGCTGCTCGATTCCCAACTTAAACCGCCGATCAGCCCGATCGTCTTCATGCGCCACAGCTCCACTCAATGCGAACTCTGTAAAAGTTGTCCAATCTTACTTTGTCGCTCAGCCTTCTTTGTAAAACTGCGGTTCAGCCTTTCAACGTCACCCGCTGCGTCACCGCTCCCTGAAGCCTCGGGGAGGGGACGCGGGTGGGGTTGGTTTTTCCAGCCGCGCCAGCCGATGTAATGCGATATCGTGGCGGGTCTCGCCATGCTGCGCCAAGTCCGCCATAATCTCGCCGACTACGCTGGCCATCTTGAAACCGTGCCCGCTGAAGCCAGCCGCCACCGATACCTGCGGCGCCTCCGGCAGCGTGTCCAGCACAAAATGCTCATCGGTCGTATTCGTGAACATGCACACGACCATATTCAGCGTCTTGCCAGCGCCAGCGGGGAAATACCGCTCGGCGAATCCGCGCAGGAGCGCCTCATCTTCGGCGTAAAGGGCACGGTCCACCGTATCGGCATCGCAAGCCTCCTCCCGATGATGATAACGCCCGAATTTCATGCCCGGCGTCCGGCCGCTGGGATTGAACTCAGGAAAACCATAATATCGCCCTTCCTCCACCTGGCCGTTCCACACTGGAAATCGCTCCGGCGCAAACAGTCCCGGCTCTTTGGTCTCGAGCCAAATCAACACCTGACGTTCAGGTACCGCCAGCCCCGCCAGCGCGGGCGCCAGCTTCGCCGCCCAGGCGCCGCCGCAGATTACAAGTTTCTCGGTGACATAGCGACCGGCGTCCGTCCGCACTGCCACGCGTTCATCCGCCAGAATATCCCAGCCCAGCACCCGCTCGCCCTTATGAACCGTCGCCCCATACTTCGCCGCCAGCTCAACATGCGCTGTGATGCAGCGCTCCGGCACCAGCAAACCGCCCTGCGGCTGAAAGACCGCCATCGTCTCCGGCGGCATCTGATAACCGGGAAAGCGCGCCCTTAAGCCCTTGCTGTCCAGCACCTCGTGCTCAAGCTCGTTTTCCTGGCAGCTGCGCAAACTGCCGCTGAAAACCTCGCTGCCGGGCGGACCCATATCGATGCTGCCCGTCTGGAAGAATAGCCGCTCGCCAAATGCCTTTTCCAGGTCATCCCAAAGCTCATAAGACCGGCGCAGCAGCGGCACGTAGGAAAGGTCTTCGTAATAAGCCAGACGGATGATCCGCGTCAAACCATGCGAGGAACCCATCTCGTGCGGGATCTCAAATCGCTCGATGCCCAGCGCCTTCACACCGCGCTTCGCCAGATGATACAGTGCCGCGCTGCCCATCCCGCCAAGGCCGACCACAATCGCGTCATAATGTTCTGTCAAGGTTTATCGTCCTCAATTCCCTCAACTATCAATGTAGCCCGCGCCGAATCCACGCCTCACATCAGCGCTACCGTCGCATCCTCGATGAAATCCCAATCCCACTCGATGCCAGTGCCCGCCCCCGCCGGCGGATGCGCATACCCATCGGCGTCAATCTGAATCGGATTCTTTATCCCCAACTCCATCAGCGAACCCGGGTACAGCGCCTCAAAGAACTCGCAATTGGCGATCGCGCAGCAGCAGTGCAAGTTGACGATCTCCAGTGCCGGGTAAATCGCCGTATGCACCTCGCAGCGCATGCCAAAAGCCTCCGCCAGATGCGCCGTCTTCATTACCGCCGTCACGCCGCCCTTCCACGAGACATCGCTGCGCACAATATCCACCACCCCGCTGGCGATGCACTCGGCGGTCGAATAATGCGAGCCGGCCAGCACCTCCGTCCCACATATCGGTATGTCCAGGTCCCGCGTCAGCTTACGCAAGCCCTGGAAGTCCACATCATAGAGCGGCTCTTCAAACCAATAATAATCCAGCTTCTCCAACTCACGGCCCATGCGCAGCGCCTCTTCGTAATAGGTGTGCGCCGTCACTGGATCGGCCATCAGTTTGAAGTGCGGATCATCGCCGATCACCTCGCGGCACAAGCGATAAGCCGCCAGCGCCTCATGATAATCGCCCGGCGGATGCAACTTGTAGCCGTGGAAGCCCTGCCTCCGGAATTGCAAAGCTTGATCGGCGTAGTCCTGCGGTGTATCGAGATAGAGCGAACTGACGTAGGTTGGCGCCTTATCGCGGTAGTGCCCGAGCAGCTTATACAAGGGCAGCCCGGCGAGCTTTCCGGCGATATCCCAGAGGGCGATATCAAAGGGGCCATACGAATAAATCGGCGTCAGATGCCAGTGGCGTTCGTAGCGCCGAAATTCATGCCAGTGCTTCTCCCGTGCCAGCGGGTCCTTGCCCAGGAAAAAGGGCTTGAGCGACTGCGCCGCGATTGAGCCGGCCATCTCCGCCCCCATGCCGGCGAAGCCCATGCTGACGCCGTCAATGCCTTCGTCGGTCTTGAGCGTGATGATAAGGAAATTAAGATCTGACTTATGACTGTCGCGCAATTCCGCCGCCGACATCACCTCTTCCTCATGCTTGCACAACCGTATTTCAATATCCGTGATTTTCATAACGATTTTCCCTTGAGACGAACACCCTATAGATTATATTGAATTCTCCGGAATCCAAAATCGCTGCGATTTGCCTACGATTTGTGACAGGCGCGCTAATATCTGTTACATTTGTCCCCGGCAGAATCTTGGTGACAGGAGATCCTATGCGTTTCAGAACGCTATTGTGCTTCCTTGCTCTCTCGCTTCTTCATTTGCCAATGCATGCGCAGGATAGCGACTATCCTACCCTTCAGTCTCTGGCAAACCTGAGGATTCCCCCATTTAACTATGCCGATATGGTGAGTCGCTTCTCTTGGGAGAACACCAGTCATACTCCCCCGGCAAACCCGGCAGAATACGAAATCGGCGACCGCGCAAATTTCAACTTATCCTTTGAGGAGGATTGGGATATCACGGCCACTGAAATGGAACTGCGCGGGCAGTCGCGCCGGGTCCTCATCTGGGTGCAGACCTCGGTGAACTACCCGGTTTGGCGGGCAAATGCGCTGGCGCAACGCGTGGAAACCAAGGTGCTGGACCCGGTACAGGAGCTTTTTAAGTTCTCCGAGCCGCCCGGCGTCGACGGCGACCCGCGCTTGCACGTCGCGATGATCGACTCCCCAGGCGCCGGACGCTGGGGCTATTTTGACGAGTCAAACACCCGCCCGCGAAGTATTGATCCGGATAGCGACCAACTTGAGATGGTCGTGGTCAACCTGGAGGACGATGCGGAATACGACTTCTACGATGATATTCTCCTCGGAACAATCGCTCATGAATATCTGCACGCCCTGCAATTCCATAGCGACCCCGGCGAGGAGTGGTGGCTCGACGAAGCCCTCGCCAGCTATGCGGATTTCCACACCACCAAAGCGCTTTTCAGCCGTTCGTCTTGGCACTTCGACTCTGAAGACTTCCTGGCGGCGCCTAATACCGGCTTGACGGAATGGTACTCGGTCGAAGATACCAGCCCCAAGTATGGCGCCGGTTACCTCTTCGTCTTGTATCTCACCGAGCGCTTTGACAAGGATATCCTGGCTCGCTTGCTCGTCGAAGAAGCCAATGGCTGGCGGGCAATTCAAAAAGTGCTGCGGGACTATACTGACACGTCAGCCGAAGAGATCTTCGCCGATTGGGTGCTGGCGAACTACTTCCTGGATTCCAGGCGCGGCTATGGCTATCGGGCGCTGGATAACGAGCTTGAGGAGTCGCCAGAACCGATCACCGCATTGAACAGCTTCCCCGCCGCCTATGAAGGCTCTCTGCCCCAATACAGCACGGATTACATCGTCGTCGATGTCCGTGGAGCGGATAAACTCCTCCTGCGCCTGTGGCAGGAGGCCGAGGCAAAACTGATAGACGCGCCCTTCAATGAAGACCAAATCGTCGCCTACGCCGTCACCAGCGAGGAAAGCAATCCGAGGCTGACGCGCGCCTTCAACCTGGACACAACTCAGCAATCCTGGCTGGAATTCCGCGTTTGGTATGACCTGGACGAGGAACTCGAATACGCCTATGTCACAATCAGTGATAACGATGGCGAAACTTGGAGAACGCTGCGCGGCAATCACATGCAATGGTCCGAAATATACGATGATTACTACCGATACGGATACACCGGCGGCGTGACTTTTTGGCGTCACGAGCGCATTGACCTGAGCGATTATGCGCCCGGCGATGTGCTGATCAGCTTCGAAATCATGTCTGACTACAGCACCAGCTATGGCGGCCTGGCGATTGATGACCTGCGGATCCGCAGCATTGATTATCATGAAGGCTTCGAATCGCCCGACGAATCCTGGATCGCTGACGGTTGGATCTTCACCGATAACCGCCTGCCCAACAACACCTGGCTGCAAGTCGTGCAAGAAACCCGCGATGGCTTGCATCTCAGCCGCATCCTGGCGACCGGCAATGGCGAGTTGTCCGTCGATCTCCTGCCCGGCGTGAGCAATGCGCTGGTAGCTGTCTCGCCCGTCGTGCCCGTCACCAGCTTGCCCACCGAGTATGAGCTAGAAGCTTATCTAATGAATGACGCCGGCGAGATCATGACCATCACCCGTGAATGTTCTGTGACCACCACCCACCCCCTGAACTTCCGCGCCAGGCCCAATGGCAACAAGATCGGGCTCATTCCCGAAGGCAGGACGGTTGACGCGCTGGACCGTGAGGGCGACTGGTTTCAAGTCGACTACAATGGCGCAGTCGGCTGGGTTCACCGAGATTATGTCACCGAAGCAGGCAATTGCCCCTGACCGTATAAGCCTTGTTGAGCTGACCCTTGGGCGCCCGAAAATAGCCATAATCTGTTCTCCTGTGAGGTCCTATGCGTTTCAAAGCCCTTCTAATCATATTGACACTGCTGCCGCATCTGTTGATTGGCGCCCAAAGCGCGGATTATCCAACGCTCGACGCTTTGTCTGAATTGGATGTCCCCTACTACAGCTATGCGGATATGATCCGGCGAATATCAGATGTTGACATCAGTTTCACGCCGCCATCCAGCCCGCCTGACTACCAGATTGGCGACCAAGAATCCTTCTATCTGCCCACCGACGACAGCTATGAGCAAGACTCTCAGACATTGGAACTGCGCGCCATGACGGACCAGGTCTTGATCTGGGTGCAAGACTCTGCGCTTTATTCGCCTACCCGCGCCCAGCGTTTGGCCGAACACGTAGAAAACCAGATCATGCGTCCGCTGCAAGATCTATTCCAATATCAAGAACCGCCCGGCGTCGATGGCGATCCTCGCTTGACCATCGCTATGATCCTCGCGCCCGATCTCTCAGCGCCCGGCTTCTTCCCACCCTGGCATGCCATCCCGCGCAAGCTGAGTGACGAGAGCAATCAGCGTGAGATGCTGGTGGTCAACCTCAACTATGACGACCTCTACGATAACTATGACCAGTATCTCGCCGAAATAATCGCTCACGAATACCAGCATATCCTGCTGCACCATCGCGACGACAACGAAGATCTCTGGCTGGACGAAGCCTTTTCCAATTACGCCGAGCATTACACTTCGGGTCCCGGTCACGGT
Organism: Chloroflexota bacterium; assembly: GCA_011523735.1. Lineage (GTDB taxonomy): Bacteria > Chloroflexota > Anaerolineae > Aggregatilineales > Phototrophicaceae > UBA6055. The sequence goes on from WTGB01000069.1 coordinate 10,477, forward strand.
TTCGACGGCGTCTATCAGCATAGCGACGCCTTCCTGGTCCTCCCATCCACGCCATTGGTCAATTGGGAGGCCGGTCTAGAACCATTCCCCAAATACGGCGCTGGCGCCCTCTTTCTGATCTATCTCGCTGAAAATTTCGGCGAGGAAGTGATCACCCGGCTGCACGCCGAAAGCGCCGACGGCTGGCGCGCCGTCGATAAGGTAATGCGCGAATATGCCGACCTCTCCGCCGACGAAGTCTTCGCCAATTGGGCGCTGGCGAATTATTTCCTCGCGGCCGACCGTGGCCATGGTTACCCGACGACCGACTCGCTTCTGACGTCGCCGGAGCCCCGCGCTATCCTCCGCAGCTACCCCGCGACTTACAGCGGCAGCCTCAAACAATACAGCAGCGATTATCTGGCTTTCGTCGACCTGCAGGGCGCCGATAAACTCTCTCTTCGCCTGACGCAAGCCCCGGAAGCGCGCCTTTTATACAACCCGCCATTCGAAGGCGATCATTTCTACTACGCCGTCGCGGAGGCGACGAGCAATCCCAAGCTGACTCGCGAAATTGACCTGCGATCGGCCAGCCGGGCTGAGCTGGAATTCCGACTCTCCTTCGAATTGGAGCCGCATCTCGAATTCGCTTATGTTGAAGTCAGCACCGATGGCGGCGATGAGTGGTGGCTCTTGTCGGGCAGACACACAGTCGACGAAAGCCGCTACGGCCGCTTTTATGACGACGGCTATACCGGCAATTCCGGCGGTTGGCTGAGAGAGCGTATTAGCCTCAGCAGATACGTCGGGCGGCGGATACTGCTCCGCTTTGAGACTTACAGCAATACCAGGACAAAGTACCGGGGCCTGGCTATCGACGATCTGCGCATTGACGCCATCGACTATCAAGACGGCTTCGAATCCCCCGATGACGCTTGGATCGCCGACGGCTGGATCCGCACCGATAACCGCCTGCCCAACAACACCTGGCTGCAAGTTGTTCAGGACACCGGCGATAGTCTCCATGTCAGCCGCGCACTTCTAAGCGGACCAGGCGATCTGACCGTCGACATCTTGCCCGGCGTCAGCCAGGCGCTGGTAGCCATTTCGCCCGTCACGCCAGTCACCAGCCTGCCGACTGATTACACTCTGGAAGCCAATCTGCTAGACGCTGACGGCAACGTAATGGACTTTTCCCGCCATTGCTCCGTGACCACCAGAGCCGGTCTCAACTTCCGCGCTAGCCCAAACGGCAACAAGATTGGCGTCGTGCCGGAAGGCGCGACATTCAACGCGCTCGACTGGCAAGGCGACTGGGTCATGGTGGAATACGCCGGCAAGACTGGCTGGATCAGCGCAAGCTATGTCACACAAACCGGAACTTGCCCCTGACCCGGGTTCGCGCCGCCCCCAATCCCTAGGGGCGGCCTGCTACGTCTCCGGCCAAAAACGCAAAAATGTAGGGGCGGGGATCTATCAGGTCGCCCGAAGGTCTTGCGCTTATGAAATCGAGGGCTGTGCCGACGCGACCCTCTGTGCTTAAATCAACCCTTCACCGCGCCAAAGGTCAATCCGCTGACCAGATTCCGCTGCACCAGGATCACAAATATTACCGCTGGCACCATCATGATCACGCTCATCGCCGCCATGCCGCGCCAATCCACCGTGAACTGCTCGGTGAAGGCGAACAGACCCGGCGGAAAAGTCTTCGCCGCGTTGTTCCGCGCCAAAACGCTGACGATCTGAAACTCGTTCCAAGCCGCCAGAAAAGCAAAGATGGCGGCTGTCGCCAAACCCGGCAAGGAAAGAGGCAACTCGATCCGCCAAAATGCCGACCAATGCCCGCAGCCGTCAATATAAGCCGACTCCGTCAGTTCCTGCGGAATCTGTCGGAAGAAGCCATCCATCAACCAGGCGGTGAAGGGGATATTGACGGCGACATAGACGAAAGCCAATCCCAGCACATTATTTGTCAAGCCGGCGCGATTGAAGAGCAGAAACAGCGGCAAACTCAGCGCCACACCGGGTACCGCCCGCGACAGCATGATGCCCAAAAACAGCGTCGTATGAAAACGAAAGCGGAAGCGCGCAAACGCGTAACCTGCCAGCGTGCCCAGCGATACCGCGATCACCGTGCTCACCCCGGAAGCAATCAGCGAATTCCGCAAATAGGCTTCCACCGCCACCCGCTGCTGCACATCCGGGTTCAGCCCGAACATGTTGGCGTAAGCCTCCAGCGTCAGCCGCTGCGGGATCCACACCGGCGGAAAGGTGTTGATTTCGATATTGGGGCGAAAGGCCGTCATGATGATCCAGAAAGCCGGCAACGCCAAACCTAGCAAGACCAGCCAGGCGACGATATTCCAGATGATATCGTTGCGCCGGCGGTTGGGTCCCACACTGCGCGTGATCATCGCGTGATCCTCTACCTCTTCCAAAAAACGGCGGGTTGTAGGGGCGACCTATCAGGCCGCCCGAAATTTACGCCGCAGCATCGACAGATGATCACCGAACGATCCTCGCCTTCACCAACTGACGGAAGAAATACAGTGTGAACAGCACCGACAAAAACACGGTAATCCAGGACATCGCGCTGCCCAAGCCGAACTTGGTATCCTCAATCGCCAGGCGCGTGATGTAAGTCCAGAGCATCTCCGTGCGCCGCGCCGGTCCTCCATCGGTCATGATCCGCACAATGTCAAATGCCCGTGCAATATCCAGCGACATGATCGTCAAGGCGATATAGGAAAACGGCGCCAACAGCGGAAAAGTGATGAAACGGAATTTCTGCCAGCCGGACGCCCCATCCACCTCTGCCGCTTCAAATGTCTCCGATGGCAGCGACAGCGTGCCCGCCAGCAAAATAATCGTCATCACCGGGATGTTCATCCAGATTGAGGCGATGATGATCGTGATCATGCCCAGCGGCACATCCACCAGCCAGGCGATCTGCCCTTGCTCCTGGATCAGCCCGACGCTGATCAAGAAATTGTTCACCAAACCCACATTGGCGTTGAAGAACCAGCGAAACTGGAAGCCCACCAAAATCGGCGCGAACATCATCGGCACCATCAGCAGCGTCCGTAGCAGGCTCTGCCCGACCGTCACCCGCGCCAGCAACTGCGAAAGCGCCAGCGAAAGCGCATAACTCAGGTTGACCGTCACCGCCAGGAAAATAATCGTATTCCACAGCGAGCGCCAAAAAATCTCATCGTTTAGCAGCTTCTGATAATTCCGCAGCGCCCGCGCCGCCGTGAAGTTCAGGCTGTTCGGCTTCAGCAGTTCATAAGGCGTGAAACTGACGTAGAGCGAGTAGAGCAGGGGAAAGCCAATCACCAACAATATGACCACGACCGCCGGTAGGATGAGCATAAATGGAAATAGGCCGGCATCAATACGGCTGGTCAGGAGTGCTCGGGCCGGACTGTCCTCTTGGGCTTTGCTCTTCGTCGTCGCAGTCATTCCGCCTTCAGCGCAATCTTTTTTAACAATCCCTCACGATTTCAATAGTTGCAGGGGCGACTGACGGGCGGTGTCTACACGTCCCTATGAGTTGCCCGCATTTCATTCTGATCTTATCGCAGGGCAACCCAATGAGCCGCCAAATTCCATCACCGTCATATCAAAATCTGTAGGGGCGACCCTTGGGCCGCCCGCATCTCATTCTGATCGTTTCCTTGGGCGATTCCACCGAAACGCCCCCGATTGATTCTCTGTGCCTCTGTGGTGAATCGCTAGTAATACCCGGCGTCCGCCATCATTTCGCGGGTTTCTGCCGCGGCCGCGTCCAAGCCTTCCTGCGCGCCCACATCACCTAGGATGATGGCTTGCAGATGCGGGTAGAAGATGTTGGAGAAGGGGATCCACTCGGCGATCAGCGGCGGCGTCTTGAAATCTTCGCCGACCTGCACCCGCGCCAGCTCCAGCCGCTCGCGATCCAGCGGATTCTCGGCATCGGAGGCGTCGGAGATGACCCGATCCCAAACATCGCCGCGCGTCGGCAAGAAGCCCAACAGCGCCTCTTCATAAGCCACGCGCTCCGAAGACAGGAACTTGATCAACTGAACGCCCGCTTGCGGATTGGGCGCCGTCGCCGGCACGGAAAAGGCATGCGCGCCCGCCCAGCCCGAAGGACGTACGGCGTCGCCGCCAACTGACAAGCCTGTGAAGCCGCGCGCCAAGCCGAAGTTGCCCGCTACCGCGCAGGAGTCTGCATCTTGGAAGTAGGCGTACCAGCCATACCATTCCAGCTTGATGGCGACATCGTTGTTGCAGAAGTACTGGGCGACGCCATCCCAGAGCAGTGAAGTCGTATCTGACGGGATGACGCCGTCGGCGTACCAGCTTGCCAATAGCTCGGCTACGGCAACGCCGATCTCGTCATTGAACGCCGGTTCATAATTCTCGTCGAAGAGCGAACCGCCGCTGGCGAAGTGCATTTCGTAGAAGCGGCCCGTCAGCGCCTCTTCCTTGCCCGCCAGCGTATACCCCAGCGTGCTGTGACCATTCTCGACGAAGAAGCGCGCCTGCCGGTCGATCTGCTCCAGATTCGTCGGCACGGTCAATTCCTCGCCCGTCGCGTCCATGTAGGCGGCGGCGATCGCCTCGTCCTCATAGAGATCCTTGCGGTAGTGGATCGGGCTGATATCAGCGTGACGCGGGATCAGATAGAGGTTGCCGTCAATGGTGGCGGCGTCCAGAATGGCCGGGCTGAAAGGCGCCAGTTCGTCCTCGCTGAAGTAATCTTGCAGCGGCAGCAGGAAGGGCGTGTATTGCGCCACGAAGCTGGTGTGATCCCAAGCCACATCATAATCGGCCGCCCCCGTGGCGAAATCGACCTTCAGCTTCTGGTCCATGGAAAATCCGTCCAGCAAAGCGACAATTTCGACCGTGGCGCCGGTTGCCTCTTCAAAGACGGAAATGGCATCGTACATGACTTCGTACTGCCCGCCGCCGATATTCGCCATCTTGATGGTGATGCCCGACAAATCCATGTCCAAGCCCGCGTACTGCGCTTCCTCCTGCGCGCTGACTACGATAGCGCCAAACACCACCAAGACCAGCGCAAGCAGAGACAATTTACGTAACATGATCATTTACTCCCCTTCTTCTTTATGACCTGCGAACTAACGATTGAAACCGCTGGAATCTGATAACCTCGCCGTTTTCCCTTCGCGCCGCTTGCCGGAAACCTGCAACCGACTTCACCAGTCTCCCGCGCGCCTGCAAAATCATAGTCTTCGCACGCTGCGCAGCCAGGTTATCGATTCGCACAGAGTATAACGTATTTTGCCTGCAAAACAAGTTTTTGTGAGCAAAAATCGCCTCTCTATCTACATCCTCTCGCAAAATCCTCCACGCCCCGCTCTTTTGATGAACCCGTCAAATGCCGCCACAACCCCAACATAACATCCGTAGGGGCGATTCTGTTAATCGCCCGTCTTCCTCAACCTGCGCGAAATCTGTAGGCGCGTTTCGGCGAAGCACCCCAATCTAGACCTCGGTGTACTCGGCGATAATAATCGCCCCCTGTGCCCTTTGTGGTTAAAATATCTCCCCAATATTCTCGGAGAATGCCAATGCCAGCAACCGTCATAACCTCAGCAGAACCCCATGACCTCCGCTTTACGCTTCCCGCCGGCGCCGGCGCCGATAGCGTCCACTCCGATCCGCAGTATTCCTATGCCGTCACGCAACTCAATACTAACAGCGCCATCAGCGGTACGGGCTTGGCTTTCACCCTCGGCGGAGGCAACGACCTCGTCTGCCGCGCCATCGACGCCCTCAGCCCCCGGCTCATCGGCGCCGACATCGAATCGCTGATGGCAAATTTCAGCGCCGTCTATCGCCAACTGCTCGATCATCCACAATACCGCTGGCTAGGACCACATAAAGGCGTCGTCCACCTCGCCCTCTCCTCCATCGCCAACGCCTGCTTCGATCTCTGGGCGAAGACCCGCGGGCTGCCCCTCTGGCGCCTGCTGCTCGATCTCACTCCCGAGCAACTGCTCAACACGATCGACCTGGGCTACCTCGACGATGCCCTGACCCGCGACGACGCTCTCGCCCTGCTCACTAAGGAAATCCCGAAGCGTCAGTCCCGCCTAGCCATTATCGAGCGCGGCTACCCCGGCTATGACACCTCTATCGGCTGGTTCCAATACTCGGACGATACGATCAAGCAGAATATCATCAAATCCCTCGATCAAGGCTTCGACGCCGTCAAGCTGAAAGTCGGCTCTCCCGAGCCCGAGCGCGATATCCGCCGCGCCTTCCTCGTCCGCGAAACGGTCGGTGAGGCCGCCCGCGTCATGCTTGATGTCAACCAGCAATGGACCTTGCCGCAGGCAGTCATCATGTGTCGGCGCTTGCGGGATATGAATCCCTACTGGATCGAAGAGCCCACCCATCCCGATGATGTGCTCGCTCACCAAACCCTCAGCCGTGAAATCGCCCCGCTGAAACTCGCCATCGGCGAACACCTGCCCAATCAGGTCATCTTCAAGAATTACTTGCAAGCCCGCGCCGCCGGTTTCTTGCAGCCGGATTGCGTCCGCCTTGGCGGGGTAGGGGAGTTCATCGCCGTCAGTCTGCTCGCGCGCAAATTCGGCCTGCCCGTCGTGCCCCACGTCGGCGACATGGGTCAAATCCATCAGCATCTCGTCCTCTTCAATCACATCGCCCTGGGCCACGAGGTCATCTTCCTTGAATACATCCCCCACCTGCGCGAACACTTCGTTCAACCCGCCCGCGTTGAAAACGGCGTCTACGCTACACCGCAACAACCTGGCAGCAGCTCCGATCTCATCGCGCTGCTCTGAGCCGGCCCTGAACCACAGTGATTGTGACCGTAGGGGCACCCTACCAAATCGCCCGCTGATACTATAGCGCGCCTTCGTACGACTTGCCCCGCCCCCGAACTTTTTGCGCCTCACCGCCTTGACGTGTACAATCTCAAAGAGAAACTACTGAAAGGGGAATACAAAAATGAAGCAACGCCTACTTACCCTTGCGCTACTTGTCTTTCTGCTCAGCCTTGGCTTAACCGCGCCGGCCGCGGCACAGGATACTATCTCCTTCCTGACGCCGCCCTGGGGCGTGCCGCCTAACGAAGACGCCCTCAACGCCTTCATGGAAGAGAGCGGCATCACCGTCGAAATCCAGTCCGTACAGATGGCCGATCTCTACAGCCGCGTGCAAGTCTCCGCCGCCGCGGGCGAGGCGCCGGCCGATGTCATCTTCATCACCGAAGAAGGTCCCTCCAACGTGGTCGCCACCGGCAATATGCGCCCCCTGAACGACTTGCTCGATATGGGCGATCTCGCTACCGACGACTTCGAGAAACTCGACTTCTGGACGGTTGATGGCGATACCTATGCCATTCCCACTTACCTGCAACTGGTCATGATGGACTACAACGCCGCCACCCTCGCCGAAGCCGGTTTCGACAGCCCGCCGACCACTTGGGCGGAACTGGACGAGCAAGCCCGCGCCATCCGTGATGCCGGCCTGGACGATCATCCCATCGCCATGGGCGCGATTTCCTGGTCCTGGTGGCTGATGGCTTTGAGCATGGGCGACCCGATGTTCGACGCCGACCTCAATCCCGTCTTCGCCGATGACGGCAGCAAGGGCCGCGAAGCCATGGCTATGCTCAAAACCTTCTTCGACGACGAACTCATCAGCCCAGAGATTCTCGCCGGCAGCATCAATCAGCACGCCCTTTTCTGGAGCGGCGTCGGCGTCTTCCATCAAGCCTGGCAAGGCTCGCTGGCTGTGGCGAACAACCCCGACCGCTCTCAGCAAGCCCCCGATAGCGCCTACATGGTCCTGCCCGAAGTCGGTAATACCTGGAGCTTCCCCGCCGGCATCGGCATCTCGGTCGATAGCGAAAACGCCGAGGCCGCCTGGGAGTTCATCAAATGGTACGTCAGCGAAGGCACGCAGACTGATATCTACAACGCTTTCGGCCTCTATCCCTCCCGCATGTCGGTCGCGAGCGCCCTCAACGAAGAAGGCGTGATTCAAGGCTATGACGAGATCGTGGCGCAGAGCATGCACACCAATGAGCTGCCGCGCTTCGCCCTCTGGTGGGGTCCCTGGGCTGCCTCCGTCAGCGAGGTCATCCGCGAAGGCATGACCGCCGGCGCCTCCGCCGACGACATGATCAATCAGCTAGCCGAAGAATGGAACGAGCTCAAGGAAGAGTACGAATAGATTGCCTTTAAGGGGCGGCCTCTGGGTCGCCCTTCATCGCCGTGACTTGCCCAACACAACATAACACACGTCGTCGCCACTCAAACCAACAATCCGTAGGGGCGATTCTGTGAATCGCCCGAAACATCTTTGATCATGGGATAATGCCGAATCCGAATCTCGTCCTTAATTCTCGCCGCTCCATTCGTTTGCCCGGCTATGATTACCGACAGGCTGGTGTATATTTCGTAACACTCTGCGCATATCAACACACAAGTCTCTTTGGCAGCATAAACGAAGGCGATATGATCCTCAACGAATTAGGCGAGATCGTTGCGGAAGAATGGCAGCGAGTCGCTAAATTGCGTCGCAACGTCAAGCTGGACCTTTTCGTTGTCATGCCGAATCACATGCACGGCTCGGTCATCATAGAAACGCGGCAGGACTGTAATTCAGTTCGAACTGTACCAGCCTCAGGCGAAATGCCGTCCGACACATTGAAGGCGGGCTCGCTCGGCGCAATCATAGGGCAATTCAAGCTGGCAGTTGCCCGGCAGGCCAATTTCAGGCATTTGCATCCCTACAAGCAGATATGGCAGCGCAATTACTACGAACATATCGTCCGCGGCGAAGAATCGCTGAATGACATACGCCGGTATATTATTCAGAATCCGGGATGTTGAAGCGATGACAGCTTATATGTCGAGTAAGGATATTGCGTATTTTGGGATAGAATGGCGGGCTACAGCTATCGCTATTGTTGGCATTGTGATATTGGCGGTGGCCAACACTTGCCTCGCAAGAATTGCCTCCTCATGAATTTCAAGACCCGCCGCCTGCTATCATCCGACTCGCGTTACATCATCGTAGTCCTCGCGCCGATCATCCTGCTCATCGCTTTCTTCATCTATTACCCCGCCATCAATACCTTTCAAACCAGCCAGACAAACTTCAACCTGCGCATACACCGCGAACAGGGCAAGGCAAAGTTCCGCGGCTTCGACAACTACGTCAAACTCGTCGAAGACGAAGAATTCTGGGAAGTCACCGGCCGCAGCTTCAAAGTGGTCATCATCACCCTGCCGCTGGAAATGGCGGTCGCCTTTGGCATTGCCATGCTGCTTAACCAGCGCTTTCCCGGGCGCGGCGTCATGCGCACCCTCACTATCCTCCCTTGGATGCTGCCCGGCGTGGTTAACGGCTTCTTGTGGGGCTGGCTGCTCAATGGCGAATACGGCGCATTGAACGGCTTCTTATATCAATTGGGCTTGATCAGTGAATATCAGTATTGGCTGCGGGAGCCGGACCATCAGCTATTCTGGGTCACCGTCGTCCAGACCTGGACGCGCTACGCCTTCCCGACCATCATCCTGCTCGCCGGCTTGCAGAGCATCCCCGAAGACCTCTATGACGCGGCCAAGGTGGATGGGTCAAACGCGCTTTCACGCGTCCGCTACATCACCTTCCCCCTGCTGCTGCCATCCTTCGGCATCGCCCTCGTCGTCGAATTCATCGCCGCCTTCCAGATTTTCGATGTCGTCTGGACACTGACCGCCGGCAGTTCCGCCGGGGGCGCCATGAACCCCTTCACCAAAACGCTGATGCTCTACAACTACGAACTGGTCTTCCGTGATCTGCGCGTGGGCCTCGGCGCGGCTCTGTCCTATATCATCCTTGTGATGTCCCTCTTCGTCGGTCTGATCTTCGTCTGGCGCGTCTACAACCAGGGAGTCCAGGAACAATGAAGCTGAGCCTCCGCGCCCAAGAGCGCATCCGCCTCACTTTCATTTACATCCTTTGCGCCATCGTGCTCATCTGGGCGCTGGCGCCGATCTACTGGGTCGCCGTCAGCAGCATCTCAACCCGCCAGGAACTCTACGCCCGCCCCTACAAAATCTGGTTCCCCAGCCAACCCACCCTGGAATCCTATCACACCATCTTCACCCAAGGCGCCAAATTCCGCGACGGCAGCTTCTCCCCCACCGCCGACCTGATGAGCTCGGGCTTGCGCAACAGCGTCATCATCAGCATCGCCTCGGCCGGCATCGTCACCCTGCTGGCCACCGGCGCCGGGTATGCTTTCGCCCGCATGGAATTCAAAGGCAAAAATGCCATCTTCCTGCTCATCATGCTGATGCTGCCCCTGCCCATCTGGGTCTCCCTCATCGCCCTTTTCTTCATCATGTCCCAACTGGAGTTGGTCGATACCCTGCTGGGCTTGGTGCTGATCTTCGTCACTCTGCTGCTGCCCCTCTCCGTCTGGATGATGACCACCTTCGTCCGCGATATCCCTTATGAAATCCAGGACGCGGCCCGCGTCGACGGCGCTGACCGCTGGCGCCTGGTCTACAGCATCATCCTCCCGCTCGCCCGCCCAGGCATGGTCGCCGTTTTCTTGGTGGGCATGCTCTCCACCTGGAATAATTTTCTTATCCCCCTCATCTTCACCCGCAGCGATGATTCCCAGCCTCTCACCATCGTGCTCACCCTCTTCATCGGCCAATACGAAGTCGCCTGGGAAGATATGTCAGCCGCCGCCGTCGTCACCATGCTGCCGCCCTTCATCATGGCGCTTTTCTTCCAGCGTTATCTCGTCCGCGGACTCACCATGGGCGCGGTGAAGTAGCGTCGACCTGCCAGATCGCCCGCAATCAAGGCTTCCAATTCTAGATTTCACCGGCAGTCCCTGTCCGGGGGATCGCCCAAAACGAAGAAATTTGTATTCCGGAGTATTGCTCCAGCTTATTCCGTGACCTGGAACAAGCGCCGTAGTGACAAGGTAAAACCGGGCAAGGCCGTCCCGCCGCTTAATTCGCCGTCCAATCCGATTGCTTCACTCCGCGCCGCGCCGTCCTTCCCTGCGGTCCAAACTTCCGCGCTTTTCTCTATCGGCTGAACCAGCCAAACAATTGCAGTGCCATGTTGCAGGTAAGCTGTGGCTTTACGGCGCGCCTCCAAAAGCGATGGCGACGGCGAAATGATCTCCACCGCCAAGGCGGGCATAAACGGCGCAAAACCAGCCGTAGCCGATGTTGAAGCCTGCGCAGAGCCTTCAAAAGCGACATCGGGAATCAGCAAGGTCTGCCGATCGTCGGGCGGATGGTATCCGACTTCGACGGTCGCTTCGCCCAGATTGCGCTCGTCCGCATAATCCGCGATATATCGACCGATGCGCAGCGCAAGGCGTCCATGAATTTGACCTGGCGACATAGTGACCAGCATCTCCCCGTTAATTAGGCAAATCTTCCTGGCTTCGTTTTCAGGTGAGCAAGCCATCCGCCAAACATCATCGACCGTGTATAGGCGCTCTCGGGTAGCCATCGGGGCATCGCTTTCACTCTCGCTCAATGATAATTAGTATAACACCCGCATAGACCATTTCCTACAGAACTCAACAGAGTAATCGCGCCTCTTGCCAAAACCCTCTTCGGTTAAATATCATGTGTCTAGTCCATACGCGGGGAAATCGCCATGACCATCCAATCCATACTCCAATCCATGACGGTAGAGGAAAAAGTCGGCCAAATGTTCATGCTCGCCTTCGCGGGCGATCAACTCGACGAAGCCCGCATCCTCATGCGCGACCACCTCGTCGGCGGCGCATACATCAGCGACGAAAACGTCCCCACCGCCGCTGCCGCCCTTAAACTTTGCAACACCCTGCAATCCTTCGCCCGCGAAACCCGCCTGAGCCTCCCCCTCCTGCTCGGCGCTGACCAGGAAGGCACCTGGTCTGTCATGACCGCCGAAAGCGCCATGGGTCCCGGCAATATGGCGCTCGGCGCCACCGCCGATCCCCAGCAAGCCTGCGAGATGTACGGCGTCATCGCCCGCGAAACTAGCGCCGTCGGCTTAAACGTCGTGCTCGGACCAGCCGCCGACTGCAACTCCAACCCGCATAACTCCATCATCGGCATGCGCTCCTTCGGCGAAAAACCCGCCCTCGTCGCCGCCATGACCGCCGCCGCCATCCGCGGCCTGCAAGAAAACGGCAGCATCGGCGCCCTCAAGCACTTCCCGGGCCACGGCGATACCCGCCTCGATAGCCACCGGGGCCTGCCCACCGTCGCCCGCAGCCGCGCCGACCTCCTGCGCATCGACCTGCATCCCTTTGTCGCCGGTATCGAAGCCGGCGCCAAAATCGTCATGACTTCCCATATCATCTTCAGCGCCCTCGATCCCGCCCGTCCCGCCACGCTCTCGCCCATAATTCTGGGCGACTTGTTGCGTGGCGAGCTCGGTTTCGACGGTCTGATCGTCTCTGACAGCATGAATATGCACTCCATGAAACGCAACTACGACCCCGCCGATGCCGTCATTCAAGGCTTCAACGCCGGCGTCGACCTGATGATGCTCGCCGAAGAACACTACGATCATGACGCCGGGCAATACTTGATGAACCAGCGCGCTCTCATCCGCGCCGTCATCGCGGCGGTCGAAGACGGCCGGATCAGCCATGAACGCGTCGATGACGCCGTGACCCGCATCCTCCGCCTCAAAACAGAAGCCGGCTGGACCACCGACCCGCTACCCGAAAACCTGGACCACATCGGCGGCCCCGCCCACCGTGCCATCGAGCTGGATGTCGCCCGCAGCGCCGTCAGCATCCTGCGGGACAAAAACGCTCTCCTGCCCATTGATCCCGCCGCGCCTCTCACCATCGTCAACACGGCAGAACGGAGGGCCTACGATGTGCTCACCAAAACCCGCGGCATCGGTCCAAATCAAGCGACCCCCGCCTTTGACGTCTTCGCCGAAGCCATGCGCGCGCACTGCGAACGACTGACCTTGATCGCCGCGGAAGATTTCGCCGATGACCAACTGCCTGCCGCGGGTCCCATCATCGCCGTGACCGAGAATTACACTCTGCCTGGCATGGACTTCGACGGAGCGCGCCAGGTCTCCATCATCCGCGCCCTGCACGAAGCGGCCGGCGACCGTCTGATCGTCCTCGCCCTCCGCGAGCCCTACCAACTGGCGGACTACACTGAAATCGGCGCCTTTGTCTGCGCGTTCAGCTTCCGTCCCTGCGCCGCCCAAGCGGCCGCCGATGCCCTGCTCGGCCAGGCCCCCGCCCCCGGCCAGACCCCCGTCAGCGTCCCCGGCACAGAGCTTGTGGCTCAGTTCTAGACAAATCCCTGGGCGTGACAGGCGGCCTAGTAGGTGTTTACGCGCCCTACCATACTTTCTTGGAACTGCTTAAGTTCTTTACTCTTGAGAATGAGCGAGGCAAGGTCATCCACGAGCGACCAGAACAAGACATGACGGCGAAAGAAAAAACGGCGCGACCTAACGCCGCCTTCGCTTAAATCACCTCGAGGTAATCCCGATCCGGCAACTCGGGAAACGGCGCATGCGGCTCAGCCTGATACCAAAACGCCGTTGACGCGATATCGTCTTGTAGCGGCAAGTAACGAGCCTCTTCAAAGTTTGCCTCATGCAGCGTGCTGGAACGCC
>WTGB01000018.1 GCA_011523735.1 Chloroflexota bacterium
TTGTACATCAGAAATCTCCTTAGACTTATTTTGGAATGATAATCATTGAAAGAAGACAGCTTGAGGTCGAAGCATTACCATAATGCAACTATTGCTTCTTTCAGCGATAGAGACTATTATAGCGTGAAAAAACGTTTTCGCAACAACGTTTTTTCAGTTCGTGCTTGTCGGCGCTTTTGCCGATTACATTGTGCGCCAAAAGAAAGTCCAGAAAGATGCCACGGAAATCGTCAGTAGGTATTCGCGATATCGCGGAAGCAGCCGGTGTATCAATCGGCACCGTATCCAAGATATTGAACAACAGAACAGACGGCGTACGCATCAGTGCCGAAACCCGTCAACGTGTGACCGAGATCGCGCAACGTCTGGAATACCAGCCCAATCCCTTCGCCTCCGCCTTGCGTTCCAGCCGCACCGGCATCCTTGGCGCGGTCAACCTGAATCCCGGCGGCTGGTTCATGGGACGATTGGGATTGGAGGTGCAGCTGGCCGCGCAGAAACGGGGCGTCGAGCTCTTTGTGGGCACGGTTCATAGCCGATCTGAAAGTGTGGAAGCACAACTGACCATTCTGCAGGGACATCTATTTGATGGCTTCTTGTTGCTCGGCGATATGCCCAGCTACCAAGATGCGACGCACAAGTGGAAACACTTGGACAAACCCTTTGTATCGGTCGCCGCCGGGACTGACATACAGGTGCCTATGGTCCACACCGATGAAGCGCACGGAATGAAACTGATTCTCGATTACCTGATCGGGTTGGGGCACCGTAAAATCGCATTCATGGGCAGCTTGGCTTGGCCCTTGGTGCCGGAAAGGTTTCAACTGTTCCGGGAGTATCTGACAAAAAGAGGCCTTGCCATTCCCGACTATTATGTTGCGACTGTGGATTACTTCCCTTATCAGCCGGAAGAATTCGACGCCTTGGAGCGTATGCATCGCGTGGCGATAGAGCATGCCAAATCCCTGATGCAGCAGCCTGATCCACCAACGGCCATCTTTTGCGCGGCGGACGCCTTTGCCTTAGGCGCCCTTAAAGGCGTTCTGCAGTTGGGTTTGGCTGTTCCGCACGATGTATCCGTAACGAGTTTTGACGGTACCGATGGCACATTCGCCTGCCAGCCCGAGTTGACCACCTTGCGGCGTCCCATAAAAAAGGTCGCCGCCGAAGCAATAGACTTGCTGCTCGCTCTTATTGATTCGCCCGATGATCCGGCACTGCAAAAACGAATCCTAGTCAAGCCGGAGCTTATCGTGCGGGATTCCTGCGCGCGCTTCAAGTATTCTGCATGACTCATATCGTCGCCATTAGCTTGAACTTTGAGAAACAGCTTCATAGCGCTGTAATGCTGTCGGGAATGGCCATCTCCGATGACCAGCGACTCTAACAGCTTGCGTCTGTGCCGGCCGTCTGCGCCGAAATCAATCATTCCAGGTGTAGTGTGCCGCCTGTCACATATTTGCGCTGGCTTACAAATGACACATTTCTTCAGGTTGACCGCTGCCCATTAGAACCAGTGATTGACAGGTTTCATAGCAGAGTGCGGAAGTTGCGCAGCTTGCGGAAAATGATGCGATTCGAATCGTGGTAGCGGATGGCGCCGCGATAGGCTGTGCGCACCAAATATATGATGTCGTCGCCATCAAACTGCCAATCGACATACTGAAAGCCGGTGAGTCTTGCGGAATCTTCCGGGCTTAAGCCGCTGCGATCCTGTATCAGCGTTTTGACAAGACGCCAGCTGAGCAAATCCTCCGAGACGCTAAGCGAAAGGACATTGCGCTGTCGCGGCCAAGCAGGATCGGTCACGTTATTCACCAGCGCAATATATAAGCCAGTTTCATTGTTGTAGCGAATCGTGAATTTACTGCCGCCGCCTGGGAAGTCAATAAAGCCGGTTCGGGGGTTAAATGAGATCTCTCTGCCTTCATCCTCCACTTTCACAATCACGGCGCGGTTAACCATTGGGCGGGCGTTCAGCCGCAGGATATTCCAGAGTTCGCCATTTGGCGCGAGGACGATGTTGCCTTCCAGCCAGCAGGGACGCTCGGGCGGAATCCAGTCTGACGGGACCCACGCGGGATTGAAAGGGATCTTGTTGCTGATTGTCCAGTTCGAGGCTTTAAGCAAATCGGCGTCAACCGGCGCGGAGACAACGCAGGAATGGAAGCTCGGACCATGCACGGGCGGGTCAGCATCCTCGAAGGCTTTGTATAGCCTGCCATCGTGCTCAAGCACAGGCACCGGCGCGCAATGGTAATTCGGCGCTTGCCGGAAGGGTCCGCCGCGAAACAGCAAACCGCTCTTGTCGTCAGCCGGATGCGTCCAGGTGAAGCCGCCATCATCGCTGCGGCGGATGACGATCGAGCCATATTGCTGTGAAACGCCGAGGATGTAAACGCTGCCGCGATGGTGGAACAGGCTGCTCCAATAACAGTTCATGATATGCGTGATGTTGACCCATGTCACGCCATCGTCTTCCGAGCGATAGATGCTGGTCAGGCTCTCTTCGTCTTCGTGGTTTCTAGGGCAGTTGGGCAAGCCGAAGTAATCATGGGACGCCAGCAGTGCGCCGTCTGGCAAGCGCAAGATGCTGGGGCTGCCCAGATAGGTCTTGGCCAATTCGGGCTGGTATTTGACTTCGCGCCAGGTCAATGACATGCGCCGCCCTCTCTAAAGATAATCGCGGAAACTAACCAGCTTGCGGAAGATGATCTGGTTGGAATCGTGGAAATTCCGCGCGCCACGATAAGCAGTGCGCACGACATAGATCAAGTCATCGCCATCGAACTGCCAATCGACATATTGGAAACCGGTCAGCGCTATCGAGTCCTCGGGCTGCAAGCCGGTATCGTCGCGCATCAACTCTTTGACAATGCGCCAGTTCCAAAGATCATCGGAGGCGGTCAGCGACATAACGTTGCGCTGACGCATGGGATGTCTGGCGCGATATCGCTGCGACGTCAGATCGCTAGCCAGTTGCTCGAGGATATCCTTGTTTGCCAGGTTGTTCACCAGCGAGAGGTACAACCCAGTGACAGGATCGCGCCGGATCACAAATTTGGCTTTGGCGCCGGGAAAATCTATGTAGCCTGTGTCGGGATCAAAGCCGAGCGACTTGCCGTCGTCGGTAATGCGCAGGCGCGGCGCTTTCTCATCGAGGACCGAGCCGCCTTCAAAGGTCAGGATATTCCAGAGCGCGCCATCGGGCGCGACTACGACATTGCCCTCGCGCCAGCCAGCCGGCTTCGCCCTCTCCGCATCCCAGTCCCGCGGAATCCAATCCTGGTCGAAAAGGAGCTTGTTGCTCATGGTCCAGTTGGCGGCGTCCAATAGATCAGCATCAACCGGGGCGGAGATGACGCCCGCTTGAAAGTTGCCCCAGCCCGGCGGATCACAATCTTCAAAGGCGCGGTAAAGGCGTCCCTCATGCGCGACGACCGGCATCGGACCGCAGTGGTAATTCGGCGGGTCGTGATAGACGCCGCCGCGGAATAGAAAGCCGCTGGATTCGTCCTTCGGGTGGGTCCAGGTGAAGCCGCCATCGGAGCTGCGACGAATTACGATAGAACCATATTGCTGCGATGTGCCCAGGATGTAGACCGCGCCATCATGATAAAAGAGACTGCTCCAATAGCAGTTCATGATGTGTGTGATATTGACCCAGGTGGCGCCATCATCTTCTGAACGATAGATGCTGGTGAGGCTTTCTTCGCCTTCGTGGTTCTTGGGGCAGCCAGCCAAGCCGAAGTAATCGTGTGACGCGAGCAGGGCGCCGTCTGGCAGGCGGACGATGCTCGGGCTGCCGAGGTAGGATTTAGCCCGTTCGGGATGATATTTGATCTGCGACCATTTCATGGGCGACTCGCTTTTCAATGGCGACAGGCGGCCGCAGAGTGGCGCCGCGACCGCTGTCGTTCATGTGTTGTGTAAATAGAAACAGAAGAATGGGTCCGCGCCATAGCACGAACCCACAGACAACTTGCCTTACTCGCCTACTCGCTTACGTACCACTGATCGGAGTGGCCGCTCTCAAGATGGCTGATGTAGACGACGCCTTCAACCGGTGTGAAGTTGTGCAGCCGATTGGAGCGGATGAAGACCTCGGGCGCTTCGCCGACCGGACCGATGTGGTAGATATTGCGGACAGTATTGGCGACCAACAGCGTGCCCAGTTCGACGTAGCGATCTGAGCCGATCTCCGTCAACTGCCATTCATCCACCAGCCGCAACTGCTCCTGCTGGTATTCGGGCGGTTCTTCGCCTTCCTCGCCGCCGGAGAGCCACCATTGACGCCAGGCCAGACCGCCGCCGACCGGGGTGGAATCAATGCCGTAAGGCGGACGCAGCCAGATCGGACGCTGATACATATCCTTTTCCGAGACGACATCGGCGAACCAGACCGAGGCGTGAACTTCGTTGGCGAGCAGCGCCTGCTTGAAGGCTTCGCGCGTGCTCGGATTGATCTCTACATCGACGCCAACCGCTTCCCAGTACTCGGCGACCAGCTCGGACATGGGGATACGGTTGATCGCGTCCCAAAGCACGATGGCCAGCTTTTCACCATCGGGCCGCAGACGCACGCCATCGTCGCCCATAGTCAAACCCATCTCATCCAGCAATGCGTTGGCTTGGTCGGGATCGTAATCGGCATAGTGCCCGCTCATCCAGTCCTCATAGAACGCCGAGGCGGACGAGACGCCCCATTGCCGCGGGACAGCCTGGCCGAAGAAGAGCACCTCGTTGATCTCATCGCGGTTGATCGCCAGCGACATCGCCTGGCGGAAGCGCAAGTCGTTGAAGATCTCATTCAATACCGGATCGTTAACGGTGATGTTGAATTGGTATTTGCTCATCGCGCCCTGATCGGCGGGCCAGAGGATCGTGGTGTAATTGCCATCGGCCTCGCCAGCCTTCAATACCGGCAGGTCGCTCACTTCCAGATTGTAGAAGCCGTAATCTATGGCGCCGGCCTGGACGTTGAGGATGACCACTTCCGGCTCGGCGAGCAGCAGGCGGACCTGGCGATCGATGTAGGGCAACTGATTGCCTTCGGTATCGACCTTCCAGTAGTAAGGGTTGCGCACGTAGAACTTGTTGCCGAAGTCATCAACTTGATCCAGGACCCAGGGTTTCACAACCGGCAAATCGGGGTCAAAGTCGCTCTGGCCCGTTTGACCGTTCATGTGAAATTGGAAGGCGCCGGCCCAGGTATCGTAGCCCTCGGATTCCGCGAGCGCCTGCGCGTCCTCGTTGTAATCGGCGTGCCAGTTTTCCAGGTAGTGGCGCGGCGCCAGCGGGAAGCCTTGGCCGCTGCGCGCGACAACAATGGGGAAAGCCGGATTCGGCTGGGCAGCAACAAAGTTGACAGTCAAGTCATCAACTTTTTCCACCACCAGCGGCGTGCCGCCCGGCTTGAGCGCATTCGACATATTGGGCAAATCCGGATGCAGCATGATGTCTTCGTACCAGAACATGACATCATCGGCGCTGACCGGCGCGCCATCGCTCCATTTCATGCCGCTCCGCAATGTGACCGTCGCTGTCATCAGATCATCAGACAACTCGACGCTCTTGGCGACCTCGGGGAAGATAATCTCCCAATTGGTTGAGAAGCCAGTCAGATGCTGGTCCCAGGCGGTGAAGCCGGTGTTGCCGAAAGAGGTCGGGTTGGTGGCGTTGAATGTGATCTCGCCACCATAGCTGCCGATGGCCTCCCGCGGTTGAACGACCATGATATCACTGCGGTCCGGCAGGCGTTCTTCGACAGGCGGCAGGTCGCCAGCGGCGACCATGTCTGCCAGCATTGGCGCTTCGTTAAACATGCCGATGCTGTTGCCGGCCGCTTCATACTCGTCCAGCGACCAGGTGCGGAAGTTATCAGCCGATGAGAAACCAGTCTCTTGCGCCGCTAAGTTAAACGCCGGCAGCGCCAGAATCAATACGAGCAGTATGCTCAATAGCGTTCGATAGGGTAACTTTGACATCTTACATTCCTCCAGTGCATGAGTAATCGTAACGTGAATCTGATCGACCATGTGTTTGCTCTGCCACCTCCTTACTGCCTGTTTGGCAATTCAACAATCGAGCCCTTACCTTCTTGACCCGTCCGTGGGCAATTCTAACACGTCATATTGCCACGCCGGTCAATTCCAATTCCTTTGAGAAATGGCAGGCGGCGTAGTGACCCGGCCGGACTTCTTCCAGTGCAGGCGCCTCTTGGCGGCAGCGATCCTGGGCATATTGGCAGCGCGGATGGAATAAGCAGCCGCTGGGAGGATCGGCCGGATTCGCGACCTCGCCGCTAAGGATGATCTGTCGCTCTTCAAGGCGCGGGTCAGGCTTCGGCACCGCCGACAGCAGCGCCTCAGTGTACGGATGCTTGGGATTGAGATAGAGCTCTTCCGTATCTGCCAGTTCGATTATCTTGCCCACGTACATCACCGCGACGCGGTCGGCAATGTGCTCAACCACGCTGAGGTCATGGGCAATAAACAGATAAGTCAGGCTCAGTTTCTCCTGCAGGTCTTGCAATAGATTCAGAATCTGCGCCTGGATAGACACATCCAGCGCCGACACCGGCTCATCGGCCACGATCAGACCGGGTCGTGTCGCCAAGGCGCGCGCAATGCCGATTCGCTGACGTTGGCCCCCGCTGAAAGCATTGGGATAGCGGTTCAAATGGCCGATGTTTAAGCCAACCAGATCAGCCAGCTCCCGGACCATGTCCTCCATCTCCTTGCCGCGGATGCCCTGCGCCCACAGCGGTTCGCCGATGATATCAAGCACTGTCATGCGCGGCGAAAGCGATGAGAAAGGATCCTGAAATACCATCTGCATTTCTTTACGCAGTTGGCGGAGTTCCGGCTTGTCGAGCGCGGTAATGTCAACCATTGCGCCGTCACTCGTCCGCAAGATGATCTCGCCTTCGGTGGGATCGATGGCGCGCAAGACACAGCGCCCGAGCGTCGTCTTGCCGCAGCCGGATTCTCCGACCAAGCCAAGCGCCTCGCCCCGCTTGATTTCGAAGCTGACATCATCGACGGCTTTGACCTGCCCCACCTGCCGGCGCAGCAAGCCCTTTTCGATGGGAAAGTATTTCTTCATCCCCTTGACTTGCAGGATGATCTCGTCAAACTCCATGAGCAGCGCCTTCGGGTATGCCTTCGCCAAGCGCGTCGACGACTTCGGGGTAAACGAAGCAGGCCACGGCGTGGTCATCTTCGATCTGAATCAGCGGCGGATCGACTCGGTTGCACAGGCCCTCGATGGCGGCGGAGCAACGCGGGTAGAAGCCGCAGCCGGGCGGACGATTGATCGGCACAGGCACTGCGCCGCGAATGGACTCCAAACGAGCGCGGGATTTCTTGCCGATCTTCGGGATCGACTGGATCAGCGCGGTCGTATAGGGATGCTTTGCATTGTAGAAGAGGCTGTCCACATCGGTAAATTCGACGATCCGGCCCAGATACATCACCGCCACCACTCGCACCATGCGGGCGATGACACCCAGGTCGTGCGTGATATAAAGAATCGACATGCCAAATTCGCTCTGCAAGTCGCGCATGAGCTGCAAGACTTGCGCCTGCACTGTCACATCGAGCGCGGTTGTGGGCTCATCAGCGATCAAGAGCGATGGTTCGCAGGACAATGCCATCGCGATCATGGCTCGCTGCCGCATGCCGCCGGAAAGCTGATGGGGGTATTCGTTCATGCGCTGCGTCGGATTCGACATGCCAACCCGCTGCAGCAAATCAATGGCGATCTTGGTCGCCTCTTTTTTGTCTTCCGTTCGATGTATGCGAATGGCTTCGGTGATTTGATTGCCTATAGTGTGCAAGGGTGAAAACGAAGTCATCGGTTCCTGGAAGATCATGGCTATCTCGCCGCCGCGTATATCGCGAATCACGGGACCGTAGGGATCAAGCTCCGTGATATTGATCGGGGCGCCATCAGCCGGATAGTAGGTGACTTCACCTTCGATCTGAGCGAAGCTCGGCGCCAGGCGCATGATGGTGTTCACCGCCATGCTCTTGCCACAGCCGGATTCGCCAACCAAGCCCATTGTCTCGCCACGGTGAATGGTGAAGCTGATGCCGTCGACCGCTTTCAGCAAGCCCTCTTCCAAAGGCAGATGCGTCTTGAGATCCTTCACTTGCAGCAGCGCGTCAGTCATGGCAGCGTCCTAGATGTGCTTGTAAGGGTCGGCGGCATCACGCAGTCCATCGCCAAGGAAGTTGAAGGCGATGACGATCACAACCACGACCGCGCCCGGATAGAGCAGCCAGGGATTGATCGTCACCGTCTGCACATTCTGCGAATCTTGCAGCAGCGTGCCCAGACTGACAGCCGGCGGCTGAATGCCCAGACCGAGGAAGCTGAGCGCGGTCTCACCGATAATCATATGCGGTATCGCCAGCGTCAGATGCACGATGAGATAGCTGAGGAAGCCGGGCAATAGATGCCGCGTGATAATAGCGCGCTCTTTCAAGCCGGAGAGCTTCGCCGCCAGCACATAATCTTCCTCCCGCAGGCTGATCAGTTTGCCACGGACGACCCGCGCCAGTCCAGTCCAGCCGACAGTCGCCAATACCAGCGAGATGCCGAAGTAAACTTGTATCTGCGTCCAATCCGGCGGGACGAGCGCCGCGAGCGCCATCCACAGAGGCAATGTCGGCAGGGACTGCAAAAATTCAATCATCCGCTGGATCAGCATATCCGCGCTGCCGCCGTAGTAGCCGGAGATGCCGCCGAAGACCAGACCGAGGACGAAGCCAATCGCCAGTCCCAACAAGCCGACGAAGAGCGATGTGCGGGCGCCCAAAAGCATGCGACTGAATAAATCCCGCCCCAAACCGTCCGTGCCCGACAAGAAAAGCACAGCGCCGTCATCAACGCCGAACAGGTGAATATCAGTTTCGATAAAGCCCAGCAGGCGATAAGACTCCGCCTTGATAAAGAACTTGACCGGGAATTTCTCGCTCGTGTCTTCGACATATTCGCGCTGAAACGTATTGAGGTCCAATTCACTCTCGATCTTGTAGACGAATGGGCGCAAACTGAACGCACCATCTTCATCGATAAAATGTATTGGGGTCGGTGGCGCGTACAGGAAATCGGTATCGCGCGTGAATGCGCCATACGGCGCGAAGAACTCAGCGAAGATTGCCAAGATGTAAAACAGCGTCAAGAACAGCCAGCAGAAGTAAGCCACGCGATGCCGTTTGAACTTGCGCCAAATCAACTGCCGCTGCGACAGTATCTCGTAATTCAGCGGCTCATCGATGTCCAGACGACTGACTTCGCCCTTCGGCTCAGGCCTCACTAATTGCCCCTTTCATAGCGAATCCGGGGATCGAGCCACATCAGAAGCAGGTCGGAAACAAAGACGCCAACCACGGTCAAGACACTGAGCATCAAAAGCATGCTGGCGGCGGCGTAGGTGTCCTGCGCGATTAAGGCGCGCAGCAGCAAGGGACCGGTGGTGGGCAAGCCCAGGACGATGGAGACGATGGCGGAGCCGGAGACGATTTGCGGCAGCAGGCTGCCGACGCTGCTGATGATTGGATTGAAAGCCATGCGCAAGGGATACTTGATGATGAGGAAGCGTTCCCGCAAGCCTTTCGCGCGCGCCGTGATCACATATTGCTTCTGGAATTCATCCAGCAACTGAGCCCGCAGAATGCGGATGAGGCCAGCCGTCCCCGCCGTGCCGATGACGACAACCGGCACTGGCAAATGCGTCAACATATCCCAGAATTTCGCCAGGCTCCAGGGCGCGCGCAAGTATTCCGGCGAGAAGAGACCGCCGGGCGTCACGCCGAACACGCGCAGCATGATGATCATGAACACAAGCGCGATAAGGAAATTGGGCGTCGCCAAGCCTATCAGACCCATGAAGGAGAAAAAGTAATCGCCGATCGAATACTGGTTGATCGCCGAATACAAGGCGATGGGCACGGAGACAACATAGACAAAGATGATCGACGCCAGCGATACGGTCATCGTCAGGAACAGGCGTTCCTCGATGAGGGGCCAGACCGGCTGCCCCCACTCGAAGGACTGTCCGAAGTCGCCTTCGGTCACCAAGGGAACAATCCAGCGGATATACTGCTCGTGCAGCGGGCGATCAAGTCCATAGCGCTGGAGCAAAAATTCCAACTCGGCCCGGTCTACAATATCGCCCGATGCTTCCAGTTCGGACTCGTAATTCTGTATCCAACTGCCAGGCGGCAAATTGATGATATAAAAGGACAGGATCGACACCAAGAAGAGAACGACAAACATATAAAGCAAGCGTCTGATA
The DNA here is from genome assembly GCA_011523735.1 of Chloroflexota bacterium. Taxonomy (GTDB): domain Bacteria; phylum Chloroflexota; class Anaerolineae; order Aggregatilineales; family Phototrophicaceae; genus UBA6055. The sequence continues at coordinate 10,307 of WTGB01000018.1, forward strand.
AAGTAACTGAGCATCGCCTGCCATCTGCTCCGTTGTGCTTAAACGCTGCGGTGCAATGCGCTGATCGGGAATACAAGCCAATTCGCACAGCACAGTAGCCTGTGAGGAGGCCAACTACGCGTGAGATTATCGCAGAGTATTTAGGCTGTCAAATATCGTGCAGATGCGCGGCAGCTTCTGCTGTGAGAGTCGGCATTGTCATCGGTATCCGTTTGTGAAAGTGGTGAGTTCGTTGAGATATGACGCTAAGTATGGCGGGGAGGTGATGAGCGATTCCAATCGTGTTCCGGACTTCCGACCGTCTTCGCTTGGCTAATCATGATACGAAACCCGCCATTTTGGCACGGGCGCGCTGGGTTGCTGTTTGCGGCCATTCTGCATATCGATGCTGGCGGTGACCTCCTGCAGCAATTCTGCAAGGAGCTGCTGCTTGACAGCCCCATGCGCCGGGTCATTCCACAGATTCCGCATCTCCAGCGGGTCACCTTCGCGGTCGATGAGTTCGCCCCACTCTTGATTCAGATAATAAGTCAGGCGCCACTGTGGCGTGAATATGCTGCGCATCCGCAGCGCAGCGAAATCATCATCGTTTTCCACCAGAGCAACCGAGGGGCGCGGCAAGTCGGCGCCGCCAAAGAGCGGCTTCAGCGAGCAGCCTTGTACGCCCTCTGGCTCGGCAATGCCGGCCATATCCAAAAGAGTCGGCGCGATATCAAGCGTGGATTCCACGCTGTCGATTGTATGACCGGCGGCGATGCCGGGACCGCGCGCTATTAAGGGCGTCCGCAGCGCGCTCTCATAAGGCAGACCCTTCCCGTACATGCCGTGATCGCCCAAGTAGTCGCCGTGATCCGACAAAAACACGATCATGGTATTGTCACGCAGGTCAAGCCGATCAACCGCGTCCATTATCCGGCCGATGCTGTGGTCAACGAGGGAAACCATGCCGTAGTAGATGGCTTTGACTTGCTGCCAGTCTTCGGGACCGAACTCGGCGTAGTTATGCGGCGGAGTGCCGATGACGCGATCCCTCGGTCTCTCGCCGTCCGACGATTGCGCCTGTGGTCCGCCATAGACGCGCTCGTGCAGCCGAGGCATGTCGTCTGACTCCGTTATCGGCGGAATTGGTAGCGGCATATCGGCTGGTTGGTAGAGGCTCGCCCATGGTTCGGGCACGGTGAAGGGATAATGGGGATCGGGAAATGAGACGTGAAGAAAGTAGGGCGCGTCGGTCGCGGACTCCAAGAATTCGATGGCGCGATCCGCAATGTAATGGCTGGAATGGACCTCCTCCGGCAGATTCCAGCGCCAGCAATTCACACCATTCTCGTAAGGCATGGTGTTCGCTTGACGTTCGTCGAGATCAGGCGCGCTTTTACGCAGCCAGTCAGTGTAGCGATTGCCAAAGCAACGGCTTCCGTGGCCATTGACCAGGTCCACTTCCTGGAAACCATAATAATTCGCCTCGTCCGAAGCCAGCCGCTGGGCGACGATCTCCGGTTCTGCGGCTTGAGGGACGAGGTGCAGCTTGCCGATTGACGCGCTGCGATAGCCCTTGTCCGACAATACCCGCGGCAGAAATCGCGGATCATCCGGCGTATAACAGCCGACCATGCGGGTTCGCAAGGCGGATGGGTAGCAGCCAGTCAAGATCGACGCCCGGCTTGGCGTGCAGGTGGGCTGTGTGACGAAGCATTGCGAGAAGCGCATTCCTTCCGCGGCGAGCCTGTTAATGTTTGGCGTTTGTACGATGGGATTGCCGTAGCAACTGAGCGCGTCGGCGCGCAGCTCGTCGCAGAGTATCATGATGATGTTGGGCTGCTCAGCCATTACTCTCCATCAGCCAGTCCAGGTCGAAGCGGACGAGGGTCAAATGATCATCGGTGTCTCCGCTGGCGCCATCGCCGCGCTCAAACAGGCAAAGGACGGTTTCATCCGAGCAGACCGCCAGCGCGCTATAGCCGGCGTACCCTGGCTCAATGACCTTGGCGAAAGCCCAAGATTGACATTCATCTAAGGAGAGCTTAACCGTCAAGTTTTTGCGACTGCGGAAAATGGACGAACCTTTGGCATCTTCACCGTCGATATTGTCCGGGTTGCAGAAGAGAATACGGCTCGCGCCCCCGCTCGACCAACTATAACGGAAAAGTGTGCCTTGGCAGGTGGGCTCAAGCAATTGCGGATCGAGTTGCGGGATGGACCAATCGCCGATGCCATCGCGGCTGCGGCTGATGACACGGCGCGTCACGCCAATGCCGTTGCGCATGTTCAGCAAGACCGAGCCGTCCTCCAATTCGACGATGCCGGTTTCATTGAGATTGGGCACTACATCCGGCACCATCTCGCCTCGCTGCCAGCTGGCGCCGGCATCATCGCTGTAAATGGTGGCGCAGCGGTTGGGGCGGTGTGCCGAACTGCGCGATGTTGAGAGCCAGACGGGGATTATCAGCCGTCCCGATCCCCGCAGCCGGATGCCGTTGGGCAAGCCGATGGCGAGCACACCCCAATCGTATTCGTCGCGGAAGTCTTCGAACCCCGCGGTGATTTCCCGCGGCGGGCTGAAACTTGCGCCGTCATCGGCTGACTGCATGTAAAAGGCGCGGGCGTAGCCGAAACAGAAGAGCGCATGCACGATGCCGGTCTCATGATCAACGATCGTATTGAAATTGTGCAGCGGACCTTCGCCATAGTCCCGATGATCGAGAAGTTTGCGCGGAGCGTCCCAAGTCAGGCCGCCGTCAAAGCTCCGGCGCATGACGATGTCGATCTTGTCCCAGTCGCCGCCGCGCCCAAACCGCGCTTCGGCATGTGCCAGGACCGCGCCGCCAGGCGCCACGCAGATGCCCGGGATGCGATACATCGTATAGCCGCCAGTATTCCGCGAGAAGAGATCTTGCCGATCGTATAACATCGCCATCAATGCCCAGTGATTTGCTCGGGGCCCGTATCGGTCGCCAGCGCCAGCGCGTCAAAGCTAAGCTGCATCAGACCGAGCTTTGTTTCGGTCAATGCGGGGTCATCCCATAAATTGTCAAACTCGTCCGGGTCCGTTTCCAGGTCGAATAATTCGCCAATCCCGTGCCCGTGATAGACCACCAGCTTGTAGCGCTCATCACGGATCATGGTTGCGTATGTGCCGCTGATGCCTTCGCGAACCGCCGGGTTCAGCGCGCTGTAGTATTCGCAGCGTGCGAAGTCGCGATGGTGGTCCGCCGCGTCTGCGTCGCAGAGCAAGGACCTCAATGACCGACCTTGCATGCGCTTCGGTATTGGGAGGCTCGCCAGCTCAAGCAGGGTGGGCGCGATGTCGATCAATTCGACCAGGGCTTGACGGCGTATGCCGCTCAGAGATTGCTCGGGCCAGGAAATAATCAGTGGCACGCGCGCCAAGCCTTCGTAGAAACGGCACCCTTTTAGCAGCAGGCCGTGGTCGCCCAGCATTTCGCCGTGGTCGCTAGTGAAAATGACAACCGTATTTTCCCGCTGTCCGCTGCCTTCCAGCGCGTCGAGCATCCGTCCGACATTGTCGTCTATCAGTTCAATCATGGCATAATAAGCCGCTTGGATGCGCTTGGCGCCAAAGTCTTCCGGATACCGCGCCTTCGTCTGAAAGTCAATTTCGCTGAGTTTGGCTTGAGCGACAAGATCGCTCTCCCGGAACTTGGGACCGGACATCTTGTCGCTGTCAAACCGATCCATATAGCTCTGCGGCGGGTCAAAGGGCGAGTGCGGATCAAAGATGTTGACGCTCATCAGCCAGGGCTTTCCGGCGTGATCAGCCTCGATAAAATCAATTGCGCGGTCGGTACACCAACTGGTTTGATGCAGCTCCGGCGGCGTATCTTGGGGATGCTCCAGCATTTCCGCCAGATCCTGCCCTTGCTCATGCAGCCAGTCAGCGTAGTCGTGACCGAACTCCCAATTGGCGTGCGGACCGTGGCTCCAATGAAATAGTCGATAACCGTCGTGCTGCGGCCGCGGCTCAATGCGTCCTTCAGCGCCGGCCAAGTGCAGTTTGCCCGCCAGCGCACAGTCGTAGCCGGCATCGGCCAGCAGCGCGGTAACAAGCGGAGCAGCCTCGGCCCAGTACCCATTGCCGTTGCCGCAGCTGTGTACGCTGCTCGGGTACATCCCGGTGAGGAAGCTGGCTCGGCTCGGCGTGCAAATCGGGCTTTGACAGTAGGCGCGCTCGAAGCTGACGCCGCTGGCGACGAGTCGATCGATGTTTGGCGTACGAAGCTGCCTATTGTTCAATGCGCCGATGGTGTCGTAGCGCTGCTGATCTGTGCAGATCCACAAGATGTTGGGCCGCATCAGGAAATATCCTCCAAATCAATATTGAGTCCCACCAAATGGGCGGTATCGGCGATATCGCCGGCATTGCTGTAATCCACTAGAAAGATGCTGCCGTCCTCGCGCTGAATCCAGGAGGAATAGCCGTGGTCAGGCCAGGGCGTCTGCGCCGGATGATTGCCGTGCAACTGAATCATACGCTCGCGCTGATACTGATCGGGGTATTCGCCGGAAGCGGCGCTCCACGTCCATTCGAAATCAGCCAGATTGGGGTTGCCCAGCCGGTAACTGACACTGCGCCAATGGCTGCGCCCGCTTTCGCCGTATTGGCCGAATTGTGTGCGCCGCAAAGGGTTGCCGCCGTGGAAGTCGCTGGCGGGCCATTCTTCGCGAAAGACGCATCTGTGCATCACCGTTTCGCCATCGAGCTTGACCTGCAGCCAGCCCCGATGATGATGCAAGCCGACCCGGTGGAAGCGCGTCATGTCCACCGGATGACGCATATCATGCCGGCCGCGGCTTATCGCAATATAGTCGGGTGCGATTGTCAGTAGTTGGCTCAATCGCGATAGCGACATGAAGGCGACCGCCGTATTCCCGGCTGAGGCGCCAACGCGGACCTCCGCCTCAAAATCGATAGTGCTGAATGCGGATTCGGGCGGCAGCAAGGTGTAGCGACATTCCTGCTCGGGGAGATTCTCGATGAGCAGCGCGTCATCCCGCAACTTGGCGCTGTACTTGCGCCGGGGACCGCCAATGGCATAGCTGCCCGCTACCTGCGCCAGGTCGCCTGCCCAGGCATACGTGCCCAAGCCGCCGTTGACATGGCGACCGGTCACCAGGACGCGACCGTCGCGCAGTTGTTTGGCGTAGGGTCGATGAATGGCAAAGGGCAGCATCTGCGCTTCAGACCAGGTATATCCGTTATCGTCGGAGAAAGCGACGAAGGAGGGGATGCCGCCAGAATGATTCTCGCGCATGACACAAGCGATGCGAGCGCCGCCATCGAGGATGACAACCGCGCCTTCGCAGAAGCGATGATAGCCATTGTGCGCAATGGTGCTGCGTTCCTGCCAGGTGACTCCGCCGTCCGCAGAGGTCCAGAGCGCTTGCGCGAATTCTTGTGATTCGCCGCGCATCAAGTGGGAGGTCACAGCGAGACTGCCGTCGGGCAGGTCAATCACGCGATCTGGCTCGAAGCCGCCTATGCCGCTGTCTCTCTGAGCCGGCGTCCAGGTATCGCCGTTGTCATCGCTCCAATACAGCCAGTTGCCAGGCGGCTGATCTTCGTGGAAGTGACCGTCATCATCGTGATCGATGATCACAACCAGGCGACCATCATGGAGCCGACTCAAGCGGGGTGTAACGAGGCGCTCGTCGCCCCGCGCCAGATCAGCCCGATCAATCTCGCGGTGCTTGAACCAGGTGGCGCCTTCGTCGTCGCTGGCCAAGAGCGTCAGTATCTGATCTTTCAGCGACCAATGCGCATCGACATCGCTGTAGATCAGCAAGTAGCGGCCAGAAGGCAAGACGATGATATCCGGATTTTTTGTGAAGCGCCCGGGGCTGCGCCAGATGTCGAAAACTTTGTGGGCGAGCGATCTTGTATGAATCAGCAAGGCAGTCTCCTACTGGTTGAAATGATCGGTCCAAAGTGGTTCAGCCCCCGCGCCCAGGCTTGAAGTCTTCGAGCGTCAGTGACCGGCGTCAAGCTCGACAAAAGCCAGCCGCAGGAATTCGTAAGGATGGCTCTCGCCGCCTTCGTAAAGGCAAAGGATACGGCCGTCCGGCGCCACCGCGAGGTCGGAATAAGCGCTTGGTCCGGCATGCAAAGTGATTTGGCTGGTCCAGGTATCGCCATCGTCCAGGCTGGCGCGCAATGTCATGTTAACGCGCTGGGTCTTGCTGGCCGGATTGGCAAAGAGTACGAGCTGGCTTTCAGACGGACCTTTATTTGAGCAGCCGATGATGCTCGCTTGGCATATCGGTTCGATGAGCGCCGGGTCACTGCGCTGGTCAGTCCAGGTTATGCCGCCGTCCACACTGATCGCAACTTGCCGTGCGCGCTCGCCGGGCGAATAACTGCGCATATTCAGCAGCAAAGCACCGCCACTGATTTCAACGACTTCGCACTCATTTACCTGGGGCTGTGGCGCGCGCCCGCCCAAGCGCCAGGTTGCGCCATTGTCATCGCTGTAGATGATGTGCGAGTAGTAGTCCTTGGTTTCCGCTTCGATATGGTCGCAAGGAATAACGAGGCGCCCGCTGTGCTTGCCGTTCCGAATTTGAATGCCGTGGCCCGGTCCGGTCGCGTACCAGGTCCAATCAGGCAGCTTGACATCGCCGGTAATTTCCTTCGGCTCCCGCCAATTCAGCCCGTCGTCAGCGGATGAAGTTACGAAGACACGGCGCGTGTCATTGCTGCTGCCCGAGATGATATCGCCTTCATGATCGTCGCCGCGGTTCCAGGTCATCAAGAGATGTATTGTGCCGTTCTCCCGCTCAACCACAGGCGCCGGATTTCCGCAAGTATTTCCCGGATCATCCCAGATGACCGCTTGGCTCGACCAGCTTGCGCCGCCGTCAGTCGAGCGCTTGACGAGCATGGCGATATCCCCGGCGTCCCCCCGGTGATATTTCCGCCCTTCACAGAATGCCAGGATGGTATTGTCATTGCTGACGGCCAGCGCGGGAATGCGATAGGTATGGAAGCCATCGCGGCCGCCCCGCCATACATCAATCTGCTCGATATGCGTCTTGAACATTTGCCCTAGCCTTTGATGCCGCCGATCATGATGCCTTTGACGAAGTAGCGTTGAACGAAAGGATAGATGAAGAGGACAGGCATCGTGCTGACGATGATGAGGGCGGAACGCAAAGACGCAGCCGGCGGCGGATCTTCAATGAATGCGAGTTCTTCCAAGCCTTGCATATTGGTCGTTTCGAGCAAACTGCGCAGGATAATCTGCATCGGTTTGAGATGGGATCGATCGATATAGATGGCGGCGTCAAACCAAGAATTCCAGTGCCAGACCGCGTAGAACAGACCAATGGTGGCGATAACCGGCATGGAAAGTGGCAGCACTATGCGAAGCAAGACGGTTGGTGGAGAGGCGCCGTCGACGATGGCGGCGTCAAAAAGCTCGTCGGGCAGGCTCATAAAGAAGTTGCGCATGATGAGCATGTTCCAGGCGCTGATCAAGCCGGGAAAGACCATTGACCAGAGAGTATTGCGCAAGCCCAGAGCATCAACCAGCAGAAAGCGTGGTATCAGCCCGCCGCTGAAAACCATAGTAATAAAGACAAAAATGGTGAGCGGCACGCGGCCCGGCAAGTCTTTCTTCGCCAGAGCGTAGGCCATTGTAATTGTGAAGGCAAGGTTGAAGCCGGTCCCTACAACGACGCGGAAGAGCGTCACACCGTAGGCGTTCAGGATGACTTTGCTGCGGCCAAAGAGGATATCGTAGGCGCCCATCGAGAAGGCTTCCGGATAAAGCACATAGCCGCCGCGCCGCGCGAACTCGGCATCGCTGATGAACGAGGTGGAAAAGACGATGATAAAAGGAATCAGGAATGCCAAAGTCAGCAGGATGAGCAGCAGGTATATGGTAGCGTGAGCGATCTTTTCGTTGCGCGATAACTTGAGCATTCGCCTTCTCCTACCACAAACCCGGCTGGCCCAGCCGGTTCGCCAGCGTATTCGCCACAATCAGAAATAAGAAAGCCATGACGCCTTTGAACAAGCCGACGGCGGCAGCAAAGGAATATTTCAGACCCAGCAAGCCTTCGCGATAAACATAGGTATCGATGATATCCGAGACGCTGTAAACCGCCGGCGAGTAGAGCAATAGAATCTGCTCAAAGCCGGCATCAAGCAGATTCCCGATTTCAAATATGAAGAGAATGGTGATAACAAAGGCGATGCTGGGAATGGTGATATGGCGCGCCATTTGAAAACGGTTGGCGCCGTCTATGGCGGCCGCCTCGTACAGCGCCGGATCAATCGCGGACATGGCCGCCAGGTAAAGTATGCTGCTCCAGCCGATCGTCTTCCAGACGTGCGTGATCGTCAAGATGCCGCGAAATTGATCGGGATTGGTCAGAAATGTCCAGCGCTCTCCCGTCAGTTCATTTAGCCATTCCGTGAAGAGTCCGCCGCTGGTCGCCACCAGAGCCGTCACCAGACCCGTGGTCACCACCCAAGAGATGAAATGGGGCAAATACGATACCGTTTGTACGAATCGCTTGAACTTGATTCGAAAGACTTCGTTCAGCATGAGCGCGAATATGATAGGAGCGGGAAAGCCGAAAATAATCTTCAAACCGCTGATGACCACCGTGTTTTCGATGACATTCCAGAAGAAGATGGAGTTGAAAAAGCGGTTGAAGTGCTTCAAGCCCACCCAAGGCGCCTCGATGATGCCGGCGACCCCGCCAAATGGTGAGATGTCCTTGAATGCGATGACGATGCCAAACATCGGGATGTAATGAAATATGATGAAATACAGGATGCCCGGCAGCGCCAATAGATAGTAGAAGCGGTAAAACCAAATTCGCTTGAGAAGCCTGCGCCATTTTCCATCATTCGTGACCGGCGGCGAAAGGCGGCTAATTGATATCGTGTTGGCTTTTGCCTTCATCGCGCTGCGCTTAATGTGTCGGCGGTCGTCTGCGAGATTTCCGCTGGCAATGCCGCTTTCCATCCCGCGCGCAACTGGCGGGAAAGTTCAGCGACAGTTTGCATGTAGTCCGCGTCCCCAGCAAGATTCTTGATTTCAGCGTGGCTAACGCTATGGTCGTACAGTTCTCGCTCGAGCGCGGCGCCGCTGCTGAAGTCTTGCCATTCTGTATAACGAAAGCGTTCTGTGCGCATACTATAGCCCATGACTTCCGGTTGGCCGCGATAAGCCCATGGGCGGGGAAACTGGCTGAAGGCGGCGGTCTTCCAGGGCAACTCCGGCTGTTGCAGCAGTGCCGCCATGCTGACGCCTTCCAGGTCATCGCGCTCCGGCAAACCGCAGCAATCGACCAATGTCGGGTAAATATCGACGAACTCAACCAGCGCGTCGCATTCGCCGGATGCCATGCCCGGCGCGGCGATAATCAGCGGCGCGCGCGTATCCAACTCGTAGTTGCTGGTCTTGCACCAAAGCGCTTTCTCGCCCAGGTGATAGCCGTGGTCCCCCCAAAGCACGACGATGGTGTTTTCGCGTAAGCCATGTTCATCCAAAGCGTCCAGCAGCTTGCCAACCTGGGCATCCATAAAGCTGACGCAGGCGTAGTAGCCATGACGAAGTTGCAGGATCAGATCATCAGGTAGCGGTCCCTCGTCCGGAATATCAGCGTAACCGCGCAGTTCCTTGCTGTTATGCCAAGCGAAGTCAGGAATGCCTGCCGGTTTCTCGGCGTTTTCCGGCGCCGATATCGCATCGCGCTCATAGAGATCCCAGTAGCGCTTTGGCGCGCTGAAGGGCAGGTGCGGCTTGCGGAAGCCCACGGCGAGGAAGAAGGAATCATCGCCGAAGTCCCCAAGCAGATTGCAGGCGGCGTCAGCGACCTTGCCATCGCCGTAGGCCTTGTCCGCCACATCAGCAGCTTCCGTGGCCGCCATCTTGAAACCGGGCCAACGTTCGGCTGCCGGCGCTTGATTCTCCGGCAGCAGGTAGTCGGCGCTTTTCCAGACAACATTGAGAAGAGCCTGTGCCGACCAGGATTGCGGATCCTGTGCCTGTGGCGAGCCGTGATAAATCTTTCCGACCGAACGCGCGCTGTAACCCTGCTGCTTGAAATATTCGGGCAGAGTCACGACATTTGGTCTTGCATTGCGGAAATGTGTGCCGCCGCCGAACTGCGGCAGATCCGCCAACTGCGCCGGAAGCTCGTGGCGAAAATGCGACTTCAAATCCCAGACCTTGATCGTATCCGGGCGCAAACCCGTCATCAGCGAGGCGCGCGATGGGTTGCAGACGGCTTGCTGGCAATAAGCGCGCTGGAAGACCATGCCGCGGGCGGCGAGGCGATCAATCTGTGGGGTTATCGCGTTCTCATCGCCATAACAACCGAGGGCGGTTCTCAAGTCATCGACGGCGATAAACAGTACATTCGGCTTGTCCATAGAATCAAAAGAGCTTCGCCCAAGCTAGGGCCTGCCTCGCCATGCCGGAATGCTTTGAACATATGACCATGCGGGCGGGAGACTGTGTTAGGTCTCCCGCCATTTGCAGGTAGGTTAAGGGCTATACGCCGCCAAGCTCGTTGTATTGCGCGCTGATGGCGTTGACCCAGTCGTTAATGCCGGCGCGCTCCAGGTCGTTCATGAAGTCGTCCCATTGATCGAGCGGGCGCTGACCGGTGATGAACAGAATGGTCTGCTCGTCCAAGAGTCGAGTGATATCGCCCAGCGTCGGGACCTCATCAGCGATGCGGCTCAGATTGTAAGCGAGCCCGCCATCAAAGGGCCATTTGGCATCGCCCAGGTCGATCAGTTGTCCACCGAGGTATTGGAGATGCCAGCGGCGGGACGGATCGTCCAGGCTGTAGCGGATTTCAATGTTGAGGTTGGGCAGCATGTATTCGCTGACGTAGCCGAAGCTCAAGTCGGGTCCGACGACTCTGGCCTCCTCATCGAGGTAATCCCACATCTCGCCCTTGATGCCGTAGCGCGCAGTCAGTTGATTGTCCGTGGTGTCAGCGCTGTAGACCCAGTCCATGAACTGGATGACCGCGGCCGGGTTCGCCGCTTTGCGCGTGACGACGTAAGCGCTGGCATTTTGCGGACGGGCGGTGGCAATGTAACCCATGTCGGTGGTGATGCTGGTCCGCGCCCAGGCAATGCCTTCGCAGCCGCTCTCAATTTGCGGCGTGATCAGCGTGATGCGCGAATACCAGCCCATCCAGACGCCCAGGTTGCAGGTGCGGAACAACTCTGGCGCATCAAAGCGCGTAAAGGTATCGGCGAAGAAATAACCGGCTTCCCACCAGGAATTCAACTCGGTCACCCAATCGAGGACGCCGGGTTGCAAGACCCAGGGCTTAACCATGCCATCGTCCGGGTCAAGCCAGTTGGAAAAGCCGTTGGGGGTGAAGCCGCCGAGGGTCGTCCAGCGGATGTCCTGCGGGCGCGTCGCGACCATGGCCTCGGGATTATGCGCCTGGAAAGCTTCAATCGTAGCTTCCAACTCATCCCAGGTCGTCGGCACTTCCAAACCGAGCTCGTCAAGCCAGTCCTGGCGCACCCAAGTGATGTAGGGGCTGGTCGGCGTCGAGCGCGGGATGCCCATGATTTCGCCATCGGCATTGCGCATGATATCCCACTGCTGCTCGGGAATGACCTGCATGATGTTCTGACCATGCTCCGCCAGCAGGTCGGTAATGGGAATAATCGCCATCGCATAATCGTGCCAGCCATTGCCGGGCGCCTGGAAGAGATCGACCGGATCGCTGGAACCGAGCAGGAGGTTCAACTGCTCAGTGGCGCTGGCCGCGCCGCCTGGAACAATGGTGACCGGACGCACACCCGATTGCTCGGCGATGTGGTCTTGTACTCGCTGCAAGACATCGGGGTCGCTGCCCCCGGCGTCAAATTGGAGCGTACCGGAATTGTTGAAGATGTAGATGACCGGTTCGTCCTGGGCAACTGCCATGGGCAACACCAGAATAAGAATTAATATAAGCGTCAGCATTCGGACCTTGCGCATTTTTACTCTCCTCTCTTCTTGTGTAATCCTAAACTGCGTTGGGGGAATTGGATATTTTAGCCGGCTGATTTACCTCCTTTGGGGCACGATCCGCAGTCTGCCTACATGAAAAAAGTAGCCGATGACCTTGGACATTTCTGAACGCGAAAGACTATAACGAAACCAGTGATGCCTGTCAAAATGTTGGTCCACAGACAGTATCGCCTCTGACCGAATTCAACGCGCGTTGAATTCGACTGAAATCTCGATCCAATCGCGCAGGTTGATAAGCAAGTCAACTAACGCAGATTACATCGGCTGGATGACCCAATCCCGTATTCAAATCTTCACCCTCTTCAAGCGACCCGCCGCACGAGCTCAGTCGAGCCAGCGCCGAAAGCCTAAAGCGCCAGCATCCGGCTCATCTCCGCCAGCGCCGCGCCCAATTCGATATTGCGGTTGGTGCCGGTGCCGCCGCCGATATGCGGGCAGAGGATCACATTGTCCAAGCCGCAGAGCGGGCTATCGGCCGGCAGAGGTTCGTAGACGAAGACATCCAAACCTGCGCCGGCGATGCGATCCTCTTGCAGGGCCGCGATCATCGCTTCTTCATCAATGATGCCGCCGCGGGCGATATTTACTATGTAGGCGCTTTCCTTCATCAGGGCGATTTGGGCCCCGCCGAGCAAACCCTCGGTCTCCGGCGTCTGCGGCGTCGCCACGCAGACGTAGTCGCTCCGGCGCAGCAGATCATCCAGCTCGGCATAAGTCGCATCAAAGACACCTTCCAGCTCAGGCGAGAGCGGACTCCGCTTGTAGTAGATAGTCTTCATGCCCAGCACACTGGCGCGCCGCGCCAATTCGCAGCCGATCTCGCCCATGCCGATAATGCCGAGCGTCTTGCCGACAACCTCGTGGACACGGGTATTGTGCATCCAGTGAAAAGCGATTTTGCGCTCACCGGTCTTTTCCGGCTTCAGCCCGCGGTAGCGATAGGCGCCGAGAGACACCGCCTCATTGCCGACCACCAGGTCCTTGCTCAAGGCGAGAATCAAGGTCAGCGCCAATTCGGCAACGCAATTCGGTCCTTTGCGGGGCACGCAGCCAAAGGCGATACCGCGGGCGCGGATGGCATCAACATCGATATTGAAGTAGCTGCGCCCGAGCTTGAGCGCGACCTTCAGATTCGGCAGCGCCTCCAGCAGGGCAGCGTCTACGGTAGCCGTCTGCGCGATCAAGCCCGTGACAGCCTCCGAAGCCAGCGTCAGCGCATCGGCTGATTCGCTGGCGCAGACTAGTTTCAAATTCGGGTAATCCGCCGCCAAGTCCGCCGCCGCCCCGTCATAGCCAGCATCGGCAAATAGTATCGTATGTTTTTCTGATTCAGTCATCTTTTTCCCTTTACTTGCATGCCTTCAAAGAAGCAATCAGTAACACAGTCGCCGTACGGTGACATTATATGTCGCTCGTCCTGAATTAGACAAATGCCGAAAGAATACGCTGTTATATGGATACAGCATGTATGCGGGTAGGGGCTAGGCAGGAAATTCTTTGGGATTGAGCGTTTGTTGGCGATATGGCGTTTGAACTTGCCCCGATTTTGTAGACAGCGTTGTTGTCCAATAGAATTGGTTGAGCA
>WTGB01000046.1 GCA_011523735.1 Chloroflexota bacterium
GATGGTGCATGCGGTTGCGCGTCTCAGTCAGCAGGCTGATGCCTTCCGTCATCTCGAGGCGTTCGCGGTCGGGCACGGGTACGGATGCGATCAAGTCGACTTGACCAGCCAGCAAAGCGGCCACCTGCGCCGAAGCTTCCGGGATCACCTGGTAGATGACGCGGTCAACTTCGGGGCGTCCACTGTGATAATCGTCCCAGGCTTCGAAGACATAGCGGTCGTTTTCGGTGAATTCAGCCAGCTTGTAGGGTCCGGAACCGACCGGGTTGCGGATGAACTCTTCCTGGCCGACTTCCTGGAAGTACTTGGGCGGCAGCAACTCACAGCCGTTGAAGCTGACATCGTTTTCGAAGTAGGCGTGGGGCTCCTCGGTGGTGATATCGATGGTCAGGTCATCAACAACGATGGTGTCTTTGACGAAGCGCCATTGCAGCCACAACGGAATCTGCGGGTCGATTTCCACGCGCACGCGGTCGATATTCCATTTGACGGCGGCCGCATCGAGCGGTTCGCCATTATGGAATGTCGCGCCTTCGCGCAGGTGGAAGCGCCAGGTGGTGTCGTCGACCAGCTCCCAGCTATGGGCGGCTTGCGGCACATAGCCGCCGCCTTCGGGGGCGCGCCAGATCAGACAGTCGTAGAGCAAGTTGGTCAGCCAGTGGCTCGAGATGAACCAGTGGGAGTGCGCATCCATCGAGCGGATGGGACCCGAATGAGCGAAGACGAATTCGCTCATATCATCCTGCGCTGTCGCGGGCAGGACGGCCAATGATCCTATGAGCAAGCAGAGGCTCAACAGGATTAGTACTCTCTTTGCTAACATGGGTTTCTCCTTATGTGAAACAATCATCGGTAACGAACATTGCCTGCGATTCACTTGCGATAGTCACCTCCTATAATTTCCTTACAGAAAAAGTGGACTTATACCCGCATAAACTTAGGCAGTAGCGGCGTAATGCGCGAGCTTGTCCTCATCAATTTGTACACCCAGCCCCGGCGCGTCTGGCGCCTTCAAGATGATGCCATCCGGTTCGTAAGGTTCAGCCAGGATAGTATCGGTCATATCGGAAAAGCCGGCTGGCCATTTGGCGACAGGTGTGGCAGTGGCGAGGTGGGCGGCCGCGGCGGCGATGATATCGAAGTAAGGCGCGACCGAGATTTCCAGCCCAGCTGCTTCGGCGATGGCCGCCATGCGCGCCGATGGCAGCAGGCCGCCGTAGCGGTGTATCTTGAAGTGCAAGACATGCGCCGCACGCTCCCGGGCGATCTCGAATACGCTGCGGGGACCGCCGCCCGTCGATTCGTCCGCTTGCAGAGGCGTTGATAGTCGCGTTGCCAAGTGCGCCATTTCGTCCAGGTGCTCCACCGGCTGTTCAAAAAGCGCAACGCCGCCGAGTCGTTCCAATTGCGTCAGCGACTGAACCGCTTCGCCCAGAGTATACCCAGTATTGCCGTCAAGCTGAAATACAATCGGGTCAGCGACCAATTCGCGCAGTTGACTATACCACAGCAGGTCCTCAGCGACACCGAAGCCGATTTTAGTTTTGAACCAGGTCCAGCCTTCGGCAGCCAGTTCTTCAATGCGCGCGGCCATCGCCTTCGGTTCTTCGCGCTCGACGAATCCGTGACAGAGGGCGCCCGGCATACAAGCGCCGCCGAGCAGTTGATAGACTGGTACGCCCAGAGCCTTGCCCTTGATATCCCAGAGCGCGAAATCCAGCGCCGTGCGCGCGTTGGCAGCGGTACGCAGAACTTGGAACATGAGCTGGTGCAGCCGCTCGATATCAAATGGATCTTGACCAATCAGGGCGGGCGCCAAGTATCGATCAATATGGTGCTTAACCACCTCCACCGCGTCGCCGCCCCAGGGCGCGGGCGCAACCGTCTGGCCGATGCCTGTGATGCCCTCATCAGTGCGCACTTGGACGACCACGGTGTTGGTCGATGTCGAGACACCGTAAGCCGTCGCCAGATCGCGACTGCGGGAGATATTGACGATGGTGGAGGCGATGTCTGTGATCTTCATCGGTTTTAGACGGCTACTTTCTGCGGCAAGCTCAGTCGCACGAGTTCGCCAACATCATTGAGGTATTCCAGCCGGCTGATGCCATCCAGCAGGTCTGCGACTTGCATGTCCGGCAAGATGTCGCCGGACATGTGGCGGAATTTGGCTTCGAATTCAGCATCGGTGAGCATATTCTCCGGCTCGCCTTTGGCATGTTCGACACGGCCCCGATACAGCGTGCCGTCATCGGTATGGATGCGCACTTCACAGCCGTTCTTTGCCGGGTGTTCGGCTTGTATTGCCTCGTCCAAGCCGACCTTGACGAGTTGCCGCAACCTGCGCTGCTCGGGATCGTCGTAGGTGGCGATATCTTCCGAGAACCAGCGACCGCGTGTCAGTATAACGGAGACCGTCACCGGCAAGCTGAAGGAAGCCTGGCCCAAGGTCTGTGGCTCGTAGTTGACGCGGAAGGACGGCGTGATGGCTTCGTGATAGGTATCGATTTCGATACCTGTGATCGCATTGAGATCGGGCTGGCCGGACTGCAAAAGATCATGCGTCGCGTCAACGCAGGAATGGACATGGCGACAGCCGGCGTGCGGTTTGAAGCCCGTACGCGCCAAAGCTTCGCCATCAAGGCGATCGAGGAAGGCCGGATCGTATCCCGGTCCAAAGGCATGGAAATAGCCGTATTCGCCATCGAGCGCGCCCGGCGGACCGCGGAAGCCGAACTCCGCCATTTTGGCGCTGGCAATGCCGTTCTGCGCGCCGTAGGCTGCCAGCAAATCCTTGGTATCGCAAGCGCCGGCATCGTAGACGTACTGCTCGGTACCGCAAGCCATATCCATCGATAGCGCCAGGGCATGAGCGATCTGGTCGGCAGGCAAGCCCATGGCGACGGCGGCTGTGACGGCGCTGGCCATAGTGCCGGCTTGCCCTTTGTGGTCATGTCCGCGTTCCCGCTGCCAGGCATCCACCGCCACCTGAATCATCTCCATCACGTCATAGCCTACCGCCAGCGCGGTAATGACCTGTTCGCCGCTGAGCCGGTACATTTCCCCCAGCGTCAGCGCAACCGGCACCAGTTCCGAGGCGACGTGGCCCGCGCCGCGATGGCTGTCGTCCATGCCCATCGCCTTGCCTGCCACAGCGTTAGCCCAGGTCGCGCCTTCCAGCGTGCTGCGGCGTCCGTCGCCGATGATGGTCGCGTCGTCGCCGGGGTGCATCTGCGCGGCGTAGTCAGCCGCCCGCTGACCCAACTCCGACTGAATGCCACCCAGCGTCACGCCAAAGTGATCGAGCATGACCTGACGGGCTCGCATAATTGTAAGCTCGCTAAGCTCATCAAAGCGGCGCGCGGCAGCGTATTCGCCGATGAACTGCGCTGCGGTTTGTCCGTTCATGTGATTGCTCCTTAATTCTATGTCGTAGAAATCCGGTTTCTATTTTCAGTTTGAACATTCGGAATAGTACATTGTATCCAGTAAACGGGCGACCCACCGCCGAGCGTAGACACTACGGTTCGGTCGCCCCGAACCCCTCACCC
>WTGB01000019.1 GCA_011523735.1 Chloroflexota bacterium
CTGTGCATCCAGTATACTCTCTTTACTAGGTGTCCAGTTTTTCAGGACCACTACAGGGGTAGAAAATCACGCATTTTCCGATAATACTAATCAAGCCCTACACCATCTTCTCGGTGTATAGCCACGATATCCACCACTCCGCCGCAGCCGACATTTGACAAAGCCAAATAGATAGGTTACATTTTCGGAAATCGTTTTCTGAACGTTATTTGGAATTGTATTGTCCCAAAAAATCACTATCCACGATGTGGCTAAATATGCCGGAGTATCGGTGGGTTCAGTCTCACGCGCTCTTAACAACTACCCCCACGTATCCGAAGAACTCAAAAATCGGGTCATGGCTGCCGCCTTGGAGCTCGGTTATCAGCCCGCTTTTCTGGCGCACAGCCTGCGCCGCGGCGAGACCAACTCAATCGGATTCCTGGTCGGGACGATCGCCAACCCAGTAATAGCCACCATCTTTGAAGCCGCTACCGAGGTCTTGGCTGATAATGGCTACGCCATCACGCTGGTGTCCTCCCGCAACAAAGCCGACCTGGATATCGCCTACTTGCGCCTCCTCGCCAGTCGACAGGTCAGCGGTTTGATCGTCTCCTCAGCCGCGGAATCGCAAGACCGCTCCAGCGCCCTCATCAATAATCTAGGCATACCCACAGTCATGCTGGATCGCTCCATACCCTATGGCGAACTTGTTTATGCCGTGCAATCGGATCATTTCAGCGGCGTAAAAGAGGCTGTCAGCCACTTGATCGATCAAGGGCATCGCCAGATCGCCTTCATCGGAGGACCGAAAAACTTTTACCCGACTCAACAGCGCTTCCTCGGTTTCAAAAAAGGCCTGGATGAAGCCGGCATCCCCCTAAGAGGGGAACTCATCCGGTTTACCTCTTTTACCGAAACAGATGCCTTTGCCGAAGCGCTTGTCCTCTTGCGCCATCACCCGCTGCCTACCGCTTTAATCGTCGCCGGCAATATTATCCTGATCGGCGCGCTGATGGCTCTCCAAGACCGCGACCTGATCGTCGGACGTGATATGGCTGTCGTCGCCTGCGACGATATGTCCCTCACCCGACTCTATCGCCCCTCCATTACAACCATCAGCCGCGACTTGAACCTGCTGGGGAAAACAGCCGCCCGCCTGCTTTTGCGGGGCATTCAAGATAAAAAAAGGAGAACCGAGCGCATCATCAAACTGCCAACAAAACTCATCATCCGCGAATCATCCAACTATAACCGCCGCGACTGGACCGAGTGAGCAGCGGATATGTTTGGAAACTGTAAGGCTTGATTGATATTGTAAAAATGGCGCGAATATGCGGAAATATTCTGCATGACACCCCACGGAAATGAGGCAATATCACAAATTCCATTCTATTTTGCGCATAGCGTCACCCCCTCTCCCCTTGTGGGAGAGGGGGCCGGGGGTGAGGGGTAGAACTAACGATATCAAGCACCCGCCGCGGCGCAAAGGAAAAAACTCGTGAAAACACATCGGCATTGGCTACAGTTGGGGCTGCGTTTTCCGCGCGCCCGATAACATGTGGTAACGTAAACCATTCAGTTAAGGAGGTAATGATGTCCAAAAAATTGTTCACCTTATTTGTCCTCGCGCTCCTGCTGCTGCTCAGCGCCACCGGCGCTATGGCGCAAGACCAGGTCCTTCGGATCGCTACCGGGTCTTCCGGCGTAGCCAATTTCAGCTTCCAGATCCTTTCCGCCGGCGGCGACCAGCAGAACTGGATCACCTTCCAGTCCGTGCCGCCCCTCTACTTCGATGTCGACTTCAACCTGCAGACCGGCTATTTCAATGACTGGAGCTCCAACGAAGACGGCACCGTCTGGACCTTCACGGTGGATCCCGCCGCTCGCTGGTCCGATGGCACATCCATCAACGCCCAGCAAGTCATCGACTCCTGGCAGGTGCAAGCCGCGCCCCTCAACAGCGTCGGACGCATCCGCACCTATCTGGGCAATGTAGCCGGTTTCGCTGACGCCCGCGAGATGGCCGCGGAAGATGCCATGACCGTCGATGTCAGCGGCTTGTCGGCGCTCGATGATTCCACCGTGCAAGTAGAACTCGTCCTGCCCGACCCCATCTTCTTCTGGCGCATCGCCACCGCCCACATGGCCATCGCCCGCGCCGAGGATGTGCTCGAGCATGGCTTCAACGAATTCTGGAAGCCGGAGAATAATCCCATCGTCAACGGTCCCTTCATCCTCACCAGCTTCGACGCCGACCTGCAGACAGCCGAGATGACGCCGAACCCCGAATGGTGGAAAGACGGTCCGATTTTGGAGAAGGTCACCTTCCAATTCGTTACCGATCAAACGACCGTCGGCGCGATGGCGCTGAATGATCAAATAGACGCCAGCCTGGCGGCCGCGCCCTCAGTCCTGCGCGCGCAGATGCCCGACTACTTCCGTCAATTCGACGCCATCGGCTTCAATACCTTCTGGATGCAGCCGACCCGCGAGCCGACTAGCGATCCGCTGGTGCGCGAAGCGCTGGTCAAGTCGGTCGACTGGAACGCCGTCTTCCAGGCCGCCTTCCCCATCGAAGGCAGCGGCGTCATGACTGCGCAGACCCTCGACGATATCGTCACCTGCCAGAACCCGGACGCCACCGGCTATCCCTATGATGTCGAAGGCGCCCAAGCCGCCCTCGCCGCATCAAGCTACGGCAGCGCCGAGAACTTGCCCAAGCTCCGCGTCACCCCGCGCGGCAGCAACGAGTTCAACAACCGCGCCCTGCAAGCCGTCATCGAATTCTGGCGCCAGAACCTGGGCATCGAGAATGTTGAGTTCCAGCAGGATCCCAACAGCTTCGGCGATGACTACGACAAGATCAACCTGAGCCGCGATGATGTCGTCATTCGCTTCCCCGATGCCGCCACCTATATGTGGGCAGCCGGCCACTCGGCCGGTCCCGTTCCCAGCAGCTCGATGCTGAACGGCTACTACAACGAGGCTCTGGAAGCGGCGGTCGACGAAGCGCTGACCCTGCAGCCCGATGATCCGCGGCGCTGTGAGTTGGCGCTGGAAGCGCAAGCGCAGTACGAAGGCGATTACGTGATCATGCACTTCGGCAAGCCGCTGCGCACCGCCAACGCCCGCGAACACGTCAAGGAATACTACAGCGGTCCCGATGTCAGCGTCATCGAACCCTGGAAGATCTATATCGAGAGGATGTAACCCCGTTCGATTTAACAGCGAGATTGTAGGGGCGACTCTGTGAGTCGCCCGCCAAAGCGAAAACCGTAGGGGCGACTCTTGCGTCGCCCGCCAAAGCGCAAACCGTAGGAGCGGCTCTTGAGTCGCCCGCCAAAGCGCAAACTGTAGGGGCGGCCCATGCGTCGCCCGCCAAAGCGCAAACCGTAGGGGCGACCCATGCGTCGCCCGCCAAAGCGCAAACCGTAGGGGCGACCTAACCGGTTGCCCCTGGAATTGATCAACGCGAAGAAGGACCTTTGCACAATGTTTGCTCCCCCTCTCGAAGTGCTGTGTCTACGCGCACCTCTTGTGGGAGAGGGGGCCGGGGGGTGAG
>WTGB01000096.1 GCA_011523735.1 Chloroflexota bacterium
TATTTTCACGCCGATAGCGGCGGTCATAGGCGCGCTTGGCGCGCAAACGCTTGGGAGACATAGCCGTTATTCTACCAGAACGCTGTTGTCAAAGCGCTTCTACTCGTGTCTGGGGCGAATTTGTGAGCATTTTGGGGCGAATCTACCCGGATTATTGCTTGCGATATACGAGCAACTAAATGGGCCTTTGGACAACATCGGCGCCACTGAAGCACCGCAAAGCGAATGTGGCATATCCAGCGCCGGATAAGGTTCGCAGATTGCTCATATATAGTGTCTCAGTGTTTAGATGCGAAGGCGTAACGCCAGAATCTAGCTTGCTCCGCGGTGCCCCAGCAGAATGTGAAGCCGTCCAGGGCAATCATTCCGCGGTTGTCCATGCTGAAAAGCCGCACGACCTGTCCAAGTCCTGAAATCAGGCTATCTCGCAGAGACTTCGGTCCGGTGTACAAACCGCGCATAGATGCTCTGTATCTCGTCGTACAGATCAGTCCGCCACACTTACGCTGTCGCCGGAGAAGCCATGAAAGCGGCTTGGACGCCGTCAACGACGCCATCTGCGCTATCCTGGGCATTGGCCCTGGGGACTTCAAGAGCAACGGCTACAGCCCCAACCTTTGCTGCATCATCAAAGCGCACGAAGGCGACAAAGAAAACCCGAGCGCCGGCTGGCACAAGGACAGCCACTTCAAGTGCTTGAAATGCCACGGCCCGCGCGAATTCCTGAACACCATCGAGGCAGCGGAGATCCTTGAAATCGTGTGGCGCGCCAGCGCAACGCGAAGATCGGGGGCGTCAAGGTGAATGGTGTCTATCAGCTCTTTTGAAGCGGCCATGGACTTCCCAAAGAGAACCCCATTCATGTTGCATCCGCCGTCCTACCATTAAATCATCTCGGACAAGAAGCAGGCGCTCAAGTCTCCCGCCGCCAATGGTGCTTCTCCAGAGTCGGCGCCCGCTGCGGAGCGCGCGGAAAATATGGAAAAGCCAGGCAACTGGCACCGAGCCAGCTGGGATCCCCAATTCATCTACTGGGAGCTGGTAATGGGCCCAGCGCATCGCCTGGATGGTCATGCTGACATCAGCCGCTGCGTCATGGGCGTCTGGAAACTCCAGCTTAATCGCCTGCGCCATCTCCCCCAGTTTCGCCCAACGGTAGGCGCCGCGTTTCTCGTCCCACTCGCTGTCCGAACCAGTCAGACTTTTTTCAGTACCTGGTTTTTCAGAACTAATTCCGCCATCAACTGCTTCAGTTGGTCGTTCTCGGCTCGTAGATCATCGACCTCACCGCTGCTAGCCTGGCGTTTGCTATCCCTTGTCGGTCTGGACTTACCTGGTTCCAGAAGTTCTTTGCTTCACTTGTAATAAAGACTTTGTACGATTCCTTCCTGTCGGCACAACTCAACGATGCTCTACTCGCCACACAGTCCTTCCAGCACAATCCGGATCTTCTCTTATGCGTTGTACTGGCAGCGTGTCTTGCGACGGATGGTTCGAACGGTTTCTTCTGCTGAGCCGTTCTTACCCATGTTTAATCTCTTTCAGCTGATCGATTAGGTTGAAAGTCTCCTCAAATTTATCTTATCCTGGTGTCCGAGTGAGGTTGAAACAAGACAGGTCCAACTTGCTTTGACGACTTACAATCGGCCCAGAATCCCAACGAATCAGGTTTTTGAACGATACAGTCTCCATTTCTGGCGAAAAATCTTCAAACCTATTGTGTTGGTGTCCTTTCTGGGAAGCTGGAGATCGGAGATTTGCAGGAAGCAATCTTCACTTTCTAGTCTCTAATCTCTTGATGCGCGGCAATCTGAGCGTAAATAGCTGTTTCATCCGCCACCATCCACTCACTTGCGATCAAGCCATCATGTAATTCAAAATGGGAGATCCCCAGGATGGCTACGGGGGCATTCGTTGGCGCTCCATATCGACCGTGCCCGCTGTGGGTGCCGCAGAAAGTCCAGCGCATTGCTACCCTAACAGCCCGATCATTCTGTTGGCGAACGATGAGATGATGCGGCTCGAAACGTCCATCCGGCAGAGAGGCCGTCATGCTAGCAACCATATTGCTAACTGGTTCTCGACCGTAGCTAAGATGACCGCTTGGT
This sequence comes from Chloroflexota bacterium, assembly GCA_011523735.1. Lineage (GTDB taxonomy): Bacteria > Chloroflexota > Anaerolineae > Aggregatilineales > Phototrophicaceae > UBA6055. Next base: position 2,109 of record WTGB01000096.1, read on the forward strand.
CCCTCAAACCTCGCCGCCGCCACATATTGTTCAGCAACAATGTTGAGATGCTTCCCATTCCACAGCGCGTCACAGGTATCGATCATACGGTTGGCGATGGCTTTGTCGCCTAGGATGGTCAACCCATTTTCGTCCACCCAGCGCTGGCGCATTGCTTCATTGCCAATGGCATACGCTTGAGAATTGTTCCTTCCCAGGGACAGGCCATGCTCCACCGGATCGATGCCGAGCTGCATTAGAAATGAAGCGTGGTCACGCAGTTTCCATTCTTCCACGACCTGGTTGTCGCGGCACAGGCAGTCGGCAATGCCCAAGCCTTGGTAAGCGCGTTTGGTTGCGGGTCCCAACGCGCTGTCGCCCATATGCCATCCTACTGAACGAACTCGATGCGATGAATAGAAGCCGCTGGGCTTGTCGCCAATGATGACATCATCGGCCAGTGGTTTCCGCTTGGCAAAAACGTGCATCTGCTCCAAAGTTTCATTGAGTATTTCTTCTGCCGTGTTCATGACACCGTGCGGGGAACGTATCGGGCAGACAGGCGCATACCAATCGCGAATGCGCCCCACGTTCTCTTCTTCCCAAATGATGTAAGTAATATCGATGATGTATTGCTCTGGCGTTTCAAATTCCGGAGCAAAATTTTCCATACCCATACTGAACTCCTTTCCCTATACAGATTTTCTATCCTGGCTGAGAGCATGCGCAACTGCCCTCAACACTGGAATCTCTCACAGCCATCGCGCCTAGAGATCCTAGCCAATGGCTTTCACGGGTAAACAGGCGTGCTTTGTACGCCGCTTTCGAGAAGCTCCATATACTTCTGATTCAGCATTTGCGTGATCGGACCTGGCCCGCCACGACCGATCGTTCGCCCATCCACCTCCCGGACGGCAAAGATGCCACCCGCAGTACTGGTCAAGAAGACCTCGTCAGCGTTGTAGAGGTCAAAGGCTGTCAATCTGCCCACTACGGTTTCCATTCCCTCCGCCGCCGCTAGCTCCATAACAGTCTGCCTTGTCACCCCGACGAGGATGTTCTCGCCTGGGGTGTACAATACGCCTTGCTTCGCGATAAACACATTGTAGCCCGGCGCCTCGGCAACGTAGCCGCCGATGTCAAGCTCGATAGCCTCGTCGAGCCCGGCCTCATTTGCCTCCATGCGCATCAGGATGTGATTCAAGTAATTGCAGCACTTGATCTTTGAATCCAAGCACTCTGAAGGAATCCTGCGCATCGATGATATGCCAGCCCTAAGGCCTTCCTCTTGTACGCCGCTGTCAATGAGGCTGATGTAGGGGATGGCAAAGGCGATCAGATTCGGCCTGCAGTTGTAGGGACTCATCAGGGGCATGCGTCCCACTCCGCGAGTCACAATGATTTTGATATAGGCATTGTCAAGCTGGTTGCGTCTCATGATCTCAAGAACAACCTCCTTCACGCCTTCCTTGTCGAGAGGGACCTCAATCTTCAGAGCGTGAGCAGATTCAAATAGCCGATCCACATGTTCATCCAGTTTGAACACCTTGCCGCCCCAGGCGCAGGCCGTATCAAACACGGCGTCGCCATAGAGCACCACATGGTCGAAGACAGAGATGCGAGCCTCGTTTTCGGGAACGTACTCCCCGCCAACGTAGACCTGGCGCTCCGAACTGCCTGTTCCAATATTCATCCCTTCCACCTCCGTGTGTGCTTTTGTCTCGTCTGTCATTGTCGCTTGCCCGACGGTCAGGTCGTGGCGCTGGTCAGATTGCTTTCGTGTACCGTAGCCACAACTCTACCCGTCGCCATTCTGCTATAATCTAACTCGAATGATAGCAGATAGCTGATAGGTGAGACAGTGGCTGCGACATCTGCCGATCGGGGAGGCAGCCATGATTGACGGCGCGCAGATCCCAAGCCAGATTGCGATGCAGGCTGCGGCGGCTGTGTCCAGCCCACATCCATTTATCACGGTATTTGTCAATCTGAAACCGAAGGAGATGAAGATATGTCTATTGAAAAAAGCAAAGAAGAAAAAAACAAAGAACTGATCGAACGTTTGTACGCAGCCCTCAACAAGAGCGTGCTCGGGATTATGCAGGAGTTTTGGACCGAGGACATGGCTTGGTACGGTCCAGCGGGTATCGGCACCCTGCGCGGCATCAAAGAGTTCGAGGAGGTGTTGCGCAGGCCCGCCATCAATGCCATTCCCGACAAAGTGGCGCGCGACGAGATCCGCATCGCAGAAGGGGACTATGTAGCCGCGCACGGCTATCAGCATGCCACCCATACCGGCGACTGGTTCGGTATTCCCGCCAGCGGCAAACCAATCAAGTTACGCTACATGGATTTCTGGCGCGTCGAGGGGGAAAAGTTGGCGGAGAACTGGGTGCTCATCGACATCCTGGGCTTTCTGGAGCAGGTGGGTTACGACATCCACAAGGTACTCGCATTCATCGGCTCCAAGCCGCCTGAGTTCTTCGACAGTGTGGAGACGGACTGATTATCGAGGACATAAATATGATTGACTGACTTTAGCCGAATGCCGTTTCACAGTGTCGGGATGCGGTTGTAAGCCGCCGCGCCGGGACGCTAGACGGCTCATAGACGCTCACCGGCGCTCAGCGCAACATCGCGCGGGCCTCGCAGTCGAGATAGATCGGGGCGCATCATTAGGGCGGCGCGGTGCTGCGAGATCTTAACCTGCGCTGGGTAGCAGCGACGGATGCCGGAGAGCTTGACGCGAACTTTGGCCGGCGCGAGTGATTCCAGTAGCAGATCGCGGTAGCTGATCAGGTCGGGCTGGAGCAGAACACGTCCCGTATCGGCCAGCCCCCGATTGTAACGCTTGATCTGTAAAACGACATTTTGTTGCCCGAGTGGGGCGGCAGTTGTGCTGGCGCAATGCGCTCTGGAAGCTGTGAATTCATCATGGAAGCAACATATCATACGGTGTCGCACAATTGTCCAGATGCGACACTTGAAGGCTTCCGGAAGATGCACAGACATGGTACGCAATCGTGCATGCTGACCTATACCGATGCCCGTCTGCTGAGGCGATCTGCTTTAAACAGGAGCCGCGCCCCAAGAGATGGAACCTGGTCATGTCACCGCCTGTCATTTCGCGGATGAGCTGTCGTTGCTCGCTGTCAACGACTTCTAGTCGAGCGCTATATTTGCTGATTCGCGGCGGAATGCGCTACACTTGGCGGGAAGGTTAGGCTTCGCACTCCTCTTCGCAAGCCAGCCTTATATTGCCAAGTGTCTTGAGGAAAGGAAAATAGAGATGAAACGACTATTGCTTTTGTTCGCGATTTTGCTTGTCAACCTGCCCCTGATGGCGCAAGACGATATGGACCCCTGTGTCCTCGATCCACCGATGGACGCCGCAGAAGTCAACTTCATGGGTTGGGCCTTCCCCATTACCGAGTTCTTCGCGGCCGAATTGGAGAAGTGCAACGAAGTCGATAACGTGACCGTCAATATCCAGCTGCTCGATTCCGCCAGCGCCGAAGAGCAAGCCAACCTGGCTTTGGCTGGCGGCGGCGATTCGCCCTGGGCGGTGCTGCACACCACGCCGGCGCGTATGGTGGTACTGTCGGGCTTCGACGCCCTGCTGCCGCTCAACGATCTGGTCGAGAAATACCGCGACGAGTACAACCTGGACGATATCCCGCAGCCGGTTTGGGATGCCGCCACCATCGACGGCAACATCTACGGCGTGCCTTTCATGTCCAATACCATGCACCTCTTCTACCGCATCGATCTCTTCGAAAAGCATGGTCTGGACGTCCCGACGACCTATGATCAGGTGATCGAAGCCTGCGCCGTACTCGCCGACGAGCCGAGCATCGACCTGCCCTTCACTATGAACTTGCACGCCGGCTGGGCCTGGGAGATCGAGTTCATGCACTTCATCCGTTCCTTCGGCGGCAAATTCTTGAACGACGAAGACAACACACCGGCTTTCAACAGCGACGCCGGCGTCGCCGCCTTGAGCAAGATGAAAGAAGTCGTGGACGGCTGCATGGGCGTAGAAGGCTTGACTTACAGCATCGACGACAGCGAAATCGGTATGGAAACCGGCACGCTGGCTTTCGTCCACATCTGGGCCAGCCGCGCCGCCAACATGGACGATCCGGAAAAGTCGGACTTCGTCGGGGGCATCGGCTTCGCCGGCTCGCCCGCGCCCAATCCGGACAGCGGCATCCTGGGCGGCAGCGCCTGGATTGACGCCTATTCCATCGCCAAGCGATCGGGCGTCGACCATGATCTGGCCTTCCGCGCCATCATGGAGACCTTTGACTATGAAGGCCAGGTCGGCGGCGCGGCGCACGGCGCGGTCGTTCGCACTTCTGTCGCGGAAGCCGGACACGGCGGTCGCAACCTGCCGGCAATGGCTGTTTCTCTCGGTCAGGGTGTAGGCGGCAGCTCGCTGAACCCGGCTGCAGCGCTAGTGAGCACCGCCCTGGGCAACTGGCTGCCTCTGGTTGGCAGCGGTGAACTGACGCCGGAAGAAGCTCTGCAAGGCGCCGCCGATGAATATACTGCCGAAGCCACGGCGCAAGGCTACATCGACGGTTAGACGCGCAAGCCGCTTAGGAGCGACAAGTCAGAATAAGTGAGGGTCGGCAGTCACGGGAGCCCTCACTGCTTCAGTCACAGAGGCGGAGTCGGGTTTCCAACTCCGCTTCTCCCGCCGAAACATTGCCGCATGGATCTGGAACTGTGGCCGCAAAAGGGTCGCAAGCATGAACAGACGCACCTTCTATATGTTCATGTCACCTAGTTTGCTCGTTATGCTGGCGCTGATGGTCTTCCCCCTCGTCACCTCCATTTGGCTGAGCACGCAATATATGACCTTTCGCAATATCAACGAGCCGGAATTTGTCGGCTTGGCAAATTACGTCGAAGTGTTTGAAGATCAGAGGTTTTGGTCCGCCTTCTCCTTTACCTTGACCTATATTGCCATCGCCGTGCCCCTGCAAACCTTCTCCGGTTTTTTTATTGCTGTCCTTCTAGACCAAGTGTCCCGGCGCGTCCGCGGCATCTATATCGCCGCCTTTCTGATGCCATTCATCGTCGTGCCGGTGGTCGGCACCCTCATGGTGAAGCAGCTCTTCGAGTCTGGCGGGCTTGTCGCCTGGGCATATCGCGCCATTATCGGCTCGCGATTCATATTCACCGAGCAGTCGGTCAAGGGGCTTATCATCGTTCACGCGCTGTGGGCGGCGACGCCATTCCCTCTCATTGTGTTCTTCGCCGGCTTACAGACCTTGCCCCATGAACTGGTCGAGGCTTCAATGATCGATGGCGCTACACGCCTGCGTCAGGTGCGGCACATCATGGTCCCCCATTTGCGTTCGCTCTTCGTTTTCATCGGCTTAATCTCAATTATGGATGCTTATCGCGTATTCGATAGCATATTCGTCTTGACGGAGCAGAACCCCATCTACAAGGCGGAAGTCATGATGCTATATACCTTTCGGACGGCAATGAGCGTGCAGCGATTGGGCAAAGCCAACGCCATGTCTGTCATCACCGTCGTCATGATCCTCGTCGTATTGGTGCCCTTCCTTCTGCGCACTTACAAGGAACAGATGGAAGAGCGCTAGCATGAAACGAATCGAAAACCGTTTCGCGCTGTTTGTGATTTACCTGCTCCTTACGGTCTGGGCGGCCTTCAGCATCATCCCCTTCTTCTGGACGACCATCCAATCTTTCAAGACGCCGCGACAAGCCAATTCGCGCGTGCCGCTATTCATCTTTGAACCGACCGCCGACAACTACACCGATCTCTGGCTGAAGTCGATACCGGACGACCCGATGCTGGTCGCTATTGTGCTGGTCGCCATTTTTGGCTTGCTGGTCCTGCTGGCCATCAACGCCAGGCGTTTCCCGGTTCCGCCCGGATTCGTATATCTTGCGGTGCTGGCCATCGGCTTCGCCGTTCTTTGGTTCATTCCTGAGTACATTCGCACCCAGACCTTCTATGACTACTTTCTGAATACGATCATTGTGACCGCCGGCACCATCTGCATCTCAATATCAATCGGCTGTATGGCCGGATATGGTCTTGCGCGTTACGCCGGGCTCGCCGGCGTCATCATTCTGGTGGTCGCGCTTGGTTTCCGCTCTCTGCCGGGAATGTCCTATATCCTGCCTTATTGGTGGTTTGGGCAGCGTTCGGGATTGTACGACACCCACATCCTGCTGATCATTACCCTGGTTGCCATCAATCAACCCTTCACCATCTGGATGCTGCGCAGCTTCTTCATGAATATCCCCAAGGAGATCGAAGAATCAGCGATGGTGGATGGCGCCAACCGACTGACGGCCTTCATCAGTGTCATCATTCCGATCATGTGGCCCGGCATCATTTCAACCGCGCTTTTCACCTTGCTGTTGGCGTACAGCGATTTTCTACTGGTGCGCATCCTGACACAATCCAACTGGACGCTGACGGTCGCCATCTCCAAGTACGCCGCGGGTGAAGACCCGGGGCATATCACATTGGCGGCCGCCGCGGCCGTTTCAGCAGCAGTGCCCATCATCATCGTGGTTTTCATCTTCCAGGGGCAGCTGGTCAAAGGCTTGACCTCTGGCGCCGTGAAAGGCTGATTGTGGCGGCCACGCTGAGCAAACCCGCGGATTCGCAGCCGGCGGGCAATTCGCGTTATCGCTTCCTCATCGGCGCGCTCATCCTCACCGCTCACGCCTCCATCGGGCTAAACTTCTTCAATGTCACGCCCTTGCTGCCGCTGGTTATCGATGACTACGCAGTGTCGCGCGCCAGCGCAAGCCTGCTTATCGCCCTGCCGACAATCATCAAGGCGCTGGTCGGGCTGCCCGGCAGTCTGATCGTCAATCGCTTCGGCCTTAATCGGACATTCACGCTCAGTTGGTTCATGCTTGGTATGCTGGTGTTGTCGCCGCTCGCGGAGGATTTCAACAGCATGATTCTGCTCCGTCTGCTTTACGGTTTGGGCTCCGGCTTGGTGATGACCGCCTCGGCTGCGCTAATCATGCAGTGGTTTGAACCGCGCGAAGTACCCATCATGAATACGCTCCTGCTGATTGTGGTGGTGAGCGGGACGGCCGTCTCCATCACGCTGGCTGTGCCCATGTCCCAGGTGATGAGCTGGGAAGCGGTGCTGGGGGTGTTCGGTGCTGTTGGCTTAGCCGGCGCAACCGCCTGGAGCCTCCTAGGTAAGACCAAGCCGGACGCAGCCGACGCGCGCGAAGCCTTCGACCTGCGGGAAATGTGGCGAGTCTTCAAGAATCGGACCATCTTCCTGCTCGTGGTCGGCGACGCGCTCGTTTTCATCAATTACGCCGCCATCACCAGCTGGCTGCCGACCTATCTATATGAGTTTCGCGGCTTGAGCCTGGAAGACGCCGGCGCCATCACCGGCTTGCTGCCGTCCGTGGGCATGCTTTCAGTCATCATCGGCGGCTACCTGACCGTCAAGCTAAGGGTGACGCGGCCGTTTTTCATCGTGCCCGGCATCCTGGCGGGGCTGGGCAGTTTCGGCGCCTTTCTCTTGACCGATGCCCCCGCCATTCAAGTCACGGTGATGCTGCTTGGCATCGGGACTTGGGTTTATCAGCCCATTCTTTTGACCCTGCCGATGCAGCTGCCCTGGATGACGCCGCGCAAGATTACCGTGGTTTGGGGCGCGTCCCTGACCATCGCTGGCTTCGGCATGTTTCTGTCGCCCATCATCGTCGGCGCCTCGCGCGATCTGCTGGGCAGCTTCGTGCCCGGCTTCACCATCTGGGCGCTGCTGGCCTGGTCGCTTGTCCTCACCGGCCTCTTCTTGCCGCGCAAGTCACGCTCGAGGGCGGCTTAACCCACAGCAATCGCTTACTATATCACGAAAGGACGTGAACACATGTCGGATGAATTGAACCAGCGCAACAAAGCAAAAGTCTGGGATTACTGGCAGAAGCTGAACCATGTCGGCGTCGACAACGTGCCGGACGCCGTGCACGCCGCTGTGCATGAGGATGTCGACTGGAACGGCTCCGCGCCCATCGATCAGCTCCTCGGCGCGGATAATCTCATCTCGGGCTTCTGGCTGCCGCTGTTGCGCTCCTTCCCCGATATCAAGATCCGGCCCTATATCTTCATGGGCGGCATCGAAAGCGGCGGTTCGGAATGGGGCGGCGAAGCGGGCACCGAATGGGTCTCGGCCTGCGGCTATCTCACGGGCACCTTCGTCAATGACTGGCTGGGCATACCCGCCACCGGCCTCAAGACCAACATCTGGTTCGGGCAGTTCTACCGCATGCACGAAGGCAAGATCGCCGCCAGCTACGTCCAATATGACATCCTGTCGGTGGCGCGGCAAGCTGGCTATCAAGTGCTGCCGCCATCGCCCGGTTTTGACGGCGGCAAGATCCCCGGTCCCGTCACCAAAGACGGCATCCTCCTCACCGAGCAAGACCCCCTGGAATCCCGCAAGACCATGCAAATTGTGCAAGCCATGGGCGACGGCTTGATGCGCTACGTACGCAGCCGCGATGGCGATGATATGAGCCGCATGGAGCAGGACAAATACTGGTGGCCCGATATGAAATGGTTCGGTCCTAGCGGCATCGGCGGCTGCTTCACCCTGGAAGAATTCGAAGACTTTCACCAGCGCAATTGGCTGCATGGTTTCGGCGACCGCGGGCTCGAGGTCGAGCGTGGCGGCGTCGGCGTGGGCTTCATTAGCGAGGGCATGTACGCCTGCGGCGGCATTTGGGAGATGGCTTTCTCCTACAATCACGGCGATTACGCCGGCATCCCCGCCACCGGCAAGCTCATGACCATGCGCGATTTCGATTGGTACCGGCGCGAAGGTGATTTGCTTATCGAAAACTGGGTGCCCATCGATATGATCGACCTCTGCCGCCAGATGGACGTTGATCTGATGGAGCGTCTGCGGCAGCAAATCGAGCTCCGCAAAAGCGGCGCGCCCGGCTTCTGGTAAGCGGCGTCTAGCGGCCGAACTGTCGCCGCCTCCGTTAGCACGCCTATCAGTACGTCAATCGTCTGGCTCACCTGGGACGTCAACTCGTCGCCATTCGCCGCCGACGGCCACGTAGACGCTTGGGTTGAAGGCGTGACGCGCATCTGACGATAAGAACACCTCGCGTTGGGCCTCCCCTTTCCTGCTGCCCTGTTGATCTGACATCGTCTGGATACTTCCTTATCGCGGAACATCAACCTTCCCCATCCTATTGGACAAGTACGCTGTCCACAAAATCGGGGAAAGTTCAACGCGATCGATAATGGCGCCGGTTGGGTGCTACTATTTGCGGCTTCTCCTACTCCTGCAAAGCGGAATGTGCGCTCATTTTGATGTGCTAGAATAATAGTGTAAATAAGAGTTTACCGATAGATAGCCGCCACTGAATGAGGCGCCATGTCCGATATCATCGTCCGCTCCAGCAGCGAATTTCCGCTCTTTCATCACGCAACGGCGGCCGTCGCCGACAGCCTGTCGCCTACATCGCGCCAGGTTTATGACTGCACCTTCCGCGCCTGGTGAAAATTCGCCGCTGAGCAAGGCTTCAGCATCGATGATGTCACATTTGTACATGTGCGCGCCTTGAAGCCGCACGAGGTCACCCGGCTGCTGGATGTCTGGCGGGATAGCCGGAGCATCCAGGGACTGCGCAACAACACCATTGGACGTGCAGTAAGCACTAGACTAGCAGCCTAGACCCGATCTGTGCTGTTGCAGCACGTAGTCCGTCATCCATATTCAGTTGGGAAGACATGCGAGTGCCTCGCGTCTCGCGTCTATGTGGGAGTGCGACAGTGAAATAAGCTGGATAGCCACAATGCGCGTGAAAGATGAATGAGCGGTGCCGGCGGCTGACTGCGGCACCGGCCTCCCGGCCTTAATAGCTGCTTAATACAGAGGGCGCCTTGCAAGAAGCCTTCACGAAACGCGCCGCTGTACAAAGCCGTGGCGGGGCAGGTCAACATCGATCAAAGAATATCGACTGGATTCCGCGTCGCTCCGTGGCCTCTAGCGATTTTGACAGGCTGAAAGCGGCAAACTATACTTCAAATGAAGGGTGGCAACCGTATTCGAGTAATCGAGGGTGAGGAGGTCCTATTGGGAAGTGTCTCGATGCTGTAGAGTCCGATAAAATACTTTTAAGAAATGGAGAATTGAGCAATGAAACTCTTAGCAAGAGTTGTGCTAGCAGTCAGCCTCATCCTTGCAATGGCGGCAGCGACCCCGGCGCAGGCGCAGTCGGATGACGGCGGAACCCTGAATTTCGGTCATCTCGGAGATTTCCAATACTTCGATCCCTACCTTCTTCCTCTGGCAGACTGGCCGATGTTCAACCAGATGTACAACGTCCTGGCGCGGTATGATGACACGCTGACGCCGCAGCCGGAACTCGCCGAAAGCTGGGAATTCAGCGACGACAAGTTGACCCTCACTTTCAAGCTGCGACCTGGTGTCAAGTTTCATAACGGGCGCGACTTTGTGGCGGACGATGTCAAGTCAAGCCTCGAGTACGCGCAGGACCCGGAGACACGCGCCAACATCAGAACTCTCGCGTGGGCGGTTGAGTCGGCCGAGGTGGTGGATGACCTTACCGTTGCTTTCCACTTCGCCGATCCAACGCCGGCTGCGTTTGACCTCATCGACCTGCTCTTCATTGTCAACAAGGAGACCTTAGAAGAGATCAACTCGAATCCGGTTGGGACAGGTCCTTTCCGTTTTGCGGAGTGGGCGCCCGGCGACTTCGCGCGGTTCGAGAGGTTCGAGGGATACTGGAGGGAGGACGCTCCCTACCTGGATGAGGTAATTGTGCGAGCGATCCCGGATGCGGCGACGATGATCGCCAACCTGGAGGGGGGAACGCTGGATGTGATCGCGGCCCCGCCGGCGAGCGAGTTTGAGCGGCTTGGGGCCACCGAGGGCATCAAGGTAGTCAAAGGGTTCCCTGGCGGCCTCGTCTGGGATCTCTCTCTGAATGTGGGTCGCGAGCCCTTCGACAACAAGCTCGTCCGCCAAGCGCTCCAGCACGCCCTCGATCGCGAGCGCATCGTTGACATTGTTTTCTTCAACATTAGCGACCCGTGGATTCAGCCTCAGTCCGACAAATCGCCTCTCTATGATCCGGAGCTGGAGGGCTACTATACTTTCGATTTGGACAAGGCTAGAAGCCTGCTGGAGGAGGCCGGTTACGCCGATGGCTTTGAGTTCACCGTACTCACCGCCACCACGAATCCGGACGGGGCGCGCCTGCTGCAAGTGTTCCAGGCCGACCTGGCACAGCTTGGCATCACGCTCCACATCGACGAGGTAGAACCGGCCCAGTACCGTCCAAGAGCGCTCGATCTCGATTTTGACGGGGCGATATTCACCTACGGTCGCGCGTCGAAAGACCCGGCCTCGCTGTTCGGGACAACCGGCGTCTGGCGTCCTGGGCCGGAGCCTATCAACCTATCAAACTTCACTACTGAGGAGTACCGGCGACTGGTCGCGGAGGGTCAACATGAGGTGGATGCCGAGCGACGACAGGAGATATATCAGGAGTTGAACCGGTATCAGCTGGAGCAATCTTTCATCCTCGTGATTACGCCGGTGGTACGCTGGTGGGCCATGAAGGATACGGTCGAAGGTTTCGCCAACAACCTTGACAGCATGCCGATTCTGGAGCAAGTCAGGATTGAGGGCTGAGGGTCCGATTCCGCGGCGCGCTGGTGCTCCGCTGAGCAGCTGAAAGAGCGTCATCTTTGAGGGCCTATTTAGTAAGAAGGGTTATTGAACTCCTACCCGTTCTCTTCCTGGCATCCATCGCTGTTTTTTTGCTGTTACATCTGGCCCCGGGCGACCCTTCGTATTTCGTAGCTGGTCGTGACGCGACCCCGGAGGAACTGGAAGCTGTTCGGAAGAGAATGGGCCTCGACAAACCCCTGCATGTTCAATATCTCATCTGGCTAGGCGATATTCTGCAGGGGGATCTCGGGGAGTCGGCGCTGAGCCACCAACCAGTATCCAAGCTGATCTGGGCGAGGCTGCCAGCGACCCTTCATTTGACGGTCGCCGGCTTCCTCGTGACGATTTTGCTCTCCATGCTGGCGGGTGTGCCTGGCGCGCTGCGGCCCAACTCGAAAGTGGATCACTTCTGGTCGGCCTACAGCGCGGCGGCTTTCGGCATTCCCGTCTTCTGGCTGGGGATCCTATTCATCCTGCTTTTCTCAGTCCGTCTTCGCTGGCTGCCTCCCTCCGGCTACGTCAGTTTCCTGGATGATCCACTGCGCAGTGTGCGATTCCTGCTGATGCCCGCGTTCACGCTTGGCATTGCGAATTCGGGCGTCCTCTCCCGCTTCATCAAGTTTTCCATATTGGAGATCCTACAGCAGGACTACATTCGCACGGCGCGCGCGAAGGGGTTGGCGGAGTGGATCGTCATCAGGCGCCACGCCCTCAGGAATGCGCTGATTCCGGTGGTGACGGTCGCGGCCCTCATGGTTGGCCGGCTACTCGGCGGGGCTGTCGTGATCGAGGTCGTCTTCGCCTGGCCCGGATTGGGCCGGCTGCTGCTGGAGGGCATCAACAGTCGCGATTATCCCGTTGTACAGGCGACGCTGCTCTTCGTTGTCCTTATCTTTGTGATCGTGAATCTAGTCACGGACTTCCTGTACGTCTATCTCGATCCACGCGTCCAGCTGGAAAGGAGCTAGCGCGTCATGGCCGCGCGCGAAGAGGTTGAAGGCACTTATTCCGCCGGCGAGGCTGCCGGTTTCCTTATGGACAATGACAATGCCAGGCATCGTTCACGCGAATTCTTGAAGCGACTCTTTCGCATCAGGTCGGGCAGGTTCGGCCTGTTCCTGGTGCTCGTTCTGGTCCTCCTCTCACTCCTCGCTCCGCTGGTGGTCCCATTTTCGCCCCTGGAGATGAACCGGGGCGACGAGTTTGACCCACCATCTGCTCGCTATATTTTCGGAACCGACCAGTTTGGGCGGGACATATTCAGCCGGGTCCTCTATGGCGGGCGGATCTCTCTGCTTGTGGGCTTTGGCAGTGTTGGGGCGGCGGCGCTGATCGGGGTGGGCAGCGGGCTGCTTGCGGGCTACTTCCTGGGATTGGTCGATACGGCAGTCATGCGCCTCTGGGACGTGCTGCTCGCCTTCCCGAACATTTTTCTGGGTATCGCTGTGGTTGCAGTCCTGGGGCCGGGGTCGCTCGTCTCCGCACTCGCGATTGCGGTCATGAACATGCCGCACTTCTCCCGCATTGCGCGCGCGGCTGTGATCGCCGAAAAGCAAAAGGAGTATGTCGAGGCGGCGCGCGCACTTGGCGCGAGCGATGGGCGGATCGTCATCAAGAGCATCCTGCCGAACACGATTCCACCATTACTCGCTCAGATCGCGACCGCCATCCCGCGGGCAATCCTGCTGGAGGCATCACTTAGTTTCCTGGGTCTCGGCACGCAGCACCCACGTCCGTCGTGGGGCAACATGCTGGAGGATAGCCGGGATTTCCTTTGGCGCGCTCCCTGGTACGGGCTCTTCCCCGGCCTCGCGCTTTTCCTGTTGGTGCTCGGCCTGATCTTCCTGGCCAATGCGATCCGGGATATCCTGGATCCGACCCGCCAGAACATTGAGTGAGGCCGAGTGTGAGACGAGAACTTCAAAGCGAAATGGGAATCTATCAGGAACTTGGATTGCAGGATGTTATCGTTGCTACCGGCAACTTCACCGAACTGGGCGGATCACTCATGCCCGGTGAGGTGCTGGAGGCGATGCAGGACGCGGCGCGCTCCTTCGTAAGCATACCGGCGTTACACGAGAGAGCGGGGCAGGTCATTGCAGACGTTACCGGGGCGGAGGCGGGCTACGTGACATCGGGCGCCGCGGCGGGCCTGGTGCTGGCTACGGCCGCTTGCATCACCGGGAGCGATCCGGCTGCGATCCAGCAACTGCCGGACATCGAAGGCTTGAAGAATGAGGTTGTCATCCATAAGGCGCACAGCAACCACTACAACCGGATGTTTCGGCTGGCAGGGGCGACGGTGAAAGAGGTAGGCTACGGCGCTCATCGTACATTGCCGTGGCAGCTTGAAAGCGCGATCGACGAGAGAACCGCGGCCGTCATCTACGTCGTGGCTCAATTTTTGGTGGCTCAGACGGCGCTTCCCTTGCCGGAAGTCCTGCGCATAGCGCGGGCGAAGGGCGTACCCGTCATCGTAGACGCGGCCAACGAACTCCCGCCAGTCGAGAACCTGCGAAAATTCATCGAGATGGGCGCGGACCTGGTTATCTTCAGCGGCGGGAAGGACCTGCAGGGACCGCAGCCCTCAGGGTTTATATGCGGCCGCCAGGATCTGATCGCGGCCTGCGCGCTGAACGGCGCCCCGAACCACGGCATCGGGCGACCAATGAAGGTCGGAAAAGAAGAGATCGTTGGCTTGGTAGCGGCGCTGAAACGCTATGTGAGGCTCGATCACGAGGCGCGCCTTGCGCGATGGGAACAACAGGTATCCCTGATCGTCGACGGACTGGCAGATATTGAGCGCCTGAATGTGAGCCGAGTCTTCCCGGACTACACAGGCCGCCCGGTGCCGCGCGCCTGGTTGACCTGGGACGAAGACACAGCAGGCCTCTCCAAGCAGGCGGTGCTGGGTGCCCTTGCCCAGGGGTCGCCCACTATCCGGGTTCTGGAAGAGTACACCGGGAAGGGGCTCCTCATCGACCCAACAACCCTTCTCGACGGACAGGAAACGATCATCGCCGAGCGACTTCGCGTGATCTTCGCCGGTCGTGGAGGCGCGCTCCAGTCCGCAGAGCCAGACAACTAGGAAAGAAGCCCCGGATGTTTGACATCGTAATTCGCAACGGCCGCATAGTCGATGGCAGTGGCAACCCCTGGTATTACGGCGATGTGGGCGTGCGCGGCGACCGGATCGAGGCCATCGGCGATCTCTCGGCGGCGACTGCCAGCCGCGTCATCGATGCCCGCGGGAAAATTGTCTGTCCCGGCTTCATGGATATGCACGCCCTCTCGGACATAATGCTGCTCGCTAATCCCGAGCACGAGGGAAAGATCCGCCAGGGCATTACCACCGAGTTGCTCGGCAACGACGGTCTCTCGTACGCGCCGGTCGCGCCCCCTCTCCTCCAGGAACTGCGCCGCTATCTTTCAGGCCTGTATGGCAACCCGGGAATCGAATGGAACTGGGATTCGGTGCGAGAGTATCTCGCCCGTTTCGACGGCCGCGTGGCAGTGAACGTCGCCTACCTCATTCCGCAATGCGTCCTTCGACTGGGCGCTATGGGTTGGCAGCGGCGTTCTCCTTCCGCGCGTGAGATCGCAGCGATGCAGGTATTGATCGAGCAGGGGATGGATGACGGGGCTGTGGGCTTCTCAACCGGTCTTTCCTATCCTCCCAATTCCTACGCCAGCGCCGATGAGCTGATCCAGTTGTGCCGCACGGTGGCGAGATACAATGGTTTCTATGTAACTCACATGAGGAACTACTTCGATCATATATTCGACGCGCTCACTGAGGCGATCCGGATCGGCCGGGAGGCGCAGATCCCCGTGATGATCTCGCATCTCAAGATTGGTTCGGAGCGGCATCGGGGCAAGGCGGGCGAGATCCTGGCGCTCATCGAGCAGGCGCGGCGCGAGGGCGTTGATTTAACGATGAACTGCTACCCCTACCAGGCCGGCAGCGGACCCCTATTCCGTCTGCTGCCGGATTGGAGCGCGGAAGGGGGACCGGACGCCATGGCCGCGAGACTGTCCCAGCCGACGACGAGGCGTGAGATGGCAGCCTATTTTGAGGAGGCGGACTTCGACTGGCGAGTGTGCGCGATCTCCGCCGTCGGAAGCGAGGCGAACAAGCGGCTGGAAGGTCAGACTTTCGACCGCGCGATCCGCGACTCCGGCAAGGACCCTGTCGATTTCATCTGTGATCTGCTCCTCCAGGAGGAGTTCGAGGTATCAATCATAAACTTCGCCGGGGATGATGTTGAAACCGCCGCCGACATAAAGGCAGTGATGGCTCATCCCGCGACGATGGTCTGCACCGACGGTCTGCTTATCGGACGCGCTCCCCATCCCAGGACCTTCGGCGCCTTCGCGCGTTATCTGCGGCTCTACGCGCGCGAGCAGCGAGCGCTCAGCTGGGAAGAGGCGATTCGCAAGATTACCTCGCTGCCCGCCCAACAGCTGCGACTCCAGACGCGCGGCCTGCTGAAGCGCGGCTTTTTTGCCGACATCGTCGTGCTCGATCCTGAGCGCGTCACCGATCGCTCGACTTTTGATGAGGGACGCCGGTACGCCAGCGGTATCAACCACGTTCTCGTCAACGGTCGCCTGACACTTGACGACGGACGCCACACTGAGGCGACGGCCGGCCGGGCATTGCGAGGGTAAACGGATGCGCATCGCTGCAGGCGGCATCATGCACGAGTCGAATACCTTCAACCAGAGACCGACTCCGCTTGAGGCCTTTCGTGTGCAGCGAAGCGACGAACTACTGCGGTGGTGGCGCGGCACGCATCATGAGGTGGGCGGCTTCATCGCTGGCGCGGAGAGCTTCGGCTACGAATTATTCCCCACCTTGATGGCGCAGGCAACCCCGGGCGGAATGGTGACCCGCGAAGCCTTCGAGCGTCTGACACGGGAACTACTGGAGCGACTCGCTCGTGCGCCCCAGCTGGACGGGCTGCTGCTCGCCCTCCACGGCGCGATGGTGAGCGAGGCCGACTCGGACGCGGACGGTGAGGTGGTGCGGCGGGTGCGGGAGCAAGTCGGCGCTGACTTCCCGCTCGTGGTCACCCATGATTACCACGCGAATGTCTCCGAACAGGTCGTGGAGTTGAGCACGGCTCTCATCATCTACAAGAGTTACCCGCACCTTGACCACCGCGAACGGGGGCTCCAGGCCGCCAGCGTGATCACCCGGACGATTGAGGGAGTGATAAGGCCGGTCCAGGCGCTTGTGAAACCACCCATGCTGCTGAATATCGTGCACCAGAACACGAACGGGCCGCCGATGGATCGTGTGATGGCGGCCGCGCGCTCTCTGGAAGGGAAGCCGGCTATCGTGGCAGCGAGCGTGGCGAGCGGCTACCAGTACGCCGACGTACCCGAGCTAGGACCAGCGGTAGTGGTGGTGGCGGACGGCGCGCCCGCGCTTGCGCGCCAAGGAGCTAGGCAGCTCGCCGACCATTTGTGGGCCATCCGGGAGCGGCTGCATTTCAGGCTGCCCGATGTCGTGCAAGCGGTGCGCGAGGCAAGCGTGAGCGATCGCACGCCGGTCATTCTCGTCGACATGGGCGATAATATCGGCGGCGGCTCAAGTGGCGACAGTACCTTCATCCTCCAGGAGTTGCTACGGCAGGGCGTTACGGGCTGGGTCGTCGTGCTCGCCGACCCGGAGGCCGTTGCCGCCTGCGCTCGCGCCGGGATTGGCGCCTCCCTTCAGCTTCATGTTGGCGGCAAGCGGGACGACCTGCATGGGGAGCCGGTCGAGGTCAGCGGGCGCGTCAAGTGTCTTCACGACGGCCGCTACGAGGAAAGCGAGGTGCGTCATGATGGGCAGCGCTACCATGATCAGGGCCTGACCGCTCTCCTGGAAATAGGCGGTCCCCCCGATGCAAAAGCGAGCTACCTGCTGCTGACCAGTCGACGGCAGACGCCATTCAGCCTGCAGCAGCTTCTAAGCGTGGGGCTGCAGCCTACCCAACAGAACGTTCTGGTCGTGAAGGCCGCCATAGCCTATCGCGCCGCGTACGAACCCATTGCCGGCGCGATCATTGAGATCGACAGTCCGGGCGTCACCACTGTGAATCCAGCCCGCTTCCGCTATCGCAATGCTCCCGCTCTTCGGGGGCTGCCCGCGAGCGCCAATACAGAAGAGACTAAGTATGACAAGCCGCATTGAACTCAACCCTCTGGCGGCAATGGGGGTGGAGCGGATTGAAAGCCTCTATGGGAGCGCGACGCTCTCGCCTGCCGGTCCAATTACTGCCGGCAGCTGGGGTACCTGGCATCTCCGCTACATCGCGGGCAGCTACGGGATTGATGAGAACGGGACCCTGCTGGTTGCCTGGCGCTTTGCCACGGATTGGGGAACACCGCAGACATCCGATTCGTCGGCCCCGAACTACGTGAGCGCAACGACGGATAGCCGCTCGTGCCGGGTCGCCTGCCGCTTTGATCCGAAAGGATACATCCGTCCCTGGCGGGCCTGCCTCGCTATTGACATTGTGGATGGCACGCTGCTTCCCGGCGATTCAATAACCATTAACTATGGCGACAGGAGCGGCGGTTCGGCCGGGACGCGCGCGCAGACCTTCGTGGAGAAAGCCTTCCGCTTCAGAACCTTGATCGACGCGCAGGGAAGCGGTCAATATGTCACGCTGCCCAGCTCACCCGCCACCGAGATTGTCGCGGGCGAGGCGGTGCGGCTGGTCGCGATCGTACCTAGCGAGGCCGAGACAGGGCGACAGTTCGATCTCGTGGTAAAAGTTGAGGACGGCTGGGGAAACCCCGCCACCAGCTATTCCGGCACGATCGCGCTGGAGGAGGAGAGCGGCGCGATTGCCAACTTGCCGGACAGCTACACATTCCAGCTTGACGATCGCGGAGCCCGCCGTTTCGGCAACTGCATCGTCAGCCGACCCGGCATCTTCACTATATGCGCCCGAGCTCTGGACGGGACGCTCGCCGGGGAGAGCAATCCCATGAAGGCGCTATCGACGCCCGGATCTCATCGTCCATTCTGGGCTGACCTGCACGGCCAGAGCGGCGAGACAGTTGGCACCAACAGCGTGCGCGACTACTTTGCCTTCGCCCGCGAAACCAGCGCTCTGGATGTTTCGGGCCATCAAGCGAATGATTTCCAGATAACCGAACAGATATGGGAAGAGATTAAGGCAGCCGCCAATGACGCCAACGAGCCCGGGCGCTTTGTCGCCTTCGTCGGTTATGAATGGTCCGGCACTACTGCCGGTGGTGGCGACCGCAATGTCTATTTTCTCGATAGTCAGGCTGAGCTCTTGCGTTCCAGCCACGCCCAGATTAGCGACCTCTCCGATCTGGCAACGGACCGCTATCCTGTTTCTGAACTGCACAAGGAACTGGCGGGACGTAAAGACCTCTTTATCATTCCCCACGTGGGAGGCCGCCCCAGCGACCTTTCATATCACAGCGCGGCGCTGGAGCCGCTGGTCGAAATCTACTCCTCCTGGGGCGAGTTCGAGTGGATGCTGCGCGAGTCAATCTCACGCGGATACCATGTCGGCGTGGTAGCGGGGAGCGACGGTCACAAGGGCAGACCCGGCAGCAGTTACCCGGGCGCGAGCGCCTTTGGCGTTTACGGCGGGCTTACTTGTATTCTGGCGAGCGACCTCACCCGTAGCGCCATCGGGGAGGCTCTGATAGCGCGTCGCTGCTACGCCACCAGTGGCCAACGCATCATCGTGCGGGCAAGCTGTGAGAACCGTCCTATAGGAAGCCAATTCCGCCTGGATCGTCCCCCGGCTTTCGACCTGGAGATTGTGGGGACGGAGGAGCTGGAACAGATTGAACTCTGGCGGGGAAACGAGTTGCTGCGCAGCTGGCCTGCAATCCAGGAGCGGAGTCCGGACCAGCTCAGGTTGAGTTGGAAGGGAGCGCGGGTACGAGGCAGGGCGAGAAAGGCTCGCTGGGACGGCACTCTCACCGTTGAAAGAGGCAAGATACTCGCCGTCGAGGGCTACGCCTTCGATTCACCAGCCGAGGGCGTTCAGGATTCCGGTCCCAACCGCGTGAGTTGGCGCTCCATCACGACCGGCGACACCGACGGCATTCTGGTCGCCTTGGAGGCGCAGGCCGACACCCTTCTGGCTGTCGACACGCCCCTCGTCTCTACCGAAATCAGTTGGTCCGAACTCGGGGACAGCTGCAAACGGATAGCAGCCGGCGGCCTTGACCTGGAATTAATGCTTGAGCGCCGCCCCCTCGGGCTGAAAGAACGACATTTCAGAGTCAGCTTCCGACCCGCCAGTAGCCCTTCCGGCGACCACGCGTACTGGATTCGCGTGCTCCAAGGTGACGGAGCGAAAGCGTGGACAAGTCCCTGGTATGTTACCCACTAAGGCGCGGGGCAGTATCTGCAAAAAGGACGCCTTTTCAGTAAAAGCTGGCGGAATGTCCTATCTTGGTCTTGAATAACCTGTGAGCCGCTTCCAGCGTCGTAGTCACAACTGCCATCACTAGCCTGATGATGTGGAAAATCAGTGCATCACTTGCAGGAACGAGGGGTCATCAGAATTATCGGCTGCGTCAATCGCCAGCCAAAGGCGACAACTATTGCCATCCTGCGCGCTAGAGAGGTTACCTTTTTTGACAGTGAATTTCCTATATGTTATGTTCAGAGTGTCATTTAGCGACTCACAATAATAGTACGGTTCTTAAGCCTCTACATGAGAGGCAAAAAAACATATATTTCAAAGGAGCTTTAGAAATGTTCAGTTCGAAACGCGGCATTTCTCGTCGAGAAATGCTGAGGGTAATGGGCGTCGGAACAGTTGGGACCGCCCTCGGTTCTCACATGGCGTACGCCCAATCGGTTCCTGAGTCTGGCACTTTCCGCTTTCAGATCGAGAGTGGTCCAGGCACGGACTTCGTGGCAGTGGTAGATGCCTTCATCGAGGAGCATCCGGAAATCACAGTTGAGTTCAGCCAAGTCGAAGCGGCGGTGGTTGGCGTTGACTGGCAGCGCATCGCGATGGAAGCGGGCGCAGTCGATCTAATCTCGAATGAGAATCCCAAGTTCCTCAAGCTCGATCCGGTTCTCAAAGCTGGATTGATCCAGCCACTCGATGGTTATCGTGATCTGTATGAGTGGGACGAATGGGTGCTGGCAGCGGCGCTTAGACGCTCGTCTCGCGGCGGGCAGCTTTGGACTTTGCCGCTTTACTACGAGATTTGCGGCGCATCCTATAGAAAGTCGGTCCTGGAAAGCTTTGATGTGGGCGAGCCACAGACTTGGGAAGAATTCATCGCAATGCTGGAGAAATTCAAGGCGGCCGGTCTGATTCCGCTTACCAACGGACATCGCGGTTT
>WTGB01000004.1 GCA_011523735.1 Chloroflexota bacterium
GGGGGTGAGGGGTAGAAAAGCGGCGATTACTTTATTCTCATTACTTTATTGGTTCGACTGAGCCCACAGAGATCTATTGAATAGATTCGGCCGATTCATTAGGCGCCAGGTCTTCATTTCTCCAGGCTTTCCAAAAGCGCTTCCGGTATTTCCGCTTCGTAAACTTGGGCAGTGCCGCCGCGGTCGCTGGTGAAAACGATGTGGCGGCTATCGGGCGAGAAGGACGGGTGGGGGTGGGTATGCTGCGGCGCGTAGACGCTGATAGGACCGTCTTCGTAGGGAAAGGGTCCGCCCCAGTGCGCGCCGGCATTGCTGGCTTTGGGATAACAGAGCGTATGCGCTTCGCCAATGCCATCAAGCGGATTGAAGAGTTGAATGCCGATATCGGGAAAGTTTGTATCGGCGACCATGATTGTGCCTTGCGGATTGCAGATGGCATGCCAGGCATTGAAGGAGGTCAAGCGCCGCTCGATTCCGCTGTCGACATGGATGCAGCGAATGCCTTTATTCCAGTCGACGAAAGCCAGTTCGCGCCTGCCGGGCAGCCAGACCTCATGGGTGATCCATTCGCCGGGCTGGCGCTGGTAGAGCCGCCGATTGCCGCTGCCATCGCGCTTGATGACCCAGACGCGATCTTTCAAAGGACCGGCGTAGTAGAGCAGGTTGTTGTCATCGGGGCAGAACATCAAATGCGCAATCGTATCCCGCTGGAGTATGACATCGCAATCGCCGCTCTCGGTGTCGATGACGGCGAGGTTGGCGCAGCCGCCCATGCTGAAGCGCAGCGCCCAGTAACGGTCGTCGAAGCTCAGCGCGGTTGTGCCCATGGCATCAGCGACCATGCCAGCTTCGCGCAGAAGCGTTTCACCGAGATCGCCCAAGTCGACCAGTCGCTCCTCCCGCTGCCTCTCGGTGTGGACGCGGTAAGCGCCCCTGCCGGCGGTGAAGTAGACGTAACGTCCGTCATGCGACGGGTAGATTGAATATTCGGCGATGTCGGCGCGCTCCGTGAGCTGGACGAGTTTTCCGCTGGCGCGCTCCTCGGCGAAGATCTCGGGGCGTCCGCTGCGATGGGAGATGAAGACCAGCCGCGTCATGGCGTCATCGTAGGCGGGCACGAAGAAAAAGGGATGATGGTGGATCGACGGCTGGTCGGTCACCTGGCGAATGCGCGCGCCGGTCGCTTCATCGGTGAAGGCTCGCGCTTCGGATGGATATAGGCGGCCCCGGCTCATAATTCAACCTCCCCTCTCCAAAGCATTAGCTGAGCGATTACGGGCGACCCAAGGGGCCTCCGCCGCCGCTCAACTTTGTGGTTTCGGGCGACATGGTATCTCGCCCCTGCAAGGCTTGTCCGCTACTGAAAATCTTACGCAAAATTAGCTGGAATAGCACCAAAAAATACAAAATAAGGGACGATCCTTGCGAAAAGCAACAGGTTACTACAGAACCCGCCAAATGTAGCTCCCCCTCTCCCCTTGTGGGAGAGGGGGCCGGGGGGTGAGGGGTGTGAATTGTGAATCGCCCGCAAATCATCATTTTTGGCGCCGACAATAACTGTCCGGCAAACATGTCCGCTCCTCAACCCCTTGTGATGCTCGCCAGTCGCGCAGTGTCTACGCGCGCTAGAGATGGCGAGAAAGGGGGTCGGGGGGTGAGGGGTAGAAAAGCGACTGCCACGCCACACTACCGGACAAGCCCCTACAGACCGTTGACTTAGCGAAATTTGCTGTACTCAGTTGCGCTTGCTTCTCTGCCGCAGTTGTGAATATTATCATCCCGCCAGCACCTGCGCCGCCAGCGCCGTGAAGCGATCATACATATCGTCCAAGGCGAATTGAGGCTTCCCAATGATGTAGGAATACACCTTGTTATTGAAGTTCCGCGTCCAATGCTCAGGAATGGCATCTTTACCATAAGCCGCGCCGAAGAGGCTGCCAGCCGTGGCGGCCGTGCAGTCATTGTCCAGGCCCATCGCCACCGTCTCGCCAATGACCTTGCCGTAATCCTCCCCGCCGATGCTCAGCCCCCAAACGGTCAGCAGAGCATTGTTGATGGTGTGTATTCGGTGCATGCCGGCGTAACGGCTGTCAACCGCCGCCCGCGCCTCGCGATAATCCTTGATGTCGCCCGCTGCCTCCAATGCCCAGCGCAACTCGCGCGCCAGCAGACAATCGACCGGTATTTCCGCCAAGCCCGCTTCCAGCGCCTTCATAGGATCCCCGAGGGCGAAGGCGGCCGAGATAGCGGCGGAGAAGTACATGGCGCCATAGACGCCATTGCGTCGATGACTGATAGTCGCATCGCGCCAGGCGAACTCAGCCGCCATCTCCGGATAACCGGGCGCGGCATAAGCCCAAGGGTCGGAGCGGATGTCAGCGCCGATCCAAAACATAAAAGGATTGTCCACTGTCGCCGCTTCCATTGGCGGGACGCCCGCCTGCAGATTCCTCAGCGCGACCCCTTCCGCCGTCGCCGCGTGCGGCAGGTACTTCATCCAGGCGGCGCCAACATCGTCCACGCTGAAATCGGGCCCGAAATCTTCCAAAATCAGCATGCCCAATTGCGTGTAGATGATGTCGTCATCGGTAGGCACGCCATCCATCTTTGAGCGCGTGAAAGTGTCGCGCAGGCAGGTCCGATATTTAAGATCGTTCGGGCGCTCCGCCTCGCTCCAATAATCTTCCGGCGGGAAGGCATCGCCCAGGTAAGCCGCCCAGCGCTCCATCTTGTCGACCTCCCAGCATTCGACGATCGAGCCCAAGACGCAGCCGGCGAAACGCCCCAGGATCGCCCCTTCAATCCGGTCGCGGTAGCTGTCCATCGGCAACTCGGTCCAGTAACGGCGCGCGCCAGCCGGGCGCAACGCGCGGATCCCCGCCAGGTCATCCGGTTCCGCTTCCAGCAGAGCCGCGTTATCAGGCAGGGCGCGCAACTCTGCCAGCTTCTCGTCGATCAGAGCGCTGATTTCCGCCACTTTGTCGGCGACGCCCGCAGCCCCGGTTTCGGTCTTGAGCTGCGCCCAAAGATTGATTGCCCGGTCGATGTTCTCCAAGGCTTCCGGATAATTGTAGCTTGACATGCCTTACTCCTTGTGAGTGCTTAAGTCATTCGCGTGACAGCCCAAAACCAGTAGGCCTGTAGGGGCGACGCTTGTGTCGCCCGCTTCTACCCCCCATCCCCGGCCCGCTCCCTCTTGGGAGTGACGAATATCGTGGCTATACACCGAAAAGATGGTGTAGGGGCGCCCTACCAGGTCACCCGAATTTCTTTGTGTAACGCGGGCCGCATGATTTGCCGCCCCTACATTGTTCTTACTCTCGAATAGCTCATGTCCACCGAATTAGCCACTCCCCCCTCTTCGTGGCTAAGGAGCGGACACCTTCCAAAACTGTGTTCTGTAAGTCAACTTTCAGTTCCATTTTGACGAGAAATCGCCAATTCTTCTTGCCTCAACTGTG
>WTGB01000051.1 GCA_011523735.1 Chloroflexota bacterium
GGGTAGAGGGGCTTTTTGCCGCCGAGGGGCGCGTAGACACAGCCCTACTACACGGAGTTATAGCGGGTACAGCGAGGGAAGCTATTAGAGTTCCAATTCCAATTCCAATTGGAAACGGAAATATTTTTTGTCCAATACGGCGTTCGGATTCCAATACGGGATGGATGGGGGGCGTATTGACCCCTCACCCCAAACCCCTCTCCCACAGGGGAGAGAGGGGCTTTTTTCGCTGCGCGGCGGGGTAGGTTTTACCACCGAGGGGCGCTTAGACACAGCCCTTCTACACAGAGTTAAAGCGAGTGCAGCGAGGCGATGTCCACAAGAGAAAAAGTTTTTTTGGCCATCTGGCCATCTGGCGGGATTGGCTATGCGGTTGTTAAGGCGCGATGAGATTAGTGTAGCATAGATCAGGCGCGAATGGGAGAACGAATGTTCGCGTATCGGACCCCTCACCCCAAACCCCTCTCCCACAAGGGGAGAGGGGCTTTTTGCTACCGAGTACACCGAGGGCACAGAGGCATTTTGACAGCATCGCAGAGCGCGCCTATATTGTAAGCGAACACAAGGAGGCAGCATGGCGACAGCGGACATTCGTTTCAAGCGCATGCAGGGAGAGTATCGGACCTTGCAAGACGCTCAGAACAGGTTGTTTGACAAGGTGGATCGTTACGAAGCGGCGCTCTTGGGCTTGAACGAGGTGGTGACTGAGAATCGGGAGCGCTTAGAGCGGGTGGAAGAAACGGTCGCGGAAAATCGGGAGATGCTGCAGGCGATCATCGAGCACTTGGAAGTGCCGTACAAGCCGCCGATGGGATTTACCAAAGAATGAGTTTCGGACTTGGCGAATTGAACGAGAAGTTGGACAGGCTCATGACGCATCTGGATGTGCCGCCCAAGCCGCCGGCGGGCTTCGTCAAGGAGTGAGGTGGCGGGGGTTTTCGCCTCAAGGGCACGAAGGGATTTTTGCCAACGAGGCACAGAGGGCAAACAGAATATAGATCGATACTACAGAATATCCTACTTTAATGTCAAAATCACGGTGATTGAGCTAGCATTTCTAGGGGCGTTTACGTACTGCTTTGGCGACTGACTCATACGTTGGCTTGAGGTAAAGAGCGTTGATTCGCTTCTTATCGAGAAGCTCAAGTAGCTTGTCCCTTTCTTTGCATGGCAGGGTTAGCTTATATACGCCGCCGGTTTCAATCAGTTTGGACAAGTTGCCGTTGAATGAACGCCATGATTCACCGTTTACCTCATATCCTTCAGTTTCACAGAGGAAGACCCCTTTCTGCGAACGTAGATTCAGAATTTCGGTGTACGGATGATCCAGTACACGCAGTGTTGTATTCTGTAAATCACTTACCCTTATAGCCCAAACGGCCATCTCCTTTGGCAACTCCGCTAATTTCGTGTTTACTTTTTCCGAATATTCAGCCAAGGCTAACTCTCCATCTTCAGGTGAATCTTGATATCTCCAAAATATGTCATTGAAGTACTCGGCTAGCTTTTCAGCGGATAACTCCATGCTTTCCCAGAGCCCAGTCCAATCGGCAGCAAAAAATGCCGCAACTAATGGATCATAGGTGAAATCAAGTAAACGAGTGGGTACACCAGAATGCTGCGCGATGGCAAAGGCTACATGCGTAAAATCGTATTTCATGCCAGACCGTATTCCAGAATTGTCTGCGAGTAGTCTTTGAGTGCTGGTAACTCCATCGTTTCTCGAACGGTCGTAGTAGCCCAAGGCATTCGCGGGAATCGGTAAGTTCACCAAGTTTGCACTACGAATAAAGCGATCAATCAAACTAAGTTCATAGCCAGAATAGGTATTTTCATCCCAATCTCTGAATAAGCTTGGCTCGAGCTTCCAAGAGGACTTATTCTGCCCGCGAAAAATCCACGGGCCTCCTGACCAGCGCTCGTGTGTTTCATCCAGTTTTTCAAGGAATCTTTTAGCGGAACGCGAGTGAATAGTTACTGATTTGAATGTGTCGGTACCCTCGCTCATTACCCACCCTCCACCACACGCACCTCATCCCCACTCAACCCATACAGCTGATACACCAACCCGTCAATCTCCCGATCCACCGCCTCAATCCGCTGCTCGACCACGCTGCGCTGCACCGCTGTCAGACCCGGCAACTGACGATGCAAGTCCAGCATGGCGTCGACAAGGGCGACAAGTCTGTCGTGTTGTACGCTGTTTACACTTGGTACAGGAATCAGTGCTAGTTTGTTAGATGGGATATGATTGTTTCCGGGAAAACTGCTTCTGAAAAAGTAATTTATCAAATTGCTATTTATTATCCCAAGCAAGAACTTAATGTTCGTGGTGACTTTAGGCTTTACATTGATTACGTTCGTTGATTGCAGGCAGTAAAACTGGTCAGAATCGTATGTGGCAACTAATCTTCTTCGCAGGGTGATGTTCCGTACTTCCTGAATTACTATCTTTTCTTTGCTGGTAAACAGATACTCCTTTCGAGGAGCGTCCAAGACTGATGGTTCATAGTAAACATATTGAGTTTCCGATATAGGCTGATAGCGTGCAATTTGCTTCCCGCCCGCTGCTTTCTTCCACTTCGAATCTGCTTGAACGTCTGACAGATACTTGGAATTGTTGCCAGTTCGCAACCCCTGATTAATTGTACAGACATCCGCAAGCTGAATACTGTTGCTTTGAAGTTTCAGTAGTAAGTTTGTATGAGACGGCGGCAAATTAACCAGCCAAGACGCTTTATGATTTTTTGACCACAGGTCTTGATGTATGCTGAATTGTGACATTGGAGTTGGAAAACGCTTGACCGATGTATTGGATACAATCGTTTCATAGTTACGCCCATTTTGAGTCTTCTTGAATACGAAAATCATGGTTTCATTCTTTGCGCCTTTGAACACGTCGGGACCAATGTCTATGACCTTTTGAATATGTGTGCTGCCCAAAACAAGTCGCCGCAGCTTCTCGAAAGAGTCATTACTGAGTAACGTATGGGGGATGATATAGCTAATCATTCCGGAATCCCGTAACAAGCTAGTGATCGGTAATTCAATAAACAAGCCATAAATGTCAAATCGATATTCGCAGGTCTTGTAACGCCTTCTGTAATACTGCCTGTGGCTCTGTGGTACTCCAGTAATGAAGATATAAGGCGGATTGCCAATCACCGCGTCGAAGCCGCCGGAGTGCATGATCGTGCCGAAGCCGGCCTCGCTCGCCCAGTCGAAGGGCTTGACGCGCAGCAGTTCTTCATCGTCAAACAAGCCCATCTGCGCGCCGCGGAAGAAGTCACTGCCGATGAGGGAGTTGCCCCATTTGATGTTGCCGCTGAGGTCGGGCAGGATGCGTCCGCCGGCGCTGAACATGAGCGTTTGGCGTCCGGTCGCGTCATTCTCGTTCTCCAGCATCTTGAGCAGCAGGGAGAGCTTGCTGACTTCGACAGCGTTTTCGTCGAGGTCGACGCCGTAGATGTTGTTGCGCAGGATGCGGCGTTTTTCAGCGGTGGTGAGGATCATGCCGTCGGCTGTTTCGCGGCGGCGATTGCGGTACTGGTTGGGATGGTCGCGGTAGTATTTCAGGTGCCAGTCGAGCAAGTAATGGTAAGCGCCGGTGAGGAAGGAGCCGCTGCCGCAAGCCGGGTCAAGGATGCGCAGTTTCGCCGCGTCTTCGGGAGTCTTGCCCCAGAGCAGATCGCCGACCGTGTTCTCGACGATGTAGTCGACGATATAGGTGGGGGTGTAATAGACGCCGCCGGCTTTGCGGACTTCGGGCTTTTCTTCGACGCGGACGGCGCCGCCCGCGCTTAATTCGATGACTTTGCCGAGGAAGCGCTCATAGACTTGGCCCAGGATGTCGGCGGGCAGGACGGAGAATTCGTAGGGGCTGAAGGGAAAATACAGATTCTTGATGATGTGGCGCAGCGGCTCGTCGGGGATGTGTACCTTCAGCGAATCGCGGTCGGGGTCGCTGGCGCGTTCATCTGCGCCGAAGTGGAACAAGCCCGAGTTGTACTTGTCGTCGGCTTCGATGAAGAGCCGCTTCAATTCTTCGTAGACTTGCTTGCCCTCTTCGGCGGCGCTGCGCAGGCGTCTATAGGCTTCAATGTCGCGGTCTTCGGCGATGCGCAGGAAGACGATGCGGTCAATCGTGCGCTGCACGAGCAGGTTAAGTTGGCGCTGGCTGAGGTCGCGGTTGTGCAGGGCGATGTCTTTGGCCAGCAGCTCGCGCCAATCTTCCATAGCGCGCAGAAAGGATTGGTCGACGCTGATGACGCCGCGTACCCGCTCGCCTTCGACCCACTCGCGCAGGGCGCCTTGGGCGACGGCTTCGCGGTGGAAACGCGATTCTATTTCATCCCAGTTGTCGATATATGTTTCGTATCGCCAATAGCGCAGGCGAGCTCTGTCGGCGGGGTCATTTTGACTTGGTTGAATTCGGCAATTGTAGGCGCAGAATTCTTCAAAGTCGGTCAAGACGCTGACGGGCGTACCGCCTGACCAGCCATAGCGCCGCAATTGAAAAGCCGGGGTGGAGTTGCGCTCCAGGTTCACATGCGGCATTTTGGTCTCGACGAAGAAATGCCTGGTGTTGCCGATATGGAAGCTGTAATCGGCTCGCTTAGACCGTTCGAGGCCCTCTTCCATAACTGTGACGCTCGGTTCATGGCGCACTTGCCGCTTGTCGCGCAAGTCCCAGCCCAGCGCTTCGAAAAGCGGATCGACAAATTGCTGCTGCACTTCGTCTTCGCTGCCGGGCTTGTCGCGGTCGAACTTCTCGACCAGTTGGTAGATGCTGTCGGGCGCGCCCATTTTCGTAGTTAGCCCTCCATGTCAATCACGATCTTGACCGCGCCTTCGTCCTGAATCCGATGGAGCTCGTAGGCTTCGAAGACATCGGCGAATTTGAAGGTATGCGTGATCATGCGGCCCGTATCGACCGCGCCGGAGTTGATGTAGTCCAGCGCCTGGCGGGTGCTGGCGTGGTTCGGGTCGTTGATCGTGCCGACATTGGATTGGGCGGTGAGCGATTTCCAGAAATACTCGAAGATGGGGAAGTCCATCGTCTCGAAGCGGGGCACGCCGAAGTAGAGGATGAAGCCGTTGATGCGCGCGATCTCGATGGCGAGGCGGATCGACTCTTCTTCGCCGGCCGCTTCGATGACGACATCGGGCAGCTGGCCGCCATTGATGTCGCGCAGCGCTTCGACCGCTGAGATGTCGGCGTTGTGGATGCTGTGAGTGGCGCCGAAGTGCTTGCTGTAGTTCAGGCGATAGGCTTTGAGATCGAGGGCGATGATTTTGGCGGCGTTGCGCTGCTGCAGGGCGAAGTTGAACCAGAGACCGGCCGAGCCTTGGCCGATGACGGCGACGGTTTTGCCGCGCAGGTCGGGCAGGGTTTTGGCGGCATAGAGCACGGTGCCGAATTGCTGGGCTTGCACCGCGTATTCCAGGGGCACGCTTGGGTCGAGGGGCAGCAGGCGGTCGACCGGCGCGCGATAGTATTCCTGCATGGCGCGGTGGTCGGGGGCGAGGCAGAGGACGCGGTCGCCCGCTTTGACTGCGCCGTTGAAAGCCGGGTCGATGGCTTCGACGATGCCGACCATTTCGTGGCCCGTCTCGCCGATTGCGGTGGGATAACGGCTCTCGGGCAAGTAATGCAGATGGCGGATATCGCTGCCGCAGAGGCCAAGGCGCAGGGTCTTGACGATGGCGGCGCCTGGCTGCAGCGCTGGTTTGGGGGCATCGACGAAGACGGGCTGCCCGCGGGCGATGATTTGTACGGCTTTCATCGGGTGGTTGCTCCGGCTGAGGCTGGCACAATGCCGCTGAGTATAACAGTTACCTCACCTGCTGTTGACGACTGATTTAGGTTAGAATGGCTGAATGAGATCGTTTGTCACGCGTCTGCTGGTTGGCTGCCTGATTGTGGCATTAGCGGCTTGTTCGCGCGCGCCGGAGACTGAGCCGACGGCCGCGACTGTTCTGCGCCTGACAGCGGAGCCGCCGCCGACAGCGACGCCGCGCGCCACTGCGGCTGCTTATCCCACCGTGACGCCGCATATCTTCTGCGAGGGGGCGCCGGAGTCCTTCCTGATCATCGGGGAGCGAGGTCGGGTCACGCTGACGGAAGATGGCAAATGGCTGAACCTGCGCGCGGGACCCGGGACGGAGAATGATGTGATTACGCAGTTGGCGCCGCTGGAGGAATTTCTGGTCTTGGATGGCGTGCGCTGCGATGGACCCTATGCCTGGTATCAGATCGATTTTCGCGGGCGGGTGGGTTGGATTGCCGAGGGCTTCGAGGGGCAGTATTATGCCGAGCCTTGGTTGACGGGTTAAGACCCTCACCCTGAATCCCTCCCCTATGAAGAGGGAGGGACTTGCTTTCGTCACTAGCGTAATCCTTTAACGAGTTGGCAGCGCTTTATGAGAGCAAAGGTTTTTATTTACATCTTACGGAGCTGTGATAAAACAGGGACGATATTTTGATTGGCGCGCTGATTCTGGCGGCGCGTAGGACAAGGACGGAGAATGAGCGAGCAACATAGTTTTCAAGCCGAGACGCAGCAACTGCTGAATATCCTGATTCACTCGCTGTACACGGAAAAGGAAATCTTCCTGCGCGAGTTGATCTCGAATGCATCGGATGCGTTGAACCGGCTGCAATTTGAGATGCTGACCAACGATGATGTGGTCGATGCCGGGGCGGAGTTGGCGCTGCGGATCGCGTTGGATGAAGAGGCGAAGACGCTGACGATCAGCGATAGCGGCATCGGCATGAACCGCGACGAGATCATCGCTGGTTTGGGCACGATCGCAAAATCGGGCGCGAAGGCTTTCATCGAGGCGATGCGGGAGAAGCCGGAGAGCGCGGCCGATATCATCGGGCAATTCGGCGTCGGCTTTTATTCGGCTTTTATGGTGGCGAAGCAAGTCGATGTGATTTCCCGCTCCTTCCGCCCGGAGGATGAGCCGGTCAAGTGGTCGGCGACGGGCGGCACGAGTTACACCCTGGAAAACGCTGACAAGGAAAGTCGCGGGACCGATGTTGTCATTCACTTGAAAGACGACGAGGAGGAATTCACGCGCAGCTTCCGCATCAAGGACATCATCCGGCGGCATTCGGATTATGTCGCTTTCCCGATTTATGTGGGGGATGACGAAGAGCCGACGAACAAACAGCAGGCGATTTGGCGGCGGAGTCCCTCTGAAATAGAAGATGAGGAATACGACAGCTTTTACAAGATGCTGACGATGGATTTCGCCGGGGCGAGCCACCATATCCATATTCGCGCTGATGTGCCGATGCAGTTTTACGCGCTGCTGTACGTGCCGGGCAGCGGGCAGCAGAATATGTTCAGCCCGCGTAAGGAGCCGGGTCTGAAGCTCTATGCGCGCAAGGTCTTGATCGAGGAATACAATCGCGAATTGCTGCCGGAGTATTTGAGCTTCGTGCAAGGCGTGGTGGATAGCGAGGACCTGCCGTTGAGCGTCAGTCGCGAGAGCATCCAGGCGACGCGAGTCATGGCGAGTTTGAAGAAGACGATCACGCGGCGCATGCTCAGCGAGCTCAAGCGCATGGCGAAGAACGACCGCGAGAAGTATCTGCGCATCTACGAGGAGTTCGGGGCTTATCTCAAGCAGGGTTTGGTCATCGACAGTGAAGACCGGGGCGACCTCGAGCCGCTGATGTTCTTCCAGACGACGCATGATGACGATCCGAGCAAATATTATTCGCTGGACGAATATGTCGAGCGCATGTCGGAGAATCAGGACGACATTTATTATGTGGTCGCCGATGATTACAGCAGCGGCTCGCGCAGTCCGCATCTGGACGCCTTCCGTCAGCGCGGCATCGAGGTGCTGTATTTCACGCATCCGGTTGACGCGATGCTGCCGATGGGCATGACGGACTTCAAGGGGCATAAGCTGGTCAGCGTCGATTCGGCTGAGCTCGATTTGGCGGATGTGGGCGAAGTGGGCGAGGAAGAGGAGCGGATTGAGGCGCCGTTGGAGTCCGACACCTTCGCTGCATTGCAGGCGCGGGTCAAGGCGACGCTGGGCGGGCGGGTCAGCGATGTGCGCGAGAGCAGAACGCTGGTGGGGAGTCCGGCGCGGCTGGTCAGTGAGGATGGTAGCGCCAACCGCTACATGTTCCGCATCAACCGGCTGCTTGACAAGGATTATGAGTTGCCGGTCAAAGCGCTGGAGTTGAATCCGAGGCATCCGCTGATGCACAATCTGAGTGGGCTGATCAGCAATGGCGGCGATGAGGCGCTGGTAGCGGCGGTGGTGGAGCAGGTCTTTGAGACGGCTCTGCTGCAAGATGGCATCCATCCGGATCCCTCGAGCATGGCTGATCGCTTGACCTTGCTTATGCAGGCGGCGACCGGCTCGGCAAGCGCCGACTTGCCTTTTGCCGAGGTCAAGACGGTTATCAGCGAACCGGCGGCGGATGCTCAGATGGACTTGGATGGTATCGTGCTCGATCCTGTAGACGAGGACAATGTGGAGAAAGCTGAGGAGTAAGACATGGCGCAGAACAAAACGGTGCGCAATGATGGCGATGTGCTGGCTTATTTGGAGTCAGTGCAGAACAAGCGCCGGCGCGAGGATTCGCTGGTGGTGCTGAAGATCATGGAGGAGGTCACGGGCGAGCCGGCAGAGATGTGGGGTACGAGCATCGTGGGCTTCGGCAGCTATCATTACAAGTACGAGAGCGGGCGCGAGGGCGACTTCATGATCGCCGGTTTCGCGCCGCGGAAGCAGGCTTTGACCTTGTACATCATGGGCGGGCATGAGCGTCATGAGGCATTGTACGCCAAGCTGGGCAAATACCGCACCGGCAGGTCCTGCCTGTACATCAACAAGCTGGATGATGTCGATCTTGATGTGCTGCGGGAAATCATTAGCGCATCGGTGGATTATATGCGGCGGACGCATCTGACCGCGTGAGCTTGAGGCATCGGAGCGGCTGTCAATTCCAGCGCCATGCAACATCGCGTCTCGGGCTGCGTATAGAAAGATAGCGCATCGGGCAGGCTCGTTCATCGGTGTATAATGGGACTATAATCGATTTTGAGGTGTCTGGTTCCGATGGATGGACTGAAATTGCTCGGTCAAATCGTCAAAGGCATCGGCAAGACTGTCGACCTTGTAGGAAAAGGCCTTGGTTTGACCGGACAAGCGATAAACGACGGCTCAGTTGCAGTGAGGACAGCCATGCCAGTGACGGAAGTGACTTCGGTCTTCAATACGACCGACGAGACGATCAAATTCATCAATCAGGAATCTCCGCGCGATACCAAAGAGATCTTGCCGCAGAGCGCAGTATCGATGAAGACACAGAAGACGGACGGCGCCTGGGTGCCCTGGTTTCATCCGCCGCGCTTTTCGCCTTTCAGCCGGCGGCGCATGGAGATCGTCGTTGACGATGTGCCGGTGATTTATATGTGGCAGCGGGATAACCACATTTACTGGTGCAATCGGCTGGACAGCCAGGGCAATCCGGCCAAGGCTTATGAAGTGCCGGGGATATCGCACGTCGGCGGCAAGCGCATGCTGGTGGTGCGGAACGACCCGGAGAATGGCTACAGTGCTTTTTTGAGTGAAAGTGTCGAGAATAAGTAGTCACTTATCTTCTGCTGTGCGTCAAACTGCAGATGCACAATTGATTCAACTAGTGCTTCATTCATTTCGATTTAAGCGTTTATGAAGTTTGCAAGTATTTCTTGGCGTGCGGACAATTTTGGCTGGTGCGTATGACGAGTAGTTATCCCAATAAGCGGATTCGATTTTTGCTGCTGTTGCTTGCACTTGCCGCATTGGCGGTGCTCGCACATTTGTTGTCAGGTAAAGCAATTCCCACCGACCAGAATCTTTCAGTTGTATTTCAGGGAAGCTTCTTACTCGTGGTGTTGGGCTCGCTATACTTGGAAGACAAGTATACGAAACCAGCGGATGCTGTAAACAACTCGATAGCCGCATTGGTCACAATAAGCCCAGCGCTTGCCAGAAACTCAGATCTCGGGTGGATCAGTTTGACCGCGTTATCTATATCCATATTTCTGGTCGGTCTTGTTAACCAGCTACTGGTGTCGGAAGAGTCCACCAATAGGTTTCAGCTCCTGGCTGGTAAGGTTTCCTATGAATATGCTACGTCGCTTGGCAAGGCCACTGTGCTTTTTTCAGCGGTTTTCATTTACTCGCTTGTAGATACATTCGGAGTTGACTCAATTGAGACATGGGGCTTGATTGCTATTTGGGCAGTCTACATCACGTTATACTCAAGGGCATTTCCAAGTATTCTTGACGAGGTCGTTCGTTTCGTAATGGGAAAGCGTGACGCAAGCGAAAAGCTAGGTAGCGTAATTCGCGTAGATAGTCCGGGTTTAGTCCGTGTGAAGCTGAAAGCTGGTGTGGCTTGGAAAGAAGCGTCATTGGCAGTACTGGGTGACGGTACGAGGCGGATTGCGCACCCACTTTTTGTACAGCAGCTAGATGACGGCGTGGTTGGTACAGCACTGCTTTCTGGAATCGATAATAGCTTCAAAGGTCGCTTGAGCAAGGGATATGTATATCGTGGGCAAGCAGATGAGCATAAGTCAGATATTGAAACTGTGGGATTTGTGGTCGAGCAATCTCATATACCCGTAATTCGTTTTGAAACTTGGAGACCGGACGTACTACGCCAAGGAATGCTGGTATATTGTGACATTAGGCGAGACAGAGTGTATTATCAGATTTCGGACGCGTTTACAAATGAAGAGGCCATTGAAAAGCATCGGCACGGCTTTCAAATTGTTGAAGCGCATCAGCTCGGAACAAGGACTAAAAACGGGAGATTCAGGAATTACACGTGGCTCCCTCAAATGAATCATGCTGTAAATCTTTGTGATTCAACGATTGACGAAGATGAACCACAACTGCGGGAATCTGAGATGGTTCTGGGTATTGTACCCGGTTCAAATCTAAACGTGATATGTGATGTTGAAGATATGATCTCGCATCACTTGGCTATTCTTGGTATTACCGGCTCTGGAAAAACAGAACTTGCGTTCAGAATTGTAAAGCATGCTCTTTCTTGCAATTTTAAGGTCTTCTGTGTTGATATTACAGGGCAATACAACGACAGACTTCACAAACTGCATCCGCGTGAATTGAGTATCAGTCGCGAGGCAACCGACATTCTTGAACAACGAATGTATGAGGTTGATGCACGGGGTTGGAAACCTGAATTGGACGAACTCAATAATTACCGCGAAAAATTTGTGCAGCACATTGACAAAACAATTGAAGCTTTTCTTGATGGCAACGATACATTGGGTATGTTTTCAATGCCGTCTATAAGCAACACGCGCTCTACCATTTACGCTTCCGAGGTTTATCTCTCAAGGATATTCGAATATGCAAAGACGAAAAAAGTAAAGATTTTGATTGTGCTTGAAGAGGCACATACTATCGTACCCGAAGCGTCCACAATGGGCTTACAGGACTTTGATAGCAAGGCAATCATCGCCAGAATATCCCAAATTGCACTGCAAGGAAGAAAATATGGTGTAGGACTTATGGTAGTTGCTCAGCGAACTGCCACGGTAAGCAAGTCCGTCTTAACGCAGTGCAATACGACTATTACATTCACAAGCCGCGACAAGACCGGTCTCGAGTTTCTGTCAAATGTCTACGGTCCAGACCATGTGCCCAGAATCCCGAATTTGGCATTCTTGGAAGCGCTGGTAGACGGTAAGGGAATAAAGAGTGAACGTCCTATCGTAGTGCAAATGCCCTACGATGAGTCAGTTGCTGCGTTACGGAAAACCGGACCGGAACCAATTGTTGAATCTGATATGGTCATGGTGTCGTCGTCCGACGTGTCTTCTAATGGAAGGAGTTCAGAATGATTACAACAATCGCGACTGTCACCGTATTCGTCGAGGATCAGGAGCGGGCGAAAGCTTTCTACACCGAAAAGCTAGGCTTCGAGTTGATCAATGACTCGGAGATGTTCCCCGGTTCCGGCATGCGCTGGATCACGGTCGCGCCCAAGGACTGCCCGACTGAACTGACGCTCTTCCCCATGGGCGGGCAGTGGGAGCATTATCGCGAGGCGATGGGCAAACCGCAGTGTTTCACCTTGCATTGCGACGACATCATGGAGACCTATCAGGAGTTGACGGCAAAGGGCGTGCAATTCCTGGGCGAGCCGCAGGTGCAGCATTGGGGCAGCTTTGCCATGCTGGTAGATTCCGAGGGCAACCAGATCGTTCTCGGGCAACGAGCTTAATCTGTCCGTCCCGAATTCCTGCAGTTCGAAAAGGCCGACGCCGTCTTTCGCCGGAGGCGCTTAAATGATAAACAGAGTTGGCACAGTCTACATCTTCGTTCAGGACCAGGACCGGGCGAAAGCCTTTTATACCGAAAAGCTGGGCATGGAGTTGCGGGTCGATGTGCCGATGGGACAAGACTCCGGTTCGCGTTGGCTATCGGTGCTGCCGCCAGGCGGG
The DNA here is from genome assembly GCA_011523735.1 of Chloroflexota bacterium. Classification (GTDB taxonomy): domain Bacteria; phylum Chloroflexota; class Anaerolineae; order Aggregatilineales; family Phototrophicaceae; genus UBA6055. The sequence continues at coordinate 12,501 of WTGB01000051.1, forward strand.
CAGACCGATATCGTGCTGCGCAAATTCGGCGAAGATTGGGAACATTATCGGGAGGCGCTTGGAAAATCGCAGGCGCTTACCTTGGAATGCGACGACATCGACGAGACCTATCAGGTTTACAAGGCGCGCGGCGTTCAATTCTTGGGGGAACCGAAGAGCGAGTTCTGGGGGCGCTTCGTAGTGATGGTCGATTCGGAGGGCAACCGGATCACCCTGCTTCAGTGATCCTGGCTTAGCCTGTTTTTTCTTGCTGCTTTGCGCTTTGCGGCTTACCTGGTTCGCCGGCGAAATGAGGCTTGCCCTCTTGCTGAATAGGGCTAGAGCCCTCTGGCATCATCAATTGTTATAAGGAGACCAAAATGATCAGCAGAGTAGGGACAGTTTCGATTTTTGTGGAAGATCAAGACCGGGCGAAAGCCTTCTATACCGAAAAGCTCGGTATGGAGTTGATCTCTGACGATGAGATGTGGCCCGGCGCCGATTCACGTTGGCTGTCGGTGGCGCCCGCCGGCGCTGAGACGCAGATCGTCCTCTACAAGTTCGATGAGAATTGGGAGCATTACCGCTCCACCTTCCAGCAATCGCAGTCGCTGACCTTGCAATGCGAGGACATCAATGAAACCTATCGCATCTACAAAGAGCGGGGCGTGGAGTTTCTAGGTGAGCCGGAAACACAATTCTGGGGCACCTTCGTGATGATGAAGGATTGCGAGGGCAACACCCTGATATTGGTACAGGTCTGATGCTGCCGGACTTGCTGCCGCTGTCGCAGCAGGTTGGCGCGGCGTTGGTGGCAAAGGGCGCTACGATCTGCGCTGTCGAATCCTGCACTGGTGGCTTGCTCCTCAGTACCTTGACGGACTGCGCCGGCAGTTCAGCCTATGTGCTGGGCGGGCTGGTGACTTATTCGAACGAAGCGAAGATGAACTTCCTCGATGTGCGAGAAGGGACCTTGATTGCGCAGGGCGCGGTGAGCGGGGCGACGGCTGGCGAGATGGCGCAGGGCGCGCTGGCGCTCTTTGACAGCGACTACGCCTTGAGTGTGACTGGCATCGCGGGTCCCGGCGGCGGCACGGCGGAGAAACCGGTCGGCTTGACCTACATTGGACTGGCTGGTCGGGCTGAACTTCTGCGGGTAGAGCGGCGGGTCTGGGGCGGGGACCGCATACAAAACAAGCTGTCAAGCGTCGAGGCGGCGCTGCAAATGCTTTTGCAGGCGGTTGAGGATTAGTCTTCGTTAAAAGTGATGCCGCGATAGACCTGCGCCAATGACAATTCGCAGTTGAGTATTTTCAGCGGGATAATGTTGTCCAAGCGCTCAAAAATCTCTACCTGCCAGCCAGTGTCAGCCCGAGTGTTGAGCTCGAGGCATGGGCGATGCTGGTCAATGATCAGGTAGGTCTGGATTGAGGATACAGCGAAATAGGAGTCGCGTTTTTCACCGCGGTCAATATCTATGGTGGACGGCGAGGTTACTTCAATGACCAGAATTGGATTGAGCAATTCCATCTCGTTTTCGCGTTCGAAGATCTCCTCGCCGCATACTGCGGATAAATCAGGATATACGTAACGAGTTTCCCCCGATTTTACTCTCATCTCACTGCTCAGAAGAAAACAATCCGAATCATCAAGCTGTCGCCCGATCGCCGTATTTGTATTGGACGTAATTCGATTATGTCTGCCTGTAGCGCCAGCCATACAGCGTACCTCGCCATCGATGTATTCGTGTTTTTCAAAATTGTTTTCTTCCCAGGCGAGATATTCCTCGACGGTGAGACGCAGGGTTGATTGAACAGCCATGATGTCCCTCGCATCATCTCAATGCAATTTGATTATATCGCCTAAACCATTGAGTTGACAGTCTTTGGATTGTGTACACGAGCCAAGTCACCACAGATCCATTGTCCCGCGCAGGATGCCGAACTCGCCAATGTGGTAGGAATTGTGCGCCGCGACAACCAGCACTTCGCGCAGGATCGTATGTCCTGCTTCCCCGTGAGGGATCTGCGCATATAGATCGCGCGTCGGATCCCGAACGACATCAACCAGTGCGGCGAGATCGGCTTGGAAGCCGGTGATGGTCCGCTGCCAGGCGGCTTCATTGGCCGTTTGCTTCTGCGGGGGCCAGTAATCATCCGGAAACTTCAGATAGCGGTAGGCGGGATTCTCGATGTAGTCAAGGATATCGGCTTGAGCGATGCGCAGGTGTTCCAGCAGATGCCAGAAAGAATAAGGCATATTCGACGGGCGGGTGTTGTAATGCGCGGGCGGGAAGTCCATGATTGCGTTCTCAAAGGGTTGATGGGCTTGCGCCTTGGTCAAGGCATTTATCAACTGCTCGCGTACATACCTGTCGCTCATGATGGTCTCTCCTGAAATGCTTGAATCAGCGATGTCACGATTGTAATCCGGAAGGAGGCTTAGAGATTCTTCAAGGTCTCCGCCGTCTGCAAAGCGAGAATCGCCGGCGCCGAACGACAGGTTCCGCCATTCGCGCCATATTATGCCGATTCCTTGCTAAGTTCCTGCCCCGCGTTATAATTGCGTCAGCTAGCGCTAAATGCCGATGTTTCTCCACGATGAGAGGCTTCTGTCAAATGCAGACAAAGTGAAACAGCGCAATCTTGTGTAAATCGTTAATGAAAGCTTTAGGTCTTTTCGGTAACGTTTGGACATAAGGAATGACATTAAAGTCAGACAAGTAACGTTGGCAAAACGTAGATTAGTTTTGGCGGATTCCCCTCTGATTGCGTTATACTGGAATCAGTGAGACATTTGGGACGATCATGTACGATAATTATCCTGTCTACGATGTACCGCAGAGGAATATCATTCAGCGCTTTTTCTCCCAGCGTTGGAGCGCGATCCTCATTGAAATTGCCTTGACGATCGTCATCACGGTGGTGGCCGGGAGCGCCTTTGATTTCTTCGATCCCTTCGATGGAGAATCAGCGAAAGTCCCGCCAGTAGCGCTGGAATCGATGAGGAAGCCGACCAGCGTGGCTCTGGAACCGGTGACGCAGCGTGGCATCGCTTACATTCAGATCCGAGAATTCGCGGCGGCGGAGGCGATGTATGATCTCGCCATCGCGGTTGCCCCGGAAGAGGCCGTCTATTACGGCTGGCGCGGTTATGTGAATCTGCAAGCTGGCGATTACCGGGACGCGCAAAGGGACTTCCGCCAAGTGCTGGAATTGGAACAGGCGGATTATGACGCGCATACTTCCCTCTGCTGGGCTTATGGCGAATCGGGAGAATTCGCGGCGGCCATGCGGCACTGCCACGAGGCGATGAACACGGCGCAATCGCTTCCGGAATATGCCATCGCCCTGGAGAATCGCTGCTGGTTGCAAGTCGAGATGGGGGATCTTGACGCGGCCGCGCGGGATTGTCTGGACGTGATCGAGATATTCCCTGATTGTCGGCAAGAGGTCTGTGCCCTGGCGCATTACAATCTCGGGCGGATTATGATGACGCAGGGGAAAGAGACGCTGGCATTGCGTCAGTTCAATCTGGCTTTTCATATCGGTTCAGCGTATCCGGACATGTATTTGGAAATTGCGCATGTTTACGATACACTTGGGTATGAAGCGGCTGCGCGGGCAAGCTACGATCAATATCGTAGTCTAGTCGTAGGCGGAGTGTAGTGCAGTAAGTTGTGTTTGACTGACGCAATGACTTGACGGTTGTGACGTCAGATGTGTTATACTCAGGGTCAAGTAGTGATTACTAATCATCGGAAGGTGAAAGAGCGAGGGGTATTTTTATGACGAAACGGTACCTGGAATATGATATTCCCAAACGTTCCATCAAAGATCGCATCCTTAGCCAGCGGCCAAGCGCTCTGATTATTGAGGGTTTGTTGGTGCTGGTGGCTGTGGTCGTCACCATCGGATTCCTGTCTCCGGCAGCACCGGTCAAAGATAACAGCGATGCTGTGATTGCCGAGCTGGAAGCAATCATTGCGGCTCAGGAAGCGGCCTTGGCTGAAGCGGCCGAGGCGATGGCGCAGGCGGCCGAAACGGCTGTCTTGCCCAAGGGCTTTTTGAACGCAACCGCCGCCAAGAATATGGCTTGGTCAAGCTTGTCGAACGAAGAGTATCGTTCAGCCATCGCCCTCTACGATATGCTTATCGCGGAAGGCGAAGCCGATGTCGATACCTATTTCGCGCGGGGCTATGCCTACAGCATGATTGATGAGCATGGCTTGGCCGCGCAGGATTACTCGGTTGTCTTGCAGCAGCAGCCCGATGCTTTGGGCGCCTTGAACAATCGCTGCTGGGCGCTGAGCGAGGTTGGCGCATTTGACGCCGCCCTGGCGGACTGCAACACGCTCATGTCCCTCGTGCCCGATGCGGATTATCCCTATCTCAACCGTGGCATCGTCTACGAAAAGATGGGCGAGATGCAAGCCGCTATGGACGACTATGTTGAGTGGATCAAGCGGAAGAAGAACCGCGTCATTCGCAACGACAATCTGGCTTGGGAAGGCACGCTGGAATTGCAGATGGCTGAAGGACTTGTTTACGTCCTGCCGTTCAACGCCAGCGCCGGGCAAGATGTCGTGGTCACCGCTGTCAGCAGCCAGCGCGATCTGGATGCGGATCCCCTGGTCTTGATCCTGGACCCGCAGGGCGAGCCGCTGACCGCCAACGATGATACCGGCGACTGGTGGGATAGCTACGTGCACTTCCGCGCTCCGGCCAGCGGTGAATATGCCGTTGTGCTCACACATGCCGGCGGCAGCACCGAGGGCAAAGTCGATGTCTCCTTCGAAATCGCTGGCTTGTTCACGCAGGGCAATGACAGCGCTCGCTTCAAGAGCGATGCCTACCGCGCCTTGATGTCTGGCGATTATGCGACCGCGCTGGAGAACTTCCGCCGCGCTTTGAATATCAATCGCAACGATGCCGAGGCAATGAACTGGCTGGGCGTCACCTATCGCTACCTGGGCGAATACGAAGCTTCCATCATTCACATCGGTATGGCGATGCGCCTGGATGAGAGCTACACCTTGCCTTATCTCTCTCGCGGCATCACCTTCGAGGAGATGGGCAATCAAGAAGCCAGCGCGGCCGACTACTATCGTTACGCGATGCTCAATCGCAGCCGCACGCTTTTCCATGCCGAGCTGGATGGCGACAGCAGTTTTGAACTGCCGATGCGGGAGGGCTGGGTTTACAGCATCCCGTTTGATGCCAAACGCGGCCAAACGCTCGACATTGATGTCTCGACTGTGGCGCCCGGTTTCGTTGATCCGCTGATCATCCTGATTGGTCCCGAGGGGCAAGCTTTGACCGGCGATGACGACATTTCCCGTAGCGAATACGATGCCACCATCAGCGAGTACAAAGTGCCGGCCAGCGGCCAATACACCTTGGTTGTCAGCCATGCCGAGGGCGGCGCGAATGGCACTCTCAATGTCGCTGTAAATGTCGCCAATCCGGCGCCAATGTCAATTCCCAGCTACAGTGGCTGTTCCGAAGGCATGGGCCACTAAAGCCAACACATAGTTAGGCACCAAAAAGGGCGGGGCGAATAACCCGCCCTTTTTTGTTCCCTGGCGGTTCCAGCTTTACTGCCCGGTGACCGAGGTCACATCCCGGAAGATATGTTTCAGGCGCTGGATATCCTCGCGCGGGAGGGGCGGACGGGCGAATGAGGCCAGATTGGCTGCGAGGTGCCCCGGATTGCCCGTGCCTGACAGAATCACATGGGCGCCCGCTTCCGCTTGGCAAAACCGGTAAGCGGTATCCGGAATGCTAACTGCCGAGCCCTCAGCGGGCAAGAAGCCCAGCGGGTCCTCGCTGTCGATCTCGTCGGGATTGACCTCGCCACGTTCGATCAGCGTCCGCACGGTCGCCCGCAATTTGTCGGGACCGCTCAAGGCGCGGCGCAGAGCGAACATGATGAGGACGCCGATGTCTTTCTCCCTGGCGGTCCTCAGCACGGTTTCCCGCGCGCTTTGATTGAGCAGGTTGAAGCCGACCATGATTACATCCCAGACATCGTCTTTCAGGGCGCGCTGCAGCATCTTGTGTTCCAGGTCGCCATTCCAATGCTCGGTCACGCCGATGCAGCGGATGAGCCCCTGCTGCTTCAAGTCTTGCAGTTCGGGCACGATCTCCTGGGAATAATAATCATATTGCTCCAGCCGCAAGCCATGCAAATGGTAAATGTCGATGTAGTCGGCGCCGAGCCGGCTTAAGCTTTCGCGCAGTCCCGCCCGCAGCACCTCGCGGGAGATGTTTTCTCTTCCCAGGCTCTTCTTGGTAGAGATGATGATCCGGTCGCGGTCGCGCCGGGCGACGGCCGCGCCGACGATTTCCTCCGTGCGGTAGCCTTCCGCTGTGTCGATGAAATTGACGCCGGCATCCAGCGCCTGCAGGACGAGGTCGATCGATTCGGATTCGCTGCGGATGTTGTCTCGCTGACCGAGACGGCTGGGTCCACCGGCGCCGATGCCCATAACGGAGGCGCGCAGTCCTGTTCTGCCCAGTGTGCGGTATTCCATAATTTCTTCCGCCGATTGTGATTCTGTATCAAGTCACATTCTGGCTGATGAGACAAAAGATTGCGAGTGCTGGCTCAGCCGCCGCGCCATGAACCTTGCCGATGGCATCATTCGACGGGAAATTCGGGCGATACTATTTCGCTGCTCCCAAGCGCTTGTTATAATCGCGGTCTGAGTTGAGACGGCAGAATAGTTATGGCAGTCAATACCTTTTCGATCGTCGCCCATTGCGAAAATGAAAACGCTTGGGGCGTGGCGGTCGCCAGCAAATTTCCCGCTGTAGGCGCAGTCGTGCCATGGGCGCGAGCCGGTATTGGCGCTGTGGCAACGCAGTCTTACGCCAAGTTGAGTTTTGGTCCTGATGGCTTGGCGCTCATGGGTGACGGGCTTGCGGCTGAGGCTGCCTTGAGCCGCCTGCTCGAAGATGACGAACAGCGCGAGTCCCGGCAAGTGGCGCTTGTTGATGGGGGTGGCAGCCTGGCTGTTCATACCGGCGCGGATTGCCATGAGTGGGCTGGCCACAAGACGGGCACAGGCTTTTCCGTGCAGGGCAATCTGCTGACGGGCGAAGCGGTGATTGACGCGATGGCGGCTGGCTACACTCAGGCGCAAGGCGAGTTGGCTGATCGCCTGGTAGCGGCTTTGCGCGCGGGCGAGCATGCCGGCGGTGATCGGCGCGGCAAGCAATCGGCGGCTGTGCTGGTCGTGCGGCCCGCGGGCGGCTACGGCGGCGACAACGACCGCTATCTGGATTTGCGCGTGGATGACGCCGACGAACCGGTGGGACGGCTGCTGGACTTGGTCAAGATGCACCACCTCTACTTCCAGCCTTCCAAGCCGGAAGACATCATCCGAATCGACAATGACATCGCCAGCGAACTGCAAGCGATCATGATCGAGCAGGGCTATATGACCGGCGAGATCAATGGCGATTGGGACGAGGTCTGCCAGCAGGTCTTCTTCATGCTGATCGGCAACGAGAACCTGGAGATGCGCTGGAATCTGCGGCAGCATCGTTACGCGATCGACCGCGTGGTCCTGGATTACTTGCGGGAGCGCTTTGGCTGAGCGCGGTCGACAGCTACGGCGTCTGGCGCTCAGCGCGTCGATCATCCTGCTGGCGAGTCTCCTTCAGTTTCATCATCTGACACGCGACCAGCGCTTCCAGCCTGACGAAGCTTATTTCATGACTTTTGCTCGTAGCGCGGCGGTCAACGGCGACTGGCTGCTGCCGGGCGCGCTCGACAAGCCGCCGCTGTCGCTCTATTTGAGCGCGCTGAGCATGGCGGCTTTTGGGAATACGGCTGATGCGGCTGGCGTGCTGCATCTCGATCCGCATGTCGGCGAGTTCGCTGGCAAGCTGCCAAATGTCATGCTGGCGCTGCTGCTCACGGCGCTGATGATGCGCCTGGCCTGGCGCGTCTATCGAGACGAGACGGCATGTCTGCTGGCTGGTCTGCTCACGGCAATTTCACCATATATGCTGGCTTTTGGCGCGAGCGCTTTCACCGATATGGGCCTGCTGTTTAGTGTGGCCGCGACGCTCTATCTTGCGCTGAGCGGACGCTGGTCTATGGTGGGGGCGGCGCTGGGACTGGCTTTCTGGAGCAAGCAGCAGGCTGTTTTCGTTGCGGTCTTCTTATTGGCTATACTCGTTGCCCGCGGCAGGAAGCGTGGAGAATGGCTGCGCTTCCTGCTGCCACTCAGCGCAATCATCGCTGCGCTGTTGCTTTGGGATGCCGCCCGCCCGGAGACAAGCATCTTCCTGCAAGCGGCGGCCAATAACGCGCCGTCTCAATGGCTTGCAGAGCCTTCCGCCTGGTTCGATCGCCTTCTAATTTGGCTGGAATCTGCTGCCTGGCTGCTTGGTCCGCCCCCTGTAACTGTTCTTCTGCTTGCCTTGGCTACGCTTGCGGTCATGCGCAGGAATGGTGATTCACATCCGACTCCAGCTTTGATCGCAATCTTTGTCGGCGCTGCGACCCTTTACTCAGCCATGCACATCGTGTTCAGTTTCAACCTCTACGACCGCTATCTCTTGCTGGTATTGCCAATTCTGGTTCTGCCTGTTGCGGGCGGGATAGCGGCGCTCTGTCGGTCCTTTGCTCGCTATAGAGTCTTGGAAATCGTCGTTGCCGCCTTGCTGCTGAGCGCGATATGGATATCGGATGGCATGCAGATCGGCGGAGACCGCAGCGCTTACGTCGGTATCGACAAGCTGGCGCAGCATCTCAATGGCAAACCGGTCGCGACCGTGATCTATGATCCCTGGCTGGGCTGGCAATTGGGCTACTATTTGGGAACTTGGCAGGATAAACGGCGGGTACACTATCCGACGGCTGAGGCGCTGGTCGAGGGCGCGCTGGCTTTGAATGAGACTGGCGATAGATACCTGGCAGCGCCGGTCGATCAGTCGCATGAAGATTGGCTGTTGGCGCTGAACGATGCCGGTTTTGTCTTAGAGCGAGACTACGCCCGTGATAATTTCGTCGTCTATCGCCTGTCGCCGCCTTGGGGGCAAACCCCCAAAGATTGAGGGTTTTTCCGCCCGGGAATCGCTTATACTGGAATTAGAGAGGAATTAGGAGGCGGGGATGGGTTGTCTGGTATTATTGATATTGGCGTTTATCTTCCGCGGCGCCATCTTTGGCTTGCTAGCTTGGCTGATTGGAGCCTTCATCGCCCTGCTGTCCTTCTTGCTCAGTTTGGGATTTTGGGGCATTATCATAATTCTTGTGCTATGCGCTGTCGCCGCGGCGCTTGGATAGGGGCGGGATTATGGAATTTCTGCAAGATCCAAATGTGGTATATCTGCTGCTAATGGCGGGTCTGTGGATCAGCGCGACCGGCACCTATATCCCCGGCACGGGCGTTGCCGAGATCGCCGGCGCCGGTTTGATCCTGGGTACGGTCTACCTGATGAGCCTGCTAGCGGCTAACTGGCTGGCGGTGATTGCGCTGGTGGCGGGGGCATCGCTATTCTTCCTGCTGCCGCTGCTCAAGTCAGAATGGGAGAACCTCGCCATTGGGGGCTTGGCGCTGCAAGCGATCGTGAGCTTCTTTCTCTTCGCCGAAGCGAGCGTCTCGCCCTTGCTGATCGCGGTCGGCGTCCTGCTGGCATGGGGTTATCATCGGACGATCCTGCGCTCCATCCTCAAGCAGCAGCGCGAGCTTTCGTCGACGCAGAAGGACGAGTTTCTCGTCGGGGCGCGCGGACGCGTGATGGCGGCCATTGAAGATCGCGGCACGGTGCAGGTGAAGGGCGAGCTATGGACGGCGCGCAGCCGGTCCCGCCTGGAGAGCGGCACGGAAATCGTGGTGACGCAGCAAGACGGCTTGGAATTGCATGTCGAAAAGGCAAAACGAGAAGATGCGAAATAACATCACGACAATCGAAAACCTTTTGGAATTAAGGAGAGGGAAATGGACAACTTAACTGAAATCTTGAGTGCTGGCGGACAAGGCGTGGTCATTGTCCTGGTCATTCTCGCTATCGTGGCGCTTTTGCGCACCACCATCCGCGCGGTCAAGGAGTATGATCGGCTGGTTATCTTCTTCATCGGTCGCTATCGGGCGGTGCGAGGTCCAGGCTTGACCTTCGTCGTTCCTTTCGTCGAATCGGCGATCAAAGTGGATATGCGCGAAAAGATCATCGATATCCCGTCACAGACCGCCATCACGAAAGACAACGCCTCGATCGGCATCGATTTTCTGGTCTACTATCGCATCACCGATCCGGAGC
>WTGB01000084.1 GCA_011523735.1 Chloroflexota bacterium
ACCCTCAGATCTCTTCACCCCCCTGCCCCTCGACAAAGCATACAACTGCGACCGCGCCACATTAGGCGAGAGCCTAAAGCTGCGGGAGGACGGTGCCTACGGCGACTGCGCTTATCGCGGCATCCCTTTCGCGTTTGGCGCGCCGAATGAGGCGAATGCGATCCTGCTCGACAACGACGAAGTCAGCATCGCAGCCGGCGACAGGCAGGCTACCTATATCGTCTTCGTGCATATCGTCGAGGATCGCGCGCTGACGCTAACGCCCGACCTCAAAGACTTTCAAGGTCCGCAGCACCACGAGGGCGCGACGCCGGGCAATGATCTTGGCGATCTGGTGGCGGAGTATCAGCTGCATTATGCCGATGGCAGCAGCGCCAGTGTGCCGATTCGGCGGCGCTTCGCCATTCAGCAGGCGCATATCGACTGGGGGGCGAGCGCCTTCGCGGCTGTGCCCCATCAGCAGCACAGGGTCAGAGGCAGCACTGCGGAAGCATTCGCGCTGGGCCGGACGCCAGCAACGCGCTACGGAGACGGCGAAACCCGTCATAGCAGCGGACGCGACGCCCACGCAGAACATATCTGGCTCTATGCCCTGCCCAATCCGCAGCCGGAGAAAGTCATACGTGAGATTCGCTTGGTGGCGAAAGACGAGCGGGCGCTGATCTATGGCATAAGCACGACGCAGGTAGAGGCGCATCCCTTGCGAGCGGGGACGCGGCGCAAGCTGGCGCTGGTGCTGCCTGATGGCGTCAATTTCAACGCGATCGGCGAATTGGACGATGTGGATATTGATTTGGGCATTGTGATTTCGGCGCGGGCGAAGTTGAAATATGAGCGCGAGCAATGGTTCAGCGCGTCGACGAATGCGCAGCCGCAGCGTTCGGAGAGGGTGGCGATCATCGAATACGCGGCGCATCCACGCGGGAAACTTTACCTGCAAGCGGCGAATGGCAGGCAGGTCGCGTACTCCCTAGACGGGTTGGAAGGCGGCGCGGTTGAAGTAGCGGAAGCGCGGCGACTTCTGCGCGTCAAAGTGGTTGATGCGAGCGGGCGCGAGGTGGCGGTACGGATTCACTTTCACGGCGCGGAGGGCGAGTATCTGCCGCCGCTGGGCAATCATCGGAAAGTCAATGGCAACTGGTTCGAGGACAATTATGGCGAATTCGTCAATTCCCTGAATCAGTACGCTTATATTCACGGGTCTTGCGAGTTGGAAGCGCCGCTGGGTGAGGTCTTCGTCGAGATCAGTCGTGGCTACGAGATCAAGCCGATCCGAAGCAGTTTCGAGGTTACGGCGGAGACGGACGAGGTGATGTTCACCTTGGACAAGCTGCTGGATTGGAGGGAGCGAGGCTGGGTCTCGGCCGATACGCATGTGCATTTCCTCAGCCCGCAGACGGCCTGGCTAGAAGGCGCGGCCGAGGGCGTCAATGTGGTCAATCTGCTGGCCAGCCAATGGGGCGAGATGTTCAGCAACGTGAGCGATTTCGATGGACGCACCACCTTTGGCGCGAAGGAATTTGGCGGCGCTGGCGAGTTTCTGGTACGCGTCGGCACGGAAAACCGCATGCAGGTGCTCGGTCATATCTCGCTGCTGGGCTATTCCGGCGCGATGATTCACCCGCTCTGCAGCGGCGGTCCATCCGAGTCCGCGATTGGCGATGCGCTGGAAGTCAGTATGGCGGAGTGGGCGCAGCGCTGCATTGAGCAGAATGGTCTGGTCGTCCTGCCTCATGCGCCGAATCCACAACTGGAGCGCGCCGCCGATATCGTGCTGGGTTTGGTGCATGCCATCGAGATGATGACCTTCAACCCATTCAAATGGCAAATCACGCCTTATGGCTTGTTGGATTGGTATCGTTATCTCAATCTGGGCTATCAGGTGCCGGTGGTGGGCGGCTCGGACAAGATGAGCGCCGATTCGCTGCTAGGCGGCATCCGTACCTATGCGCATTTGGGCGAGCGCGAGTTTAGCTACGAGAATTGGATGGAGGCGGTCAAAGCGGGCAATACCTTCGTCACGGTGGGTCCCCTGCTGGAGCTTGCAGTTGAGGGGCTTGTGCCTGGCAGCCGACTGGACTTGCCGGCCGGCGGCGGGACAGTCAATGTCGCTTGGCGGGTCGCCTCGGCCGCATTGCCGATTTATGCGGTTGAGGTCGTGGTTGGAGGCTTCGCGGTGGAGGCAACATCGGTGAATGGCGCCTTGGAGGCATCAGGGAGCTGCGAGATCAATGTCGGCGAATCGACCTGGATCGCGCTGCGAGTGCGTGGCAGCCATGCCGGGCGGGGTGGAGAGATCGCAGCGCACAGCAGTTGCGTACAAGCGCGCGTAGATGGGCAGCGCCCCTTCAAGCGGGAGGACGCGCTGGCGGTGCTGGAGCAGATCGAAGGCGCGCTGGCTTACGTCGATACACTGGCGCCGCGGCCCGCCGCGGAACGATACAAGAAGATACGAGCGACGATCGAGGCGGCGCATAATCGCCTGCATCAACTTATGCACCGGCAGGGCATCTACCACGAACACAATCCCTTGCATCAGCATGGGGAGCATTGATTGTTCGCCACAGAGGGTGCGTAGACACAGACCACCGGTCGCCCCTACATTTGCAGGGTAGCGGGGCTAACTACGATTATCGGCGGTCGGCTCGACGATGACGTTAACAAATTCGAATTTCTGCTTATTGCGATATTGATTGTTCTCGGCGTGATTGACTTCCACTAGTGTCACAGCAGTACCCAGCCCTTCGAGGACAAATTTCGTGTGCCACTCGCCGGATTGCTGCACATTGCGCAAGTAGACCAGCCGACACTTGGGATCCATCAGCCGCAACTTAAATTTAGCCCAGCCGTATTTCATGCCGCTGAGGTCATTGAGCAAAGCTCTGCGTTCAGCTTCATTGAGATATGCCATAGTCGGATCCTCATTCGCCTATCACAGCTAAATCAGCGATAATTGTAGCTGTCGAGACGGCTTGTCACAACGGGATATGTTGAGATTGTCATGCAGACATTTTCGGTGCGGGAGATCACGCAGTACATCCACGACCTCTTTGATGCAGACGCAATCCTGGCGGATATCTGGGTGCACGGCGAGGTTTCAAATCTGACCAAGGCGCGCTCGGGTCATTGGTATTTCACGATAAAGGATGCTGACGCGCAATTACGCTGCGTCATGTTTCGCGGGGCGGCGCGTTCGGTCCGCGTCGATGTGCGGGCGGGGGACGAGATACTCGTGCACGGGCGGGTCAGCGTCTACGACGCGCGCGGCGAGTATCAGCTTTACGCCGATCAGATCGAGGCAGTTGGCGGCGTCGGCGATCTGCACTTGCAGTTCGAGGCGCTGAAGGCGAAGCTGGATGCCGAGGGACTGTTTGATCCTGCCCGGAAGCGGCCCATACCGGCCTTTCCGCGGCAAATCGGCGTCGTGACATCGCCCACCGCGGCCGCCTGGCACGATATGCAAAATGTGCTGCGGCGGCGTTTTCCGCTGGTGGAGCTCGTCCTCAGTCCGACGCTGGTGCAAGGAGCAGAGGCGCCCAGGCAGATCGTGCGCGCGCTGGAACGATTGAATCGCGATACTGATGTTGACGTCATAATTGTGGCGCGGGGCGGCGGCTCGCTGGAAGACTTATGGTGCTTCAACGACGAGAGCCTAGCGCGGGCGGTGGGGGAAAGTCGCATCCCGGTGATAAGCGGCATCGGGCATGAAATTGACTTCACCATCGTCGACTTCGTGGCGGATTTGCGCGCGCCGACGCCTTCTGCGGCTGCCGAAATGGCGACGCCGAATCGGGATGACCTGCTGCTGGATTTGGATCGGCTTCGCAACGGACTAATTGCAGTCCTTGGCAGCGCGTTGGACCAGCACGAGCGCGATCTGGGACATTTGCAGAGTTCGCTGCGATTTGTCAGTCCGCTGAAAACCGTGCAGAGGGAGGAACGCAGGCTCCATGATTATCGTCTGCGGCTGGGACGGGCGGCTCGCCGTCAATTGGAGCAGCTTGGCGAGCGGCTCTCGAACCGGAGGGGGGCGCTGGACGCCGCCAGCCCGGCGCATATTCTGGCGCGGGGTTATGCCCTGGTCAGCGATGAAGCGGGCAATATCATCCGTGAGGCCGTCCAAGTCAGCAGGGATCAGCGATTGAACGTACAATTGGCAAGAGATCGAATCAACGTCAGGGTCGATGACTGATGGAAGACATCGCAAAACTCAGCTATGAGGAAGCCTATCAGCAGTTGGAAGCGCTGGTGGCGCAAATGGAAAGCGGAGCGCTGCCTTTGGAAGAGTCGGTTAGATTGTATGAGCGGGGTCAGCGGCTGGCCGCCCACTGTCAAGCGCTGCTGGAAGATGCCGAGCTCAAGATCAAACTGGTGGATGAAGCGGGGCTGAATGATTAGGCGACGCAGCATCGGCAGTGACTTAAGATGATTGACCTGGAAAAGCTCCCGACACGGGCAGAAAAGAATATCTCCATGCGCGTCAAGGGCGCGGCCGAGCGAGCGCTACGACAGGGGCATCCCTGGGTCTTTGAAGACGCGATCATCAAGCAGAGCCATTTGGGCAATTCCGGCGACCTGGCGGTCATCTACGACCGCGAGAAGAACAATTTCCTGGCGGTGGGCTTGTACGATCCGCTGTCGCCGATTCGCATCAAGATTCTGCATGCGCTTCAGCCGATGCGGATTAATCAGGGCTTCTTCGCCGACAAGCTGCGGGCGGCGCAGGCGAAACGACAGCCGCTCATCAATACCGAGACGACCGGCTATCGACTGGTCTATGGCGAGAGTGATGGCTTCCCCGCCTTGGTGCTTGACCGCTATGGCAATACGCTCGTGCTGAAGCTGTATACCACAGCCTGGATCCCGCATTTGCGCGCGCTGATACCGGCGCTGCAAGAATCGATCATCTTTGATGAACTGATCTTGCGCTTGAGCCGGACGCTGCAGTCGGATCAACTCAATGTCGCCAAATTGTACGGTCTGCGCGATGGCCAGCAGTTGATCGGCGACGTACAAGTGGAGCCGGCGGGGCAGACGCAATTCGTCGAGAACGGCTTGTTATTCCAAGCCGATGTTATGAAAGGGCAGAAAACCGGCTTCTTCTTCGACCAGCGCGACAATCGGCAGAAAGTGCGGGAGCTCGCGAAGGGGCAACGCGTGCTCGATGTTTTCTGCTATACGGGTGGATTCTCGGTTTATGCGCTGGCGGGTGGGGCGCGCTCAGTGACAGCGCTGGACGCGAGCGAGCCGGCGCTGCAGGCTTTGAAGACGAATCTGACGCTCAACGGCTTCGACGCGGACAAGGTCGATGTCGTCGCCTCTGACGCCTTCGCCGGGATGCGGCAGCTAATCGCATCCAAGCGCAAGTTCAATATGGTGATCGTCGATCCGCCGGCTTTCGCCAACAGCCGCGCCAGCATGAGAAATGCCGTGCTGGCTTACCGCCGTCTGGTTGAGATGGCGCTGCACTTGCTGACGAATGATGGCACGCTGGTCATGGCTTCTTGTTCCAGCCGCATCAAAGCCGAGATGTTCTTCCAGTTGGTGACGCGCTCAGCTACCGTCGCCGGCTACACGCTGGATGAGATCGCCCGCACATCGCATGCCCTGGATCATCCCATTGGCTTCCCCGAGGCGGAATATCTCAAGGCGCTCTTCGCGCGGGTACGGCGATAAGCCTACTGCGCATCGCGGCGCATCAAGCTAAAACTCTGGCTGGTGGGACCGGTCAGCGGCTGCGTCGCCAAGAAGAGCGCGAGCGGAACGACATCGGCCGGTTGCTTGAACCACTCGAGACTGAGCGCTGGATCGGACGGACGTTCGGCATCGGTCAGAATGTCGGTATCGACCAAGCCCGGAATCAATTCGTTGACGCAAATGCGATACTGGCGTAATTCTTCCGCCAGAGTGCGCACCAGCATCCAGACGCCGGCTTTGGAGGCGCTGTAGGCGGAGCCGGCATTGCCCGCGCGATGCCCCATGCCCGAGCCGATGACGATGATATGCCCGCCTTTGGTCTTGAGGTCGGGGATAGCGTATTTGCAGGTGTAATAGACGCCGACGAGGTTGACGCGAACTGTGTATTCCCAGCCGGCGATTTCGCTCTCTTCGACCGAGCGCCGCTCGAAATTGCCGCCGGCATTGGCGATGACGATGTCGACGCCGCCGTAGTGGGCGCGGGTCTGCGCGTAGAGATTCTGCAGGTCGGCCGCCTCGGTGACATCACAGCGGACTGCGATGGCGTCGCCGCCGGAGGCGCGGATGCTCTCGACGGTTTCGTCAAGCTGGGCGCTCGTACGCGCGGCGCAGACGACCTTGGCGCCCTGCTCCGCGAAGCCGATGGCGAGTCCGCGCCCGATGCCACGCCCAGCACCGGTGATAACGGCGACTTTCGAATCCAGCTTTCCGCTCATGTTCTGCCCTCCCTATCGTCTGACTAACTTCAAGCCGCGGCTGAGCAGGGGCGCGAGCAGACTTCGCGTCTCGCTCACATCAAGAAGATAGCCGCCCCCAAAAAAGATGACCACAGCAGCGAGTATACCGACGGCAGAAGCGATCCAGCCGCTGGTGGAAAAAGCGGCGATAAGCAGGGATATTGCAGCCGCCATCACCAAAGAAAGCAATAGACTGCCAGCGGCACTGAATAGAATTTCGCGGTCGTGAAGGCTCGCGGCGGCATCGATTTCCGCCAGCCGCCGGCGCAAGAGCCACCATAGCGCCAGCGCTTCCACGATAGTCGTCAGCGCGTTCGCCAATGCCAAGCCCGCGAATGGACCCCGCGCCAGACTGTCCGGGTCGCCGATGAACTGGATGAACAGGAAATTGAGCGCGATGTTGCTGAGCATAGCGCCTGCGCCAGCGATGACCGGCGTCGAACTGTCCTCCAGGGCGTAGAAAGCCCGCGACAGCACCTCAAGTAGGGCAAAGCCGCCGATTCCCAGGGCGTAAAAGCTTAATGCCCAGGCGACCGCTTGGGTACTTTCGCCCGTCCAGGCGCCCCGTTGCAGCAGGCTGACCAAGGGTCCGCCCAAAACGATCAGCAGCGCCGACGCTGGAAACGAGAGATAGAGGACATTGCGCATGGCGGCGGCCAGCCGATCGCGGAAGCCGGCATAGTCCCCTCTTGCCCGCAATGCCGCCAGCGTGGGAAATACGGCGGAAGCCTGGCTCTGCCCGATCATGCCGAGGACGAAGAAGCAAAGCATGAAGGCGTAGCGAAGGGCGACGACGCTGCCATCGACCATGCCGCTGGCGAAACGAATATTGACGTAGAAATTGATCTGCACTACCGCCAAGCCCAACACGCGCGGACCCATCAGGCGCAGGACATCTGTCACGCCGGGCACGCGAGCGGAAAGCAGGAAGCGCAGACGGGCGCGAATCTTAAATAAGCCCGGCAACTGCACAAGCAAGTGCAAAACCGCGCTCAAGACAGCTCCATAAGCCAAACCCATGACGTTGAGATCGCCCACCTGCCCGACGCTTGGATGCGGCGGCAAACTCGGCGCGATGACCAGCGCGCCAATAATGATGCCGATGTTGTTCATGCTGATGGCGACCGCCGGCAGCCAAAAGGCGGCATAGGATTGCAAAATGCCCATGATTAGGCCGCTCACGCTGAAGATGAGGGGCGTGATCATCATAAGGCGAACCATTTCCACCACAAGCTGCTGCTGCGCGGGCGGACGGTCAGTGAAGAGGAACTGCCCCACCAATTGCGGGGCGAATATGGCGACCAACAAACCGAAGAGCGCGGCGCTAGCTGCGGAAAGCGTCATGACCGCGCTGGCGAGGCGCCAGGCTTGCTCGCTGTTCTGTTCGCGGAAGCGGGCGAAAACCGGGATGAATGATGAGCCGAGCGCGCCGCCGGCCACCAGCACAAAGACAGTCTCGGGCAATTGCTGCGCGGCGGCGAAAGTGTCATTGGCCGCGCCGGTGCCGAATTGCGCGCCAACCACAGCGATCCGCAACAAGCCGAGCGCGCCGCTGGCGAGGAAACCGACCAGCACGATCAGCGCCTTTTCGATGACCTGCCTGTTGTCCAGCGCCGTGTTTGCGCTTACGCTCATCCGCCCCTTGCTCCCCCCAGCCTCTGGATTGCCACTTGGCAGCGCCGCCGACATCTTTATAATATACGGGTTCAGCCAATGGAAAACGCTCTGCAAGACGCAGTTGCAGCGAATGAGGAAAGAACGATGCAAGTTATTTTGCTCCAGGACTTGTACAAGCACGGGGTGGCCGGCGAGGTGGTCAAGGTAGCGGACGGATTCGCGCGCAATTATCTGATCCCCAACAAGATGGCGATCCAGGCGACGCCCGCCGCCCTGAAACAGACCGAAGCGGCTCGCCAGAATGTCGAGGCACGCAAGGCGCAATACAACAATATGCTCAATGATTTAGCGCGCCAGATTGACGGCGTCGAGTTGATCTTTGGGCGGCGCGCTGCTTCAACCGGAAAGCTCTTCGGTTCGGTGACCACGCAAGAAATCGCCGACGAGTTGGACCGCAAGACCGGTGTGGATATCAATCGGCGGCGCATCAGCCAGCAGTCCTTGCGTGAGGTGGGGACGCATCAAGTCGCCGTGCGGCTGGGCAATGAGATGGCACCAGTGCTGACGATCACGATCGTACCGGAAGATGAGTTGCCGGAGTTTCTGGCGGCGCGTGAACGTGGCGAGCAGGTCCGCGCGGAGGATCTGATGATGGAGGGATTCCGCTACCAGACATCAGCTGAAGAAGCGACCGCCGATGACACTACGGAAGAGAGTGACAGTGTGGAAGCGGCGGAGGAAGTAGAAGCCGAACGCATACTCGAGTAAATCTCCACGAACTACCCGCCCGAGGTAACAAACTCGGCTACAGTTTTATAACCCCGCCAGTTACAGGTTATACTGAACTGTTGGGGTTATTTTATTCAAGGTCTTCATAGCGAATGGATGGCTACTCCCTCGGACAGGTCCTGCGGGAAGCGCGCGAAAGCAAAGAACTTGAAATCGCGGATATTGTCGCCAAGCTGCGGATCCGCCAGCCAATCCTGGAAAACTTTGAGGCGGGCGATTTCGAGATCAGCGGCGTGCCGGAAATCCAGGTTCGCGGCTTGCTGCGGATATACGCCCGTCACCTGGAGTTGGATGAGGAACATATCCTGCTGCTTTACGCGCAAATGCGCTTCGCCCAGGAGAAAGGCAGACGCGAGCGACGTGGGCGGCGGAGGCAGCCAGAACCGCTCGAGGAGCCCTTCAGCTCCACTCAGCCGCTGCAAGAATTCGAGCAAGCAGACAGACGCCGGACCGGCTGTCGGGGTGTCTTGCGTCTGCTACTGCTGCTGCTGTTTTCGGCGGCGGCCATCGCCGTCATCGTCTTCGTCACCGTCGAGTTGGTCGGCATTGAGGCATTCCTCCAACCGAGTCAAACGCCCGAGTCGGCTAGCGTCGCAGCTGCGGAGACAGTCGAAGCCCCCCCCAGCGAGACGCCGCTTGTGAGCAGCCCAACCCAGCCGGCGGATCGCGCGCAATACACCGGCACGGGCATTCTGGTCAGTGTCCTCGTGACGCAGCGGAGCTGGATTAGCCTTCAGAGCGATGGCAATAGCGTCTATGAAGGCATCGCCGCCGCCGATACCCTGCTGGAATACAGCGCCGAGACCGAGATCCTGCTCAGGGCGGCCAATGCCTTGGCTTTGGATGTGATTTGGAATGGTCAGCGACAGGGTGTGATCGGCGAACGAGGACAGCGTGCCGACATTCGTTTCACCGTCGATCAAGCTATTATCACCCTGGGTCCGGGCGGGGAGCCGACAACTGTCCCGCCGACAGAGATCGTGGAAGTGGTCGAGGTGGCGACCGAGCCTGTCGCCAAGCAGCCCGAGGCAGTTGAGCCAAGTCCACTGCCGGTGGAGACGACGGTTCCGACCCGCTTGCCGACAGCGATTCCGACAGTGACGCCATTGCCGACCGATCCGCCGCGACCAACAGCAGCGCCGACCGAGGCGGAGTCAGCCGACCCGACGGCTATCTTGCCGCCGCGCGTGACGCAGGCGGGTTTGCCGCCGACGAAACCAGGCGCGTAGGTAGCTCTGCCCGTGTAGCGGATGTGGACTCGCGGAATCGTGGAGGCTTTCGTATCCTTGACGCTATCCATTTGAGAGGAATCGGGGAAAATGCGAAATGGATTTTGACCTGAATGTTGAGTTCAACTATGACGCTTTCGAAGAAGCAACGTATGAGGCGGCGCGCGTTATCTTTCCCATGTTGCAGCAGGAAAGGAGCGACGAAACATTCTACACGTTTAACTTCGACACGGGCCAGTTAGTCCAATATGTCGCCATACTGGTAAACACCGAAGAGGAATTGGAACGCCAAACCCGACGCGAACTAGAGAAAGACGATAAATACCTTGACGTGCCTTATGCTGATTTCAAGACATTCTGGCGGCGCCATTGGTACGACTTCATTCTCGTTTATTCGCAGAACAACGAAGAGTTTGCCAAGCGCTTTAAGACTACTAACGATATGCTATGGTCGCTCGCAACCCAACTTGACGAACTTGAGGATGAAATATTGGAAGACGAGGACGTAGACGAAGATGAGCTTTATGAATATGTTTTCGACAACATCCACGATCCGATCAAAGACCGGCTGGCGCGAGTGCTGCAGCGACTGGACAAAGAAGGTATTTTCGAGTTGACGAACAAGCGCGAGAATATCCATCTGGGGCTTCATGACTCTAACTGGCCCTGCGATACGCTGCCTGGACCGTTCGCCGATCTCAACCCAGAGGAATCGTGCCGCCGCTACGAACAAGATAAAGTGATCTTCGATCGCGTGCAAGCTACGCTATTCGGTTCACTGTATTGATGACTGCACTTAAGGATTAACAAGAATCCAGCGAGCGACAATGGTCAAGAAAGTTGCAAGTTTTCGCAAAGACAAATACTTCCTGCTCAGCCCGGGCTGCGCCAAGAACACGGTCGGCAGCGAAAGCATGGCGCAAGGCTCTCCGACCGCGATCTTACCGCCGTGCGTGACGCATACGGGTCTGCCGCCGACGAAGGAGGGAGCTTGATGGCAGCGAAATTGGAACTAGACTTCGACTACGACGCACTAGAAGAGGCAATTTACACAGGTACCCGCCAGGCATTTGGGCAAATGCAACGAGACTATAAACATGAGACGTTTTATGGATTTGCCATAATGTCAAATGACCACTATTACGATGTTGTGATCGCCGCCAATTCGGAAGAAGGATTGGCAAGAAGAGTGAATGACAATCGCAAGTACGGCCAAGGGTTCGGGAACGCGGATGAGGAGCTTTGTAAAGCGTATTTGCGCCCAATCGTGGAAGAATACTATTTTTTCGGGAATATAAACTTATGCGGAGATATGAACCGTTTCTTGAAAATGCCAACGCCATGATACGCGACCACCATGATCGCTCAACGTCATTGGCGGAGTTTAGTGATGCTTACAACAGCGGGACCATGGACGAGCAGGAATCGCGCTGGGATAAACTAATCGAGCCTTTTGAGCGCGAAATCCGAACCAGATTCGCAAACGTTCTCAAGCGACTGGACCGAATCCACCTATTTGAGATGACCAACTCTCGCGATAAGATCACGCTAGGAATTCACGTCCACGACTCCAAATTCAGTCCCGATGGTGTGCTTGCCGAAACGCACAAGTTGAATCCCGAAAATGTCCATCGGAACTTTATGGCGGATTATGAGCGTCATCTGGAAGCCGAGAAAATCCTCTTCGGCAGGTAACTTGACTTTTCGATCTATCTTATTCTGAAGACACGGAAGAAATAAGATGCCGAGTTTGGTCAATAAGCGCAAAGGCAAATACTATCTCCTCAGCCTGGGCTGCGCCAAGAACACGGTCGACAGCGAGAGCATGGCGCAGATCCTGAACACGCAGGGCATGCGCGGCGTCGGCGATCCTGAATCCGCCGAGGTGCTGATAGTCAACACCTGCGGTTTCATCAACGCCGCCAAAGCCGAATCGATTGAAGCGCTGCGCGAATTGGTGGAGATCAAGCGCGCCGACCAAATGGTGATCGCGGCCGGCTGCCTGTCGCAGCGTTACGGCGATACCTTAGTGCAAGAGGTGCCCGGTCTAGACGGCGTGATTGGCACGCGGCGCTGGATGGACATCTTCGATCTCATCACACGCCTGCGAAAGCGCAAGCACCCCGCCCCACTCTATCACCTGCCGGATGAAGCCAACGTGGTTGGGCTGGATGAACGCGGTGTCTTGCGCGCCAGCGTACAAGGCGCTTCCGCCTATCTAAAAGTCGCCGATGGCTGTCGCCGTCCCTGCGCCTTCTGCGCCATTCCGCGCATCAAGGGCACAGCCGTGAGCCGACCGCTGGAAGCGATTGTAGCGGAGGCGGTTCATTTACAGGACATGGGCGTACAAGAGCTGATTCTCATCGCGCAGGACAGCACCGATTATGGATATGACCTGGGCCTGAAAGACGGTCTGGCGCATCTGCTGGACGCCATCGTGGCGGCAGCACCGGACATCCCCTGGCTGCGCATCATGTACGCTTATCCCGGTTATGTGACGGCACGCTTGATGGAGACGATGGCGCGGCATCGGCAAGTGCTGCCCTACCTTGACATTCCGCTGCAGCATGGCCACCGCGAGACGCTAAAGCGGATGAAACGCCCGGCCAAGGTGGAATGGGTTTACGAGACCATCGGCAAGCTACGCGAGTTGATGCCGGAGTTGGCTGTGCGCAGTACTTTCATCGTCGGCTACCCCGGCGAGACCGAAGAAGAATTTGCTGGTTTGTTGCAAATGGCGCGCGATCTGGAATTTGACCGCGTCGGCGCTTTCCAATACAGCTACGAACTGGGGACGCCGAGCGCGATCCTGCCCGATCATGTTGATGATGAGATCAAGCAAGAGCGATATGAGCGGCTCATGGAATTGCAAAGCGCGATCAGCCTGAAGAAGAATCAGGCGCTGGTGGGCAAGACGCTGGACATCTTGGTCGAGGGACATGGCATGGGCGAAGATGAAAGCGGCGCCGACACCGGCGATGTGATCAGCTTGGGCCGCAGCTACCGCGACGCGCCCGAAATCGACGGCTACGTTCTGGTCGAGGGAGAGTTGCCTGCTGGAGAAATCCTGCCCGTGCGCATAACCGGCGCGACCACCTACGATCTGCTGGCGACGGTTGATGTCGGCTCGCCAATTGTGATCGAAGCGGGTCAGATATACGGAGAAGGCATAATCGACATCGGTAGCGTCAAGTGAGTTGCGCTCGCTAGCCGTCAGCTCGTTTTCACACCCAGCGCCAGACCATCGCCGACCTCAATAATTGTGCTCGCGAACTGCGGATGATCCGCCAGGGTCTGATTAAACTGCACTACGCCTAGCCCATCGGCTGTGTCAGGCCTGAATATGCCGCCTCCCCAAAACGCGTTATGCGCCAGCACGGCGCCACCCACGCGCAGATTAGCGGCCGCCCATTCCAGATAGTGCGGATAACTGACCTTGTCGGCATCGATGAAGATGAGGTCATAAGGCGCGTCGACTTGCAGCTTGCGCAGAATCTGCCTGCCATCGCCTTGCAGCACAGTCACTTTGTCGGACAAACCAGCGCGCTCGATATGCGCCCGCGCCAAAGCCGCGTGTTTGCTGCTGTGTTCGATGGTGGTCAGCTGTCCATGCGCCGGCAGCCCACGGGCGATCCAGATGGCGCTGTAGCCGGCGAGCGTGCCCACTTCGACAGCGCGCTCCGCCCCGAGGAGCATCACCAGCAATTGCAAGAGCTTGCCTTCATGCGGCTGCAAGTTGATCAGCGGCAGGCCATGCGCTTCCGTCTGGTGGCGGACAAAACGCAGAATGTCGTCCTCACGCACAAACAGATCCTTCACATACTGATTCAGGCGTTGCGCCAGATCATCGCTCATCGTCACTCTCCTGTTTCTGGCAAGTCATTTCTATGCCCATCAGCGAATTCGCGCCGGACTTTCTGCGGCCGCCTGTCGCGGAAAATAGCGAAGTGATCGAGATCGCGCGGGACATAAGAATTGGGGAAATACTTTCGCACTTCGTCAATCACTTCAAATTCGCGATAGCGGCGGGAGACATGTGTCAGAAAGAGATACTTCACCTGACAATCGCGCGCGAGCTCGGCCGCCTGCCGCGCCGTGATGTGCCCGACTTGCCCGGCGATATCGGCGTCCCGCTCCAGATACGTCGCTTCAATGACCAGGGCATCGGCTTCCGCTACCGCTTCGTGAATATCATCCGTGCGTGAAAGGTCGCCGGTGATGACCACTTTCGTGCCGCGGATCGTTTCGCCAAGGACGTCATCGGGGCGCACTACGCGACCGTCGTTAAGCAGGATTGTCTCGCCAGCGACGAGGCGGCGGCGTTCTGGACCGGAAGGGACGCCCAGCGCCTCGGCTCTGTCGGCCAAAAAAGGGCGGCGCGAATCTTCCTCAAAGATGTAGCCGTAACATTCGCGACCACGATGCGAGACGGGAAAGGCGCGCACGGAGAATTTACGCCCCTGAAACAGCGTCTTTTCCGGCAAGGTGCGATAGAAATAGATAGGGACAGGCGGCGTCTCGCGGCGGAAGATGACTTGATAGACGAGGTTCTGTACTCGTTCAATCGCCGGCAGGCCGCCCCAAATGTGGATTTCTTCCAACGCTTCCCAGCGCCCGTAGGTCGAGAGCAAGCCACCCAAGCCCAGGATATGATCCAGGTGCGCGTGGGTGAGAAAGATGTGATTCAGGCGCTTGAATCCGATGCCGCTGCGCAATATCTGCCGCTGTGTCCCCTCGCCACAGTCGACCAGGAAGCGCTGCTCGCCAGCCAGAACCGCCAGCGCCGGCAGCCCGCGGTAAACCGAGGGCGCGGAGGCTGAAGTGCCCAGAAAAACCAGTTCGAACATCATCCGCCGCTTTGCTTGTTGGCCGGCTCGGGCAAGACTTCAATGGTATAGAGAAAAATTCGGTCACCGCGTACTTCGTCGCCCTCCAGGACAGGCAAACGACTCAAATCGCCTTGCCGATAGGCGCCCACGGACACAAAGCGTTCTCCAGGCAGCGCGTTCGGCGGCAGGGAAACCTTCGTGATCTGGATGAAGACATCGCGTCCGCGCATCAGCACCGGGTTGACGGAGATGGTGTCGTGGATGGCGATAGGGGTGACCGGGCTGGACAAGATATGGGTCTTGAGCGTCAAGTCGGGCAGGAGCTGGCCTTCCGCCCGCCAGTAGGTGATCACATCGACCGCATCGCCTGGCACATATTCACGCTGGACGCCGGGCTCGTGGCCAAGGAAGGTTAAGTTGCCGCCGAATCGGATCGGTGGCGCGATCGGTTTCGGTTCGCTGACTTCCGGCGCATAGGAGACAGGCGCAGTGGTCGTGAATGCGCCAGCGCGGTCGGCGAGCAGATTCTCCGTTTCCAGTTCGACAACGCCGCCGCGCGGCAGCTTGCCTGTCACCGGCTCGGCCTGCGACAGCCATTCCTGCAAGTAAGGATGCACAGCTTCGCGCGTTTGCTCGTTGAAGAATACGATGCGCTGCCGCTCCCCGCCGTTGGTCAGCAGCAAGCTGCGGCTGCAATCCGCTTCGCGATACTCGAAGTCGGATCGGTTCATCATCAGCAGGGTTGTATCCGTGCGATCCAGCGCCGGCTCCGGCTGTGTGGCGCGCCAGTTAGGATTGCAGATGACAATCGGCGGGTCATCGCCGACGATATCGAGGTAATGAGCGATCTGCCCCAATTCAGCATTGACCAAGGGAAAGACGTCTTCGTTGTCACGCCAATCGACAAAGAAATCTTGCCAGGTCCAGATCACATTGAGCGCCAGCAGCGCCAGAACGCCAGCGACCGCCAGCCGCCGAAAAACCACATCGACGAAAACAGGCAAACGAATCAACGAATAAAAACCCATGCCGAAGAAGATAGCCAACTGCGGCATGATGACTATCATGCGGGCGAAATTTGGGCTGTCTTCCACGATAAGGGCAGCTGGCAAGGTCAAGAAGAACATGAGCAAGATGAGCATGAAGCGAGGGCGGTGCCGGCGCAGTACGCAGATGACAACGCCAGCAACCATAAAGATGCCGCTAAAGACATCGAACAGCGGCCGCCCCGGGAGATTGTGCAGCGGATTGAGATCGCCAGCATGAACGATGGCGGCCAATCCATCGACGATCGAGGGCAGAAGGCCATCAGGATAGGGCGAAAGGATCCGCTGGGCGGCGGAAAACTGTGGCAAATTGATGCTCGAAATAACGTAGGGCATGCTGATGATGAGCATGAGCAGGATGGCGAACCCGGTGTAGCTGCGGCGTTGGCGAAAAAGGACGTTGCGCACAAAGACCAAGTGGGCGATATAGGACATGGCGCCGAGCACTATAAAGAGGTTGGATGGATGCAGATAAAAGCCGATGCCAAGCAGAGCGCCCAGCGCCGCGAATGAGACGATATTCGAGGTGACAACCCGTGTGCGCCGATAAACGGGCAAAGACCGCGCCAGCGCCAGCATTGTGGCGCAAACCAGGAATAGCACAGTAGCATCGCTCGAGACCGTACGCGAGAGCAAAATCGCGCTCATGTTGACGGTCACCAGCCCAGCCGCCAGCACACCAACAATCGGATTGAAGAGATGGTTCCCAAGCGTGTAGATGATCGCGATAGACAGCATGCCCAGCCATACTGACAGGATGCGAAAGCCGACAGTACCTTCGCCGACAAACGTGGTAACGAAGGCGACGAACAAGTGGTACATGCCTTCTCTACCGCCGTCTTCGCCCGGGAAGAAGACGTAGATATCGCCTTGCCGGACATTATCGACCAGCCGAATGTTGATGATCTCATCTTCGCTGAAGCCTTGCGGCAAAGTAGCGAGGTCAGTAAAGCGGAAGAAGGCGCCGAGCAAGAGCAGCCAAATGACAAAGAAATAGCTCAGTCGGCTCGTCAATAGAGCCCGGCCGCTAACAAGATTGATCACTGTGGATGGCGTCGTCATGGTGTCAGCGAGTATACATTAGTTCAGCCTAAGGGGGAAAATTATATACATCAATCCTATAGCGCTGAAAAGCAACTCAGCGGCAAAGACATTCTATTACGTTAGCTGGTTTTGCAGAGTCGAATCAGGGACATATTGGCGCCTCCACCTCGCCCAGAGCGACGGGACTATCGGGTGCACGCTCTGGAATTTCGAAGTCGTCGCAGACTTTACGCATGTTCGCCACTTCGATGAATGCCTGGCGAGGCAGACCCGTATCGGGTTCAACGATAGACCACCAGAATTCTTCATCATTTTGCTGCCAGGAAAGGTCGGGCAAATAGAGCAGCACTATCAAGCCGATCCAAGGTCGCCAGTTGGCAATCGCGTATTCGTAGGCGCGCTCGATCAATTCGGCTTGTTCCGCTTCGGTCACGCTGAACCACTTGTAATCCGGATTGATCTTTTCGGTGGTATAACCGAATTCCACAATCGCCATCTGCCGCGCTTCGTCATGATAGTTTAGCATGATCTTCCGCAGGTCCTCGATGCGGCGAAAGGTAAACCAGCGCTGCAAGGCCGCCTCGTCATCCGGTCCTATCTCGGGCGGCGCATAACCTGGCGCATGCACGCCAACGACATCAATATGCTCTTGAAAGCCATTGCGATACAGGTGGTCGAAATAAATGTTATCCGGCAGCGCATAGTCGTCATGATTTCCAGTCGGCGCCAAGCCCGCCGAGATGAGCACAGCGCCTGGATCAACCGCGCGAATTGACTCGCTGCAGGCAGCCAATAGCTGTACGTACTCGGCCGGATCGGGCCTGCGCCCGCCCCACTCGCGGCTGAGGTTCGGCTCATTCCAGATTTGGTAAGCCGCGATTTGGCCAGCATAACGCCGAGCCACCGCCGCGCAATAGTCGCGCCAGTCACTAAGATCGGCCGGCGGCGCATCATTGGCGCTCCGATGGTCTGGCTCACGCGCCCAGTCGGGTACTTGCCCGAGCCGAACGACAAGGCGCAGACCGCGGCGCGCGACTTCAGTCAGGATGCGATCGGCTTGTGTCCAATCCCAGCGGCCGGACTGCGGTTCAAGATCGCTCCAGGCGAATGTCTGCTTGACGTGGCTGAATGAAAGGAGACGCACCCAATCGAGATGTTTGCCCACATCACCGTTATCCCACCAAAGAAAGGCTTGAATGCCGTAGGTCAGGGAGGGAAAGGGCGGGTCCTCGACCGCGCTTGCCTTGAAGGGGTCCGATTGCGTTTGAAAATGGCGCAGAACGGGGAAGACCAGCGCGGCGGCTAGAACCAATACTGCGACTGCTGCGATGGTGCTGCGGCGAGAATTGCCTCGCATTCTATGGTCCTGTGCGGTCCAGATAGCTTTTCTGCCAGTCTCTGATGGCATCGAAAGCCGGGCGGAATTCAAAAGGCGGTCCGATAAGCGAATAGGGTACATTATCATCGGTAATCGCGAATCCCGCTTGCGGACCGTAGTTAAAGTTCCAAATGAAGGCGAGCCATACGAATCCCCATTCCTCCATATTACTTAAGGCTTTGGAGGTCCATTCCGCTTGTTCCACCAGGCTGTTGTCCAGCGTGAATTCAAAGCCAGGGCGAGCGCCCGTCAAGCCTTCCGCAGAAGACCAACCGAATTTCGTAACGCAAAGACTAGTTTCATAGCCCGCCATTCGGATACGGTTGGCATAGCCTTCAAGCGTACTGCGGAAGCTCCAGCTATGGTGCGGGTTATCAAAGGGACCGCGGAAAATCGCGGCGCTGTCGTTCGGGATTTCGTTATAGCGATAATCAGGGCTGATATTGTAGCCATTATGATGCGCGCCAACGCAGTCCGCCCAATCCAGCATGCCGGCTTCGATCTGTGCATCCATATATCTGAAATCGTCGATGGCGCCGATGCCATCATCAATGCCGGTTGGGGAAAGCGCGCCGCTGATGATAATGATACCGGGGTCAATGGCTTTGACGGTTTCATAAGTTGTCCGTAGAAGTGAAACATAACTTGCCGCGTTTAAGCCATGAACGGAAGTCCACTCGCGGTCTATATTCTGCTCGGTCCAAACTTCTATCGCGTGGACGCTGCCGGGATAGCGCTTGACAATCTCGGCGACAAAATTGGCGTAGGTCATGGGATCAGCCGGAGGACCCTGCCGCTCAAGGCTAACGTCCGGTTCACGCGCCCAGGCTGGCGCTGTCACGATGGAAAGCAGCATCTTGATATCGAATCGACGCGCGCTCGGCATGACGAAGTCGAGAATGCTCCAGTCGATCTCGCCCGGCTCCGCTTCCATCATCTCCCAGCGCACCTGCTGTTTGAGCCAGCGCAAGCCGAGGTCTTGTGAGACAGACCTGTAATAGTCGTCCTGGTGTACCGGATTGAAATCGAGCGCATGTTGAACCTGTATGCCGACCTGGTAGGTCATGACATCCACCGGCAACCGAGTCGGCTGTGGCGTTGCCGATGGCGTTTCAGTCGGCGGCGGCCGGTCGGTCGCTTCTTCCTCAAACACCGGGACAGTCGGGCTTGGCGGCGGCTTAGTCGGCGTGAGGCTTGGCTCGGGCGTAAGACTCGGGGGGGTGGGCAATGATTCTTCCGGCTCGCTCTCAGATTCGGGAGATTCCAGCGGGAATGGATTGCGGACCACATCGCTTAGTTCTTCTGGATTGTAGGTGAAATATACTGCGAGAAAGGTCGCCATACACACCAGAGCGGTGATGACAAGCCAGGCGATGACAAAGCCGCGAATCTGCTTGAATACCGTCTTAGTTACCACAACGGCGCCTGTGGGAGGACATTTGAACGATGACGAGGATACATCATTTTCCTGGCGAGCGGGAGTCTCAGCCAGCGGCTAGCGCGCCGCTGCCAGCGCCTGGCAGGCCGGGCAGGAACCATCCGGGCGGATTATCGCATAGCCCGCCTGCGGGTCAGCCCCGTAGTGCGTAAAGTCGATGTTCCAGACGATAAGCAGAGGGACCTGTCCACTGCGCGAGGCGAGGGCAGCGGCTTGGGCGAGCCAAGTCGCTTGTTGCTGCAAGGTGACATTTTGCGCCCAACTGAAATAAGATGGCAGATTCGGCAATCCCTCTGATGTGAGATAACCTAATTCGGTGAAACAGATTGGCTTGCGCGTGATGCTGATGTAGCCGTTCAGCATACCGTAGAAATAGCGCGTGTAGTAGTTGTCGCCACGGGGGTCGCCACTGGTTTGACCAGGCGGGACGATGCCCTCGTTGTAATGAGCGCCGACACAGTCGAGATAATTCAAGCCGCCGCCTTCCACCATTTGCCGCAGCCAGCGATTGTCCGGCATCACCTGTTCCGGATTATCGGAGACGCCGGTAGGCGCGGGCGCGGCGCTGATGACCATCGTGTTGGGGTTTGCCTGTTTGATCTTCCGATAGGCAATGGCGAGCATCTTAGCGTAGGCGATGCCGCTAATTTGCCCGCGAGGCCATTCGCGATCGAGATTCGGCTCATTCCATACTTCAATAGCATCGGCGCCTTGAGCGGCGATCCGCTGCAGCCAGTCCGTATACGATTCGATATAAGCCTCACCGCCCGCCGCCAATTCATGAGGGTGTCCAACCGTGCCAATTAGCACTTTGAAGCCATTGTTGTGGCCCGCCGCGATAATCGAACTGATATCCGGCGGACCATGCCAACTGAATCGCTCCTGTTTTTTCATCCAGGTCATGCCCGCCGCGCGCATGGCATGAACGGCGCGATGGCTGCCTGGCTCGTGTACGTGACCGCCTATGGCGATGCGGATGCTGCCGGACGGGGGAGGCGCGCCGCCAAAGGTCGTGACCGGCGCTTGAACCGGCGCGGCAATCACCGGGCGCGGTACGGGGGTCGGCGTCGGGGTCGGCGTGGGCGTGGGGGTCGGCTCAAAGAGCGGCACTACAGCGCCTTTTCGCGCGCTCTTCACACCATCAGCGGCGATGACGGACCAATTAACGGCATAATTGCCATCCGGCGCCTCCAGGGTCAAGACCAGATCAGCGTCGAGGCTTGCGTCAACTTGATCGAGCGGACCTTCGGACCCATCAATCGACCAGCGCGCCTGGAGTTGATTGGGTGGCGGGCTGGCGGGCAATTGCGACTTATAGCGCTCAATGACCTGCGGCAAGCTGGCGAAGCGATCGGACACGAGCAAGTCGTCTAAGGCGATGCCGGCGAGAGCATAAGGCAGGGTACGTTCCAGCCGATTGGCCAAAGCCGCGGCATCCATCAACCAGATTCGCGCGACGGTCTCGCCAGATTCGTCGAGATAGTCCAGATATAAGGCATGCAAGTCGCTATCGACGCCGAGGCGAGCGCGATATCCGCTGAGCATGGCTTGGATGACCGTGCCCGGCTCGATAGTGCCGGTTTCGCTGATCTCTTCCGCATCCAGTATCACATCGCCAAGCGCGGCGAAAGCCTCGTGCCAGCCGATCGGCGCAACCAGCCCGTCCACCTCCCGCAGGGAGCGGGCGCTCAATGTGAGCAAGACTTTGCGTCGGTCGACTGCGCTGGCAGCTTGCCGCAGCAATTCATCGAGAGCGGCGGGGGGCTCTGGCATGAAATCCAGCGGATGGAGCGGCGCGCGCAATTGAAAGTAGTCGGTGGTGGCGCCCAATCGGGACCAATCATAAGCGGGACTTTCCCAGTTGCCGCTTTCGTCACGTTCCGCCGGCACAACGACGCCCAAACGCAATTTGCTCTGGGACAGGCTCCCGGCGAGATCGGCGATGAAACGCGCGAAATCATCGCGATAGACGACTGAGAAACCGCGATAATCAATGAAGACGCCATCGAAGTCGTTGAAATCCGCCAACCTGGAGATCTGCCTGATGTGCTCGCTGCGCAGCGACGGATAGCTGATGACGCGCTCGACAGTCGTCTTGTCGACGGCGCGCGGATCGACGAAATTGCGGATCACCGGCATGAATAGATACTCAGCGCCGCTATTGCCGCCGGGCGCCAGACTGCCTATCAAGCCGCCCTGCCCGGTCGGAGTCAAGCCGGCCGGACTGAGAATAGTCGCCAAATTGATAATTTCCGCGTCCAGATCCTGCATGACATCTTGTGACACCAGCACAATCGGCGCCGATGCCTGGATCTGGAAGAGCGCGATGGCGCGCGGCAGAAACTGCGCCGTCGCGACCAAGCTGCTCTCTACTTGCGACGCCGGCATAAATTGCCAAGTCTCGCCATCCCAGCCCCGCAACGAGAGAAGATCCAAGTCGGCAAGCTCCGAGGGTATCGTGAGTTCAATTTGCAACTCGTCCGGCGCTTCACCGCGAGTATCGAATATGTAAAACGCGCTCCGCAGCGACAAGTCCGCCGGCAGCGCGGCGAGCGCGGTCGGGAGCCATTCGGGCTCGTCGCTGCTTTCACCTTGGGTCAGCCGCGCAATCTTGATGGCGAGGTCGTCGCCGCTTCCCTCCGCGGGCAAGCTGAGTCGCAGCTCGTCGAAGAAGGCTTGGGGCCCCCCGGGGCTGAGTGTGGTATATGGCAGGGACAGTAGGCGGTCCGCCAGGCTGAATGGCGGGAGGAAGAGACCGATAATGGTGAGAGCGGCGGCGATGAAAATGGCAGCCATGGCGATGTGCCAGCAGCCGGAGGGGCGGGATTGTGGTGGGTTAGGGGGATTCGCAGTCATAGGAAAATTAGTCGTCTCTCGCTCAAATTTCCACCCCACCTTG
>WTGB01000153.1 GCA_011523735.1 Chloroflexota bacterium
CGAGTATTGGGCGCTGGAAGAGGCGAAGCTGCGCCGCATGCCGCCGGAGAAAACGCTGGCGCGCAAGGTTGCCCTGGTAGTTGGCGCGGGCAGCGGCATAGGCTTGGCAACGGCGGAACGAGTCGCGGCTGAAGGCGCGCACGTCGTCTGCGCTGACTTGAATCTGGATGGAGCGCAGGCGACAGCCGAGGCTTTGACGGACCAGTACGGACCCGGCATCGGCGTGGCTGGCTCGGGCATATCCGGCTGTGGACCGGCGATAGCGGCACAAGTCGATGTCACATCAGCGGAGAGCGTGAAGGCAATGTTGGATCGCGCCCTGCTGGCTTATGGCGGGATTGACGACATCATCGTGACGGCGGGCGTCTTCTTCACGCCGGAGGCCAGCGGACGCAACACTGACGACGAATGGCGGCTGTCTTATGACGTGAATGTCCGCGGCGGCTATGTGGTTGGAGATGCGGCGCATGGAATCTGGGCGGCGCAGAGATTGCCGGGCGCATTGGTATTGACGACGAGCGTCAATGGCGTGGTGGCGAAAGCCGGTTCGATAGCCTACGACACGAGCAAGGCGGCGGCAAATCATCTGGTGCGGGAGCTGGCGATTGAGCTGGCGCCATTGGTGCGAGTCAATGGCTTGGCGCCGGCAACCGTGGTCAAGGGCAGCAGCATGTTCCCGCGGGAGCGGGTGATGGTGTCCTTGCGCAAATATGGATTGGAGTATCACAAAGACGAAGACACAGAGACCTTGCGCGAGCGGCTGGCGGAGTTTTACGCGCGGCGGACGCTGACCAAGGCGGCGATCAGCCCGGAGGATCAGGCCGAGGTGGCTTATCTGCTGATAACGGAAGCTTTCAGCAAGACGACCGGGCAGATCATCAATGTGGATGGCGGCTTGAGCGAGGGCTTCCTTCGTTAGTTGGGATTCACACCCAGCAATCAATGTAGGGGCGACTGGCGGTCAGTGTCTACGCGACCCTGTGAGTCGCCCGCTCCCATCAACGCAACAAACCAAGAAAACTCCGTCGCGATCACGAATCGCCCCGCTTCTCAAACGTCCGGAAATAATTCACAACATCCCAGCGTTCGTCAACGCTCAAATCGCTCCCACACGGCGGCAGATCGCGCCAGCCATTCGCAACCGCATCGTAGAGAAAGTCATCGCGGATGCTAGCGAGCCGGTCCCGCAGAGCGCGGAAGTCGGCCGATTGTCCCTGCCAGACCAGGCAGTTCGCACGATAGAGCGCTTCGCCGCGCCGCAGCGAATCGGCGTCCGGCAGAACCGTATTGATGACGCTCGGCGGTGGATTCAGCGTCAATTCATAGTTGCGCTGCTGCTCGCTGATCATGACCGCTCCGGCCGCCATGATGCCCAGCGAGACAGCAACAACGCCGACTGCAATCGCAAGGCTGGCCGGCGTCAAGTTTAGCATCGCGATGAGGCGATAGGCGCGCTTATACAGCCAGACGGCGAGCACGACAACGATTGCGAACAGCGCGAGCAGGTGAATCAACTGAGGCGGTCGCGATTGTTGCACGGCGGCCGCCTGGCTGATATCCCAGGCGAAGGCGGCGCGGGTGGAATTGCCGTCAGGCTCCACAATATCGATAAGCATCCACCAGATGCCGGCGCGGTCGATGTCATCGCCGGCTGCCACATACAAGCCCTCTTCCACTTGCTCAGCGCTGAGCCAAGCACTGCGAATTCCGCGGACTGAGTTGACCAGTTGCACAAAGACTTGCAGGTCAGTCGCCGGTGAGCCAGCGCGGCTGATGACGGTGTCATAGGTGTTGACACCGGGACCGCCCGGTATGACAGCTGAAGTGAGCGTGAAGTCGCCAACGGTGAGGGTGGCTTGGGGCGCTTCAATGTCGGTCAGTGGCAAGTCTGGCTCCGGGATAGGAGTCGCGGCGAGCGCGGCCACGGCAACCAGCGTCAATAGCATCAGCAGGACTTCAATGCGCAGAAGCGTGCTGCCCGCCTCGGGGAAGAATTTCCTAGTCAATGGGATATGGGCAAGGGCGCTTTTCAGGCGGGCAGCCAACTGTGGACGCAGGGCGATATGCTGCTGGGCGCCCAGGATGAAAACCGGCAGCGCGATGAGCAGCTTAAGGCATAGAGTGCGTCCGTAGTTCGTGTTGAGGTCGGCGGGGCTGACGAAGTAATTGAGCGCGTTATAGATGCCGCTGACGATGACCAGGGCGACAAGTGGCAGCATGATCCTTGAGAAGCGCAGCAAGACGGCTCGCAACGCCTGTGTTTTCTGCGCCGGCTCGTAGGGCGCGAGCGCGATAGGCAGCAGGAGCGTCAGGGTCAGCGCGCCGCCGAGCCAAAAAGCGACCGCCAGCGCGTGCAGCCAGTCGACGGCGATGGCGACCCAGGTCAAAAGCGTCGAGCCGGCCGCATGCCCCGTCACCATGGTCAGGCCGATGAAGAGGGCGCCCAGCCAAGGCAAGCCGCGCCAGATGCCGTCAGCCAATTGAGGCGTCAAATCGCGGAAGTATTCGGCAGCGAAGAGCATGATGGCGCAGAAGATCAGCAAGACGAAGCGGAAGGTCCAGATATCCCCGAAGCGCGAGCCGACCAGGACGACTTGCCAAAGGTTTTGCTGCAGGACCTGGGCAGCATCGGCATTAAAGAAGACGGTTGATTGCTGCAGGAGAGCGATCAGATTGGCGGCCAAGGCGAGAAGCAGCGCGGCGATCAGACAGTCGCGCAAGCGGCGCATGACACGTGGCGGCAAGCTGCTGGAGCGACGAGCGCTGCCCCATGCTGGAATCAGTATCGCCCGGTACAGCAGAGATGCGCCGAAGAAGAGGAAGTTCGCCAGATTGAGGAGGGCGCGCCAGAGGACCTCGAGGGGAATCGCGCGGTCCTCAGCCGATTCGCTTTTGATATCCCCGACTGCCGAACCGACAAAGAAGACGCGGCTCTCGGCAATGACATGGCCGTCGCTGGCGAAGGCGGGCCTTAATTCGACGACATAGGCGCCGTCCGCTAGGTCTTGCGGCACGCGCAGGGCGAGCAAAGCCTGATTCCGCTCGTCGACGGCGCCGCTGGCGATGATTGCGCCGGATTGATCGCGCAGGTTGATCTCGCTGAAGCGCGGCTCGAGGTCTTCGCTGAACCAGTATTGCAAGCGCGTCGGCGGGCGTTCGAGGGTGCTGCGGTCTGCTGGGATGGCGCGGACGACGTAGCCGTGCGCCTGTGCCGCGAGCGCGCTCAATGTGAGCAGGATGACGATAATGGAAAGCGGCAGCCAGTTAGACTTCGACATAGCGCCCTGAGAGGATAATGTAAGATCAATATAAGTCATTTTACCATCGAGGGCACAAAGGTTCGCGTATGCCCCCACCCCAAAGGCAATGACATGGCCGTCGCTGGCGAAGGCGGGCCTTAATTCGACGACATAGGCG
>WTGB01000062.1 GCA_011523735.1 Chloroflexota bacterium
TGGCGATGGCGGTGCTGCTTTGGCGCGACACGGGCCGCGTCATCCGCTCCCAGGTACTTGTGATTAAAGAGCAAGCCTTTGTCAGCGCGGCGCGCGTCTCCGGCGCCAGCGACCTGCGCATTATCTTCGTCTATATCGCGCCGAGCATCTTGCCACTTTCATTTCTTTATGGCTCCTTCGCCATCGCCTGGGCCATCCTGACCGAAGCGAGCGTCAGCTTCCTCGGCTTCAGCGATCCGGAGACGATCAGTTGGGGCTTCATGCTGCAGGACGCCTTCAACTCGCTGGCGCTCTCGCGCGAGGCTTTCTATTGGATCGTGCCGCCCGGCCTCTGCATCATGCTGACGGTGATGGCGGGCTTCTTCATCGGCCGCGGCTACGAAGAAGTGCTGTTCCCGCGTCTGCGAAGGATGTGAGGTGGTGTACATGTTAGCGGTGGGTCAGCCACGGGCTGATTCCTACAGGTGTCTAGGAGCGACCCGGTGGGTCGCCCGACAGAATGCCACAAACAGTAGTGCTTTGGCTGACACTTCTTGGCTAAGGGCAAATCCTTTGCGATTTTGCTTCCCCACGATTGACAGTTGCTCGCCGCACCCTAGGGCAAGCTGATGTCCATACTCTCCATCCGCGATCTCAAAGTCGATTACGCCACGCAGGAAGGCATGGTGCAAGCAGTGGACGGTGTCTCCCTCGATATCGACGAGGGGCAGCACCTGGGCTTGATCGGCGAATCCGGCTGCGGCAAAACCACCCTGCTGAAAGCGGTCGTCCAGGTCCTGCCGCGTAACGGGCGCATCACCGCCGGCAAGATCATGTTCCAAGGCGCCGACCTGCTGCAGCTATCGCCGGCTGAAATGCGCCAATTGCGCTGGCGGGAGATCGCTACCATTCCGCAAGCCTCCATGGATTCGCTGAATCCGGTGCAGCGCGTCGGCAGCCAATTGATGAAACTGTTGCGGATTCGCGGCGGTTACGACAGACGAGCGGCGCGACGCCGGGCGGCTGACCTCTTCGACTTGGTGGGCTTGGATACCGAGCGCTTGATGCACTACCCGCATGAATTCTCCGGCGGCATGAAACAGCGCGCCGTCATCGCTATGGCGCTGGCGCTGGAACCGAGCTTGCTGATCGCCGACGAGCCGGTGACCGCTCTCGATGTCATCGTGCAGCATCAAATCCTGGAGGTCTTGCGTGAGCTGGAGCAGGAGCTCAACCTGACGGTCATGCTCATCACGCATGACATCTCGGTGGTGGCGCAAGTCTGTGACTCGGTGGCGGTAATGTACGCCGGGCGTATCGTCGAGCAAGCGGCCGCCGAACCTTTTTTCCAGGCCCCCGCCCATCCCTACAGCCTGGGCTTGCAGCAAGC
This sequence comes from Chloroflexota bacterium, assembly GCA_011523735.1. Taxonomy (GTDB): domain Bacteria; phylum Chloroflexota; class Anaerolineae; order Aggregatilineales; family Phototrophicaceae; genus UBA6055. The sequence continues at coordinate 1,370 of WTGB01000062.1, forward strand.
TTTCCCCAATCTGGCCCGCCCCCGCGATGTCCTCGTCTCGATCGAAGGCTACCCGCCTGACCTGCGCCAGCCGCCCTCCGGTTGCCGCTTCGCCGAGCGCTGCCCCTTCGTGCAGGACGACTGTCATGAAACCGATCCGCGTCTTGAGTTCGTGGGCGAGAATCGTCTGGCGGCTTGCCTGCGTTCCGGCGAAATGGAGGCTCTTCGCCCCCAAGCGGAAGACCCCGCCCTCTGGCAGCAAGTCGAAGTGGCGCAGCAGTTTGTCGACCTGTCGACCGCATCCGCCCCGTCAACTGGTAGGGGCGACCTATCAGGTCGCCCGCCTGGCGCTACCCACGATGACACAAACGGGGACGCGCCAGGGTCGGGAAGAGAAGATGGCGACATCCTTCTCGAAATGCGGGACGTCTCGAAACAGTTCAAGATCGGTGGCGGCTTGGCTGGCTTGCTGCGCGGCGACAAAGAGCAGACCGTCTACGCCGTCAACAATATCTCCTTCACGCTCCGCCGGGGCGAAAGCCTTGGGCTGGCTGGCGAGAGCGGCTGTGGCAAATCGACCACGGGCAAGCTGCTCGTGAAGCTCCTTGATGCCAGCGATGGCGAGATCCTCTTTGACGGCGCCGACCTCGCCCATCTCGAGCGGGATGACCTGCTCACTTTCCGCCGCCGCTCCCAACTGATGTTTCAGAATCCCTTCGAGGCGCTGAATCCGCGCTTCACCCTGTACCGCTCCTTGACCGAGCCGCTGATAATCCACGGCTGGAAAGATGAAAACCGGCGGCTGCAGCGCGTCGTGGAGACCCTCGACCGCGTCAATCTGCGCCCCGCCGAGGTCTTCCTCGATAAGTACCCGCATCAACTCTCCGGCGGCCAATTGCAGCGCGTCGTGCTGGCGCGGGCTCTCGTATTGCATCCTGATTTTCTGGTGGCGGATGAGCCGGTCTCGATGCTTGATGTCTCCGTGCGCGCCGGCATCCTCAATACCACGCGCCGCCTCGCCCGCGAGCTTGGCTTGGCCACCGTTTATATCTCGCATGACCTGTCTCTGCTGCAATACACCTGCGACCGGATCGCCATCATGTACCTCGGCGAAATCGTCGAAATCGGACCCAGCAATGCGGTCATCAACAACCCGCAGCACCCCTACACCAAAGCGCTAATCGCCGCCGTGCCCGTGCCCGACCCCACCGTGGAGAACCCGCCGCTGCGCATTCAGGAAGGCGTTCCCCGCCCGACTGAGCGCTTCATCGGCTGTCCCTTCGCCCAGCGCTGTCCTGATGTCATGGAAGCCTGCCTCAGCATCCGTCCGCCAGAGATCACGGATGAATACATCCACATGGCGCAATGCCATCTCTATGGCGAGCACCGCGATTCGCCCAAGCTCAGGCGCGACGCCGATGCGACAATAGCGGGCTGAATGCCTCTGCGCGGAGTCCGGAGCGAGTGCAGGGTAGCGCGTTGCTAGTTTCACCGCAGACATTAATTCGCATCTTCATAATCTTGCTCTACGCCCTGCTTAGCCTGTTCAGCTACCGGCTGTTAATGCCTCGGCTTGCGCCAGCGGCCAGGCGCCTGGCCACCTCGATGCTGATCGCGCAAATCCTTGTCATTGTAGTGTCGGTAGAATTTCGGGCGAGATGGGGTCTGGATGAGTGGCTCTGGGATCTAAATCAAGATTGGAATATCCCATCCATCGTCGCGTCGACGCAATTGGCTCTTGTTGGCGGGATCGCGCTTCTGACAGCCTGGCTTTCCAAAACGCTTCCCTCATGGCAGCGGCTGTATCTGATCGCTATCGGACTGGTTTTCCTGTTTTTGGCGCGGGATGAATACGTCGCCTTTCACGAAGCCTTTCTAGGCTGGGAACGTTATTATGCTGCGCTTGGCGGGGCGATTGTCATAACAACCCTGTTTGTGGCGATTCGCTCGCCACGGCCCGCCTGGACCTGGCATTTCTGCCTGCTGGCCGGCTTGGCGCTGAGCGCGGCCGGCGGGCTGGGCATTGAGCAACTGCGGCCCCAACTGCAAGGACCGGTCTGCGGCAATCTGGGATGGCTGCGGCTCGAAGGCTGCCTGTTGACTTATGAGTATGAAGAAACTCTTGAATTTGCTGGCATATGGCTGGTCCTGGTCGGCATGCTGGGTCACTGGTCCTGCCTTGGCTCCCGCCCCCTCGTGCGTCGCTTGCTGTATTTCTTGCCGGTCTTGTGGATTCTATTGCTGATCAATGATCCCTTTATCCACCGTCAGTTCCTGGTTAAGCCCGACTCTGTAACATTTGAATCCGGCGCGGAATTGCTTGACTTCCGCGTGGAAAGCGGCGCAAGCGCTGTCCTTCTCGAGCTGGAAGCCTCTGCCCGGCCAGGCGATCACGTTGGGTTGGGCTATTCGGTTCATTTGGTTGACCAAGTCGGGGGCCAATCGGTTGCCGGGCGCGACGCACATTGGTGCTGCCAGCAAAGCGCCCCGGGCGATGCGCTCATATTCCAACAAAGGCTGGAGATCCCGATCCCGCCCGAAGCCCCGGTCAACCGCGCGCTTTGGATCGTTTTGACAGTCTGGCGCGAGCGCGACGGAGAGTTTCTGCGGCAGAGTGTGCTCTCCGGGGATCTGAGGCTGCTCGATGACACGCAAGTTGTCTTGGGCGAGTTGGTCATTCCAGCCCTTTCAGCCGCCTCATCAAGCCTTCCATTAGCGGCTTTTGATAATGGATTCGCGCTGGAATCGGCCGCCTTGCCGGAACTCGCCCTGACTGGAGAAACTCTGAGCATCGAGTTTTCCTGGCGCAGCCGCGAAAGCGGCAACGAAGACCTCGCGCAGTTTCTCCATTTTGTTCACGAGGGAAGCGGCGAGTGGTGGGGCTACGATCAATTGCCGCTGGGACCGCGTCTGCCGACCCGCCTATGGTATAGTGGACTCGCGGACAGCGAGGCTTGGCAGATCCCTCTCCCGGCTGATCTTGCGCCAGGACCTTATCAAGTCTTCACGGGGCTCTATCGGATGAGCAATCTGGAGCGCGTCCCAGCGAGTGACACGGGCGGGGAGGCTTGGCGCGATGGTCGTGTGCTGCTGGGCTCTTTGTCGATAGCGAATTGAGAGCGGCGCATTGAGTGTTTCAACCGAAATATTGATCCGCATCTCTGTCTTTATGCTGTATGTTCCAGTCTGCCTATTCAGTTTTTGGCGGCTGCTGCCGCGCCTGTCACCGAGCGCCAAGCGCCTTGCATCCAGCATGCTTGCCGCTCAAATCCTGATCATCCTCATTGCTCAAATCCGGCAGCCTGCCTCAGACTTCGATCGCTGGATGTGGGACTTCCACGAGGAGTGGAATATCCCGGCGACATTCGCCTATCTGCAACTGGCAACGGTTGGCGGGGTCGCGCTCCTGACGTCATGGCTTGCGCGAGGCCGCTCAGCCTGGCAGCGCCTTTACCTGGTCGCTACGGGCTTGATTTTCCTGTTTCTGGCGGCGGACGAATACCTGGCCTTGCATGAAGCCATACCCGATTGGGAGCTTCGATATATTGCGCTGGGCATCGTATTGGTCTCGGCAACGCTACTGGTGGCGCTGCGTTCTCCCCGACGGGCATGGCTGTGGCATGTTTGTCTGCTTGCGGGCCTCGGCCTAAGCGTGGCGGGCGCCATAGTCATCAACCAACTGCCGATACCCTGTGACGGCTTTGGCTTCTTGCGCTTTGACGGCTGCGTCGAGTTCTTCTTTCTGGAAGAGTCTTTTGAATTTCTGGGCATTTGGCTAACGCTGGTAGCTGCCTTGGGGCATTTTTCTGATGTCGCGCCAATGCCCTCGCGCCCGACTCAACGAGGTCTTTATGCGCTCCCTCTGGTCTGTCTGCTCGTGCTCATCTTCAACTCGCTTGTTCCGCGCCTTGAACTGCGGCTTCTGGCTCAGCCCGCGTCCGTGCGGTTCAAGTCAGATATAGTGCTGCGCGGCTTCCGTATCGACCAGGACCTAAACGGCGCCGTGCTTCGCCTCTATGTTTCCGCCAGACAAGCGGATTACTTGGGGCTCGGCTATTCTATACACTTTGTGGATCAAGCGAGCGGAGAATCCCTCGCCAGCCGCGATGAATGGGCTGATCGTCAGCATGGCATCTGGCTTTTGGGCACGGATTACGCGCCGATATACCGACAGTGGATAGACGTCAGTATCCCTCCGGAAACGCCTGTCAACCGTGCATACTGGGTCGTCCTCGCGCTTTGGCGTAGGCAGGAAGGCGGCGAATATAAGCGCCAGAAAGTCTTGGCTAGCGATCTCCAGTTGCTTGATGACAGGCAGGTTGTCTTGGGTGAATCGGTTCTGCCAGCTGTGGAGTCTGGCTGGTCCTCCGTCCCCTTGGCCGCCTTTGACAACGGATTCGCGCTCGAAGCCGTTGAATGGCGCGTAGACAGAGCCACTTCCATTCCGGAAGGCGCTCAAGCCGATAAGCGACTGGATATCACATTTACTTGGCGCAGCCATGCCGACGGTCTCGATGACTACAGCCAGTTCCTGCACATCGTGCATGCATCTCCCCCTGGAGAGGGGGCAGAGTCGGTTGAAAGCGGCCAGTGGTGGGGTTACGACCAATTCCCGCTTGGCGCGCGCTTGCCGACCCGCCTGTGGTACAGTGGCCTCGCCGATAGCGAGACCTGGAAGCTGCCCCTCCCAACTGATATCCCGGCCGGGCGGTATACGATGTACACTGGCTTGTATCGCGCGAGCGACCTGGAGCGGGTCCCTGTGACCGACGCCGATGGGACGCCCTGGCTCGACAACCGCGTGGCGTTGGGCGATTTGGAAGTGGAATAGCTGCACTGTGGAGGAATGTATAGTCGATGGTTTACGGTGACATCTTCGTTCCATCAGAAACCGTACTTCGGATTTATTTGCTATTTTTATACGCGACGATCGGCGCGCTCGCCTATCGGTGGCTGCTGCCCAACTTGTCGCTGGCTCTCAAGTGGTACGCAGCCGCATTTTTCGTGGTTCAGTTGTCGCTTATCTTCTACGCCCTAGGGACAATTCAATCGGAGTTAACCTATGAATACTGGTTTTGGAGCCTTAATCGTGAATGGAACATTTTTGCCTACCTCGCTTCAGCACAGCTGGCAACGGTCGCGGGCGTCGCGCTTCTAGCCGCCTGGCGGGGAAGATCGGAACGGGCTGCTCAACGCATCTACTTTTTGAGCATCGGCTTGTTATTCTTGTTCATGGCTCTCGATGAGTTTTTCTTGCTGCATGAAGCGTATCCAACTCTCATGAAGATATATCCGGTGCTCGGCTTGGGCATTCTCGCTCTAAGCGTTTTCGCGGCGCGTTACTCGCCTCGCGATAATTTGAAGTGGTTCGCCTGCATGTTGTCCGGCTTATTCATCGCCGGTTTTGGCGAGATTGTTGTGGAGGAATTTAAATCGGTCCATATTTGCGGCTACATCTGGTTTGTTCGCATCAGTCGCTGTTTGGAGGCTTTCTATCTTGAGGAAACATTAGCATTTTCGGGTATTTGGCTGTCGCTTGTAGCTGTGTTAGGCCATTTTTCAAACTTGGCGCCGCGTCCCCGGCCATGGATGCAACGCATTACCTACATTCTGCCGCTGCTTTGGATTGTTTGTCTCCATGTATTTTCCTCAGCGCGATACTCTACAGCGCATATTGATCGCATGCGGGACAGAACATTGTCTCAGCCCGCAAGTTTATCATTTGAAGGCGGCCTACGCGTTGATGGCTTTCGACTGACAAACAAAGCCCGTCACATCGCTGTTATCATGCATCTGCCGGACAGTGCCTTTGCACTCAGGCTGGGCTATTCAATCCATCTGGTTGACCAAATCAGCGGGGCCTCTATTGCCGCCAGCGACAACTATGTCACTCGCGAAGATAAAGTCTCGATAAATAAAGATGACTTTATGGCCTACTTCCGCCAGACTGTCGAGCTTGACATCCCTCCGGAAGCCCCGACCAACAATGCGTTTTGGCTCCTTTTCAGCCTTTGGCGCGAAGAAAGCGGCAACTTCTTACCCCAGAAAATATTGTCGAGTGATCTGCCGCTGATGAATGATGCGCAAGTCGTCTTGGACGAGTTGGTCCTGCCCGTCGACTCGGCCGCCCCGGCGTCCGCGCCTCTGGCCTCATTCGACAACGGATTCGCGCTCGAAGCTGTTCAAATGCCAGGGCAGGTTCAACGCGGTCAGACGCTGAACATCACATTTACCTGGCGCGCCGACAAAAATGGCGAAGACAACTATCTCCAATTCTTGCACCTGGGCAACGAAGACACCGGCGAATGGTTTGTCTACGACCAGTCCCCCCTTGGCGCTCGTCTGCCGACCCGACTCTGGTACAGCGGCCTCGCCGACAGCGAGACCTGGAAGGCGCCCCTCCCGGCTGATATCGCGCCGGGGCGATACGCTGTCTTCACCGGTCTCTATCGTGCCAGCGACCTGGAGCGCGTCCCTGTGACCGATGCCGATGGGACGCCCTGGCTTGACAACCGCGTGGCGCTGGGCAATCTAATAATTCAAAGAGAATGACTGCGAGGTGTATCTGTATGAAAACAATGTTAGCCGCGCGCTTTCATGAACATGGCGAGCGCGATGTCATTCAACTGGAGCATGTGCCGGTCCCGCAGCCCGGCTCGGGCGAAGTGCGCGTCAAAGTCCATGCCTGCGCCTTGAATTGGCTCGATGTAGGCATCCGCCGCGGACCGCAATTTGGCGCTGTCCCCCTGCCGCTGACCACCGGCGTCGATATTTCCGGCCTCATCGATGAAATCGGCGCTGACATCACTGGCTGGAGCCCGGGCGATGCAGTCACCATGTACTCGCTGGTCACCTGCGGCGAATGCGAATTCTGCCGCGCGGGCGAGGTCACCGTGTGCCCCCAGCATCAGATCATTGGCGAGCACATGGCTGGCGGGCTGGCGGAATACATGCTTGTTCCGGCTCGCAATCTCATCCCCAAGCCAGCGAACCTGAGCCATGTCGAGGTGGCGGCGCTGCCGGTCGTGGCTGGCACCGCCTGGCACATGCTCATCACTGTTGCCCGGCTGGCTGCGGGCGAAAGCGTATTCATCCCCGGCGCCGGCGGCGGCGTCGCTTCAATGGGTATCCAGATCGCCAAACACGCTGGCGCGAAGGTAATCGCCAGTACATCGACGCCGGAGAAAATGGCGCAAGCGAGCGAACTCGGCGCCGACCACATCGTCAATTATCGCGACGCGGATTGGGTTGAACAGGTGATCGCTGCCACCGGCGGCCGCGGCGTCGATGTCGCGCAAGATCTCGTCGGCGCCGCAACCTGGGCGGACTCATTGCGGACCCTGGCTCGTAACGGCAGAATGGTCGTCTGCGGCTCTCATTCGGGGAGAGAGTTCAACCTGCGCATCCCGCAGATTTACCATCGGCAGTTGAGCATCCTCGGCGCTAACGGCGCTACCTACAACGAGCTCTGCCAAGTGCTTGATCTCGCGAATCAAGGCGCGCTTCGCCCCGTGATCGATCGCGTCCTGCCGCTGAGCGAAATCCGCGAGGGACATCGCATCCTGGAAGAACATGATCACTTTGGCAAAGTCGTCATGCAAATCGCCTAGACACCTGAACCGACAAACCTTGTAGGGGCGCCCCTTGGGTCGCCCGAAAGCTGTAGTTCATGAGCGAACAACCCAACATCCTCTTCATCATGACCGACCAGCAGCGCAGCGATACCATCGCGGCTCTGGACAATCGGCAGATACGCACGCCGACCCTGGATTCACTGGTCCAAAATGGCATCGCCTTCACCAACTGTTACACGCCGTCGCCGGTTTGCGTCGCCGCCCGCAGCGCCACGATCACCGGCCTCCCGCCCCATCTGAACGGCTGTACATCTAACAATGAGTCCCCCCTGGGCGCGCGAAGCATCATGCAAGTCTTGCAATCGCAGGGCTATCGCACACACGGCATCGCCAAAATGCACTTCAACCCCCAAGTCGATGCGCTCTGGGGCTTTGACAGCCGCGATATCTCCGAAGAAGGCGCCCGGGAGCCAAGCAGCCGCAATGACTTCCACGACTACTTAAGCCAGCACGGCTTCGGGCATGTGCTGGAACCACAAGGCATCCGCAGCGAGATGTATTATCTCCCGCAGCCATCCCAGCTTCCGGCCCGCCATCATCACAGCGCTTGGGTCGCCGACCGCGCCATCGACTTTCTGTCGGAGCGGGTGGACCATCGCCCCTTTTTCTTGTGGGCGAGTTTCATCAAACCGCATCCGCCTTTTGAGGCGCCAACGCCCTGGAACAAGCTTTATCGCGCCGCCGATATGCTCCCCCCGCATCGCCCGGAAGGCTTCGAACAGTTGCTCACCTACTGGAATCGCTATCAGAATCGCTACAAGTACCGCGACAAGGGCTACGATGAAATGCTATTCCGCGCCATGAAGGCGATGTATTACGCCTGCATTTCCTTCATCGATTTTAATATCGGGCGCATTCTTGAGGCCCTGGGCGATGATATCGACAATACGCTCATCGTCTACACCTCCGATCATGGCGAACTGCTGGGCGATTACGGCAGCGTTGGTAAGCGCTCCATGCTGAACCCCGCCGTCAAAATTCCGCTAATCGTTAAAGCCCCCGATAGCTCGCTGCGGGACCAGCGAATCGATACGCCGGTCAGCCTGCTGGATATATTCCCTACTTTCGCCGCCGCCTCCGCGGCCGATGCTGCGCCGCCATCGCCCGAGGGCAGCGATCTGCGCGCCATCGCTTCAGGAGAGGTCCAGCGAGAGTTTGTCTACAGTCAATTCAGCGAGGGCAACACCGGACTCTATATGATCGCTGGACGGGAGTTCAAGTACGTTTATTCGGCGGCTGACCGGAAAGAATGGCTCTTTGATCTGCGCATCGACCCAAGCGAGACCAAAAATTGGGCGGGCAACCCACGCTACACCGAACGGCTCTCCGCGCTCCGGCGCAAGTTGATCGAACGATTCGAGAACGATGGTTATGACAGCGCAGTGGAAGAGGGCGCCTGGCGCGAATACGAACCGCCGACTTTCCCCGATCCGGCTCGCGACGATGGTCTGCTATTCCAAGACCCGCCCCATCTGCCGGCTCTGTTGCGCGCGCTCGGACCCGGTTACGCGCCTTAAACGCCCTTGCTCGCCGCGATTATTTGGACATTAGCGGATAACATATCCCTTTGATACAATCTCGTGACCATGAAGTTTAGCCTGCGTTTCAACAACGACCTGCCAGTACGCGATTACATCCACTACGCCAAGGCGGCCGAGGCGGCGGGCTTCGATCAATTCTGGGTCAGTGATGATCTCTTGCTGCGCAGCGCGCCGGTGATCTTGTCGGCGGTCGCGCTGGCCACGGACCGCATCGAGATCGGTACCTGCATCCTTAATCCCTACACGCTGCACCCGGCCGAGATGGCCATGGTCGCCGCCACCTTGGACGAGCTTTCCGGGGGACGCTTCAACCTGGGCCTATCCTGTGGCGCTGAGGATTTTCTGCGCTGGCTGGGATTGGAATTTCGCTATCCGCGTACATTGGTGGTCGAGACGGTGACGGCGCTCAACAAGCTGACCTCCAACCAAAACGCGGCCGTGGATGGGATGGTCTTGAAGTGGACGGAGGAGGCTTGGCTGCGCTTTGAGGCGAAGCGGCGAGTGCCGATTTATCTGGGCGCGATGGGTCCCAAGATGCTGGAGGAGATCGGCGCGATTGCCGATGGCGGTTTGCCCTTGCTCTTCCCGCCGGAGCATTACGCCAACGTCCTGCCCCACATAGAACGCGGGCTGGAACGCGCCGGGCGCTCGCACGACGGCATTGACCTGTCCGCTTGCATCTGGTGCTCCGTCTCGGCCGATCAGCAGGCGGCGGAGGCAATGCTGGCGGACAAGATCGCCTACTACGGGCATGCGATGAGCCCGCTGATCTTGCGGCAATTAGGCTTAACGCGGGCAGACTTCGAGCCGATCCGCCGCGCCTGTCATGTGGAGCAGAATAAGTTGGCGGCGCGGGCTATGGTGACTCCGAGGATGATGCGCATCGGCATCGCTGGCACCACCGACGCCTTGAATGCGCGTCTGGAAAAGCTGGCGGATTTGGGAGTACGGCATCTGAGCTTTGGACCGCCCCTGGGTCCGGACATTCTGGCCGCCATTGACGCGATTGGACGCGATGTCATCCCGCGTTTCTCGCCGAACTAGCTTGCCTCCCGCTTCAGCATCGGTAAACTACTTCTCGGATACGATTGCCCGACGGCAACCGCAGCGCTCGAAAAAACTGCTGTATGATAGCCGACGCGGCTCTATGGCAGGGCAGAAAGGCGAATTGATGCGCCGAATCGCAGTCCCACTTCCTTTGTATTGCTTCCTAATCTTGCTGGCCGTCGCCGGACCAGTGCAGACGCAAACTTATGAACTGCCGCCTTGCACCCGCGCTGAATTCCGGACGATCTTCGACCAAATCGCGGAAAACCAACTCGAGTTCGGCATGACCATCAGCAGTGTGGATGACTTGCTCGACTTTGCACGGACGCGGATCGAGAACCGTGAGGATGATCCGCCAGATGCCCCGCTCTGCGCGGATGCTTTCGCCTATCAGCGGCTGATTGCCGAACTGACCGGTGATTTCATCGGCCGAACCGCGCTTGAACTGGGCGATGTGCCGGCGGTGGAGAACCCCTACCGCCTTCATCTGGAAAGCGACCAAGAACGTATTGAAGACCTGGCCGCGCGCATGCTGAATATCGACCGGTCCAAAGCGCCGCCTCCATCTGAGCGCAGCACGTCGAAATGCGCCCGCGACCAGTTGATCGAGTTGGAAGACATGCTGGCGGAATTCTTGACGCTGCTGGGCGCCGACCCCGCTGAGACCATCCCCGCCATCGACGCGCTCTTGCGCTGGCGCGACGAGCATATATCGCAAGCGCCCATGTGCAGCGCTGGCATCGAGCTTGTCCTGCTGCTGAGCGCTGTAGCGACCGACGCCGCTGCCATGCACGCGCTTGCAACAGTCGCGCCGGACGAGGAGCATCCCTACGAGAGTCCCCTCGCCGAAAACGAAGATCGCTTGCGGGAGTGGCGAACCCAGCTAGAAGAACGCCGTGCCCGTTATAGCGCCGAGTCATCGACAACTTACGCCGCCCTGCCCGCCTGCAGCCTGACGGAGTTGGCTGACGCCTATGACAAGCTGATGCCGGAATACACCGACTTGCTGCAGCGTGGACGGCAGACAACTAGCGCGAGCGACCTGCAAGGCTACAGCGAAGCCTATATCGACTACCGCCGGACAAACCTGGCGCATCTACCCGCCTGCGCGGAGGCATTTGCCGCCGCTTGGGAAGTACGGCAACTGCTCGGCGACCTGATATCGGGCGCCGCCCAGGACATGCTCGCGACACCTGCTTCTGACGATCCCTTCAGCGATCGGCTCGAAGAGGGCAGCGAGCAGGCCGCGCGCATGATCGACAGCATGGCCAGCCAGTTGGAAGACGCTGGCGGCGCTCTCGGCGCGACGGTTGTCGAGACGGCGGCGGCTTGCAATCGCGCTGAATTGCTGCTTTTGGGCGCCTATCTCCTGCCGGAGTTTCGTGACTTCGGCGAAGCGGCTCTGTCGACCGTGAACAGCGATGGCGTCTTCAAGCTCACCGATCGCTCCTTATACTTTCGGGATATGCTCTGGCGCGAATTGCCGCGCTGCGCCGAGGCGATAGAACTTGGCTTGGTCATGCGGCGCGTCGCGGCTGACTTCATCGCTATGCTCTGGCTGGAGGCAGCGGACCTGCCGGTTGACGAGATCCCGCAGCTGCAAGCTGTGATTGAGGATATGACCTGGCTCTTGGTCCGGGCAGAAGAAATCGACGCTGGCTCTGCCGCTGCTGTTTCATCTGGCAAGACTTATTACATCAGCGCCGGGCGGGGCGCCAATATTCGCGCCTGCGGCTCCACCGACTGCGCTATCGTGACGACCCTGCCGAACGGGCAGAAGATTGACGTGGCTGATGACTCCGGCGCCTGGTATCAGGTGAATCTGCCGAATAATCAAGTGGGCTACATCGCCAGCTTCCTGGTCAGCAACTCGCCGCCAACTTCCTAAACTAAGATTACGGCTCGCTGGATACTGGCTCATCGCCTGTGACGGCCGCCAACTGGGGCGCCTTTCACATGCTGTTGAGTATTTTCAGCTGATACCGATCTTCCGATGTGAGGCGGCGTTGGCCGTCTCTTGCTCCTGCGACCGCTCTAGTTTCTTCAGTATCTTTTTCTTGGCGCGCTTCTTTGCCTTTTTTGCCGCTGCCTTCGCCAACTTCCTGAGCGCTTTCTTTTTCACGCCTTTTTTCGCTTTCTTGCTTGCCGACTTGGCGGCTTTCTCCTGCAGCGCCTTCAGTTCACGCCGCGCCTCCGCTAATTCGGCCGAGGTACTCGCCAACTCCGTTTGTGATGCTTCCAGGCTTACCCGCAGCGTCATCGCTTCGACCTCGCGCGAATGGAAGTCAGCCTGGAGCGCATCCAGTTTCTGCCGTTCTGCGCTGATGTCAGCTTGCTGCTCTTGCAGTTCTAGCCTCAAAGCTCCCAACTGCTCCCGTTCGACAGCGAGTTTGTTGCGTTCCCGCGTCAGCAAGCCGCGCGCGGTCGCCAGGCGCTTTCTTTCCGCTTTCATCTCGTCTACAGTCAGATTTGTAGTTTGGCTCATAATGATTGCGCATCCTATTAAATCAACTTTAATACTCTTAATATTACCATAATATGCGCCCCGCTGCAATCTTGCCCGACAGCAGCCGCATCAAAAGCGCTCGTCCTCGTTATAATGAGCGGGAGGCAAATATATCATATTCAACGTTGAGAGCTTATGACAAAACGCGAACTGAGCATCGCCTTTCAAACGGACAAGCGCGCCCGAGAGTACATCAACCTGGCAAAGCTGGTTGATCAATACCGCTTCGACGCCGTGACGGTATATTGCGATGCGCCCTATCATCCCAGCTTCGGACCACTGCTGCTGATGGCGCCGCATATCCGGCGGGCGCGGCTCGGTCCCGCTGGCATACCGCCATCGCGCATGCACCCGCTGGATATCGCCGCGGGGACGGCTCTGCTGGCTGACCTGGCGCAGTCCGGAGTTTACCTGGGGCTGGTCCGCGGCGGCTGGCTGGTGGATCACGGCATCCGCGAGCTGGAACCGCCCATCCGCGCTATGCGAGAAGCGATCGATATCATTCGCAAGCTGCTGGCTGGCGAATCAGCCGGCTACCGCGGCCGCGTCTATCAAATCGCCGATCATGTCCGCGCGCCTTATCCCCTGCCCGCTGAGGAAATCCCATTGCAGATCGGCACCTGGGGCGCGCAGTTGGCCGCGCTGGCGGGCGAAGTCGCTGACGAAGTCAAGATCGGTGGCTCGGCAAATCCCGCTGTCATTCCCGTGATCGCTGACTGCATCGCAACCGGGGAGGACCGCGCCAGACGCCCGAAAGGCACAGTCAATATTGTCATCGGCGCCGTCTCGGTGGTCGACGAAGATCGCGAAGCGGCCCGCTGGATAGCGCGAAAATCCGTCTCGCTATACCTGCCGATCGTCTCAAAACTGGATCCCACGCTGGAAATCGATCCCGACTTGATGGCGCGTGTACAGGCGCATGTCAACATGGGCGAAGCCGACCAAGCGGCTCAGCTCATCCCCGATGACATCCTCGATTGTTTTATCTTCGCCGGGGAGCCAGCGGATATCATCGAGCACTGCGAACGCCTCTACGATGCTGGCGCGGCACGGGTCGAACTGGGCACGCCCCACGGCGTCCACGAAGCCGCGACCGGCATCCACCTCATCGGCACGCAGGTCATACCCGCCCTGGCAACTTATCTTTCGCCTTAGAGCAAGAGGAGACCAATTCACCCAAACCTGGGGTCATCGCACATGGATTGGGAGTGGTGAAAATTGCGTAGATGGCAACAAATAATCCTGACTCAGGAAATAATAAGTAGGGGCGACCCTTGGGTCGCCCGCATCAGATTCTCTTGACGGGCAGGGTTATATCCTCGTAACTCGTCACTCCCTATGGATTAGCTCGTTGCTCTGCCGCCCCTCTCTCGGTATACTATCGGCTGTGCCTAAGCAAACAATGAACCTGCTAGAAGGGAAAATCGCAATGATCAAGAACTGTCTAATGGTAGTTTTGATCGTCATGCTGACGATCATGTCGGTCGCTGGCCTCAGCGCCCAAGACGATATGGAGATCTACGCGCTTGGCGTGGCTCTGCCGTTCACCGGCTCATTTGGCACCTTTGGCCAAGACTTTGAGCGCGGCATTGATTTGGCCGTGGCGCAGATGAATGCTGAATTGGAAGCGGCCGGCTCATCGATCCGCTTTGAGACCGCCAGCGCCGATACCGAACAGACGCCGGAAGGTGCCGCCCGCGCCTTGCAGACCATCGTCCAGACCACTGGCGCGCAGGTGGTCGTTGGTCCCTTGACGACCGCCGAGGTCCTTGGCGCCAAGCAGTTCGCCGATGAAAACGGGGTTGTCATAGTTGCGATGGCTTCGAGTGGTCCGGCAGCCTCTATCCCCGGCGACAATATCTTCCGCGTTATCTATCCGCCCGATACCTTTTCATCGAAAGCTTTTGCTACCATCGCGCTGGAACGCGGCCACGAGAACATAGTTGTGCTTCATGTCGACGACGCCTTTGGCAATGGCATGAATGAACAGTTCATCGCCAATTATCAAGCGCGCGGCGGCGGCGAAGTCGCCTCCTTTGCCTATGCCCCGCAATCCATGGAACTCTCAGCCGAAGCGGCCGCCGTCAGCGCCACTCTCGCTGGCTTCGGCGACAATGCCGGCTTCTTCTGCGTCTGCTTCCCGGGCGCGGCTGAGGCTTTTGTGCAAGTCGCGCAGATCGACCCGATCCTGACCTCGGTGCAATGGATGGGCAACGAAGCCATGACGACTGATGAAATGCTGGAAGATCCCGGCCATGCCCAAACCTTGGCAAACGCATCCTTCGTTACTGTGGGCCAATCGGCAGAATCCACGCCGCTGACCCCCATCTTCATCAACGACTTTGTCGCCATGTTCGATAAAGAACCAGGCATCTTCACCAACTACGCCTTCGACGCCGCCAATATCGCTATGTTGACCATGCTGGCCGCCGGCAACGATGGCGCCGCCGTCAAATCGATGCTTCCCTTCATCAGCAACCACTACATCGGTACCGCTGTCCAAGCTTTTCTCGACGAGAATGGCGACCAGGCGATCGCGAGTTACGGGATCTATCAGGTGCGGGAAGATGGATCCGGCTTTGAAGAAATCGGCGCCTACGACGGCAACACCGATACAATAACCTACAAGTAGGTAATTGGCGGTGCCAACTCCCCTTCCTTCATTTTGGGGGAAGGGGCCGCGCTGCGTAGACACAAGCGGTCGGGGATGGGGGCAAATGCCGCCTGCATTGCTCACGACATCACTAGTCAACACAATTCAAATCGGCAGCCTTTACGCCCTGATGGCTCTCGGCATCACCTTGACCTTCAGCGTGATGAAGCTGCCGAATTTCGCCCACGCTGAATATGTGACCGCCGGCGCCTATGCCGCGCTGATCGTCTCCCTTTCGGGCTCGCTGAATCCCATTGTGATTTTGGCAGCCGCCTTCATCGTTGGCGCGCTGACCGCCCTCGTCAGCCAGCTGGCTGTTTTCAAACCGCTCGAAGGCCGGCAAGTATCCTTTTACACGCTGATCCTGTCTTCCTTCGCCATCGGCTTGATCATCCGCTACATCTTGTTCACAATGGCTGATTACTTCAATCTCTTCGACCTGCGCATTCAGATTCCGCTGCAGATCGTCTACCGTCAGGGCAGCTTGATCCTTTCCAACCTCTTCGCCTTGGTCGTCCCGACCAGCATCCTGCTGGTCATCGCGCTCACGCTCCTGCTCAATCGTACAGCGCTGGGCCGTGAGATGCGCGCGCTGGCGAACAACGCGAACCTCGCCCGTGTCATTGGCATACCAGTCGAACGCGTCAAGAATGTCACCTGGCTGCTGGTCGGCGGCTTGGCCGGGGTCGCCGGCGCCCTCTGGGGCATGCAAACAGCCGTCAATCCTCTGATGGGCTGGGTCGCCATCATCTCTGTTTTCGCCGCCGCTATCCTGGGCGGTCTATCCAGCTTTTCCGGCACCATCCTTGGCGCTTACGTGGTCGCCTTTTCCGAAAACACCATCATGCTTTTCCTCAATTTCAACTTCGGCGTCGACCTGGCTTACAAGCCGGCCATACCTTTTATCATCATCATCGCCGTTCTGCTCATACGTCCGCAGGGTTTCACCCAGCTCATCAAGCGTGGCGGAGACTTGCAGCGATGATCAATATCGATATCGGCGCCACCGCCATCGCCATCCTGACCCTCTTCGGCATCTACAGTTTGATGGCCATCAGCCTCAATCTGGAATACGGCGTCGCCGGCGTGCCCAACTTCGGGCAGGCACTCTTCGTCTCGATCGGCGCTTATGTCGCTGGCCTTACCTATACGCGCGTCCTCCCGCTCTTGGCTGGCTTGGAAAGCATCCACCCCTGCGGTCCCACGATGGGGCAAGCCTTGCAGCTGCGCTCCGAGATCATGGCGACGCAGCCCTTGGCTGGCTTCATCAACCTCGCGCTCACGCTCTTGATCGCCGCGTTGCTGTCCGGCGCGGTTGGCTTCGCCGTGTCTTATGTCACCTTGCGCCTGAAAGAAGAGTGGTTTCTGGCGCTGGTGCTGCTGGTGGGCGGCGAGACGGTGCGGATCGTCGTGCGCGGCGCTGACGATCTGATATGCTCGCACAACGGGATATCGGGCGTGGCGCAGCCTTTTTATTTCCTTGGCGACGCCCGCAGCGGCTCATTGCTGTTTATGCTTCTCTGCGTCGCTCTCGCGCTGATCGCGTACGTTTACAGCCAGCGGCTGGTGCGGTCTCCCTTCGGGCGCATGTTGAAGGGCTTGCGTGAGAATGAAGCTGTGACCCGCGGTCTGGGCAAAGGCATATCGCTGGCTCGCGCGCAAATCATGTTGATCGGCTCCGGGATCGCCGCCCTCGGGGGCGTCCTCTTCGCCCTCAATACCGGCTTCGTCAACACCAATGACTATGTTGTCACCTTGACCCTCGATATTTGGGTCATGGTGGTGCTAGGCGGCATCGGCAACAACCGCGGCGCCCTGCTCGGCGCGGCGCTCATCGCCATTCTGGACCGTTTCACCCAGGTGGCCGCTATCACGCTCAACATGAGCGGCTCTGAAATCGAGTTCAACTACGTGCGCTTCATCGCCTTCGGCCTCATCCTCCTGCTCATGCTGCGCTACCGCCCGGCTGGACTGCTGCCGGAATCGCCGCTGACGACCAATGCCCATGAGGTAATTAGACGGGCAAGGGGACCTCAGCCCGTGTCAAAGCGAGCATAGCGCTATGCAATGGGAAATCAAAGCGACGGCGCGGTTGAACGAGGATGAGACGGCTGCGCTAAAAGCCTTAAGCGCGGCTGTTTATCCGCCCAAACCAGGCGCGCCTAAGAATCCCTCGCCGATAAAATGGGCGCGCCCTCAGTGGAGCATTCTGCTGTGGGATGTGGATTCTCAGCTTGTTTCTTATGTCGGCGCCTTGACTCGACTTGGCTTTTGTGACAATCAAGAAATCCTGATTGGCGGGATCGGCGGGGTAAAAACACACCCGGCGCAGCGCGGCAAAGGTTATGCCAAAGCCGGGATCCAGCGGGCGACCGATTTTTTGCGCCGAGAGTTGGGCGTTGATTTCTCGCTGCTGGTCTGCCGCGCCGCTCTGATGACCTATTATCAGCGCCTTGGCTGGAGCGCCTTTGCCGGGGATGCCCTGGTGCGGCAGAATGGCGAAAAGACGATATTCACCTGGAACGAAGTCATGCTGATCCCCGCTCGGAAGGCGTTGCCAGCCTGTCGGGTTTTGGATTTATGCGGTCTTCCCTGGTGAGTTCGGCAACGCTAACAGCCCGCATCATAGAAAGAGAGGCTGATGCCCCTGCTGGAACTTTACAACCTGCGCAAAGATTTCGGCGGCTTGCGCGCCGTGGACGATATCTCGTTGACCGTGCCCCAAGGCGCCATCATCGGTTTGATCGGTCCCAACGGCTCCGGCAAAAGTACCTTGATCGATCTGATCGCCGGCAGCGCCGATCTGACCGCGGGCAAAGTTATTTTCGCGGGCGAGGACATCAGCGACCTGCCAGCCGATGCCGTGTTCCACAAGGGCATCGCCCGCGGTTATCAGGAGCCGGCGCTGTATTTCAAGATGACCGTTCTCGACAACCTGCTGCTGCCGGTCAAAGGTCAGCGCGGCGAGCAGCCCTGGTATGCGCCGCGTCACAGCGCCTGGCAGCGGGAAGAGCGCAAACACGCCGAAGCCGCCATGGAGGTCCTGCGTCAGGTGCAGCTCCTGCCTCATTATGACACGCTGGCATCGGACCTGTCCGGCGGACAGATGAAGCTGCTGGAGATCGCCCGCGCTCTCATGGGCAAGCCGAAACTGCTGCTGCTGGACGAGCCCACTGCCGGCGTCGCGCCGAAACTGGCTTATGACATCTTTCAACAGATCGCCCGCCTGCGCGATGATCATGGCATCACCCTGCTGATCGTCGAGCACCGGCTGGAGATTCTCTTCGATTTCGTCGATTATGTCTACGTGATGCACCTGGGCGCCCTGCTGGCTCAAGGCAGCGCCGCCGAAATAGGCGCTCACGCTACCGTGCGCGAGGTGTACTTTGGCGATTAGCTGTACAATAAGCCCCGCCTTTGGCCACATCGAAAAAACTAGGGGCGACTGACGGTCAGTGTCCACGCGACCTACTAGGTCGCCCGCAGGAGCCGCTGATGGAGAACGGAGAGAAACGATGAAAATCAGCGCATTCGGCGACGAAATCGCCGTCGACTTTGAAGAGCAACTGCAAGTCCTGAACGACCTCGCTATACTCCTAATCGATATACGCGCGGCCTGGGGCGTCAATTGCTCGCAATTCACCCCTGAGCACACCGCGCGCATCAAGGCGCTCTGCGACGAGTACGGCATCGCGGCCGCCTGCATGGGCAGCCCCATCGGCAAGTCGCCGATTACCGATCCCATCGAGATCGAATGCGAGCGCCTCAAGCGCATCGGCGCCACAGCCCGCTCACTGGGCACGCGGAACATTCGCCTCTTCAGTTTCTACCCGGAGGGCGATCCCGATGCTGGCGCCATGCAGCAGTCGATTGACCGCCTGGGCGCGCTGACCGACATCGCCGCCGCGAACGATCTCCAACTCCTGCTGGAGAATGAGAAAGGCGTCGTCGGCGACTTGCCCGAGCGCTGCCTGCAGATCATGGAAGCTATTGACTCCCCAAACTTCAAGTTCATCTGGGATCCCGCCAATTTCGTGCAATGCGGCGCTGCCAACCAAGTGGATCAATGGTGGGACGCGCTGCATTCATACATCGGCTATATTCATATCAAGGACGCCCGGCTGCCCGAAGGCGGCGAGGAGCGATCAACGGTGACGGTCGCCGGGGACGGCGACGGGCAACTGCTCGAACTGCTCTCCCGCCTGAAAGAGAGCGGCTACGCTGGCGTACTCTCGCTGGAGCCGCATCTGCTGGAGGCGCGGCATTCCAGCGGCTTCAGTGGCGCCGACGGCATGGCGCTGGCGGTCGGCGCCCTGCGGGAGCTGATGGCGGCCGCCGATATTGCAGAAGCCAAGTAAAAGCAACTGACCCTGAGGAGACAAGAAGCCCATGACCCAAATCGCCGCCCAACTTTTCACCATCCGCGACCACATCAAGACGCGCGCCGACTTCGAAGCGAGCATGAAGAAGATCCGCGCCATCGGCTATGAGGCGGTGCAAACCTCGGCCCTCGGTCCGATCGCCGATGCCGATGTCAAGCGCATCACCGACGACAACGGCTTGACCATCTGCAATACGCACGTCAACGTTGCCGACTTGCTCAACGACATCGACAGTGTCATCGCCCAGCACAAGCTCTGGGATTGCCGCCACGTCGCCATCGGCGGCATGCCGGGGGAATACCGCGCGAGCGAGGCCGGCTTCCGGCGCTTCGCCGAGATCGCCAACAGCATCGGCGAGCAGCTGGCTGCAGCCGACCTGACCTTCAGCTACCACAATCACAGCTTCGAGTTCGTCCAGTTTGGCGGGCGAATCGGATTGGATCTGCTGCTCGAAGAGACCGACCCGCGCTACGTGCAGGCTGAACTGGACACCTACTGGATCCAGCATGGCGGCGGCGATCCGGTCGCCTGGATCGAGCGCGTGTCCGGGCGGATGCCAGTGGTCCACCTCAAGGACATGGTCATGCTGCCCAGTGACGATGGGCGCGGCCAGCAGGCGATGGCGGAGGTCGGCGCGGGCAACATGAACTTCCCGGCGATTCTGGCGGCTTGCGCGCGGGCTGGCGTCGAGTGGTACGCGGTTGAGCAAGACTTCTGCGCCGGCGACCCTTTCGACAGCCTGGCGATCAGCTACCGCAATCTGCTGACGCTGGGCTTGAACTGAGCGCGGCTAGACCAGCATCCCGCTGGCGAAGGCTAACTCAGTCGCCCCCTCGCCCACTTCGACCGAAGCGCTGCCATTGAGTTCAGCGGCGATATTGGCGCTGACCCAGACATTTTCCAGCGCCAGGGTGTTCTTGATGCGCACGACGCGCGCGTCGACGGCTTGCGACGGGTCGGCGCGGAAGGCGTCAAAGAGGGCGGCTTTGATCGTCTCTTCGTCGCTCTCGAAGACCAGCGGCATGCGGCAGCGCAGCAGGAAACCGCTGGTGAACATATTC
>WTGB01000060.1 GCA_011523735.1 Chloroflexota bacterium
CAAACTCTGCCAGCAACTGCACGCCGCGCACGAAATCCGGGCGCAGGCAAAACTCGATATCCGGTTCAAACTGAATGATACGGCGGATGCTTTTGACGCGCGGATTGGCGGCTAGCTTCTCCAGCGCTGGACGGGCGGCATCGCCGAGTTCCAGCGGCGCCCAAGGGACGATTCCTTGAAGCCGGCTGTCCTGCTCCGCAAGGCTATCGACCCAGTCTGCTTCTTCCTGGAATTGGGAGAAGTCCACCTCTGCTTGCAGGAAGACCATTTTCTCTACAGCGACGGGTCCGCAGGCGCGGTCATAGTCTTCCAGCAGGTAGGGCTTGTTGAGCAAGGGGATATCATCCAGCCAGGGATAGCGTAGACGCTGCGGATCCCAAACGTGGAGGTGCGTATCAATTATTGGGAAATCCAACGTCTGTTTTTCCTTTGCATGTTCGTCATCAGCACTCGTTTGTGGCCGATGAATCTGAAATCCATTATCAAATGAATCGGATATTCGATGCAACATAACCAAAACTGGATACCATGTCAAATTCTGGTGAATTGCGGGCCGTGGGAGCAGACTAACTAGCCAGAGAGGTGGACGAATCTTTGATCATCCATCGATGAAATTTTCATGATTGCTTATGCGCGGTCAAGAATTCCGATGCGTCAACTCGCCACGACTGACGTGATCTGGAGTCAGTGAGTTTCGCTTTGCATGAGTATCCCAAAGACCGTAGCGCGCTTCGCTTTACGGAAGCCCCCTTCTGTGAAGTGATCAGGGGTTATGGGTGGTGAGACAGGTAGGTTTTAGAGTTATTATCCCCGTCTGTTTGCTTCAGGAAAGGTTTTCAGACGCCTCAATTCTCCGGAGACAGTCTTCAAGAATAGACAGATTCCTACGCCGAAATCTGCAGCATAAATTTCGCGCGATACACTCGCATTGGAACAAGTTTAAGAGAAAGTTTAGTTTCAAGGGGAAAAGACTTATGTACGCACAATGCAGGATTCGCTCCATAATCGGAGTGACAATTATTGTGGCGCTTGTGCTGGCGCTGACGTCCGCCGTCGGGGCGCAGGACACTCGGGGCGTATTGCGGCATTCGAAGGCCAGCGCTTCGGCCGCCAATGACGTCGATCCTCATGGGCCCAACCCGGAAGGACTTACGATGCAGTATGTCTACAGTCAGCTGACTCGTTTAGATGTGGGCGCGACCTATGTCGTTCCCGATTTGGCCGAGTCATGGGAATCGGACGACACGGGCCAGGTATGGACTTTCCATCTCCGCCAGGGGGTAACGTTTCATGACGGGTCGGATTTCACTTCGGCCGACGCGCTTTACAGCATTCGGCGTGTCTTGGACCCGGACACGGGCTCGCCTATCAAGGACAAGTACGCGATCATCGACGAGGCGAATCTGGCCGCGCCGGACGACTACACTATCGTGATACCGCTGCATTCGGTCAACGTTGAATTCCCCACTATAGTAGCGGACAGGCGTTTGGCGATGATACCCGAAGGCAGTGGCGACACCATTGCGCAGACCGGCATCGGCACTGACGCCTTCCGCCTAGTGTCGATGGATCCGGTTGGGGTAACGGTGCTGGAGGCCTTCGACGATTACTGGGATGGACCGCCAGGTTTGGCCGGCATCGAACTCTACCACATCGGTGACGCAGCTGGCGTTGCGCAGGCGCTGCTCACGGACCAGCTCGATTACGTGGGAATCGGCTCGATCCGCGCTGAAAATTTCCCCCTGTTTGAGGGCAATGATGATTTCACCTTCCTTGTTCAAGCCTCGGGCGGTCAGACAAACCTGGTGATGGACACGACAGTGGCGCCCTATGATGACATCCGCGTGCGCCAGGCTTTCAAACTGGTCATGGATCGTCAGGAGATTCTTGAGGTGGTTTATGCCGGGCAAGGCGACATCGCCTGCGATAACTCCGTCTGGAAAAACGACCCCTATTATCTCGAGCAGGATTGCCCGCGCGACGTCGAACGGGCGGTGGAACTGCTGGCTGAAGCGGGCTACCCGGACGGCTTGGATGTCGAGCTCTTTGTGGCGGATGTCTGGCCATCGTATATTCCGCTGGCCGTCGCCTTCAAGGAACAGGCGGCCGAAGCCGGCATCCGCGTCGAGATCAACCAGGTGCCTTCCGACACATACTATTCCGACTATTGGAAGAAGGTGCCTTTCTACGTGACGTGGTGGGGCCAGCGCATGGCGGGACCCGGGATGAAAGAGCTCTTCAGCTGCGGTTCGCGCAACAACTACCCCGGCTGGTGCAACGAGGAATTTGACCAGCTGCTGGCGGATGCGAGCGCCGAGCTCGACTTTGACAAGCGGAAGGAGCTTTTGGCCCAGGCGCAGATATTGGCAAGCGAAGGTGGCGGCTGGTTGAACCCGGTCTTCTTCACCGCCGTTGACTTGTTCAATTCCCGCGTCAAGGGCGTGACCAGAAACTTCACCGAGTACATCCATCTCTTCTACATCGAGGAGGACTAGTCCCCCATCCTAAATCCCTCCCCGACCGCCAGTGTGTACGCGGCGCAAAATGAGGGAGGGACTTGGAAAAGGCGAGTTCGGGAATAATTTCCCCTTCCCTCGTTCTGGGGCAAGTTCAAAGGGGCTAGGGGATGGGGGAAATGCCCCCGGCGGGTAGTGTATCCTTTTCGGTTGAAATAGAAAAAGCCGTGAAAACAATTTCAAATTATTCGAATCGCTCGTCCTAATTGCTGTCCGTAGGGGCGACACAAGTGTCGCCCCAGATTCAATGGGATGCCGGGCTTGCGGGCGATCCAAGGATCGCCCCTGATTACATAAACCGCTACTCTCATGCGACAGGAAGGTTTATTGTTTTGCGTGAGCGCGACATTCCTGGGACCTTTTCGCTGCCGCCGAGCGGCTACAGATTTCGCAGGGGAGGTTGATTCTTAGGCAAATTAGATGCCAACTTGTATTTCAACCGACTTCAATACATTACCTTGATTCCGAGCCAATAGTCCTCTGGCCAGAATTCACGCGGTCGTGTATGGCTTTGACTTGTGCCAGATCAGCGGATTCCTGCTGTCATCGTCAAATACATCGCCGATTTCCAGCGATTCAAAAACATCCTGCGGCAAGATATTCTTGATGCCATTGAAGGTGCAGCCATCGGGCATATAGCCGCAGGTCATCGCCCGCCGCCAGCCCGGCGTCATATTCGCGCCCGCGCCATGCGGCATTAGACCGTTATGAAAAGAGCAAGAGCCCGCCTTCATCGGCGCCGGGGCGGACTCCAATTCCGCCCACTGTGGATAGAGATCGAAGAGATCGCTGATATTGGGGCCAATATTCGAAGTGTCGAATGTGGCGGTTTTGTGCGCGCCCGGCAAGAAATAGAGGC
>WTGB01000044.1 GCA_011523735.1 Chloroflexota bacterium
AATGCTCCAAACTGAAGGTGCAGGTCACCCGATTTGCGCTGACCGCATTCGCGCAGCTGACCGAACCGCTTGGCTCAGGCGTTGGCGTATCGGTTGGCGGTACAGGCGTCGGCGTGTCTGTCGGCGGGATTGGCGTGTCGGTCGGCGGTTCCGGCGTCGGCGTATCCGTCGGTGGAACAGGCGTATCCGTCGGCAGCGAACATATCGCCTCATGCGAAAAATCGACTGTCGCCAGATACTCGAGCGTTATAGCAAAAGCGATCGCCCGGCCCGATAGCGTCTTCCCGCAATCTTCCGGGAAAAGCGTCCTGCTCAACATCCCATCCTCGGATTCATAGTAGCTGAAGAACGGATACTCCGCCTCGGGCTGATCCATCCAGCCCACCGCCTGATAAGCCACCCGGCTATTGTGCAGCGTGAACGCGCAGCTGAATGTATTTTTGCCGGCGACAACCTCATTCTCGCAACTTACGGAGCCTGATGGCGCCAGCGTGGCGGTGGCTGTCGGCGCGCCTTCCGGTGTTGCGCAACTGGGCTCGGCCGCCACGCCCACCAGCCAAGGTCCGCATGTCTTGCCCCAGCACTGACCGGGGTCGGCATCCAGACAGTAGCGGCTGCAGCGGCGAAACTCCCGGCGATCTGCGCAGCTCTGCTCTTCATACACCGTGCGATTCTCATAATGGCGACTGAGGTAAGAAGCAGAGGGGGTCGCCGTCGGCGTCGGACTCGGCGTTGGCGTTGGCGGATGCCAGTACTCCCAGGGTCCGTACCAACTGTGAAGCCGGTGATCATCCGCATGCATGGCCCGCACCCTCGCCTGCCAGGTCGCGGAGGGATCAAAATCGGGAATCCTGAAACTGGTTACATTCCCCAGCGGGATATCATGCAGTTCGCCAATCTCCCCTTTCGTCCAGCCATAATGGATTCTGTAATGGCCTACCAAACCGGTCGGCGGATCCCAGCTGACAGTCCGCCCATCTGCCGAGAAACGCACATCGCTCGGCGGCGACAAAGGTTCCGCCTGCGCCCCCGCTGGCGCGATCGCCAACAGCAGCGCTATGATTGCCAAAAAATACTTAATGAATGTTCTAATTGAGTGCGGGTTTATGAAAGAGGATGAGTACATGCTAGATCGTCCCGCCTGTTGAAATGGATCCGATGGGGAGAGTAGCGGCTTAAATCATGGTATGCAAGTGCAAGTAATATTAGCATTAGTAGTGATATACAATTTACAAAATTGTTTCATATATTGAGTTGAGCGGGGAATTGCCATGTATACAGGCGATACTGGGTACAGCGTAGGGGAGAGTATGCAAGGAACTTGAGGAAACTATGACAGGAAAGAATCTGGGATTATGATATTGCAGTATCTTTAATAAATAAGCATTTATAACTATTTTATAAATGTATTAAATGTTATACTAACTGCGTGATAGAGATATGGAAGTCTCCTATCACATTTAAGCCGCCGGCCTTCAAAGCAGCTGGCGGCTTTCTCTTCATGATAGGTCTAGTGACTTAACAACCTCGACGACCTATCTCTTTCCAATCCTCAACTACACGATTCTCATTGTAGGGCTGACCGCATTCGCTCCGATTCCAGGTGCATGTATACTGCTGCAGCTTCCGCTGATACGTCCTAATCGAACATACTGGACCATCATGCTCCGTCCTCTCTTCCGTAACCGTCCAAACGCCCGACGACGCGCTGCATGATTTGCGGCAAGGCTCTGGCTCTGGTTCTGGCTCCGGCCGCGGCGGCTCAGTATCGCGCGGTGGCGGGTCAGTATCGCGCGGCACCGGACTTGGCGTATCGGTCGGCGGCACTGGCGTCGGCGTATCGGTTGGCGGATGCCAGTACACCCAGGGTCCGTACCAACTGCTTAACCTGCGGTCAACCGCATGTATGGCCCACACCCTCGCCTGCCAGGTCGCGGAGGGATCAAAATCGGGAATCCTGAAACTGGTTACATTCCCCAGCGGGATGTCATGCAGTTCGCCAATCTCCCCTTTCGCCCAGCCATAATTGATTCTGTAATGGCTTACCAAACCGGCCGGCGAATTCCAGCTGACAGTCCGACCATCTGCCGAGAAACGCACATTGCTCGGCGGCGACAAAGATTCCGTCTGCGCCCCCGCTGGCGCAACAATGACGAGCAGCGCGATGATTGCAAACAAAGGCTTAATGAATGTTCTAATTAAGTGAGGGTTTATAAAAGTGAATGAGTACATGATAGATCGCTTCGCCTGTCAAAATGAATTCGCTGGGGAGAATAGCGACTCAAATCATGGTATGCAAGTGAAAAGTAATACTATTAGTGATATATAATTTACAAAGTTGTTTTGTATTCTTGATGCAAGTGGGGGTATTCATATATATGGGCGATACAGGGTGCAGCGCGAGGGGAGACTGTGCAGGGAACTTGAGGAAGCTATGAAAGGAAATAATCTAGGGTTATGCGATTTCAGTTTGGTAACTAAGTTATAATACAGTAAGTGAATACATATATTGAAGTATTCTGGTTTGGAAGCAGCGACGGTCGGCTGCGCAAAGCCTATGTATCGAGCTCGGCGCTGCTAGCGCGGATGACAAGCTGGCAAGGCATGACGATATTGATGGGCACGTAGCGAGGATTCTTGATGATCCGATGCAGCCGCTGCATGGCGATATGTCCCATAGCCAGGCGTTCGCTCGTCACCGTGGTCAGCGCCGGCGCCGGATAAACGCTGGGCGGCATATCATCAAAACCGACAATGCTGATATCCCCCGGCACAGCCAGCCCCGCTTCTTCGATCGCGGGTATGGCGCCCAAAGCCGTCCGATCGCTGACCGCGAAGACCGCAGTCGGCCGCTCATCCAGAGCAAGCAGCGCTTTCATCTCCCGATAGCCCTTGTTGGGCAAGCCGCTTGACAAGGGGCGCTGTACGAGCGCCAAATCGATGCCGAGACCAGCATCAATCATGGCGTTGAGGTAGCCGTGATGGCGCTCGGTCAGGCTCTTGTATTTTCGCGGTCCCTGGATGATGGCGATGCGCCGATGTCCCAACTCGATCAAATGTTGGGTCGCCAGATATGCGCCGCGATAATTGTCGACGACGACGCTGTTCAGCGGTTGCCGATCGCTCTGATTATCCACCGTGACCAGGGGCATGCCGCTCTTGATAATGAGATGCAGCAGTTGGTCGGTGATATCGCCCCCACCCAGCGCGAGCAAACCCTCGATCGAATCTTCCGCCACCAAACGCGGCAAAACCTCGGCCGCTTCATCGATCACGCTGACCGCGATGCTGTAGCCCAAGCTTTCCGCTTCTCTTTGTATCCCGCTCGTCACATCGGCGTAGAACATATCGCCAGTCAGCAGCTTGGGCAGCTTCTCGACCAAGACGCCGATAAAGCCCGTCGACTGGGACCTGGGTTTATTGGAACGCGGCACATAGCCCAATTCATCAATCGCCTCGGCAATGCGCACCTGCGTCTCCAGACCAATGCCGGGACGATTGTTGAGGTACATGGATACCGCTGAAGGCGATACACTCGCCAGCTTGGCCACATCGGTAATGGTCGGTCGCGCCATGTTCTTCGTCTTGCGGATTTTACTAAATGTCCAATAAATTTACTAAAATATAGCGGCTTGCCAATATGCAATTTGCCCTCCCAGCAATTTTACTAGATTTACTAAAATACTTCAAGATTTAGAGTAAATTATACTAAAATGACGACTAATCCCTTGACGTATTTTAGTAAATGGTCTATGCTCAAAGCGCTGGTCAATTAATGTCAGTTAGGGAGATTCAATCATGTCTAAGAGACTTTCACGCCGCGACTTTTTGAAGTACACCGGCATGGGCAGCGCCGCCGCCTTTGCCTCCGCCTATGGCATGCCGCTTGGCACAGCGCTTGCCCAAGCCCCGCCGACGGATATCACCGATCATCTTGTTGTCTACAACTTCGGCGGCGCGCAGCATCAAGAAGTGTTCGCTAACGCGATCGCCCGTTTCAACGAGGTCTATCCAAACGTCACTGTGGAAGACCTGTACATTCCGTCGACTGAAGGTTGGGGCGGTTTCACCACCAATATCCTCTTGCGCCTCCGCAGCGGTCTGCAGACCGATGTGATCGCCATCGCCATTGAAGGCGCGCACGAGTTGGTCGCTTCCGGCGCCCTGCTGCCGCTGGACGATTTCATCGCTGCTGAACCGGCTTTGCAGGAAGTCGAGGCTGATTCCCACCCCGCGCTGGCGGCCGGTCTCGCCGGGCGGGATGGCAATACCTATTACATCACCCGTGAATGGAATAACATGATTATCCATTACAACACGAACATGTTTGACGCGGCCGGTTTGGGCACGCCCGATCCCATGTGGACCTGGGACGATTTCTTGGAAGCCGCTTTGACGTTGACTACCGGCGAAGGCGCCGACAAGGTCTTCGGCTACGTCATCCCCTTCTTCTTCTTTGGCTTGCAGCCCTGGTTCCATACCAACGGCACGGGCGTCTTGAATGACGACTGGACGCAATCCAACCTGGATGACCCCAAGATGCTGGAATCGGTGAAGTTCATTCATTCTTTGGTGCATGAACACGGCGTGTCGCCATCGGTTGAGGGCGTTGACATGCTTGGCTTGTTCACATCCGAGCGGGCTGCCATGACTGCCTTCGGGCGCTGGACCTTCGCCAATTACATCGCCAACGATTTCCGGCAAGTCGATGTAGTTCACTGGCCGCGGAAAGAAACCGGCACGACAGTCTTCGGCTCCGGCGGCTGGGCGATCACGAAGAGCGCGCAGAATGTGCCCCTGGCGCTTGAATTGGTCAAGGAATTCTCCAGCATCGAAACCGATGTCGATTCCATCCGCTTCGGTACCTTCATCCCGTCGCGGCGCTCTTCCGCGCTTAGCGAGCAATTCATGTCCTTCCCGGCGCACGCCAATTACTTCTGGGAGAGCCTGGACGACATCAAGCCCGTGCCATCGCCGGCCAACTTCGCCGAAATGGCGGAGATCTTCATGCGTCACATGGGCGACATCATGGCCAACATCGCCACGCCGGAACAAGGCTTGGAAGCCGCTCATATCGAACTGACCGCCGCCATGGATCGCTTGGCCGAGCGTATGTCATCGTAAGCCGCCTCCTGGCAATGTACAATACAAGCCTGCAAGAGTGATCTTGCGGGCTTCCCTTGCCATGAATCACAGGAAGATTTAGCCTGATGTTGTCACCCAAGCGGAGCGAGGCGCTGGCGGGCTACCTTTTCATCTTGCCCACATTCATCGGCTTCGCCATCTTCATTTTGTACCCCCTGGTGGAATCGCTGCGCATCAGCTTCTACGAATACAGCATCCTGGGCGATTCCTTTTATGTCGAGTTGGACAATTATTCCAGGCTCATAAACGACAGCCGGCTGCGCAAGACCTATAGCAATACGATTGTCTTCACTGGCTTTGCCGTCTTCTTTAATGCCGGCATTGGCTTGCTGCTGGCGGTTTTCCTCAATCGACGCATGCCGGTCCTGATGCGCAACTTCTATCGCTCGGCTTTCTTCTTCCCTATCTTGATCGCCCATACCTATATCGCCGTCATTTGGCAATATCTCTACCAGCAAGATACCGGCGTCATCAACTATTACCTGGCATTTCTCGGCATCGACCCTGTGCCTTGGCTGAGCCATCCGAGTTGGGCGATGGCGGCTATCATCATCATGGATGTCTGGAAGAATACCGGCTTCGCCATGCTGGTCTTCCTCGCTGGCTTGCAGAGCATCCCGCATGAATACTACGAAGCGGCGCAGCTCGACGGCGCCAACGAACGGCAACTCTTCACCCGCATCACTATTCCATTGCTCAGCCCTTCAATTTTCTTCATCCTCGTCATCTTCATGATCGGCGCCCTGCAAGTCTTCGATTCCATCATCGTGCTCACCGACGGCGGTCCCGGCGACGCCACGCGCAGCGTCGTCATGTACATTTATCAGCAGGCTTTCCAACGGCTGGATTTCGGCTACGCTGCCGCCGTTTCCTGGACACTATTCCTTGTCATCATGGCGGTAACCCTGGTGCAATTCCTGGTAAGCCGCCGCTGGGTCCACTATGAATAACCGAGCGAAGGTTCACCTGTCGTGATTGCCCAAACCAAAGCGCCCTTTTCCGCCGGACGACAGTTGATTCGGCAAAGCAGAAAACCGCTCAAGTGGCAAGACATCCTCTCCTACGCCGTGCTGACGCTTGCCGCCTTGCTGGTCTTGCTGCCCCTGCTGTGGATGTTCTCGACATCCCTGCGTCCCCTGGCCGACAGTTACAAGCTGCCGCCGCAGTGGCTGCCGACAGATTGGCGCTGGGAGAATTATCTGGCGCCCTTCGAATCGAACGTGCCCTTCGAGCTTTTCTTCCTCAACAGCCTCAAGATCGCGGCTTTGACGACCCTGGGACAGCTCATTTCCTGTTCCATGGCGGGTTATGCCTTCGCGCGCCTGCGCTTCCCGGGGCGCGATCTCCTGTTCATGTTCCTGCTCGCCTCATTGATGGTGCCGAGCCAGGTAACCATTATCCCGATCTACCTGATGATGGCGGAGTTGAAGCTGGTCAATACGCACGAGTCTTTGATCCTGCCCGCCTTGATCAGCGTCTTCGGCGTCTTCTTGATGCGGCAGTTCTTCAAGCAGATGCCGCAGGAACTCTTTGACGCCGCCCGCGTCGATGGCGCCGGGCACCTGCGTTCCTTCTTGCAGATCGCTTTGCCGCTGGCGGGACCGGGTTTGGCGACCTTGGGTATCATCACCTTCAACGCCACCTGGAACGGCTATTTCACCGCGCTCATCTTCCTGACATCCTGGGAGAAGATGACGCTGCCGCAAGGCATCGCCCTCTTGCGCGGCCACATGGACTCCGGCAATCCCTCAGTGGTGATGGCGGCGGTGGGCTTGGCTATCCTCCCGGTGCTGATTGTCTTCCTGGTGGCGCAGCGCTGGATCATCGAAGCGCTCACCCGTTCCGGACTCAAAGGCTGAGGTTTATATTGGTTATATTCTGCAAACCATAGCCAAAATGCTTGAGCGGCGCTGCCATTTTATTTAAGTAAAGGTTGTAAATTGGACCTCAAATGGTCCTTAAATTGATATCCTGAGGATGTAAAAAACTAAGTCGCGACAGCGACATATTCTCGAACGCGGAACAAAATTTGCCTCCCATACGATTTTCTAACAGGAACGCTAAATGACCGACTCGAACGCTATCAGCACCCCGATTTTGAAAACCTACGATCAAGACCACCTGCGTCAGATTGGCTTGCCGCTCGGCGGCATCGGCACGGGCGTCGTCTCCCTCGGCGGGCGCGGCAACCTGCACGACTGGGAGATCGTCAATCGCCCGGCCAAAGGCTTCGACTTGCAGCAGACCTTCTTCGCTCTCTACACCGAATCCGCCGACGGCCGCAAGACGACTAGCGCTCTCGAAGGCATCATCCCGCCAGCCGACTACGAAGGCGCGCGCGGCGCTCTCATACCCAATCACGGCCTGCCGCGCTTCCGCGATTGCAGTTTCTCCGCCGCCTATCCCTTCGGCTGCGTGAAGCTCAGCGACCCCGATGTCCCGCTCAGTGCAGAGCTGCAAGCTTTCAACCCGCTCATCCCGACCGACAGCGATAACAGCGGCCTCCCGGTCGCCATCCTGCGCTTCGTTTTGAACAACGACACGGACAGCGACATCCAGGCCGCCGTCTGCGGCAGCTTGCAAAATTTCATCGGCGCTGATGGCACGAGTGGCGCAGCGAAAGCGAACAGCAATGTCTACCGCGAGCAAGATGGTCTCGCTGGCATTTTCATGAGTTCCGATGGCGTGAATCCGGATGCGCCGCAGTGGGGCACGCTCGCCCTGACGACGCCATACCTGGCTGGCGGGATTGAGGGGGGTATAAGCCATCGCACTGCCTGGGCGAATGTCACTTGGGGCGATTCCCTGCTCGATTTTTGGGATGACTTCAGTGCGGACGGCGCGCTGGAAGAACGCGACCGCGACGGGAAAGACGATCCGACTGGCTCGCTCTGTGTCTCGCTGACCGTGCCCGCGGGCGATTCGGCTTCGGTCACCTTTTTCCTGAGTTGGCATTTCCCTAACCGCAGCACTTGGGTTGAGGCGGGTCCCAGCCATCACGACAGCCCGCTGCAGCGAGGCGCGCGCATTGGCAACTACTACTCAGAGCAATATGCCGATGCCTGGGACGCCGCCACTTACACTGCGCGCAACCTCGACTGGCTTGAGGCGGAGACGCGCGCTTTCGTGGATGCTGTCTGCCAAGCCGACCTGCCTGACGTGGTCAAAGAAGCCGCGCTCTTTAACCTCAGCACCCTGCGCTCGCAGACGGTCTTCCGCACACCCGATGGCTTCATGTTCGGCTGGGAAGGCTGCGACGATACAGCCGGCTGCTGCTTCGGCTCCTGCACGCACGTCTGGAATTACGAGCAGGCGACCGGCCATCTCTTCGGCGGGCTGGCGATGGGCATGCGCGAGGTCGAATTCAACTACGCCACGCGCCGGGACGGCGGCATGAGCTTCCGCGTCGACCTGCCTTTGCAACATGCGCAATCCTGGTCTCTCGCCGCCGCCGATGGGCAAATGGGCTGCATCATGAAGCTCTACCGCGATTGGCAGCTCAGCGGCGATACGGATCGCTTGCGGAGCATGTGGGGCAATGCCCGGCGGGCAATGGAATTCTGCTGGCTGCCCGGCGGCTGGGATGCCGACAAAGACGGCGTCATGGAAGGCTGCCAACACAATACCATGGATGTCGAATATTACGGACCCAACCCGCAGATGGGCATCTGGTATCTCGGCGCGCTGCGGGCGATGGAGGAAATGGCGCGGCGCCTCGGCGAAAGCGACTTCGCCGATGAGTGCCGCCGGCTCTATGAAAACGGCAGCCGTTACATCGATGACAACCTCTTCAACGGCGATTATTACGAGCATTTGATTCAGCCGGCTGCAGGGCGCGACGCCATTCTGGGCATGCTCATCCATAGCAGCATGGGCGCGGCTGACCCCAGCGAGCCTATTCTGCAACTGGGCGCCGGCTGCCTGGTCGATCAACTCGTCGGGCAATTCCTCGCGCACGTCTGCGGCCTGGGTTATCTGGTGGACGAGGCGAAGGTCAAACGCACGCTCGACAGCATCATGCGCTTCAATTTCAAGGAGAACATGTTCGGGCATTTCAACCACATGCGTTCCTACGTGCTCAACGATGAATCCGCTCTGCTGATGGCGACCTACCCGCGCGGGGAGCGTCCGGCGCGTCCCTTTCCCTATTACAACGAAGTGATGACCGGCTTCGAATACAGCGCCGCCGTCGGCATGCTCTACGAAGGCGATATCGAGAACGGCTTGCGCTGCATCGCCGCCATCCGCGATCGCTACGACGGACAAAAGCGCAATCCTTTCGACGAAGCTGAATGCGGACACCACTACGCCCGCGCCATGGCCAGCTGGGCCGCCATCCTCGCCCTTAGCGGCTTCGGCTATTCCGCCGTCGCCGGCAGGATCCGCTTCGCTGCGCCTACTGAGCCTCGCCGGCATTTCTGGTCGACCGGCTATGCCTGGGGTAGTTGCGCGCTCAAGCCGAACGGCAGCGGCTGCGATGTCGATTTCACCGTCCTCGGCGGTGAAGTCAGCTTCGCGGAATTGGAATTAACTGGTCTCGGCAAAGCTCAATTCGACGAGTCGCAAGCGCTAACAAAAGGCGATACGCTGCGCTGCACAGTGACAGAATAGCGATACTAGTCGCCTGTTCAATGGGCAATACTTGGTAGGGGCGATCCTTGGATCGCCCGCTCTCTATTTTATGTGGTAAAAATATCCCGCAATCATAGGCCGGGAGATCCACTAATGCTCATCATCGCCAGCCATAACGGCGCCAGCGGCATCGCCGACGCCATGCGCGCCCTCAAGAACGACGGCAGCGCCATGGACGCCGTCGAAATCGGCATCCGCGTCGTCGAAGCTGACCCCAGCGATCACACTGTCGGCTACAACGGCTATCCCAACATCCTGGGCGAGCTCGAGCTTGACGCCAGCATCATGGATGGCCGGACGCTGAATTCCGGCGCTGTCGCTTTGATGCGCGGCTTCCCCTACGCCATCTCGGTCGCTCGTCAGGTCATGGAGCGCAAGCTGCCGCATGTCCTGCTGGCTGGGGCGGGCGCCGAGCGCTTCGCCCGCGAGATCAACGCCGAAGCCTGGGAAGACATGCTGACCGACGAGATCCGCGCGGTCTGGCGGGGACGCCTGGCCGCGAGCACAGCCACAGGGGAGTTCCCGAGCCTGTCAGATGACAGCCCGCTGCTCGAATGGGTTAAGCTGGCCACCGATCCGGAACGCGTCGCCGGCACGGTCAACTTCATCGCCATAGACGGGCAGGGCGATATCGCGGCGGGCGTCAGCACCAGCGGCTGGGCTTGGAAATACCCCGGGCGCATCGGCGACAGTCCCATCATCGGCGCCGGCAACTACGCCGATAATCGCTACGGGGCTTGCGCCTGCACCGGCATGGGCGAAATGGCCATCCGAGCGGGGACAGCCCGCAGTCTGGTCCTGTACTTGCAGATGGGCATGCCCCTGCGCGAAGCGGCTCGCCAAGCCATGATCGACCTGCGCGACCTCGGCGGGGACTATATCGGCGGCATGAATCTCATCGCGCTGGACAGAGACGGCGCGCATATCGGCTTGTCAGCGGACGCGGGGCGGACATACATATATCAGCAGGCTGATATGGCGGAGCATGTGGAAGTTGAGCGGGAGGTAGTGGAAATTTCGGCGCGTTGGGCGGGCCTGCCGCGGGAATGATCGCGCTGGTATTTCTCGGTTCGAACGCTATAAAGAATTGAAAATGAGAGCTAACTGGCGGCTAAGACTCAAGGTCATCAAGCAGAAGAATCGAAAGCTCTTTTATGCGCTTCATGTCTTTGTCGTTTGTGAGCATAGCATCGCACTGGGCGGCTAGCGCGGTTGCGACATGCAGAGCATCGGGCGTGTTGATCCGATAGCGCGCGCGAATACTTGCGGCTTCGATTGCAATGTCCGCTGAAAGCGTTACGAGCGTACAGGACTCACGATCGAATGGTACGATAACGTTGAGCTAGATGATGCGCGCCCGTTCTAACGGGCGCGACCAACACCTCGGACAGAGTTAGAACAGAACTGACTGCCTCAAGAGAGGTATTTTCGACAAGATATAATATGTATTCCATCTTGTCTACGTAGGCGAAGTGTTCCTCGACGTAATAGATCAGCGGCGCCGAATCCACATAGAGTTTTGAGATGCCGTCAAGCGCCGCCTTGAGGTTCAACGATCCCGCTCTTTCCATTCGGCGCGCATTTCGTCGATATACTCCTGAGCATCTATACCCTGCCAAATCTCTTTGCCAAGACCGCGAAGCTCGCGCAGGCTCCGCTTGGGCTTTTTGCCGTTATCCACAGCAACAATCTCTTGCAGCAATCTGAGCAGCTCTTTGCGTTCGCTTGGACTAAGCGCTTTCGCCTGTTGCAAGACTCGAGTTACCGACATGATGCCATTCTCCTTCTGCCGTTGCTACAATTATATCATCTCCAGCTATGGATTATCTACCTGATGCGATTGCCGGTGCTGTATCGCATTCGGGTGAAATAGAAATGTAGGGGCGAGGTATTTGATTGCGCGTCGATGCGGCGGCGTAAACTTCGGGCGACCTGATAGGTCGCGTAGACACCCACTAGGCCGCCGACACAGCCCGCCGGTCGCCCCTACAACGATTCTTTCGTGCTAGGGGGAGATGCGGGCAAGCCTTACAATTCGTAGTTTTTAGCAGAGGTAGTGCAATCTGCCCGGAGGAAAATCAACCGAAAGGGATACACTACCCATAAGCCCCTAACTTGGTTTTCTTCCCGCCCTGCGCTATAGTCACCGCAGGCGCTGGCAACTCTCATGTTTGCTCTGCGCGCTTCGTACAACCATTTCCCAAAAGGAGAAATCCCATGAAACGCCTGGTTTTTCTAGTCGCTCTGCTTGCCCTGGTCCTCCCGGTCGCGGCGCAAGACATGGGCGGCTGCATGATCGAACCGCCCGAATACGCCGCGACGATTAATATGATCGGCTGGACATATCCCATCATTGACTTCTACGCCGACGAACTCGAAGCCTGCAACGCGGTGGACAATATCGATGTGAACACGCAACTGCTGGATTCCGGCTCGGCGCATGACCAACTCCGCCTGGCATTGGGCGCCGGCGGCACCTCCCCCTACGACATCATCATGGTCACGCAAGGCGATATCGAATCCTACGTCGCCGAGGGCTGGATGATGCCGCTCAACGATCTGATCGAAAAATACGAAGACCAATACCAGATCTCTGACATCCTGGGCATTGATGACATGACGGTTGACGGCATGGTCTACGGCCTGCCGATGGAGCAGAATACGCGGCACATGTTCTATCGCCCCGACCTGCTCGAGAAGCACATGATAGCTGTGCCCGAGACCTGGGACGATGTCATCGCCGCCTGCGAAGTGCTGCAAGCCGAAGACAGCATCGTCATCCCCTTCACCACGCAGTTGCATGCCGGCTGGGCTTGGCGCATCGAGTTCGGCGATATGCTGCTAGGCTTCGGCGGCAAACCGCTCAATGACGATATGACACCCGCCTTCAACAGCGAAGAAGGCGTCATGGCGCTGGAGAAACTGGTCGAGATCGTCGATGCCTGCATGGGCCAAGAGGGCTTGACCTACAGCATCGATGACAGCCAAATCGGCATCGCCACCGGCGAACTGGCTATGGCTTTCACCTGGGCCAGCCGCGCCGCCGCCATGGATGATCCCGACTTTTCCGATTACGTCGGCGGTATCGAATTCGCGCCCGCCCCTAGAGCGGTTGAAGGCGCGCCATACGCGGCCACCGGCGGCACCGGCGCTGGATTGGGCATCCCGTCCAATATCGACGATGACCCCGAGGTGGTCTTCCAGGTCATCCTGGAAGCGATGGATGAAGAAACTATGCTGCGCGGCTCCAACTACGGCGTGATCACCCGCCAGGCTGTGGCTGCCAAAGCTGACGCCCGCTACCTGCCGGCTGTCTTCGCCACCATCGCCGGCGGCGTCGAAGGGACCCCGGTCCCAGCCATAGGCGCTGTCTTGAACCCGGTCTGGGATCAATGGCTGCCGCAGATCGTCACCGGCGAAATGTCCGCCGCTGAATTGCTGGATGCCGCCGCCGACGCCTACACCGCCGAAGCCACCGCCCAAGGCTTCATTGACGGCTAGTCCTTTACCCGCCTGCCGCTATGTTTCTTTTGGCGGGAGGCGGATCCATTCGGGCGAACCGCCGGTTCGCTCCTACAGAATACCTTAGGTTGTGTAGGGGTCAGCCGGTGGCTGACCCTTTGTAGATTGCGCCAGACATGTCCAGACGATCACCCGCGGACTCATGACCAGCTACTTCCCAGCCAAGTCACTCGACCTCGGTGAGCCCATCGGCAGAATCGTCGAGGTCGCTGGGCGCGCCGTGCACATCGTCGAGATGGGCGCGGACTCCCGCCCCACTGTCTGGCTGGAGAACGGCTGGCTCGCTGTGACGCTGGGTTGGCAACCCTTCCAACAGATGCTCGCGGGGCATACCCGCGTCTGCGCCTACGACCGCGCTGGCATCGCCTGGAGCGACCCCGCTGATAGCGACCGCAGCGCTCAAAACGAAGCTGACGAATTCGCCGCTCTGCTCGCTGCCCTGGGCGAAACCGAGCCGATTATCATATTGGCTTGGTCAGGCGGCGCTCCCGTCGCCCAGATCTTCGCCGCCGACCATCCTGAGCGCGTCGCCGGGCTCATCCTCATGGACGGCATCCCGCCCGCTTACGACCTTTGGGCCACCCAAACCTTCCCGAACCGCTACCCCCGCGAGCGCTTTGAGCGCATGGAACAGGTGCGTCTCTTCGCCGAGAAAGCCGCCGCCGGCGCCCTGCGCCAGGCCGATATCGCCGACTGGCTCACGCCCCAACTGCTGGAGCAATTCGGCCCGCGCTATGTCAAACTGCTGCTGAATAATCCCAATTACTGGTGGACCTACTACTGGCAGAATCAATACCTTGTCGCCAGCGACGCCCAGGTCCGCTCCAAGGGCCGCCTCGGCGATTTGCCCCTGACGGTTATCGTGGCGACTCAAGATTGGTGGGGCGATGAGCCCTATGCGCAGAGCCTCGGCCAGATGTGGCGCGCCCTGCAATATCCGCAAGCCCGGCTGTCCACCCGCGGCAAAGTTCTGCCCATCGCCGCCCCGCATGCCGTCTTCCGCGATCAACCGAACGCCGTCATCGACGCCCTGCTCGACATGATCGCCGCTGAGACATCAGTGCGGAAGACTGCCTCCACAAAAGTAGTACCAGGAAAGTAATGTGAGAATATGGCGAAGTAAAGCGAGTTGCAAAAAAAACGAAAACATTGTAGGGGCGACTCTGTGAGTCGCCCGCCTACGCCACTTCGGATGCTTTGGGATGCTCGCCAGTAGCGCAGTGTCTACGCGCGCTAGAGATGCGCGACGGCCGGGGATGGGGTAGAACAGGCGGCGCCTACATTAGATTATCGGGCAAGACTTAAAAGCGCAGCGCTTGTCGGCGTGAATACATAGGGAGATCGCTTATGAAAAAACGCACATTTACTTTCTTTGTCGGTCCCAGCGTATTTATCATGCTGGCTCTGATGACCCTGCCGCTGCTGGCCTCAGTCGTGCTCGGCTTGCATTTCATCACCTTCCGCAACCTCGACGCCCCCCAATGGATCGGCTTGCAAAATTACCAGGAAGTCCTCGCCGATCCCGAGTTCTGGGATTCGCTCGAGTTCACGCTGATCTTCATCGCTATCACCGTGCCGCTTCGCCTCGTCCTCGGCTTGATGTTCGCCCTGCTGCTGGATCAGATCGCGCGCTTTCGCGGGGTCTTCATCGCCGCCGCCCTCGTGCCCTTCGTGATGACGCCGGTCGTCGGCACGCTCATCTTCCGCGATATGTTCGACCGCGGCGGTCCCTACTGGTACTGGATGCAGCAAATCTTCGATTATCGCCTGTTCATGAACAGCACCACCGTGCCCCTGCTTATCATCTTCCACAGCATCTGGACCGCTACGCCCTTCGCCATGATTGTGCTCTTCGCTGGCTTGCAGACCCTGCCGCAAGAATCGCTGGAGGCAGCTCGCGTCGATGGCGCCACTTGGCTCCGCCAACTCTGGCATGTCGCCATCCCGCATCTGCGCTCGCTCTTCATCTTCATCGCCTTGATCTCGATCATGGACGCCTATCGCGTCTTTGACAGCGTATTCGTGCTGACGCAGCAAAACCCCATCTTCGACGCCGAGACCATCATGTACTACAACTTCCAGGTCGCTATGAGTTTCGGCCGCCTCGGCAAAGCCAACGCCATGAGCGTGCTCACCGTCATCGGCATCTTCGTCGTGCTCATCCCCTTCCTTGTCATGACCTATCGCGAGCAATTGGAGGAAAGCTAATGACACGCACCGATAATCCAATCGCCCGTCTGCTCATCTATCTGGCGCTGGCACTCTTCACGGTCTACAACGTCCTGCCTTTCTGCTGGACCATCCTGAACTCCATCAAGCTGCCCAAAGACGCCAACGCCAGGACGCCGCGTTTCCTCTTCAGCCCGACCGGCGACAACTACGCCGAACTCTGGCTGAATGTGTCGCCGGAGGCTTTCGCGCCCTATGGCCTGCTGCTCGTCCTCGTCATCTTCCTGCTGATTGTGCTCGGCTTCTCCGCCAACCGCATCCCCGCGCCCAACTCGCTGATCTATTTCGGCATCATCGGCATCGGCGTGCTCGTCGCCCTGAGCTTGCCGCGCCTTGTCAACACCGCCGAATTCTACGACTACCTCATCAACAGCGTCATCGTCACCATTGGCACGCTCGCCGTCTCCCTGAGCATCGGCGCGCTGGCCGGCTACGGTCTGGCTCGTTATCGCCATGTCATCTCGGTCTACATTCTGGTGATCGCCCTGGCTTTCCGCTCCCTGCCCAGCCTGGCGCTGGTCTTGCCCTTTTACTACCTGGGCCAGCTCTCCGGCTTGTACGATACCCATATCCTGCTGATCTTCTGCCTGGTGGCGGTCAACCAGCCCTTCACCATCTGGATGCTGCGCAGCTTCTTCATGGAGATCCCTCGCGAAATCGAAGAAGCCGCCATGATCGACGGCGCCGGGCGCTTGCGCTCCTTCCTCTCGGTCATCGTGCCCATCATGTGGCCCGGCATCATCACCACCGGCTTGTTCACCCTGCTGCTGGCTTACAACGACTTCCTGCTCGCCCGCATCTTGACGCAAATCAACTGGACCCTGCCCGTCGGCATCGCCCAATGGACCGGCGGCGAAGACCCGGGCCACATCACGCTCGCCGCCGCCGCCTCCGTTTCAACAACCTTGCCCATCCTGATCGTGATCATCTTCTTCCAAAAATACCTGATCCGCGGCCTGGCCTCCGGTGCCGTGAAAGGCTAGCCTCACCCAAAAGGCGTTTGTAATGCTTGTCCGCCAAGACCATGTCTCAAAGTCTCCCCTCATTGCAATGGGGGGAGATTTAGAGGGGGTGTAGGGGCGACATACTATGTCGCCCGCCTTCCCGTCATATTCTAGGTTTATGCGCGCCCATTTAGTCGCCACAGCGCTGCCATTCTCTGCTATGCTAAAGCTTGGCTCGCCAATGCCCGCTGCAAATCAACTCCTCGCCGTCCCTCATGATTGCTTGTCCACCGAGCCCTCATTGCCTTTAGGAGGCTGAAATTATGAATATCATCTGCATCGTCACCGACACCCTGCGCGCCGACCACCTGCCGACCTACGGCAATCAACAGGTCAGCGCGCCCAACCTCACACAATTCGCCGAGGAAGCCATCGTCTTCGAGGACTGCCACGCCGCCTCCTTCCCCACTGTCCCAACCCGCGCCGATATCGCCACCGGCCGCTTCACCTTCACCTACTTGACCTGGGGACCGCTGCCCCAAGACGAAACCACCCTCGCCGACCTGATGACCAAAGCCGGCTACACCACCATGGGCATCGGCGACACGCCCTTCCTCATCCGCAACGGCTACGGCTATGACCGCGGCTTCGACGACTTCATCTGGATACGCGGCCAGCGCGAAGCCTCGGGCCGCCCCGATGTCACCAGCCTCTGGAAAGAAGAAGATGACCGCTTCGCCCCCCAGACCTTCAAGACAGCGATGAACTGGATCGAACGCCACTACGATGAGCGCTTCTTCCTCTACATTGATGCCTGGGACCCGCATGAGCCTTGGGACCCGCCCGCGCATTACGTCAAACCCTACTTGCCCGACTACGCTGGCGAGCAGGTCTACCCCGCCTACTGGGATTGGCAGGATGCCGGTTACACCGCCCGCGACCTGGAAATCGCCAAAGCGACTTACATGGGCGAGATCACCATGGTTGACCGCTGGTTCGGCTTATTGCTCGACCGGCTGAAATCCCTCGGCATCTATGACGACACGGCGATTCTATTCGTCTCCGATCACGGCTTCTACTTCGGCGAGTTCGGCATCTTCGGCAAGAGCCGTTTCCGTTGGCCCGATAATACAATCCCGGTCATGGAAGCCATGGCTCGCTTCAAGCAAGGTGCGATCGCCTACCGCTGCCCCAAACACAATGAGATTTCACACGTGCCGCTCTTCGCCAAAATCCCCGGCTATGCGCATCAACGCGTCCCCGGCCTGGTCAGCATCCCCGATATGATGCCTACCATGCTCGAACTGGCGGGCATCGACGCGCCAGCCCGTGTACAAGCCAAGTCGCTGCTGCCCCTGGCTCGCGGCGAAGTTGATCGCCTGCACGATATCGTCGTGACATCGCAATCCCTGGCCGATACCGCCGGCAATACCACCCTCATCGTCGATGACAGCGAACGGGTGCTCGTCGAAGTCTCGCCCAGCACCATCCGCGATGGCCAATGGGATTTCCTCTACAGCCTGGAAGGCGAGCCCGTCGAGTTATACGACGCGCAAAACGACCCCGCGCACCAGTGCAATCTCGCGGCGGAAAAGCCCGATATCTGCGCCATGATGCACGCCAAGTTCGCCCGCTGGATGGACGAGATGGATACACCGGAAGAATACGCCGTCCCCCGCCGCCGCTTGTAGTTCCACGCCGGACTGCGCTTGCCAGTTAGTTTCTGCAAGCAAGACGGGGAGTGGTGAAAATTGAGGACATGGCAACAAATAATCCTGACTCGGGAAATAATAAATGTAGGGGCGACTCTGTGAGTCGCCCGCCTGCGCCTCGCTGCATACCACTTTTCGCCTGACTAACTTGCATTTACTGCGTTCCCATGTTTGCTTAGCGAAGTTATCATGTAGTCGAAACTTGCCACTCCCGATCCGGGATGGCGCTTGAGAGCGGCGACAGCGACAAACCGTTAATCAGGGAGAGAGTCCGGGAGTTGCGCATGGACAAGTTCATGGCGATAGCAATTGAAGAGGCGAAAGCCACCAAAGCGGAAGGCGGCAGTCCCTTTGGCGCGGCTCTGGTGCGCGGCGGAGAGGTCATCGGCCGCGGACGCAACTTGATGATCCAGAACAATGACCCACTGAGTCACGGGGAGATGGAGGCGATCAAAGCGGCCGGTTTGCAAGAGACCTACGCCGATACCGTGCTCTACACGACAGCCTTCCCCTGTTTGATGTGCGCCGGCGCCATCGTGCGTTACCAGATTCCCAAGGTGATCATCGGCGCCAGTTGGGAGCATAACGCGCTCTCGCGCGAATTCATGCGGGCGCATGGCATCGAATTGGTTGAGCAGGGGCTGCCGGAGTGTTATGCCTTGGTGGAATGAGCGCGCTCTCAGCGGCTCATGATCTCGGCATAGGCATGGCGGAAGGCCGATTCCGTATCCAGGTTGAGCGCATCGTTGAACTTGTTCCAGGCGGAGCAGAGGGCGAAACGCATCGTCATGTCGACGATCTGCCGGTCGTCATATTGGCATCGCAACTCGGCGAAGAATTCGTCCGTTATTTTATAAGGCGCGCGAGTCATCTGCTCGGCGTAAGCGATGACCAGCCGCTCGCGCTCGGACCACAATTCGGACCTGTCACTCCAATTGCCTTGTTCGATACAGCGCAGTTGCTCGGCGCTCAAGCCAGAGGCTTGCGCCAAAGGACTATGGTGCTGCAGGCAATAGTCGCAGGCGTTGACCCGCGAGCAGATCAAGACGCCAAGTTCGATGAGTTTCCGCTCAACCGTAGGCGAGGCGGC
Organism: Chloroflexota bacterium; assembly: GCA_011523735.1. Lineage (GTDB taxonomy): Bacteria > Chloroflexota > Anaerolineae > Aggregatilineales > Phototrophicaceae > UBA6055. The sequence continues at coordinate 19,275 of WTGB01000044.1, forward strand.
GAAAGCCTCATACACGGCGATGAGCGCAGCCAGCAATTCCGGGTGATGAGCGAGGGCGCGGACCTGGTTGCCGAAAAGGGTCGGACCCGGCAGTTGCCCATCACGCAGGGCGGCATCGGCGCGCTCGTAGATGCCAAATAGATCAGCCGGGGCTTCGTCTTTCGGGATGAGGCGGATGCGATCATCCGTCATAAATTCAGCCTTTGGGTTGGGTCATCGATGCCGACGCGCTTGAGCAGCCAACTGATCTCTTCTTCAGTGCCGGCGTCGATGGGGTTGAAGGGCGGGCGCGGCGTCGGATCCGCGATGGCGCCGCGGCGATGCAGGAAGGCTTTGCGAATGGTGAGGTTGATCAGCGGCTGATTCTCGTAGCGGATCAGCGGCAGGTAGCGGTCGAAGATGGCTTCGGCATCGTCCATTCGCCCGGCTTTGTGCGCCTCGTAGACGGCGACGAGGATCTCGGTGAAGGCGAAGCCGGTCATCGTGCCGGAAGCGCCGCGCCTCAGCTCTTCCAGCAGGAACATACCGCCCAAGCCGCCGAAGATCTCGAACTTGTCGGTCTCTCCCCGAATCGCATCGATTTTCTGCATCAGGGGCGGATCTTCGAGTTTGAGGGTGCGGGCCTTGGGGATGGCTTCGGCGATCTGCGCCAGGACAGCCGGCGACATGATGACATCGTTGACCGGTGGGAAGTCCTGCACGACGATGGCGCCGCTGACCCTCTCGGCGATTTTGCTGTAGAGCGCCAGGATGGCGGGGTCGGATTTATCTTCCATGGGCGGCGGGGCGATCATGACGCCGTCGGCGCCGGCCGCGAAAGCCGCCTCGCTGAGGGCGATGCAGGTCGAGAGTTCGCTGTGGCTGGTGCCGACGACAATGGGAATCGCGCCAGAGACCGCGTCGATGACGGTGTCCATGACCGCGCGGCGCTCGTCCACGCTGAGCTTGGCCGCTTCGCCCATGACGCCGAGGATGGTTAAACCCTGTGCGCCGATATCCATCTGGAAGCCGACCAGGCGGCGCAGGCTGTCAAAATCGACAGCGTAGTCGGCTGTGAAAGGGGTGGCGAGGATATTGAAAATTCCGCTGATTCTGCTCATTGTGTCGGCTCCGATTTCGGGCGACTTGGTAAGCCGCCGCTACAGATTTTTCTTTTCAGGCGAGCGAGTCGAAGCTCGCCCCTACAAGTTCTGTCTGGAAGGGCGGACGAATTGGCCGTCGCCGGCCGCGCCGATGATTTGCCCAGCGCGAAAGACAGTCACCCCATTGACGATGGTGCGCTCGACCGCGCCTTTGAAGGTCATGCCCTCGTAAAGCTTGTCGCAATCGCGGGCTTTGCTGAAGAGCATATCGCGCTGGATGGTTGTCTCGGCATTTGGGTCATAGATCACCAAGTCGGCGGCCGCGCCGATGCCGATATGGCCGCGCTCGGGATAGACGCCGAAGCGCTTAGCGCCGTTGGTCGCAACGAGTTCGACAGCTTTGTTGATGCTGATGCGGCCGTTGAGCGCCTCGTGCATGACGCCGAGCAGCAGTTCTTCGACGCCGGGCGCGCCGGGCGGGGTCGCCCAGATGTCAGTGCGAGCGCGTTCCTTCTCCTCGACAGTGAAAGGCGAATGATCGGTTGTGATCGCCAGTAGGGCGCCGTCGATCAGCCCCTGCCAGAGCGCCGCTTGATCGGCGGTTGTCCGCATCGGCGGATTGACTTTGGCGTAGGGTCCGCAGCGCGCGAGATCGGCTTCGGTGAAGAAGAGATAATGCGGACAGGTCTCGGCGCTGACGGCCGAGCCGGTCGCCTGGAAGCGGCGGATGATCGCCAGGGCGTCGGCGCCGCTGACATGGGCGATGTGCAGTTTCGCGCCGATGGCTTCGTTGAGGGTCAGCAGCGTGGCGATGGCGAGGGCTTCAAC
>WTGB01000010.1 GCA_011523735.1 Chloroflexota bacterium
TCGCCATCCAGGTCGACCCGCGCGACAGCCGCCACTTGACCATCGGCATCAGCGTCGGCGGCGTCTACGTCAGCGCGGACGGCGGCGAAACCTGGGAAGCGCGCAACCGCGGCCTCTTCGCTGATTACCTGCCTGATCCCCATCACGAGCACGGGCACGACCCGCATATCATCCTCGCCAGCCCGTCGAATCCTGATGTGCTCTGGCAGCAGAATCACTGCGGCATCTACCGCAGCGTTGACCGCGGGCGGCAGTGGCAGGACATCTGCGACAAGAATGGTGGACCGGCCGGCTTCGGTTTCGCCCTGGCGGTGGATGAAGCCGATGAGCGCGTCGCCTGGGTGGCGCCGGCGGTCAGCGCCGAGTATCGCGTGCCCGTTGAGCGCGCCCTGGTCATCAGCCGCACGGAAGACGGCGGCCAAACTTGGCAGGACCTGCGCGAGGGTTTGCCGCAGCGGCATTGCTACGATCTCATCTTCCGCCACGCGCTGGACAATACGGGCGACACGCTGGCTTTTGGCACGACAGCGGGCAACTTCTACGTCTCCGATAACCGCGGCGACAATTGGCGCTGCCTGACGAATAACCTGGCCGTCGTCTACTCGGTGCGCTTTATGTAAACAGGGAGACGTCACATATTTTGAGACTGTAGGGGCGACACTTGTGTCGCCCGATTGCTAGATGCGGGCGTATGGCCGGCGACTTATCGCCGCGCCTGGACATCCACTAGGAGGTCAGTCGCACCTACAACGATGCATTTGACAATTGGGTTTCATTATTCAATTACGATTTGCGCTTGAAAGGCGGAAACAGCTAATGACCGAAAGAACTGATCTCTTGTTGAAAAAGATCCAAGGCTGCCTCTACGGCGGCGCGATCGGCGATGCCATGGGCGCCCCGGCCGAATGGCGCATGCCGGACGAGATTCAGGCTCGCTACGGCTATATCACCGACCTGGTCGAAGCCTGGGACGAAGCGAATACGCGCGGCCGCGGCCACGGGCGCTACACCGATGACAGCCACATGGTGCAACTGCTCTGCCAGTGTTATATCGAGCATGGCGACCACCTGGACGCGCACGAATTCTTCCGCCGCCTGGTGCCGAAGATGGCGCTGGAAGACCGCTGGGTTCCCGAGCGCGGCCGCCACATGCCCCTAGTCGAGCGGCTTTTTTATCCGGAGAAGTGGCTCTACAATCGCTGGCTGGCTAATGCCGATCCGCGCAACGCCGGCGTCGGCAACATGGTCAATTGCGGCGCCGCCATGTACGCCGCCCCGGTCGGCATCGTCAACGCCTGCGATCCCATGCGCGCTTACGCCGAAGCGGTCGATGTCTTCAGCGCGCACCAGGTCAGCTTCGGTTTGGAAGCAGCCGCCGTCCAAGCGACCTGCGTGGCGGAAGCGCTCAAGCCGGACGCCTCAATCGCCTCGATTATCGACGCCGCCCTCACCGTCGCCAAAGACGGCACCGCCGATTGCATCGCCGCCATCGCCGACAAAGCCAGCACTTTGACCGACTGGCGGGAAGCCATCGCTCCCCTGCGCGATGTCATGCGCGAATACGACACCTCGCCCGATGACGCCAAAACGCAGCGCGGCAACGGCAGCAATGATTGGACGCCCAGCCGCGAACACAGCATCGAAGAAGTGCCTATCGCCCTCGGCTTCCTCATCGTGACCGACGGCGACTTCGAAGGCACGATCATGGGCGGGACCAACTACGGCCGCGATAACGATTCCATCGCCGGCATGGGCGGTGCAATCGCCGGCGCCCTGCATGGCATCGACGCCCTACGCCCCGAATGGGTCGAACAGATCAACAGCGCCAACCGCATCGACCTGAAGCCCATCGCCGCGGATATGGCCGACCTGGCGCGGGCGCTGCAAGCCGAGCAATTCGCGGCTGCGCAGGATCGTCAAGCCGCCTTCGACGCGCTGGGCGGCTAGAACTGTCGCAGACGTGATTCTCGCAAACCGAATATTCTCAGTCTGATCGACTGCGTTCTGTCTTGTCTACTCGTTGCTTAATGAGTTGAGCGAGGATGAGGTACGTATAGTTGAGGGCGGGTGAGATTTGCGATACTGAAACTAAGTTGACGGGAGCATTACATGGAAAGCTTTGAACACATGGGTTACTGGTGGCTTCCTGGTGAACCTAATGAACCCATTAGCGAAATACCTGATAGGGCGATTCCTGGGAAATTGTCATTTGACCCTGCGACTGGAGGATTGCTTGAACTATTGGGCAATCTTGACACCGCAGATACCTATGGGATGAACGTGTGGAAAAAATTTGAGATCATTCAGGGTTTTGTAAGCGGATCAGAAAAATGTGTCACTTTGCAAAGTTGTTATGTGACCTCAATATCTCGGCGTGATACTTTCTCTGAAACAAAGCTGGTCGTCGACTTCATCTTCACTGGATATCGTTATTGGTTCGACAGCGTTGCGGACATCGTATTTGAAAATATGTCTGCTAAGTACACATACTTAGACAATTGGATGTTTCAAAATAACTTTGATATTGATGTGAGGCGTACAGATTATAAGCGTGTGATAGACTATAGTATAAGTTATACCTCGCCCGAACCCATAGAAATAATGCTCGACAATGCAAAAATTGAACTCTGGCCTGCATATGCCTCGAGTTCTAGTGTCACAGAAGTATTATTGAAAAATGAATATCGCTTCACCATAACTCCACAAGAGCCTTTACACTTTAACGAGTATCTCAAATACATCAATGTCCACTTGCCCAATTTTCTGACTCTGGCAACCGGACATACTAATTTTCCTCTCAACCTATCGGGCTTAATTTCGCAAGATCGTGGCGGGATGAGCATTTTCTATCAAGTTCTAGGATATGCAGATAAAGCTCGCTGGATCTCACCCTGGCCAATGCTGTTTACATTTGGAGATTTGAAAGAAGATCTGCCAAGATACCTGGTAAATTGGATACGCAAATCTGAGAAGATGAAAGCGACTTATGACCTATACTTTGAGGCGCAGTACAGTAAGATGCTTGCGTTAGATATAGAATTCTTGATTTTAGCGCAGTCGCTAGAGGCGTATCATAGAAATGTACATGGCGGAGAGTATTTGAGCAAAGAAGAATATGAACCTATCAAGACTGCCCTCATCAATGCTATTCCTAATTGTGTCGAGACTTCACATAAAGCCGCGCTAATGAGTAGAATCGAATATGGGTATCAGTATTCCTTACAGACGCGGCTAAAAGGATTGTGCAGCGAAGTCTTAGTAGAACAGAAAGATGATGTCGAGAAACTGCTTGGCAATCCAAAAGACTTTATTCGCAGATTGGTCGAAACTAGAAATTACTTTACTCATCGTGACGGACTTCCCAATGAAGCCACTCTAAACGATGACGAACTTTTTGACTATTCCCGCAAAATGCGGGTGCTCTTGCAAATCTGCTTCCTCAGAGAAATGGGGTTTCCTCCTAACGAAATCACGCGGCTGCTGAATGCAAATCAAGAGTATCAACACTTAACAAAAGAGAAGTCAGCATAATTGCCTTCATGGTGAATTCCTCTGTACCACTGCGGTGAATCCCACGCCTCTCACTCCTTCACGAAACCCGCCGGCGGCTTGGGCGGCACATCCAGATGCGTCATGAGCCTGTCCATCTTCTCGTTCAATTCGGCGATTTGTCGCTGGGTGAACTCATGGTTTGCCATCATCATCTCATGGTTCGCTGCGACTGTTTCATTCAGCCCTAAAATCGCCTCTTCATACGTGTCGATCCGGTCCAGGATGTCGTCCTGTGCGCCGCGCACACTCTGATATTCATTTACTATCCGCTTCAAGCGAATGTCGGTTGTCGCCATGCTGCCTCCTCGCATTCGCGTCCAGTATAATGGCGCTATGTGATGCTGTCAAAAGAGGCCAACCCCCATGTCACAATCCCCCTCCCGCTCCCAAACCTTCTTCAGCGAAGACGGCGTCTCCGGCCTGACCCACCGCGCCTTCACCGCCGCTATGGGCTACGACAGCGCCGACATGAACCGCCCGCTCATCGGCATCTGCAACACCTACAGCGAACTCAACCCCTGCAACAGCCACCTGCGGGGCATCAGCGAGGCGGTCAAGCGCGGCGTCCTGCAGGCCGGCGGCACTCCGCTGGAATTCCCCACCATCTCCCTCGGCGAGATCCACCTCAGCCCCACCTCCATGCTCTACCGCAACCTGGCGGCTATGGACACCGAGGAGATGATCCGCGGCAACCCGCTTGATGGCGTCATCCTGCTGACCAATTGCGACAAGACTACGCCCGCCGCGCTGATGGGGGCCGCCAGCGCCGATATCCCGACCATCATGCTCAGCGGCGGTCCCATGCTCAACGGGCACTACATGGGCGAGATCCTGGGCGCCTGCACCGACTGCCGCCGCTACACCGCCGAGTATCAGGCCGGGGCGATCAGCGCCGAGACTTACCAGGCGGTCGAGCAGAACCTGGTGCGCAGCGCCGGTCACTGCATGGTTATGGGCACCGCCTCGACCATGAACTCGCTGATGGAAGCGCTGGGCATGGCGCTGCCGGGCAATGGGGCGATCCCGGCCGCCGATTCGCGCCGGCTGCAACTGGCGGCGGCCGCGGGCAGGCAGATCGTCAAGCTGGTCGAGGCGAACATCCGCCCATCGCAAATCCTGACGCCCGCTGCCTTCGACAATGCCATCACGCTGCTGCACGCTCTCGGCGGCAGCACCAACGCCATCGTCCATCTGCCCGCCATCGCCGGACGCGCCGGAGTTGACTTGCCCCTGTCGCGCTTCGATGAACTCAGCCGCCGCAGTCCCCTCATCGCCAACATGCGCCCGACCGGGCAATACCAAATGGAAGACCTCTTCTACGCCGGCGGCATCCCGGCTGTGCTGCGGCAGTTGCTGCCCCTGCTGCATGGCGACGCCCTGACCGTCACCGGACATACGCTGGCGGAAAACGTGGCGAACGCCACAGTGATGAATCCGGACATCATCCGCTCGCTGGATGCCCCGCTGGCTGCCGAAGGCGGCTTGAGCATCCTGCGCGGCAACCTGGCTCCCGATGGCGCGGTCATCAAACATGCCGCCGCGACGCCCGCGCTCTGCCATCATCGTGGACCGGCCCTCGTCTTCAAAGATGTCGCCGATCTCAAAGCGCGGGTGCACGACCCGGCGCTGGAGGTGACGCCCGATCACGTGCTCGTGCTGCAAAACGCCGGTCCCATCGGCGGACCGGGCATGCCCGAGGTCGGCAACTTGCCCATCCCGCAGAAGCTCCTAAAGCAGGGCCTCCGCGATATGGTCCGCATCTCCGACGCCCGCATGAGCGGCACATCCTACGGCACCATTGTGCTGCATGTCGCGCCGGAAAGCGCCCTCGGTGGTCCGCTCGCCCTCGTCCGCGATGGCGATGAGATCGAGCTGAATGTCGCCGAGCGCCGCTTGCAGCTGCGCGTGAGTGATGCCGAGTTGGCTGAGAGACGGGCGGGCTGGTCGCCGTCTCCGCCGGCTTTCACGCGCGGCTACGGCCAGCTCTACTTGCAGCATGTGGAGCAAGCGCCGCTGGGCGTCGATTTCGATTTCCTGCGCGGGAGGGACGCGGTGACATCGGTGGAGCAGCCGAAGTTCTGAATTCTCTGTGCCCTCTGTGCCTCTGTGGTTAAGCCAAAAACCGCTCATACCCAAACGGCGCAAGCAACCCCGGCCGCTCGCCACTCAGCGCCCACTCCGCCATCAGCCGCGCGACCGCCGGCGCGATCGCCCAGCCATGCCCCGACCAGCCGACGCCGACCAGCATGTTCGCCGCGCCGGGCAGGTGGTCAATGATGGGGATGCCATCGACGCAGAGCATCTCCGCGCGGTCGGTGAAGACCTCGTCGGCAGGCAGATCCGCCAGCGCCGGATAGACCGCGACCGCCTCCAGCCGATTGCCCTCAACCTGCTCCGCGGTCGGTTCGCCTTGTCCGGTCCGCTCATCCCAGCGTCCGCGCCAGCCACCCGAGACCATCACGCGCCCATCCGGCAGCGGCTTGATCGCCAGCGTGCGATGGGCGTGTCCGATCAGATGCGTCATCGGCGGCGGTATGTCCGCTCGCAGCGCCATGACCTGCGGCCACATCCGCCAGATGGGCAGCCGCAGCCCCAGCTGCTCCGCGACAAACTCGCCCACGTGCGCATTGGACAGCAAGATGACCTGCTCGCCGACCGGGATTTCTGCCGCTTCGCCGTCGATGATCGCGCTGAGGCTGACGACGCGGTCGCCCCGACGCGACAAGCCGGCGACCCGCGCGTTCTCCAGGATAGTCGCGCCCTGGACAAGTGCTGCCACCGCCATTGAGCGCGTGGTAGCGCTGTGATCGGCGACGCCGTCTTTCGGGCAATAGATCGCGCCAATCACATTGTCGCTAAGGTTTGGTTCCAGGTTGCGTAGTTCAGCCGCATTGAGCAGATGCGACTCGATGGCCTGCTGGTTCTGCTGCCAGACTTGCGCCGGCGCCGCCGCCAGGTCAACTTCGCGCTCGATCAAGTGCAGGTGGCCCAAGCGCCGATAACCGGTGAAGCCGCCGATCTCTTCGTGCAGCGCCGACCAGATGTCGTAGGCCAGCCGCATCAAGGGCAATTCGCGCAGGTCGCGTCCGTTGGCGCGCACGCCCCGTTCGCCCAAGCCGCCCGATGCGCCGCTCGCAATCTTCCTGGCTTCCAGCAGCAGCACATCCGCGCCGCGCTTCGCCAGCTCCCAAGCGAGCGCGCAGCCGTAGATCCCGCCGCCAACTATGATGTATTCCGCCATGACCTACACCTCATTAACTGCGCTGTCGTTAGCCGTGATTATAACCGCTAGGTGTGAAGCAAATTGTAGGGGCGACCTATCAGGTCGCCCGCAAGCTGGCCCGGACAAAACTGGGCGACCCACCGGGCCGCCCCTACACATTCATTTATGCAAGTGTAGGCAGTTACTAGAAATCCAGTTGCCCATCCGCCAAGCCAGCCGGCAGGGGTTGGGGCCGCTCGACCCGGCTTTGCACGCTGATACGCCGCCCTTGGACCGCCGATTCTTCCAGCGCGCACATAATATCGAGCACATGGAAAGCCAGTTCGCCGCTGGCGCGATGTGGACGCCCGGATTGAATCGCGTAAGCCATATCAGCCACGCCAGCCCCACGCCCGATATCAGTAGTATGGGAGAAGGGCAAGATCTCCCATTCGCGCGATCCCGCTTGCAGCAGTTGAACATCGCCGTCAAACATATTCGGTTTCCGCAAGGATAGCGAGCCGTCGCCCCCATGGATCTCCAGCGCGGGCAGATGGTGTCCCCAGATATCAAAGCTGGTGATCAGCGTGGCGATGGCGCCGTTGGCGAATTCCAGCGCCCCGGCGATATGCGTGTTGACCTCGACTGGCAGCGCCCGCCCTCTATGTGCTTCGCTGGTCGCGATGCGCTCGCGGAAGGTCTTGCGCGCCGAGCCGCTGACGCGCGTCACCGGTCCCAGCAAGTTGACCAGCGCGGTGAGAAAGTAGGGTCCCATGTCCAAGAGCGGACCGCCGCCCCGCTGATAGAAAATGTCCGGGTTGGGATGCCAGCTTTCCGGTCCGCGACCGAGGAAGAAGGCGGTCGCGGCGATGGGCTGGCCGATGGCGCCGTCGTCTATCGCCACCCTCGCCGTCTGATTGCCGCCACCGAGAAGGGCATCCGGCGCGCAACCCAAGCGCAGTCCAGCCGCTTTCGCTGCTTGGATCAGGGGCTCCGCCTCTGAGCGATTGACCGCTAACGGCTTTTCGCTGTAGGCATGTTTGCCCGCTTCGATGATTTGCAGCGAGACCTCGGCATGGGCGGCGGGCACGGTCGCGTTGATGATGATGTCGATATCGCCTCGCGCCAGCAAGTCGTCGACGCTATACGCATTTAAGCCATGAGCGGTGGCGAAGGCTTCGGCTTTGTCAGGCAGAATGTCAGCGCAAGCCACGATGTTGATGATGTCGAAGGGCGCGCAGCCGCGCATGTAGGCGGGCGCAATATCGCCTGTGCCGATGAGGCCGACCTTCAGTGTGTCCATAATTGTTCTTACCTGACGATTCAGTCGAACTGCGGGCGACCTACTGGCCGCCCCTACACTTTCTTTGCACGGCGATGGTCGACGGATTATGCGTCCAGTTCGCCATCAGCCAAGCCGGCCGGCAGCGCCAGCGGCTGATCAAGCGTACTCTCGATCTCAATATGGCGTCCTTCCGCCGATGATTCTTCCAGCGCCTGCATGATATCCAACACATGGAAGGCCAGGTCGCCGCTCGCGCGGTGCGGACGTCCCGACTGGATCGCGTAAGCCATATCGGCGACGCCGGCGCCACGGCCGATATTGGTCGTATGCGTCAGCGGGAAATCGTTCCATTCGCGTGAGTCGCCTTTCAACGTCGACACCTCGCCATCAAAGCGATTGGGATCGGGCACGGTCAGGGAACCGTCCGTGCCGTGAATCTCCATCCAGGGCAGGTGATGCCCCCAGATATCAAAACTGGTAATGATCGTAGCGATGGCGCCGCTTTCAAATTCGAGTGTGCCCGCGATATGCGTGTTGACCTCGACCGGCAGCACTTGCCCCATCAGCGCTTCGCTTGTCGCTATTCGCTCAGGGAAGGTCATACGCGCCGAGCCGGCAACGCGCGCCACCGGTCCCATCAAATTGACCAGCGCAGTCAGATAATAGGGACCCATATCGAAGAGGGGACCGCCGCCCTTGAGGTAATAGAAGCCGGCGTTGGGGTGCCAGCTTTCCGGACCGTGGCTGAGGAAGAAAGCGGTCGCGGCCACTGGCGCCCCAATCATGCCATCGTCGATAGCTTTGCGCGCGGTTTGTCCGCCGCCGCCGAGGAAGGTATCCGGCGCGCAGCCCAGCCGCAAGCCAGCCTTCGCCGCCGCTTTGACAACCTTTTTGCCATCCGCCCGGTTCAGCGCCAGCGGTTTTTCGCTGTAGGCATGCTTTCCCGCCGCGATGATTTGCAGCGAGACCTCGGCGTGCGCCGCCGGGATCGTCAAGTTGATGACGATGTCGATATCGTCGCGGGCTAGCAAGTCGTCGACGCTGTTGGCGTTTAAGCTATGCTCGGCGGCGAATGCTTCCGCGCGCTCAATAAGGATATCGGCGCAGGCGACGATCTTGATCGCGTCAAAGGGCGCGCAGCCTCGAATATATGCCGGCGCGATATTGCCAGTTCCGATGATGCCGATGTTCAGAGTTTCCATAGGTTTTCCTTTTTCGTCTGCGGGCGATCGAATCGCTCCTACAGTTTCGCTATGTAGCGGCGGGCGACCTGAATGGACGCCTAGGACATGAATTCAGGGATGTTGCCGCGAACCATCGGCGGATTGGAGACCGGCTTCGCCCAGTTGATCCCGTTGGCGATTACTTTGTGCACGATCGGCATGTGATAGATCGGATACGTCTCGTGCCCGGGACGGAAGTAGAAGATCTTGCCCTGCCCGCGCTGATAGCAGCAGCCGCTGCGGAAGACCTCGCCGCCCTCGAACCAACTGATGAAGACCAGCGTATCCGGCGGCGGGATATCAAAGTGCTCGCCGTACATCTCGGCTTCCTCGAATTCGAAATATTCGGGTAAGCCATCGCAGATCGGGTGCGACGGGTCGACCACCCAGATCCGTTCTTTCTCATCGGCTTCGCGCCATTTCAACATACAGCCGGTGCCCATCAAGCGGCGGAAGATCTTCGACAGATGGCCGGAATGCAGCACGATCAAGCCCATGCCGTTGAGCACGCGTTCCTGCACCCGGTCGACAATCTCATCCGAGACCTCGTGATGCGCCATGTGGCCCCACCAGGTCAACACATCGGTGTTGTCAAGGACATCCTGCGTCAGCCCATGCTCGGGTTCGTCGAGTGTGGCGGTCTGTATGTCGAAGCCGTAGGACGCCAACCCTTTCGCCAGCGCGCCGTGGATGCCGTCGGGGTAGACGCTTGCTACGTGCTCGTCGTGCTTCTCGTGCCGATATTCATGCCAAATAGTCACGCGTAATGCGCTCATTTTCGCCCTTTCACAGCCAGTAATTTGCAACAGCCCCGAATTATGCCGTGCTGACGAGGGATTTACAATTCAAAACTAAGGCGAGAATGGGGCATTGACACGGAGAGGGGCGCAGAACCGTTGCGGAGAAAAGGAGGAAGAAAGACGCGGCGCTATAAACCTACTCGAAGCGTACCTGCCGGTAGACTTCGCGCAGAGGGATCTCGCAATCTAGCGTCGGGATGACCAGGTTGGAATCCAGCCCGGCGCATTCATGGGTCAGCCAGTCGTCGCCGGAGCGCAGGTGAGCTTCGATCAGCGGCTTGTCCTGCGCGACGAGGAAGTATCCCATGAGCGACGGAATTCGTAGGTACTGCTCCAACTTCTGATTGCGGTCGACAAGCTCAGTAGACGGCGACAAAATCTCGAAGAGAAGGGTAGGATTTAGTAGCGTGTCTTGCGCTACGTACTTGCGGAATCTTGGCTCACCACTAACGACAACCACATCAGGATAGGTAAAAGTCCCGTCCTTATCAATCTGAACGCGCATATCTGCCGGATAAATCTCGCCGCCTTTTTCGCGGAGTCCGAAGTTCAACGCAGTAACTAAGTTACCTGCGACAAGGTTGTGCTCGCGGCTGGCGCCCGTCATTGGGTATATTCTGTTGTCAATTAGTTCATGCCGTGCAGGCTGCTGGCTTTCCCAAGCGAGGAACTCGTCCACACCAACCAAGTATTCCGCCAGTTGTTCCGCCATGAGTTGTTCCCAATCTAGGTCCTTCTCCCCCAAGCATAACACATTCGCCTTTCGTTTTCGCGCTGGCTTCTACAACCGCGCCTGAATCCCCGCCATCGCCTCCAGCGCCTTGATGATGCTATGGTTGCCATCGCCGCCCAGACCCTGCGCTTGCAGCGTCCGATACAGGTTGAAGCAGAGCGCTGTGGCGATCACCGGGATGCCCATCTCATCAGCCGCGCCGAGGACCAGCCGCAGGTCCTTCTGCTGCAAATCAATCGAGAAGCCCGGCTCCCAATAATCGCGGATTACCTGCGGTCCGCGGTTGGCCAGCATCCAACTGCCGGCCGCGCCGCCGGTCACCGCTTGCAGCATCTTGTCCAGATCGACGCCGCCCGCCTGGGCGAAGAGCAGCGCCTCGCTCGCCGCCAGCATATTGACCACGCAGAGAATCTGATTCGAGAGCTTGACCGTCTGTCCCGCGCCACCCTCGCCGACGTGGGTGATGGTGCTGCCCATCGCCTCGAAGCAGGGCGTCGCCCGTGCCACATCCGCTTCGCTGCCGCCGATCATAATGCTCAGCGTGCCATTGGCCGCGCCCTCGCTGCCCCCGCTGATCGGCGCGTCCAGCATGGCGACGCCCTTGGCTTTGAGCTGCTCCGCGATTTCGACCGTGTTGACCGGATTGATGGTGCTCATATCGATGACCAGGTCGCCGGCCGAAGCACCGTGGATGACGCCGTCGTCGCCCAGTATCACCGCTTCGACATCGGGCGTGTCGCTGACGCAGATGATGATGATGTCGCAAGCTTCGGCGACCGCTTTAGGTGAATCGGCGGCTGCGGCGCCGCGCTCCACAAATGGGTCCATTCGGCTGGCTGTGCGATTCCAGACGGTCAGGTCGAAGCCCGCTTTCATCAAGTTGCCGACCATGCCGCGTCCCATGATGCCTAAGCCGATGAATCCAATTTTCTCGCTCATGTTCGTCCTCGTTAGTCTGATATTTGGGATACGCCGATTATGGTAACGCGGATGGCGGCTCGCTCACAGATTTTGTTTTTCACTGCATCGGTGTTTTCGCTGGTTAATCGGATGGGCGTATCTCCGCTCGCCCCGGCAGATTCTTCGCAGGCTTCCTGCCTTTCTGGTCGAACTGTGACTTCGAGCGCCGTTACTCGTAACCCAAGCCCCGCACAGCGCTCCAAAAGCGCTCCGCGTTCGCCAGCTTCACTTCATCATAGCCGCGGATCATATCGGGCAGCTTCGCCAACTCGACGGCGCGCTCGTAGCTGTCCCCGCCCAGATCGTCAAGCGCCGCGAAGACCAGACGCCGATATTGCGCGATCAGATCCCGTTCGACCCGCCGGACGCGGTCATAGCCGAAGAGGTCAAAGCGCGTTCCCCGCAGGAAGCGCAGTTGGCGCAGTCCGCGGTAGACAATATCAAACCAGCGTCCGAGCTTGATTTTCCGCTTGAGTCCCAGCGCCTTCAGGATGGGCGGCTGCAAGTGGTAGTGGAGGCGCGCCCGCTCGCCGAACTGTGTTTTGAGTGCGTCGCGAACCTCGGGCTTGAGGCTCAGGCGCGCCACCTCGTATTCGTCTTTGTAGGCCATCAGCTTGAAGAGGTAGCGGGCGACGGCTTCGCTCAAGTCGGTCATACCGGGGCGGGTCTCCTGCTCCGCCGCATATACCCGCTTGACATCGTTAATATAACGCTGGGCGTAAGCCTCGTTTTGGTAAGCGATGAGTTCGGGTACGCGTATCTCCAGCAAGCGCTTTAGCTCGCCTTCATATGCCAGAGAGTCGATGAGAGCCTGCGCCGCCGCCGAGCGCTTGATTGCCGGTTCAACCGTGCCGGGGCGCTTCACTTCCAGGTTTGCGAGCCAGTCCGCATCCGCCACCGCCAATCGGCCCGCGCGAAAGGCATGTTGATTGTCTTCGACTTTGACGCCGTTCAGCGCGATCGCGCTTTCGATGGCAGCCGCCGACATGGGCAGGGTACCGGCTTGGTAAGCGGCGCCGATGACGAGGAAGTTCGCCATCATGTGATCGCCGAAGAGCGCCTCCGCCAAGCCAAGCGCGTCGAAGAAGACATTATCGCCGGCTCTTGTCTCCCGATTGATGATTTCGAGCAGGCGATCCGCTTCCGGATATTCGACCGTGGTGTCGCGTACCATATCGCCGGTCGGCACTTGGCTGGTGCTGACGATGGCGACGCTTCGCTGCGGATGGGCGCGGATCAGATTCTTGCTTTCGGTGGCGGTCAGCACGTCAAAGACGAGGAAGGCATTGGTCGCGCTCGCGCCGATTTTCGCCGCCATATCGACCGGCTCGGCGCTGATCTTCAGGTTGGAGACGACCGGACCGCCTTTCTGGCTCAGCCCGGTCTGGTCGAGCGAGCGGACATGGAAGCCATCCAGGGCGGCCGCCGTGCCCATCACCTGATTCGCTGTCACCACGCCGGTGCCGCCGATGCCCATCATGAGGATGTTTGCTGTGCCGTTCACGTTTCGCGACGGCTCCGGGATCGCCTGCGTGACACGGAAGGCGGGCGCCGCTTGTGATTGCGGCAGTTCGGCTGGAATGACGCTCATGAAGGCGGGGCAGTTGCCTTCGAGGCAGGTGTAATCTTTGTTGCAGGAAGACTGATGAATCTGCGTCTTGCGGCCGAATTCGGTCTCGACCGGCTGTACGCTCAGGCAATTCGAGACAGCGCCGCAGTCGCCACAACCCTCGCAGACCGCCTCGTTGATGAGGATGCGCAAGGTCGGGTCGGGCGCATAACCGCGCCGCCGCTTCCGCCGCAGGTTCGCCGCGCATTCCTGGTCGTAAATCAGCGCGGTCACTCCCGGCGTATCACGCAGGAGCAACTGCGCTTCCTCCAGGCGGTCGCGCTCCCAGACTTCCGCGTTCGACGCCCAGCGCGCGTCGGACGAGAATTTCTCCGGTTCGGCGGAGATGACGATCGTCTTCTTCACCCCTTCGGCATAGAGCAGGTGAGTCATCTCCGGCACGGGCATCAAGCCATCGGCCGCCTGCCCGCCGGTCATCGCCACGGCTGCGTTGTAAAGGATCTTGAAGGTGACGTTGGTCCCGGCGGCGGTCGCCTGACGTATCGAGAGCGAGCCGCTGTGGGCGAAGGTGCCATCGCCGATATTCTGGAAAATGTGATTGAGTTCGGTGAAAGTCTCGGCGCCGACCCAATTCGCGCCTTCGCCGCCCATCTGCGTGACGCCGGAAGTCTGGCGATCCATCAGAATCGAAAGCGTGTGACAGCCTATGCCGGCCCCCGCCATTGAACCCTCCGGCACGATAGTCGAGCGGTTGTGCGGACAGCCGGAGCAGAAGTAAGGCGAGCGCGAGACGATCGGGATCGCGCCCAGGTCGGGCAGGCGCTCTATCTCAGCGAGTCGTGTCTCCAGACGCGGCGCGTCGATTCTGCCGCGCAGCCGCCGCGCCAGCACGCGGGTGATTTCATCGGCGTCCAGCTCATTATCGGCGCGGACGAGCTTGGCGCCCGTCTCATCCTTCTTGCCGACAATCAGTGGACTGTGCCCGCTGCCGTAGAGCGCTTCTTTACAGAAGGTTTCGATGAAAGCCCGCTTCTCCTCGATGACGAGGATCTCGTCCAAGCCCGCCGCGAAGTCAAGTAGAATCTCAGGCTCAAGCGGGTAGATCATGCCCAGTTTGAGCAGGCGAATGCCGGCGCGTTCCAGGGCTGCGTCATCCAAGCCGATATCCAGCAGCGCCCCGCGCAAGTCATACCAGGTCTTGCCGGCCGCGATGATGCCCAGCCAGTCATCAGCGCTGGAGACGGCGATCTCGTTGATGCGGTTGGCCCGCGCGAAAGCCAGCGCCGCGTCCAGCCGTTCATCATGGATCTGCTTCTCCTGCTGCAAACTGTAAGGCGAGAGCAGGGCGGTATTCTGCCTGGGCTTCCAAGGTTGCCCATTCAGGCGGAAGTCGGGTTCGACAATCTCGACCCGGTCCAAGCCGACTTCGATGCTGCTGTATTCATCGGCGACATCGGTGACGATCTTGAAGCCGACCCACAAGCCGCTGAAGCGCGACAGGGCGAAACCCAGCAAACCGAGATCGAGTATCTCCTGCACGCTGCCCGGATACAGAATGGGCATCAAGGCATCATAAAGGGCGACCTCGGAATGGGAGGGGATGGTCGAGGATTTGCAAGAGGGGTCGTCGCCAGCGACCGCCAGTACCCCGCCATACTGCCCGACGCCGGCCAGGTTGGCGTGCTTGAAGGCATCGCCGCTGCGGTCGACACCCGGTCCTTTGCCGTACCAGATGCCGCAGACGCCGTCGTATTTTGGCTGGGGCAGCAAGTTGACCGTTTGGCTGCCCATGATAGCGGTGGCGGCCAGGTCCTCGTTGACCGCCGGGATGAAACGAATATGATGCTCCTGCAGCAGATGCGGAATGCTCTCCAGCACGAAGTCCAGCACGCCGATCGGCGAGCCGCGATAGCCGGTGACGAGGCCGGCGGTATGCAGTCCGCGGCGCTTGTCCGCTCGGTGCTGGTCCAGCGGCAGCCGCGCCAGTGCTTGAATCCCGCTCATGATGACGATGCCGTCTTCGGCGGTGTAGCGGTCTTCCAGCGTGAAAGACTTGTTCTCGCGCGGCGTTGTGATGGTCGAAGGCGCTGTCTTGGTTTCCAGCATAGTCGTCCTTACTTCGGCTCATCCCTATACTTCCTTTATAACAGATTACGCGGGGGATAACATCCGAGACTGTGCATTCCGCACTGTGATTGCCGGACGGACAGCGGTGGCAGATTGGCAGAAGCTGGTTGAATTAGGGGGCGGAAATGGGAGAATCCGTAGATTTTCCGTAAATGGAAATATTTTTTGTCCGACAAGAGCCGTTTTCCGATTGGTGAGGGAGGCCGTTGGGCAGCCAGGTGATTTGATTGGTAAGGCGCAATGGATTAAGGATAGCAGAAATGTGGGATTGATAGGCGACTATATGGTCGCGTATTTGGAATTAAACAGATGCAGCGGGCGACCCAAGGGCCGCCCCTACGTGTCCGGTGTGAAGATGGGTTTATATCGCGGTCAGCCAAGCGCTGGCGGCCAGGATGAGGACAGCCAGAGCCGCGATGAGCAGGGTCAGGCGGCGTTCCCGCCCTCGCAGGCGCCGCCACTCGCTCGCATCCCCCACCCCTCGTTCCAGCAGCAGGCTCGTCCGTTCCAGCGCCGGCGCTACGGTCAGTTGCAGGATCAAGCCCGCCGCCGCCATGATGATGAGCAGGATATGCTTGACCAGGAGCGCCTGACTCCAGCGATTGCTGAAACTGAGCAGACCTTCGTAATTCGGGTCGCTCGACATCTGCAAGACGCCAGTGACGATGAGGACAGCCAGCGCCAGATTGCCCAGGGGCGTGAAGCGTTTGCGCAGTCGGCGCAGCAGTTGATACAGAGCCGGTTGATCTTCGAGGACGCGGTTCAATTCCGGGACGACCAGGAACGTCACCAGCAGGATGCCGCCGATCCAGATGACGGTCGCGCCGATGTGGAAAAACAGGCTGAGCGCCAGCGCCGCTTCGCTCATGGCTTCAGGGCTGGTCCTGCAGCCAGGCTTCGTATTCCTGCTGCGCCTCGTCGTTGAGCGGGTAGTATTTCTCCAGTGGTTCGCCTTCTTCCAGCTTCATGCGGGAGAAGACCTCCCAGGCCGCTTTCTCCGTGGCCAGCTGGGCGATGTCGCTTGCCATGGAGACGGGCACGACGACAGCGCCGTCATCATCGGCGACGATCACATCCCCGGGCACGACAAAGACGCCAACGCAGGCGATGGGCACATTGACCGCGTGGGGGAAGATATCGGTCTGGGTATGGAAGTTGGGTGTGACGCCGCGCAGCCACAAGCCGAGATCGATCTTCTGCACTTCGGGGAAGTCACGGATGCAGCCGTCAATGACGACGCCTTCGCCGCCGCGGGCTTTGAAAGACGTCAGCATCATCTCGCCGAAGACGCCGCTGGACAGGCTGCCGCGGGCGTCCACGACGACGATGTCGCCGGGCTCGCAAGCGGTTATGGCTTTGCGATGCAGTTCACGCTCAGGCGAGGCGGCGTATTCATCGCCCCAGTGCACATCTTCGCGCTTGGGCATGAACTGCAAGGTCACGGCTTGGCCCGCGACAGTCACCCCGGGATTGAAGGACCGCAAGCCGACGAGATGCGGGTTGCGGATGCCTTTCTTCGCCAGCGTCCCGGCGATCGTGGCGGCCCCGATGTCGCGCAGGCAATCCAGCAGGTCCTGTTCGATGCGGTCAAATCTTGGAATTTGCTTCATAAGACTCGTTCTAGTAGTGTAAATCGGTGTATCGGATAGATTATATCACCGTAAGCGCAAGCGACAGGTCGGTTGGGATGGGACCTGTGGTAAGATTAGCTCAACATTGAATTCACTGAGCCGGCAACAACGGTGCAAATGCGCGACCGTGTATGGGAGTGATGCCCGTCGCCGCGGTTGATGGCAACGCAGGCTCAACCGTTTGCTGCCACAGGTTTCCAGGTCAAACCATGGAAAACGCCTCGCTCTTCGCCGCCCCGGATCTAAGCTTTAGCGATAAGCTAAAAGCTTCCCTGCAACCAGCGATCCTTCTCCGCAGCCTCTTAGCTAGCGCCACTATTTGGCTGCTGATCTCGAGCGCCTTGCCATCGTACGCCAAATTGATTTTCCTTGGCAAAATGGCGGATTACTTCGCGGCCGGTTTGGGCATCACGCTGGTCAGCCAGATCGTCATTCTTGTGGTCACGTCGCTGGCGAGTTCTGACCATGCCACGATCGTGATTCCGCAGAGTCCGACAGCGGTGATCCAGGGCATGATCGCCAGCAGCGCGGTTGCCGCCGCGCCAGCCGATATGTCGCCCGAGGCGCTGTTTCCCCTGGTCTATTGGATAATCATATTCTCTTCGCTCATTACCGGCGGCTTCGTTTTGCTGCTCGGGATCACACGCGCCGGGGGCGTGGTGCGTTATATCCCCTATCCCATCGTCGGCGGATTCTTGGCGGGTTTGGGATGGTTTATCTTCAACGCTGCTTTCGCCGTAGTCGTTGATCATCGAATAGCAGTTCATACACTACCCGTACTTCTCGCGGACGATGTCGTCACGCGTTGGCTGCCGTCGCTGGCTTTTGCAATCTGCATACTTGTACTGCGGACGCGCATCAAGAACGTAATGCTCATGCCCGTCATGATTATTGTGGCTGTTGTACTGTTTTACGCCTGGGCGCAATTTGTCGTTGGAGATATGGATGCCCTGGCGGAAGCCGGCTGGTTCCTGCCCAAAGTGCCGGAGTCAATTGTCTGGCCGTCGCTGGACCTGGCTGTCATCGCCCGCATTGATCTCGCCATGATTGGGGCGAGCGCCGGCGGCGTTTTGACCTTGGTTGTCGTTTTCACACTCCATGTGTTTTTCAGAGCTGGCGCGCAGGAGTTGGTCAGCGGTCGCGAGCTGGACTTCAATCGGGAGTGCGCGGTCAACGGCGCGGCAAACATCGCCTCCGGCCTGGCGGGCGGCGGCGTCTTGGGTTACCAAGGCCCGATATCGACCGCCCTGATCGAATTGACGGGCGTGTACGGCCGATTAGTGGGCCTTTTCCTGGCGCTGATGTTCTGGCTGACGCTGCTCTTCGGCAGCGCGCTGTTCTCGCTCGTCCCGCGTTTCCTCCCCGCCGGACTGCTGATGTTCTTTGGATTGCAATTCATGAAGGAGTGGCTGCTGGATAGCTGGTTCAAACTGCCGCGCCAGGATTACATCACAGTGCTGGTTATCGCGCTCGCTACAGCACTGTTTGGTCTGTTTTCCGGCATCGCTCTCGGTTTGGTAGTGGCGATTCTATTTTTTGTGCTGGAATACAGCCGGATGGATGTCATCAAACAGGAGTTGTCAGGGGAGCTTCATCGCAGCAATCTGGACCGATCGTATGCGGAAAACCAGTTCCTGCAAAAAGAGGGCGAGAAGATCTTGATCCTGCGCTTGCAGGGCTATGTGTTTTTTGGCAGCGCCTATCGTTTCTACGAACGCATCAAATCTTTAATCGCCGATGATGATAGCCGTCCTCTGAAGTTCATTATCCTCGACTTCAAGTCCGTCCGCGGCTTTGATGTTTCCA
Organism: Chloroflexota bacterium; assembly: GCA_011523735.1. Taxonomy (GTDB): domain Bacteria; phylum Chloroflexota; class Anaerolineae; order Aggregatilineales; family Phototrophicaceae; genus UBA6055. The sequence goes on from WTGB01000010.1 coordinate 18,890, forward strand.
CGATCAATGACTTAAAAAGGCTGAAGGGGCTGACAGACAGGCACGATATCGAATTGCTGATTTCAAGCGTTTTGCCGCATTTGCAGCCGCTATTGCTGGCTGATGGCATTGTGGCGCGCGAGTCCGGAGGACCGCCTTTCTTTGATGATCTCGATCATGCGCTGGAACGGGCTGAGAACGCCTTGCTGGAAGGCGCTGACTTGCTCACTATCGCCCAGGTCACGGTGGAGCAGCAGCTTGCCCAGCACGCGCTGATCGATAGCCGCGATGTGAGCGCGCTGCACAGGTATCTCGAAGTCATCGAGACGGCGGTTGGAGATGTGGTCTGCCAGCAGGGCGACGAGTCGGATGCGCTGTATTTCATAGAATCTGGTCGCGTCGATGTTTTGTTGCAGGGTGATGGACAGGATGTCCTGCGCCTGCGCAGCATGACGGCCGGCACGGTTATTGGCGAAGTAGGCTTTTACTTGAAGAAAGCGCGCACCGCATCCATCGTTGTGACAGAGGCGGGTGTCTTGCAACGATTGAGCCTGGAAGCGCTCCGTCAAATGGAAGCCTCCGACCCGCGGACGGCATCGGCGCTGCATGTGTTTATCACGCGCGTGCTGTCGGACCGTTTGTCAACGACCAATCGAGTGATTCAGGAATTGATGGATTGATGGCGCCTTGTCGCCTGGATGCAGCAATACCTATAAGATCGACAGAGCGAGGTAGACCCATGAGTTTGAGCATCGGCATCGTCGGCTTGCCCAATGTCGGCAAGAGCACCTTGTTCAACGCCTTGACGCGCGCCCAGAATGCTGTCGCGGCCAATTACCCCTTCAGCACGATAGAAGCCAACCACGCGGTCGTGCCGCTGCATGATGAGCGGCTGACGCGCCTGCAGGGCTGGGTCGGCGTGCCGGAATCGATACAAACCCGCGTCGATTTCGTGGATGTGGCCGGTTTGGTCAAAGGCGCGCACAAGGGCGAGGGCTTGGGCAATCGCTTCCTCGGGCGGATCCGCCATGTGGACGCCATCGCGCATGTTGTCCGCTGCTTTGATGATGAGAATGTCGCGCATGTGCATGAGGCGCCGGACCCGGCTGACGACATTGAGGTCATCAATACGGAACTGGCGCTGGCGGATCTGCAACAACTGGAGCGCCGGCTGGAGAAGCTGGAGCGCGAGGTCAAAGGCGATCGGAAGCTGCTGCCGCAATTGGAGCTGGCGCGGCGGGTCGAAGCTTTTATCGGCGCCGGACAGCCATTGCGTAACTTCGACGAGCGCGATGATCCGGAATTCGCCGCTCTCGATTTCGAGATGCGTTTCCTGACGGCGAAACCGATCATCTATGTCGCCAATATCGGCGAAGAGGCGCTGCGGGAGGGCAATGCCTGGCTGGATTCCGCCCGCCAGATCGCCGCTGGGGAGGGCGCTCAACTCATCACCGTATGCGCGGGGCTCGAGCAGGAATTAGCCTCCCTGAGCGACGAAGAACGGGCTGACTACCTCAGTGTTTACGGATTAGAGGAGAGCAGCCTGGAAGCCCTGATCAGCGAGAGTTATCGTTTGTTAGGCTTGATCAGTTATTTCACCTTCAACGAGAACGAGGTACGCGCCTGGACGATCCGGCGGGGCTGGACAGCGCCCCAGGCGGCCGGCGTCGTGCACAGCGATATGGAGCGGGGTTTTATCCGCGCCGAGGTCGTCCCCTTCGCCGTCTTCGCGGAGCATCAAGATCGCAATGCCATCAGAGCGGCCGGTTTGCTGCAAGTCGAAGGGCGCGATTATGTCGTGCAGGATGGCGATGTGATCTATTTCCGCTTCAATGTCTAGCGGCAGAACTCGGCGATGAGATCAGTGTAGATCGCCCGGCATTGAGCGACCGATTCCAATTCTACCCATTCCTCGCGGGCATGAGCGCCAGCGCCGGCCGGACCCAGCACAACCGTTGGAACGCCTTTATCGCCGAAGAGCGCCGAATCCGATGTGATCTATTTCCGCTTCAATGTCTAGCGGCAGAACTCGGCGATGAGATCA
>WTGB01000061.1 GCA_011523735.1 Chloroflexota bacterium
GTAGAAGATGCCGACCGATTCCATGTTTTGCGGAATGGCATAAATCCGCCCCTCTACCGTGACCTGCGAAAGCAGATTTGGCGGGATGCGCTCGATCAAGCCGGAAGCGCGATAGTATTCGGTCAGGTCCTTGACCTGCCCGGTCGAGACCAGCGCCCGCAAGTTGGCGCCGACATCGACGCCGCCGAGGACGTCAGGACCGGCTTCGTTTTCCAGGGCGATGCGAACCTTCTGGTTGTTCTCGGTGAAGGTGCCGGTCAATACGTCTTCATAGACGATGTTGACATCATCATGCGCCTCGTTGAAACGCTCGACGAGCACGTCGTTGTAGTCGCCGCTGTATCCCAGCGACCAGATAAGTATTTCGCTGCTGTCTTGCGCGAGGGCGGGGCTCAGACTGAGGACGGCGGTCAAGAGAATCGCCAGCGCAGCGAGCATCAACAACTGATATCTTGACCGAAAGCGAGAAGTTATCATGGTATATTGTCTCCTATTGATTTTGTATTTAAGGACAGCCGAAAACTGACTTGGCGATTATATCCACTAATGCTCCTTCCTTCCAAACTTGGTGGTCCTAGGGATACCCGGCGCCAGACTTAAGCTCGCGCGACAGACCGTGATGCCTAACTCAGTTCGACCCGCGGATTGAGCAGCGCGTAAGCCAAGTCCGCAAAAAGGTTCGAGAAAAGGATAATCGTTACCGTCACCATCACAATAGCTTGCACCAGCAGCAGATCCCGGCGCTCAATCGCGGCGATGAGCAGGCTGCCCAATCCGGGGAAACCGAAGACGAACTCGATCACTACCATGCCACTGACCAGCCAACTGATGCTGATGGCGATGACGGTGATCGTCGGCAGCAGAGCGTTGCGCAAGACATGGCGCCAGACGACCGTCCGCCAAGCGATGCCCTTCAACGCCGCCGTGCGCACATAGTCGCGCTTCAGCTCTTCAATGACGCCGGCGCGGGTCAGGCGGGAGATGTAAGCCAGCATCGTCAGCGTGGCGGCGAAAGCGGGCAGCCACAGCGCCGGCAGCATCTCGCCGAAGGAGGCGGTCGCCGGCACAGCTGAACTGGCCCGGAACCACCCCCAGCGCAGCGCCACGATGTTAATCAGGAACAAACCCGTGACGAATTCCGGCAGGCTGACGACCGACAGGGTGAGCAAGGAAATGATGACATCGGGCAGTTTGTTCTCGCTGAGGCCCGCGATGATCCCCAGCGCCAGCGAAACCGGCAGCGAAAGCAGCAACGCCACTGCTGCCAGCCGCGCGGAATTGCGTGTGCGCTCCAGGATGAGATCGCGATTGTCCGCGCCGCGGAAGGCGATCGTCTCGCCCCAGTCGCCGCCGATGAAGTCGCCCAGCCAGGTCAAGTATTGCTCAGGCAGGGCTGCGTTCAAGCCCAGCTTCTCGCGGATTTCGGCGACTTGCTCTTCGGTAGCTTCCCGCCCGCCGGCGATGACCCGCGCCGGATCACCCGGCAAAACCCGCAGCAAGAAGAATATCGTCAGCGAACTAATCAGGTAGGTGAAGAAGAAGAAAAGAAAGCGGCGGCGCAGGAAGTGCAGCATATCTCTTAGTCGCTCCCGCCCGCCAGGACCAGATCGCTCTGCAAGGCCTCCAGCTCGTCCAGCGGGATATGACAGCGGATGCGGTGTCCGGCTTCCCCTTCGCGCCAGGGCGGGGCATCAGTCTCACAGACCGCGCCGATCTTGCGCGGACAGCGCGTATGAAAGCGGCAGCCGCTCGGCAAGTTCTGCGCGCTGGGCAGGTTGTCGCTGAGGAGGATGCGCTCGGTCTTATGCGTCGGATCCGCTACTGGTAGGGCGGAGACCAGCGCCTCGGTATAGGGGTGATATGGCGGTTGGAAGAGTTCGCGCGCTTCGCCAACTTCGACGAGCTGGCCCAGGTACATCACGGCGATGGCGTCAGCCAGGTAGCCCACCACAGAAAGATTATGCGAGATGAAGAGATAAGCGCTGTCATGCTCCTCCTGCAGCTGCGCCAGCAGGTTTAGGACAGCGGCTTGCACCGAGACATCCAGCGCCGAAACCGGCTCATCGCAGATGATCAGATCCGGCTCGGAGGCGAAAGCGCGGGCGATGGCGACGCGCTGTTTCTCGCCGCCGCTCAATTCATCAGGGTAGCGATCAGCGTATTCCGCGCGTAGATTGACCCGCTCCAGCAGCGTGAGCGCCTCGGCATCGGCAGCCGCTGGCGCCATGCCCCGCAATTTGATCAAGGGGCGGACTATCGCCTGCCGCACGGAGAGATAGGGATTGAGCGAGTTCTGCGGATTCTGGAAGATCATCTGCAGCTTGGAGAGCACGTCTTCGCTGCGCTCGCGGACGCTGTTGCGCACGTCCATGCCCAGCAACTCGAGCTTTCCGCCGCTGCGTTCCTGCAAGCCGATGATGACGCGCGCCAGTGTTGTCTTGCCGCTGCCGCTTTCCCCGACCAAGCCCAGCGTCTGCCCGGCGCGCAACTGCAAGTCGACGCCATCGACTGCGCGGATGGGCGTCGGCTTGATGCGCCGCAGCGCTTCCCGTGCCGTCGGCGCGACCGGGAACTGCTTTTGTAGATCGGTCACGCGCATGAGGGTGATTGGGCTAGCCCTCCCCAATCCATTGGAGAGAGGAGCAACTTCGCTCAAGGGAGTTGGCAAGTCTCCCTCCATAGCTATGGGGAGAGATTTAGAGGGGGGTTGAACAACCGCGTCTACATCCTCCCAACGATGGCAGCGGACGAGACGATCCCCCGGCAAGGATTCCAGCGGCGGCTTGTCACTGCGGCAGAGATCGACCACCAGCGGACAACGCTCGGCGAAGACGCAGCCCCCGGGCAGGCGCCTGAGGCTGGGCGGATTGCCGGAGATCGACTGCAAGCGCACAGTGTGTTTGCTTTCGCCCGGCTTGGGTACGCTGCCGATCAAGCCAAGCGTGTAGGGATGATGCGGCTCCTCAAAGAGAGCCTGAACATCGGCTTCTTCCATGATCTCGCCAGCGTAGAGCACGAGCACGCGCTGGCATAATTGGGCGACCACGCCGAGGTTGTGTGTGATATAAATGACGCCCGTATCGCGCTGGGCGATGAGATCGCGGACCAGTTCCAGGATGACGGCTTCGGTAGTGACATCCAGGCCGGTGGTCGGCTCGTCCATGATGAGCAGCTCGGGATTGCTGATCAGCGCCATGGCGATGGTGACACGCTGCTGCATGCCGCCGCTGAGCTCGTGCGGATAGCGCTCGGCCACCCGCTCCGGATCGACCAGGTTGACGTGATGAAACATGTCGATCATGGACTCATAGGCGGCTGCTCCCTCGATGCCGTCCGAAGCTTTGAGGACCTCCATGACCTGCTTGCCGATTCTGATCGACGGGTTGAGGGCCGCCGAGGCGTTCTGCGGCACGAACTTGATGCGCTTGGCCCAGAGGCGGCGCATATCGGCATTCGACTTCGCCAGCAAGTCTTCGCCGGCGAAGTGGAGTTTCCCCCCGCTCTCGACCCGGCCATTGCCAGCGAGATAGTGCATCAGCGCCAAGGCGACCGTCGACTTGCCGCAGCCCGATTCGCCGACTAAGCCAATGATCTCGCCCGCCCCCAACTGCAAGCGGAAATCGCGGACGGCGGGCAGCCAGGTTTTGCCGACGCGGTAGCTGATGGTCAGCCCCTCAACATCCAGCAGGGGACGGTCGCTAGCGGTCACGTCTACACGCCCTTCTGCACGGCGCGGCGGATGCCATCCGACATCAGGTTGACGGCGATGACCAGGACGGCGATAGCGAGAGCCGGGAACTCCAGCGCCCAAGGCGTCAACTGATAAAAGCCGCCGCGATTCTCGTTGACCATCAGCCCCCAATCGGGCGAGGGCGGGCGCGCGCCGAAACCGAGGAAGCCCAGCGAAGCGACCAGGAAAATCGCGTAAGAGAAGCGCAGCGAGGCTTCCACCACCAGCGAAGGAATGACCGAAGGCAGGATCTCGCGGAAGATGATGTAGGCTTGGCTTTCGCCGCGGATCTCCGCCGCTGCCACAAATTCCCGCGTTCTGATATCGAGGGTGCTGCTGCGCGCGACGCGGGCGACGATAGGGATGTAAAGCACGGCGATGACCAGCAGCACGACATTATCCGCCAAACCGGCTTGCCAGCTCCCGGCTTCAAAATCGAGGTTGCGGATGATGCCGACCAGAACGAGAGCCAGCAGCAGCGCCGGTATCGCCAGGGTGGCATCGATGACGCGGCCCAGGATCTCATCGACCCAGCCGCCCTGATAGCCCATGAAGAGGCCAAGCGCCGAGCCCAGAATGACGCTGACGAGCGTGCCCAGACCGGCGATGCGGAAGATGCTGCTCGCGCCCAGGATGACGCGGCTGTAAACATCCCGCCCCAGGCGATCGGTGCCGAAGGGATGCTCGCCCAGCTGCAGCTTGGCAAAGTCCAGCGTCGGACTCTGGCGCACATCGTGACTCTGGTCGTTGGGATTGGGATAGGGCGCCAACTGCGTGCCGAAGAGGGCAAGCAGGAAGAAGAAAAGCGCCAGCGCTGTGCCGACGGCCGATTGCGGCTGGCGCAGCAGCGTCCGTATCAGATTGACCAGGCTGCGGCTGATCTGGCTTGAAGGCATTAGACGCGATTCACCTCTCCCCTGGTAGGTCTGAGGACAGGACCGGTTTTCTCCCTCATCCCGACCGCCAGTGTCTTCGCGGCGCGGCTCTTGCTCGTTTATACGGAAGCCCGCCATCGAGATGAGGAGAAGAGTGACTCTAGTTGAAGATCAACTCATTCCCCGCGCATTTTCACCAACTCCGACACAAATCACCGACCGCTTGCCCGGCGCTCCCCCTCTCCCCTTGTGGGAGAGGGGGCCGGGGGGTGAGGGCTGAGGTAGACAAGCGTTTGACGAAGCCTACTCGACCACCGCCGCATTGAAGTTGGTGCGGCCCGCGAAGGGCTGCAGCTCGACGCCGGAGATGCCCCCCGCCAGCACCATGAACTGCGCGAAGAAATAGGGCACGACAATCGGACCATCATCCAGCAGGATCTGCTGGATTTCCTTGTAAGCGGCGATGCGCTCTTCTTGATCAAGCGAGGAACGCGCGATCTCGATCAACTCATCGACGCGGGCGTTGCTGTAGTGCGATTCGTTCCAGGGCGCTTCTGAGTGATATGCCAGGTCAAGATAAAGCTGCGGGATCGGCCGCGCGCCCCAGCCGGTGACGCCGAGGTCCACTTCCATCCAGGCTTCCGCCCAGTAGGTGTTCTCGTCTTCCAACTGGACTTCGACGCGGATGCCGGCTTCTTCCCATTGGGCGGCCATGGCTTGGGCCAGATCGGGCCAGGTGCCGCTGTTGGGCGTATGCAAGATCATGTCCAGGCCATCGGGATAGCCAGCTTCGGCGAGCAAGGCGGCCGCCGCTTCCGGATCACGCGCTGGCACTTCGGCCTCCGCCAAGAAGTATTGCCCGAAAGCCGGTCCAATCGGCGAATCCTTGCCGACAGCGCCGAAGCCCAATTGCACCCGCTCCCAGATCGCATCGCGGTCGGTCGCCAGTTTGAATGCCTTGCGGACGCGCGCGTCATTCCCCGGGGCCCGGTCATAGCGCAGGCGCGTCAGATGGTGCCCGCTGGTGGGGATGTCCGTCGTGTGGAAGTTCATATCGCCGCTGAAGCCGAGGAAGCTGGAGTTGTCCAGGCGCATGATGCCATCGACCGTTCCGCCCTGTACCGCGGCGATGCCCGCCTGCTGATCATCGAAGTAGATGAACTCCAGGCTGCTGATGCTGGGCTCTCCCCGCCAATAATTCTCGTTGGCGCTCAGGATAGCGCGGTCGCCCGGGATGATCTCATCCACGATGAAAGGACCGGAGCCGTTGAAGTCAATGCCGACATTCTCCGCGCCGCTCTTGAGAATGACGAACTTGTTGTCGGTCAGGTTATAGAGGAAGTCGGGATTCGACTCGCTCAGGCTGATGGCGATCTGGTTGTCGCCGGCCGCTGCAAAAGACGCTGAGGCAATCAAGCTGGCCACAGTGCTTTCCGAATCGCGGTGCCATTGAATCGTCCAGAGCACATCGTCGACCGTGACCGGGCTGCCATCGTGCCAGGTCGCGTCATTGCGGATTTGCAGAGTGTAAACCAAGCCGTCATCGCTGACATCCCAGGAGGAGGCCAGGCGCGGGACCAGGTTGGCGGCCGCGTCAGTCTCGATGAGGTAGTCGTAGACGGCGTTAAGCACGGCAATTTCGCTGTCGCCGGAAGCCGAACGCGGATCGAAGGTCGCCGGCGTCAGCCAAGCCATGCGCAGCGTGCCGCCGTCATGCGCGCGGGCGATGCTGCCCAGGGGCGCCAATGCGACCGTGCCGACAGCTGCCGTGGCGCCAGCGGCAAAGATATTCAGGAATTCGCGACGGGAGACTTCATTTGCGGAGCTATTGCTTCTCTTATTCACGATGGATTTGTCCTTTTCGCTTGTGAACGGAATACTTGACAGGTGAGAGGCGAGGACGCATCGTGAAAACGACCGTCAAAATGTCTCAGCGCAATGGTGGCGCCAGCGATCGTTCGCGACGCTGACGGATGAGTTCACGACTTGCGGACATCGCCATTCCTCTCAAACGCTCCCCCAGCCAGAGGACTGCGGGTTTCGGCGGCATTATCCCAGAGTTTCCGCACTATGGCAACGTATATCATTGAGCGGAAACTGTAAGTATCAAGCCACTCGCGTGTCAAAACTTGGCTCACACACAATAACGAACCTATTAAGATTGATTCGTGTTGGGCAACCTACCAGGTCGCCCGTCGTAGCGCTAGGATGTTTTTTCGGGCGACTAATTATTGATGCTTGTAGGGGGCAACCACCGGCTGAACTGTTGCGCTTGCCCTCGGCAATCCTGGCTGAAACTGAATCAACTGAGTACAGCGCTGTGGAAGTGCGTCCGCCCCGAGAAGGGATGCAGCACTACGCCGGAAACGTGACTCGCCATCACCATGAATGACGCGTAGAAGTAGGGCACGATGATCGGACCCTCATCGAGGAAGAGACGCTGGATCTCCTTGTAGGCGGCCGCCCGCGCTTCTTCATCGAAGGCCGAGCGCGTGAAATCGATCAGGTTGTCCAGCCGCTCGTCCTGCCAGTGCGATTCGTTCCAGGCCGCGTCGGAGCGATAGGCGAGGTCGAGGTAAATCTGCGGGATGACGCGGTCGCCCCACCAGGTGACGCCCAGGTCGACTTCCAGCCATTTGCTCACCCAATAATTGTTCTCTTCCTCCAATTCAATCTGCACGCGAATGCCGGCCTCTTCCCATTGCGCGGCCATGGCTTGCGCCAGATCGGGCATGACGCCGCTGTTGGGCACATGCAAGGTCATATCCAAGCCATCGGGATAGCCCGCCTCAGCCAGCAAAGCGGCAGCGGCAGCCGGATCGCGCGCGGGCACCTCGGCCTCAGCGAGAAAGTATTGGGCGAAGGAGGGACCGATGGGCGAATCCTTGCCTACTGCGCCGAAGCCCAGCTGCACGCGCTCCCAGACGGCGCGCCGGTCGGTCGCCAGCTTGAACGCTTGGCGGACGCGCAGGTCATTGCCGGGTGGACGGTCGGCGCGGATCCGCGTCATCTGATGGGCGTTGGTGGGAATGTCGAGAGTGTTGAAACGGAAATCGCCGCTGAAGTTGAGGAAGCTGTAATTGTCCAGCCGCAGGATGCCATCGGCTGTGCCGCCTTGCACAGCGGCGATGGCGGCCTGTTGATCATCGAAGAAGAGAAATTCCAGTTGCTCTATCGTGGGCGCGCCCCGCCAGTAGTTCTCGTTGGCGCGCATGATCGCCCGGTCGCCCGGGATCAGCTCCTGCATGATGAAGGGACCAGTGCCGTTGAATACCTCGCCGGTATTTTCCGCGCCCGCCTTGAGCATGACGATCTTGTACTCGGTCAGTCGATAGAGAAAATCCGGGTCGGGCGCGTTGAGCCGGAATACAACCGTATGATCGCCTTGCGCCTCGACCGATTCGACCGCCGCCAGCACATCGGCGATGGTGCCGCCGGCCTCAAGCTGCCACTGGATCGACCAGACCACGTCCCGGGCGCTGAGGGGGCTGCCGTCGTGAAAGAGGGCATTCTCCACCAGGTGAAGCGTATACTGCGCGCCATCCGCGCTCCGCTCCCAGGCTGAGGCCAGGGCGGGAACCAGGTTTGCTGCGGCATCAGTTTCGACAAGGTAGTCGTAGAGCGCGTTCAGGATGGCGATTTCGCTCATGCCGGAGACGCTGCGCGGGTCCAGCTGGGCCGGCGTCAGCCAGGCGATGCGGAGTGTGCCAGTGTCTTGGGCCTTCGCGATGTTGCCGAGCGGCGCCAGTGTGATCGTGCCGACAGCGGCGGATGCGCCCGCTGCGAAGATCTGCAAGACTTCACGGCGGCTCGGCGAATGGGCCGGTCGGCTTGCTCTGCTTTTTCCCATGAGTTTGCTCCTCGCGGAAGATTTCGCTGATAGAATCGTCATCGCAATGCGAATCCGCATGTACTATATCATAAAACTGGCGCAGGTCTGATCTTCGAGCCTGTCCTGTCCCTCTGCAGGAGGCGGCGCAGGCAAAACGGATTCCGCCGCCGGTGAGATGTAGGGGTGATCTGTTTTGACTAGTCGCGCGCTTTTGGCTATGCTCGGCGTCATTTGCAGCGTGGGCTCGCGCCGAGCCGAAGGAAACCTGCATGGCAGTCCGAAAACACAAACTGATTAACCGGCCCGAAGACCTGGTCGATGAGATGCTCGCGGGCTTTTGCGCCGCCTATGGCGATATCGTGCGCTGCGGCGATAATCGGCTGGTTATGCGTGCCGAACCTAAGGCGCCGGGCAAAGTCGGCTTGGTCATGGGCAGCGGCAGCGGGCATGAACCGGCCATGCTGGGCTGGGTCGGTGAGGGCTTGTTGGATGTGGTTGTGGCCGGGGAGGTCTTCGCCGCGCCGGGACCGGACAATATGCTGGCTGGCATACGCGCTGCCGACCGCGGCGGCGGGGTGTTGATATGCGTCTCCCACCACGCGGGCGACCGGCTCAACGCCGAGCTGGCGCTGGAACTGTGCGAGATTGAGGGAATCGACAATGTTGACATGGTCCTGCTCTACGATGACATATCGAGCGCGCCCAAGGGTCGTGAGTCGGAGCGGCGCGGCACAGCTGGCTTGTTCTTCATCTGGAAATTGCTCGGCGCCTACTGCGAGGGCGATGTCAGTCTCGCCGCGGCCAAAGCGCTGGCGGAGAAGGTCCGCGATAATACGCGCAGCCTGGCGGTTTCGCTCAGCTCATGCGCCAGCCCGATGACCGGGGAAACCATGTTCGCGCTGGCCGCGGACGAGATGGAAATCGGCATGGGTTTGCATGGTGAGATGGGCAGGGGCCGGCAGAAAGCCCTAAGCGCCGATGAGACAATTGATTTGATGCTGCCTCCCCTGCTGGCGGATCTGCCTTATCAAACCGGCGATGAGACGCTCGTCCTGCTCAACAACAGCGGCAGCTTGACTTTGATGGAGCTTTTTATTCTCTATCGCCGCGCGGCCGCCAGGTTGGCGGAAGCAGGAATCCGCGTGTACAGATCCTGGATCGGTCCCTACGCCACCACGCTGGAAACAGCCGGTTTCGCCTTGGCGCTATGCCGCGTCGACGAGCAGATGAAAGCTTTGTGGGACGCGCCAGCGAATGGCGCTTACATGAAGCAGTTGTGAATAAAATTGGCGTGACTGAACTGCGCGAACTCATTGTGGCGATATCGGAGCGAGTTGCCTCCGAGCGCGACCTGCTGAATCGGCTGGACGCGGCGCTGGGCGATGGCGACCACGGCAGCAGCGTCAGCACCGCCTTTGAAGCGGCGGTCGAAGATATCGCTGCGCTAAATGAGCCGAGTTTGAGCGCCATCTGGCTGACGACAGCCAAGGCGCTGATGAACCGCATGGGCGGCGCGTCTGGCGCGATTTTCGGTACGTTTTTTCTGCGCGGTGTTTCGCTATTGCGCGAGCGCGAGGGCCTGGACAAAGCGGAGATGGAAGCAGTTTTGAAAGCCGGGCTGGCTGGCGTCAAAGCGCGGGGCAAGGCGCAACTGGGCGACAAGACGATGGTCGATGCGCTGGAGCCGGCCATGGCGGCTTTTGCGGCGGCTGAAGACTTCAGGGCTGCCTGGTCCGCTGCCGCGCAGGCGGCGCACGAGGGTGCGGAAACGACACGTAACTTGCTGGCGCGGCAAGGACGGGCGAAGTATCTGGGCGAGCGGGCTATCGGGCGCATCGACCCCGGCGCAATGACAGTCGCCCTGATGTTTGCGGCGATTGACAACTACTGGCGCGCAAATTGTAAATGACAGAACCTTGACCTTGGATGGCGCACGAATGCTTCTCTAGTGCCGGGAGTCGCGAACGTCCTGGATACGCCAACATCGCAAGGCAATGTAGGGGCGACGTATTAAGTCGCGCGAATACCGTACATGGAAACGCGGGTGACCTGCCAGGTCGCCCGCCCAAATGACTTAGTATCCAGCAAATTCGCCATTCCCGATGGCCGCCTCTGTTGGCAAAGGCATGGCTCCTAGCTATAATGAGTGTAAGAAACTCCTAACAGTGAGACGATCATGAACGCCTTGCAGCCGGACTCTAAAATACGCACAACCTGCCCCTATTGCGGCGTTGGCTGTCAGATGGATCTGCACATCAAAGACGAGCAGATCTACCGCGTCGAGGCGCCCTTCGACAGCGCGCCGAATTATGGCAACCTCTGCGTCAAAGGGCGCTTCGGGCTGGATTTCGCCAGTCATCCCCGCCGCTTGAAGAAGCCGCTGATCCGTAATGGCGCGCGCGGCAGTTTCCGCGAAGCAAGCTGGGACGAAGCCCTGGATTATGTCAGCGAGCGGCTCGCGAAAATCGTGACAAATCACGGCGGCGACAGCATCGCCACTTACGCCTGCGCCAAAGCCACTAATGAGGACAATTACGTCTTTCAGAAGTGGGTGCGGGCGGTGCTGAAAACCAACAATGTCGATCACTGCGCCCGCCTCTGCCATGCCGGCAGCGTGACCGGTTTGCAGCTGGCCATCGGCTCCAGCGCCATGAGCAACAGCATCGGCGAGATGGAAGATCTTGATACCTTCATCGTCACCGGCAGCAATACCACCGAGACGCATCCGGTCATCAGCCTGTTCTTGAAAAAGGCGGTGCGGAAGAATTGCGCCAAGCTGATCGTGATTGACCCGCGTCAGATTGAACTCACGGACTTCGCGGCGCTCTGGCTGCGGCAGAAACCGGGCACCGATGTCGCCGTCTTCCAGTCGATGGCGAATGTCATCGTCAGTGAGAATCTCTTTAATCCCGAATTTATCGAGGCGCGCACCGAAGGCTTCGAGGACTATATTGAATCGTTAGAGCATTGTACGCCGGAATGGGCGGAAGCGATCAGCGGCGTCCCGGCTGACGACATTCGGCAAGCCGCGCGCATGTATGCCACGGCTGAGCGCGCCGCCTTCTATTGGGGCATGGGCATCAGCCAGAGTACGCACGGCACGGACAACGCCCTGTCGCTGACGAACCTGGCGCTGATGTGCGGCCACGCCGGCAAACCGGGCACCGGGCTGAATCCCCTGCGCGGACAGAACAACGTTCAAGGCTGCTCCGATAGCGGCGGCTTGCCCAATGTCTTTACCGCTTATCAGTCGGTCGCTGACCCCGCGATCAGGGGGAAGTTCGAAGCGAACTGGCGTACGAGCCTGAATCCGCAGCCGGGCTTGACCGTCACCGAGATGGTCGACGGCGCGCTGACGGGACGGATCAAAGCGATGATCGTCATGGGCGAGAATCCCATGATGAGCGAACCGAACCTGTCCCACGCCCAGCACGCCCTGGAAGAGCTCGACTTGCTGGTCTGCATCGATATTTTCATGAACGAGACGGGCGAGATGGCGGATGTGATCTTGCCATCGGCCAGCTTCGCCGAGAAAGAGGGCACCTTCACCAATAGCGATCGGCGGGTGCAGCGGGTGCGTCAGGCTTTGCCGCAAGTCGGCGAGTCGCTGCCGGATTGGCAGATCGTCTGCGCTTTGGCGAAGCGCATGGAAGCGCAGCTAGGCGTCCAAGTCAGCGCTGGCTTTGATTACGCCGATGCCCAAGAAATATGGGAAGAAATGCGCGGGCTAACGCCGGATTTCTACGGCATCACCTACGCGCGCCTGGCAGAGGAAGGCGGCGTGCATTGGCCCTGCCCGGCCGCGGATCATCCCGGCACGCCATATCTCTTTGAAGACGACTTCCCGCGCGGCAAAGGCAAGTTCTGGGAGCTTGAGTATGGCACGGAGAGTGAACTGCCGGACGAAGAGTATCCTTATCATCTGACCACCGGGCGGGTGCTCTTTCACTGGCATGGCGGCACCATGACCCGCAGTTCAAGCTTGGAAGAGGCTTTCCCCGTGCCCATCGTCGAGATGCACCCGGCTGATGCCAGCGTGCTTAACGTGGTTTCCGGCGATTGGCTGCGGATCACATCGCGGCGCGGCGCGGTCGAATGCCAGGTGATGGTGACGGGCCGGTCGCCGGCCGGTACCCTGTTTCTGCCTTTCCATTTTGTGGAGGCAGCCGCGAATTTGCTCACGCTGGACAAAATCGATCCGCGCGCCAAGATCCCCGACTTCAAGATGGCGGCGGTCAAGCTGGAGAAGGTGCAGCGGGCGGGGACCGTTCTCGAGGAGCAGGGGGCGATCAAGGATCCGGTACGATATGTGCATTGAGCTTGTTTTACGCTAGAATAGCCGAGCGTTTGTTTAGTTGATGTGTAGGGAAGATCATGAGCGACCTAGTGGCTCTTGCCTTGCCGGTCGAAGAAATCTGCGCTTACTGCGAGACGCAGCCAATTGCGCGGTTGTCACTGCTAGGATCAGGCTTTGATGCCTGGTTGCGACCGGAAACGGAAACTGGAATGCTGGTAGAATATCTTCCTGATGCGTCCGTAACATATATAGATATGGCGCGGCAAGAACGCGTATTGAGCGAGATTCTGGGCGGCGCAGTTGACTTGCGTACGCCAAACGAGCTTGAACCAACAAGTAAGCAGCAGATCCTTGCCGGAGCGACACTTGTCTTTGCCGAAGACGCTGGCGAATGATCCGACCCGTCTTCGTCATATGTTGGATTGGGCGCAAACCTCCGAGCGCATTGCCGCCCGTGAAACACGCCTTTCCCTCGACGAAAATGTAGTCCTGCGTTTGGCGTTGACCAGAACGCTGCAAGTCATAGGCGAAGCGGCGAACAATGTCACGGCGGAATCACGACGAGCGTACCCCGCCATTCCGTGGGTTGATATCATCGGTATGCGGCACAAACTGGTTCATGTCTATTATGCCGTAGATTTGAATATAGTCTGGACTACGGTCTCTGAATATGTTCCACCGCTGCTTACCGAATTGCAACGCATACTTGAAGATGAATAGCGCTGACGCAAGCGATTGGAAAACCTGAAACCATGAGCGAGTCCGTCGCTATTCACCTGCCGTTGGAAGCGATTCGCGCCTATTGCGAGACGCAGCCGATTGAGCGCTTGTCACTCTTTGGCTCGGCGCTGCGCGACGAGCTCAGAGATGAGAGCGATATTGATTTGCTCGTGAACTACTCGCCCGGCGCTCGAGTCGGGTATTTTGAGTTGGCGCAGCAAGAAATCGACTTAAGCGAGTTGATCGGCAGAAAAGTTGATTTGCGTACGCCGAACGAGTTGAGCCGATTGTTTCGTCGAGACGTCGTTGAGTCCGCGAGACTAATCTATGCCAAAGCGTAGTGACGAAGACCTTGTTCGCGTTCATGATATGTTGGAAGCGGCGCAAAAGGTCAGTGACCTTGTAGCCCGAAAATCTCGTGCATCTCTTGACGAAAATGAAGTGCTGCAGTTGGCGCTACGGTATCTGGTGCTGATTATCGGCGAAGCAGCCTACCACGTGTCGCATGAACTCAGGGCGCGGTATCCAAAGACACCTTGGGCGCTAATCATTGGAATGCGGCATCATTTAGTGCATGGCTATTCCGCTGTCGATCTCAACATTCTTTGGGTTGCGGTATCGGAAAACGTTCCGCAATTGATTTCTGATTTAGAAAACATACTGCATGAGGAATTCGGGATTATTATCGAGCCATTCAGTCTCGCTTTGCACCTTGAGGCGATCTGCGCCTACTGCGAGACGCAGCCCATAGAACGCCTATCAGAATTCGCGCCAGGCTTTGAAGGCTGGATCAGGCCAGATACCGATATGGGATTGCTGGTGGATTACATCCCTGGTGCTTCGGTTACCCTGCTCGATATGGCAGGCCACGAAAATGACTTGGGCGAAATCATTGGCAAGCGAGTTTGCCTGTTTACGACAAAGGGGCTGCGCCAAAGTCCGTATAGCGTTCCATTCGATATTGGCAGGCGCCTCTATGAGAAGAAGACTTGAGAATATCCTTGCCCAGTCTTGGCTATACGATTAGGCGGTGCGCAGACTGGGAATCACCTATGGCTGAACTACGAGCATGTGTGCTGCAGACGTATTTCCAACACGTTTTGATATTGGGCAATTGCGTGATATTATGGGGCTGAGGGGAGGAGAAAGCGCTATGAAAGAGCTTGTTTGCGTAGATCTTCCACGAGACAAGATCCGTGAATATTGCGCTACGCAGCCAATTCGGCGACTGTTTGTGTTTGGCTCCGCCGCGCGTAATGAATTGACGCCCGAGAGCGATATTGATTTGCTCGTCGAATACCTGCCTGATGCGAAGATCGGGTTGTTTTCAATGGCGCGACATATGAGAGAATTTACCGAAATATGTGGCCGCGACGTTGACCTCTGCACGCCAGGGGGACTGAGCAAGTACATTCGCGAAGAAGTAATAGAGAGCGCCGAGCTAATCTATGCGAAGGAGTCTTGAGCGCGATAGACTGCATTTGCTGCACATGCGTGATGCAGCCCAATCTGCGCAAGAATTCGTTCATAAGCGCGAACGAGCCGACCTCGATAATGACCGACTTTTTCAGTTGGCTTTGGTGAAAGCGGTCGAGCTTGTCGGTGAGTCTGCCTACCAAATCACTGACCAACTCAAGGCGGAGCATTCCGAAATACCGTGGCGAGACATGATCGACATGCGGCATGTTTTGGTTCATAACTACTGGCGCGTCGAATTGGATGTGGTTTGGGATACAGTAAGAGACGATCTTCCCTTCGTAATTGATAGATTGCAGCAGCTCATTGAACTGGACGACGAGACGCGCCAAGGATGAGCGCCATCCCATTGGCATTCTCCCTCGCCATCATCGCCGGCGGACAAAGCCGGCGCATGGGGCGCGACAAAGCCTTCGTCGACATCGGCGGCAAAGCGCTAATCGAACATGTCATCGAACGCGGCGCCGACCTCGGCCAAACCGAGACCATCCTCATCGCCAACAAACCGGCCGATTACAAACACCTGAGGCTGCCGATGTACTGCGACGCCCTGCCGGACAAAGGTTCGCTGGGCGGGATATACACCGCGCTGATCGAAGCAGCGAGCGAGTATGTGCTGGTGCTGGCTTGCGATATGCCCTTCATCAATCGCGAGCTGCTACGCTTCATGATCGCGCAGATAGACGCGGACATTGATATAATCGTCCCCCGCGTGGATGGCTATCCGCAAGCTCTGCACGCGATTTATAGCAAGACTTGCATCGCGCCGATACGCGCGCAACTGGCGGCGAACCGGCTGAAGATAATTCGCTTCTACGATAAGATGCGCCTGCGCTATCTTGACGAGGCCGAATACGCCGAGTTCGATCCGGCCGGCCGCTCCTTCGCCAATCTGAATACGCCGGAGGAACTTGAAGCTGCACGCCTGTTGTTTCAAGCTCCATAGATCATCCCCAAAGCATTAGCGAAGAAAACGCTCTGTACTATCTGTTACAATGTGACTATGAGCGACAAATTGGAAATCGACGCCACATTGGCAAGCTACCGTGGACGCGGGCGCGAGGCGCTCCTGCCGATTCTGTGGGAGGTGCAGGGCGCTTGCGGCAGCATAAGCCCGGAGCAGGTGCATCGAATCTCGCACATTCTCCGCGTGCCGGAAGCCGACATCTATGGCGTCATCGGCTTTTACACCCTCTTCCACGACGAGCCAACCGGCCGGCGCATCATTCGCGTCTGTGCCGATCCAACTTGCGCGCTGGCGGGCGCGGACGCCGTCTTGCATGAAGTGTGCCAGCGGCTGGGTATCCACGAAGGCAAGACGACGCCCGACGACGAGTATACGGTTGAGCACTCGCCCTGCCTGGGATTGTGCGACTACGCGCCGGCCGCCTTGGTGAGTGAGCGAGGCGAGCCGGATATGTCGCTGCCGCGCGTCACTGTCGATTCGCTGCTGGGCCAAAAGTGGAACGGGGAATACTTCAGTCCCGCCGGCGCTGCGGACTCGGTTCTGCTGGATCCGATGCTGACGGAGGCGCCCCAAACGCTCTCCGCTTACGGCGATTACGCGGCTCTGCGAAAAGCGCTGGACCAGATGAGTCCCGAAGATGTCATCGCCGAGATGGAAGCCTCGGGTCTTATCGGGCGGGGTGGCGCGGCTTTCCCCACCGGCTTGAAGTGGAAGTTCACGCGGGCGGCTGACGGCGCTGAGAAATACGTCGTCTGCAACGCCGACGAAAGCGAGCCGGGTACTTTCAAAGACCGCGTGCTGATGGAACACCGCCCGCATCTGCTGCTCGAAGGCATAGCGCTGGCGGCTTATGCGGTGGGCGCGCAGAAAGCCTATATCTTCATCCGCGGCGAATATCCTAAAGCGACCGCGATTCTGGCGGAGGCGATCAAAACAGCGGAGGCGCAGGGCCTGCTCGGCGACGGCGTCATGGGCAGCGATTTCTCGCTTGACATCGAGATACGGCGCGGGGCGGGCGCTTATATCTGCGGCGAAGAGACAGCGCTATTTGAGGCGATTGAAGGCAAGCGCGGCTTTCCGCGCATGAAGCCGCCGTACCCGACCACTTTTGGTCTGTTCGGCAAACCGACCGCAGCCAACAACGTCGAGACGCTCTGCGCGGCGCCTCCGATCATCACGCGGGGCGCGGACTGGTTCAAAAGCATCGGCACCGCAGGCAGCGCCGGACCCAAGCTGGTTTCGGTCAGCGGCCATGTGGGGGCGCCCGGCGTCTACGAAATCGAGCCGGGCATGATGCTGCGGCACTTCCTGGATCATGTCTGCGGCGGTCTGATTGGCGAATTGGGCGCCGTCTTGATGGGCGGGGCGGCCGGCACCTTCCTGCTGCCGGATGAGATTGACGTGCGCCTGACTTTCGAAGACCTGCGCGCGGCCGGCAGCACCTTCGGCTCCGGCGCTATCATGGTCTTCAACACGACCGCCGATCTCCGCGATATACTCAAGCGGGTCGGGCGCTTCTTCCAGCACGAGAGCTGCGGCAAGTGCTTCCCCTGCCAGCTGGGCACGCAGCGCCAGGTCGAGATTCTGGAGCGGCTGGATGCGCCCCAGGCCGGCGACCGCGAGCGCTTGCTCGATGTCGGAATGACGATGACCGAAGCATCGATCTGCGGCTTGGGGCATACCGCCGGCATCGCCGTCATGAGCGCAATCGAGAAGTTTCCGGAATTGTTCATTGACACAAACGAGTTGGAGTGTGAGTAATGGCGTTCAATCCACGCACGGAATATGATATTGATCGCGTTCAGATTTCGGTAAAGGAATTTCACGACTACGCAGATGAATACATAATTCGCCCACCCTACCAGCGCAAGACAGTATGGAGCGACAAGCAGCAAGAAAACTTGCTAGACAGCTTGTTTCGTAGGTATTACATACCGAACATCGTACTCAGATTAGTACGACTAAGTGAAAGCGAAACGGTTCGGGAAGTAATTGACGGCCAGCAGCGCATCCGGACAGTTCAACGGTTTTTTGCAAATGAGCTTCCACTTCCTGCCACCCTTCGAGATTTTGATGAAGAGTTGCCAGGAAAGATGTTTGGCGACCTTCGCAGTGATATTCGTCGATACATCGAAAAAGAACTGAGATACAACGCCGATATCATAAAGGGTATCGAAGATCCAAAGCAGGCTAGCCATGTGAAAGTAGCGTCTGAAATATTTTGGCGCCTCCAGCAGGGTGAGAAACTCAACGCCTTGGAAACGGCGCACTCTCGACTTACAAGTACAGTCCGCAATTTCATTGTCAAATATGCCGACGATTACGACTTTGACTTTGCGCAATATCGAGAAATTGATCCTAATGACAAATACAAGCACGTATTCTTCAAGGAGATATACGGGCGAAAGAACAGGAGAATGGAACATCTCGGAATGCTGGCTAGGTTGCTGCTAACCGAGCAGGCAAATGGACCTACCGACACCCGAGACTCAGCGATTACATCGCTGATTGACAAGACAAGGGATGACAAAAATGGCATCGGTGATTCGTCATTTGAGAACGAACAGAGCGCAAAATCACTGCTTCGTATCCTAACTGCGCTGAGTGAGGTATTTGAAGACGATACTCAGCTTGATCGCACTAAAGGAGCTATACCATTCAGATACGACTTCTTTGTCGTTTCGGCGTACCTGCTTCTGCGACACATAACCAAGTATTATGTTTTCGATAGTAAGGAGTGCCGCCTGCTCAGAGAATTCCTATACGAATTCTATAACCGAACGCGCCTCGTTCGAGCGGAAGCAGTTTCAGATGAGAGTGCCAGTCGGTTTGTCCAATTCCGCCAGCAAGGACGAGCGGAGACTTTAGAGCGACATCAGATTATCAGGCATGAATTCTTTTCGTATGCCACGAAACATAAGCACAAGATCCTTACGAAAGATCCTCGTCGCGCATTCTCTGAAGCAGAGCGAATTGCAATCTACCTGAAAGACCGCAAACGGTGCCAACTGTGCATTGAAGAGGGTAAACCAGACCGAGAGTGCATTGTCCCGTGGGACGAATTTGAAGCCGACCATGTACTTCCGCACAGCAAGGGCGGCCAGACGCTTATAGACAACGGTCAGGTATTGTGCCGTCTTCACAACAAGAAGAAGGGCGCGAGCTATGACGGATGACAGCATCACACTCCAACTTGACGGCGAGACCATAACCGTCCCGCGCAGCGCCACCCTCCTGGACGCCGCCAATCAAGCCGGCATCAATATCCCCGTCATCTGCTATCACGAAGCCACCTCGCCCAACGGACTCTGCCGCATCTGCGTCGTCGACGTCGACGGCGGGCGCGTCTTGCAGCCGGCCTGCGTCGCCGAATGCCAAGCCGACTCTAAAGTCGAGACGCGCAACGAGCGCGTGCTGCGCAGCCGGCGCACCATCCTGGAGATGCTGAACGCCTCGGTGAACCTGGAGCAAGCGCCGGAGATTCAACAAATGATGGCGGACTATGACGCTGATGAAGCGCGCTTCCCCGGCGCCCATCTGCGCGAAGCCGAGGTCATCGATGACAACCCCTTCTATATCCGCGATTACGAGCAATGCGTCTTGTGCTGGCGCTGCGTGCAAGTCTGCGCCGAAGACGCGCAATTCACCTTCGCTCTGACCCTGAAAAACCGCGGGCACGCGACCTCCGTAGCCACCGCCTTCGATATTTCGATGAACGAGTCGCCCTGTGTCTTCTGCGGGCAATGCGTCGGCGTCTGCCCGACCGGGGCGCTCAAACCCAAGATCGAATGGGGTATGGAGCAGGGCTGGACCGCCGACGAACTGCGCCGCAATACCCGCCGCGCGAGAAAGCGAGGCGGCGATGGCGATTAAGACAAAGGAAGAACTGACTGGCGCGCTGCCCTTCACCTATCAACTTATCGAAGGCGACGCTGTCCGCCTGGTCGACGGGGGCGTCATTGACGAAGGACTGCTTTCGATCTACGTCAACGGCGAATCCCTGGCGACCATGATGTGCAGCCCGCTGCAGCTTGAGGCGCTGACGGTCGGCTTCCTTTACAACGAAGGCCTGATCGAGTCCGCTGAAGAGATTGGCCATTTGCAGCTCAATCTGACCAAGAGTGTCGCCGATGTGATCTTGACGCGCGACGAGGTCAGGCTGCCGCGGCGCATGATCTTGACCACCGGCTGTGGCGGCGGCGTGACCGGGCAAGTGCTGTCAGAGAGTTACCCGGCGCTGGAATCGGATTATGTCACGACGCCGGCTGTTGTTCTCCGCCTGATGCGGCAGTTGCAGGGCGCGGCGCATCTGTATAAGGCGGTTCGCGGCGTGCACACGGCTGTACTCGGTGACGACGCCGGTTTGCTGGTCAGCGCGGAGGATGTCGGACGGCACAACGCCGTCGACAAAGTAGCGGGACAGGCTCTGCTGGCTGGCATCGCTACGCGCGACCGGATCCTGTTGACGAGCGGCCGCATCAGCTCCGAGATGCTCGGCAAAGCGCGGCGGATGCTCGTCCCGGTCGTGGCCAGCCGCACCGCGCCGACCAGCATCACGGTGGAACTGGCGGAAGCCTGGAATATCTGCGTGGCCGGCTATGTGCGCCGGGGCGGCATGCGCGTCTACACGCATGGCTGGCGCCTTGGCTTGGGCAGGCAGAATTTCACCGCTGAAGCCTTGTAAGGCTTGTCCGGTACTGCAAATCATACGCAGAGATAACTAAAACCGTACTGAAACAATACAATATAAGAGGTTCGATCCTTGCGAATGGCAAAAGATTACTACAGAACCCGCCAGATTTAGCTCCTCCTCTCCCCTTGTGGGAGAGGGGGCCGGGGGGTGAGGGTGTAGTGGTCCCGAAAT
>WTGB01000035.1 GCA_011523735.1 Chloroflexota bacterium
GTTATCTTTTTCGCGATCTTCTTTCTCTATCCCATCGTCATCGGCTTCGGCCTCAGCCTGACAGATTTTACGCTGCTGAAACCGCCGGTCTGGGTCGGCTTGCAGAATTACCAGGACCTGCTGAACGACCGTCTCTTTCTAAAATCGCTGAATGTGACAATTGGTTTTGTACTGGGCAGCACCGTGCCCGTCTGGTTCATCTCGCTGGCGATGGCGGTACTATTTTTCCAGCGTTTCCCCGGGCGCGAATTGATGAAGGTACTCTTCTTCACGCCGCTGCTGCCTTCGGTCGTGGTCGTATCGGTGATATGGAAACTGCTGCTGCATCCGTCCGGGATTTTATCCACAGTAATCGGTCCCATAGTAGGGCAGATGCCGATCAAATGGCTATTCGATCTGCAGCTGTCGCCAATCATGTCGGTCGTGGTGCATGACTGGCACATCGCGCCCTTCTATATGATCATCTGGCTCTCGGGTCTGACAGCGATTCCGCCGGAATTGCGCGACGCGGCGCGGGTGGACGGCGCCAACGCGCTGCAATCCTTTTTGCGCGTCGAATTGCCCTTGCTGAAGCCCACTGCCGTCTTCGTGGCAGCCATTTCCACCATCCGCGCCTTTCAGGGCTTTTCCATCCAGTTCGTGATGTCGCCGTCTCAAGGGGGACCACTCGATGTCAACACGACGCTGGGCATCGTCATCTGGAAATATGGCTTCCAATTCTTCCGCATGGGCGACGCGGCCGCCATATCCGTCGTACTCTTCGCCTTTATTCTTATCTTCACCTTGTTCCAATTGCGCCTGGGACGCAGCGATGATTTCTCTCTCAGTTGATTCGACTGGTATTGCCACCGAGTGCGGACGACAGCATGGCGTCTGTTAAACCATACGAAAGCGACTGGGCTTTCGAGGCCCGCCTGCGCCGGCGCATCCGGAACCTGATCCTCTTCTCGGTCGCGCTACTGATCTCGCTGCTCTTCTTCTTCCCCGTCTACCTGATGTTCAGTTCCAGTTTTAAGTCCGAGGGCGAGATCTTCGCGATTCCCATGCATTGGATACCGCACGAGTTCCAGGGCTTGCGTCAGTATGAGTTCGCCTTCGAGGAGACGCGGCTTGAGCGCTGGTATATCAACAGCCTGTTCATCGCGGCTGTCCAGACCGTCTCCACGGTCTTCTTCGGCGCGCTGGCCGGTTACGGTTTCGCCAAGTTTCGCTTTCAGATCCTGGTGATTCCCATGTTCGTGCTCGTGAACCAATTGGGCTGGCACAATTCCTATGAGGGGATCATCATGCCCGGTCTCATCAGCGCCTTCGGTGTCTTCATGATGCGCCAGTTTGCCTACAACATTCCCGATGAATTGCTGGATGCCGCCCGCATAGACGGGGCCAGCGAATTCTCCATTTTCCGTCGCGTCGCCTTGCCGATGCTCAAGCCGGCCGCCGCCAGTCTGGCTATCATCACCTTTCTTTTCAGTTGGAACAATTTCCTCTGGCCCCTGGTCATCGCGCAGAATCGCGACCTGGTCACCTTGCCCGTCGGGCTCACCTACTTCTCGCAGTCGCTCGACCGCGAGCCCTTGTGGGCGGTCGCCATGGCTGTTTCCACGATGGCAACTATCCCGGTGATTCTGCTCTTCGTCTTCTTCCAGCGCTACTTCATTGAAGGCATGATGGTCTCCGGCATCAAGGGATGAAGCGCGCCCGCCTGCTGGAGCTGCGCGAAATCTATCGGCGCGAACTCTTCGAAAGCGTCATACCTTTCTGGCTCAATCATTCGCTGGATCACGTCAACGGCGGGCAATTCAATTCGCTGGATCGCGACGGCAGCGTCTTCGATACGGACAAATCCATGTGGCTGCAGGGCCGCGCGCTTTGGATGTTCGCCAAGCTCTACAACGAGGTCGAGCCGCGCCCGGAATGGCTGGCCGCCGCCCGCCATATCTACGACTTCATCATGCGCTGCGGCTTCGACAGCGACGGCCGCATGTTCTTCGCCGTCACCGCTGAGGGCCGTCCATTGAGAAAGCGGCGTTATATTTTCACCGAGACCTTCGCCACCATCGGGATGGCCGAATACAGCCGCGCTTCAGGCGATGCCGCCGCATTGAAGAAAGCGGTCGATACCTATCGCCTGGTCGTCGATTACCTGCGGAATCCGGGCAAATTGGAGCCAAAAGTCTACTCCGAGACGCGCCGCGCCAAAGCGCACAATGTATCGATGATCATGCTGGCGACAACGCAGGAATTGCGCCTGGCTGCTCCGCCCGACCCGCTCTACGCTGCCGTGGTCGATGAGGCGCTCGATCAGATAATCAATCACTTTCTCGACGATGACGCCGAAGCCGTTTTTGAAGTCTTGGGCGCCGATGGCGAACGTCTCGACACCGATGATGGACGGCGCATCACACCGGGCCACGCCATGGAATCGGCCGCCTTCGTCCTGCATGAAGCCATCGAGCGCCATGACACTTCCCTAATTCCGCCGGCGCTGAAGATGATTGATTATTCCATGGCGCGCGGCTGGGATTCAGAATACGGCGGCTTGCTCTATTTCGTCGATGCCGATGGCAAACCGCCGACCCGCCTGGAATGGGATATGAAGCTCTGGTGGCCCCACGCCGAAGCGCTCTACGCCCTGCTGCTGGCCTATCACTTAAGCGGCGACGAGAAGTATGCGCGCTGGTTCGAGCGCATGCACGACTGGACATTTGACCATTTTCCCGATCCGGAATTCGGCGGCTGGTATGGCTACCTGCATCGCGATGGCAGCACTTCCACGCCCTTGAAAGGCGGGATGTGGAAAGGCTTCTTCCACAGTCCGCGCGCGCTATGGCTTTGCTGGAAGCTACTCGGCAAGCTGCTGACATAGCCGAATGCGCCATTCAGCGTCTGCGCGCCGTGATGTGAATGCTAAGCCCATTCAATACGACGAAGACCGCCACCAGCAACATGATGTTTCGATAGCCGATCGCCGACTGCAATCGGCCGAAGCTAAACGTTGAAATGAACCAGCCGATATTCCACATCACCAATCCAACGCTGCTGGCGACATTACGATAGGTAACGTCGAGCGAATCCATCAGCAACGGTTGGAAAAGCGGCTGCATCGTATTCCGTAGGCCGATCGCCAAAACGTAGAAGGCGACGGCAATCGCCAGCCCTTGTGACAAGCTAAAGCCGACGAAGGCAGCGGCGCTGATCAGCATTAGCGCCGTTAGCGCGCCAGCCCGGCCTAGCCGCGCTTCCCAGGCGGGATTCAGCAGCGGCATCAATCCCATCACCAGCCAGCCCAGACCAATGACGCTGCCGACAGCGCTATCAGCGATCCCAAACAACTCACGAAAAATGAGATTGAAAAACGGGAATGTCAGTCCGCCTGAGATGCCAAAGACGAAGAGCGGAAATGTCAGGCGAAGAACGCGACGCCAGGGGGTCGACCTCCACATGCCGAATCCCGCTCGCGCGTCGCCCTCATCAGCCGCCACGCTTCCCAAAGCCAGAATCGGCAGGTTGCTCAGCAGTAGCAATATCGCCGCGCATATAATGGAAATGCGATATGCCATGGGCATCTCTTCTGGCCGCAGCTCGACCGTGCCAGCGATAGGCAGCGCCTGGCTCATAACCAGCGGCAGCAGCCCACCGAGCACGCTGCCAATCGCCACCGCGCACATGGCGACCAGATTATGATACGAGAACTGCGCCGTATGCTCGCTGCGGTCTGTCAGCCTAACCATGAAAGGCGGCTTAACCACCTGATTGGCGCCGAAGCACGCGCCCCACAGAAAACGACTGGCGGCGATGATCGGCAGGTTCTCCGTCAGCGCAGTTGTAGCAACGGACAACGCAAGGCCCGCCGTCGAAAGCAAAATCAAGCGGCGGTTGCCTACGCGGTTGGCGATCAGACCGATCGGCAATCCGATGAGAAACCCGCTGAGTCGTGGCAGCGATTGCAAGAGACTGATTGTCGCTGTGTCATATTCGATGCTGACCAGATAAAAGTTAAGCAAAATATCGGCAATGCCCAGCAAAGCGATATGAAATAGCAGGCTGTGGCACAAGAAGAGCAGCACTCGCCCGTTCAAACCCGGCACGCGCCCGCTGCGCTTGGATCGATACTTCATCTCAGCAACGGTTCTCTTCGCGGCGCGATTGCAGCTTGCATATGCGCGATAGCCCAATCTGGGCAGCGAAGTTTCGGGGCTTCACAGTACCATGCAACCGAAACGTCCAATCTGGTTCCGGCTGCGTGTTCACTTGACGAATTGCTTGACATGGCATAGCCGCAAGTCTATAATCTGCCCGATCGAGCGAAAATTGTCGACATTCAACAATGTTGCATTCTCTCCAGTCTATTGATGTGTTGGCGCGGCGGGTTTTCAGATATTACTATAACTGAGCGCACCGTACTTCCCTTTGGCATTGCACGGCGTTCCCGCGATTTTCGCCTGACATCTTTATACTGTAGAAACCGCTTAACGACATTTGAGATGGCATAGGAAAGCGCGTTGTCTGAGAGGAGTTGACAGCTTGGCATCACAAACCAAGACGGATGTCCTGAAACAGCATCAAAGCAATACAAACTTGAATGCGCCAATTCTGGCGCATGTCATGCTCAGCGAGAACGATCTGGGCGCTGACGGCTTGATCCGTCCGCTGGATGAGCGGATTATCGCCGCTACGGCCGACGCCCTGGAAAGCGGACAGACGCATTATGTCGATGTCCCGGGCATTGCTCCGTTGCGCGAAGCAGTGGCTGACTTCCTCGCCAGTTTCTTCAGCGCGGCATATCAGCAAGGCAATATCATCGTCACCGCCGGCCTGCAAGAGTCGCGCTTTCTCACGATACAGATGATCGGCCAGAATTATGACAGCATCGGCGTACCCGAGGTAGTTCATCCGGGCGTTCGCAAAGCGCTCGGTACAAGGGCGCGGAAGGTCGTATCGCTGCCAGTCGATGCTTCCGCCGGGTATCTTTCTTCGGTAGAAAGTGTCGCCGAAGCGGTCGCGGGAGGATGCCGCCTGCTCTTTTTGGAATCGCCCTCGCGGCTCAGCGGTGCGGCCTACTCGGCGGATCAAGTTGCTGCCATCGGAGAGATCATGAGTGAGAATGATGCCGCCGTGATTTGGGATCAGGGGCTGGCCGTTTGGGTCGCTGGCGATTATGCCTCGCTGGCCTCCCACGATAGCGAAGCGGCCCGCGTGGCGACGATAGGCGAAGCCTTTCCCGGAATGGGGCTGGCGAGCTGGTTCATCGGCTACATCGCCGCGCCCGAAGCCTCGGTGCCGCCCATGCAATCCCAGAAGCAGATCATGTCTATCTGCACCAGCACAGCCTCACAGTATGGTGCGCTCGAGGCGAGCCAACTGTTTGACTCAGCGCGCAATCAGCAGCTTGCGTCCCTGCGCCAGAGTCGCAACAGTGTTCTGCAGGTAGCGAGCGAGGCGAGCCTGTCGATCGTGAGTGGCGCTGCCTCTAACATCGTCGCTCTGCGCATGGAATCCGGCTCGGAAGCGGCGTTAGCGAAATTGCGGGCAGCTGGCTATGAAGGAACCGATGGCGCTTTATTCGGCGCGCCCGATGTGATCCGTCTGAATGTGACCAATACGACAGTTGACGCGCTTAGAGCGCTTGTCTGATTCGGACAAAGGAAGCGAAATGAGCAAAAAGAAGAAACAGGGCACCAACCTGCTCTATAACATGATCGCTGAGGCGAATTCCTATGATGATGTCATCGTCATGGGCCGTGGCGATCCCGATTTTGATACGCCCGCGCATATTGTCGACGCCGCTAAAGACGCCATGGTCAATCATCATGCCGACTATAGTCCGCCGGAGGGTTTGCTCGCGCTGCGAGAGGCGATCGCCGAGCGCGTCAAGCGCATCAACAACATTGATGTCGATCCCGCTACCGAGGTCGTCGTCACCAATGGCGGGCAAGAAGCGCTGTTCTTGATGGTGGTCGCGGCCAACGGGCCCGGCGATGAGATGATCGTGCCCGAACCCAACTACACGACCTACGCCGATTCGCTCGCTTTCGCCGGCGGCGTGAAGGTGGAAGTTCAAGCCTTCGCCGAAAACGACTTCCGCGCCGACCCGGCCGATGTGCGCGCTGCCATCACTGACAAGTCCCGCTCCTTGCTGCTCGTATCGCCCAACAATCCGGCCGCCAATGTCATCTCGCCGGAGGACATGCGCACGATGCTGGATATCGCCATCGAACATGATCTGATCGTCATTGCTGATGACATCTACGATCTCTTCGTCTATGACGATTTCGAGCACCTCAGCCCGGCCTCATTGCCCGGCGGCAAAGAACGGACGCTGACGCTCAACGCCCTGTCGAAAGCTTATTCCATGACCGGTTGGCGGCTCGGCTGGATCGTTGGACCGGCTGACTTGATGGCGCGTGTCAGAGAACTCAAGGCGGCTATCAGCGGCGGCACATCCGTGATTTCGCAGTACGCTGGCATCGCCGCGCTTACCGGTCCGCAAGACCCGGTCGCGATGATGGCGGAAGCTTATCGCCGGCGCCGGCAGCTGGTGCTTGACGCGCTTGATGAGATGGGCATGTCCTACGGCCTGCCGCAGGGCGGGCAATTTGTCTTCGCTGATATCAGTTTCACCGGGCTCGATAGCGGCGAACTGGCGCAGCGCATTCTGACGGAACAGCATGTGCTCGCCTATCCGGGCTCAGCCTTTTCGAAAGACCGCAAAGATTACCTGCGCATGACCTTCCTGCAGCCTGAGGAGAAACTTAGGGAAGGTTTGGAGCGGATGAAGATCGCCATGGGTAATATCATGGCGGAACAACAATCATAGATATATAGGGGCAACCCGGTGGGCTGTCCAATCTTGGGCGTCTAGTGATGGATTCAAACTTGACAGATAAAGTAGCGGTCATCAGTGGCGCCAGCCATGGTCTGGGACAAGCGGTCGCGCAGGACCTTGCCGCTCGTGGCGTCCATGTCGTCATGATCGCTCGTGGACAGGAGCGCTTGCGGCAAGCGGCTGATTCCATTCGCGAAAGTGGGGGCGCCGCGACTGTCATGCCCTGTGATGTGTCCGATGTTGCGCAGGTGCGAAAAGCCGCCGCCGAGGTCCAGAGACGCTTCGACGCCGTCCATATCCTCGTCAACAACGCCGGCATTCCCGCGCCTCGCAGTTTTGTCGAAACCGACTTCAACGACTGGGACACGGTGATCGGCATTAATCTGTCCGGCGTCTTTTACCTGACGCGGGCGCTTTGGGATTGCCTTCTGCGCGCCGATTCCGCCTACGTGATCAACATCAGCGGGACCGCCGGCACCCGCGGTGGCGGCAGCCCGGCTTATGGCAGCGCCAAGTTCGGCTTGACGGGTCTCAACCATGCCGTCGCCCTGGCCGGCAAAGAGCATAATATCCGCTCGACCATACTTTATCCTGGCGGCATGGATACCGGCTGGCGCGGCGCGCCCATCGGCGAAATGCCGCGCAGCGAGACGATGGACCCGGCTGAAGTCGCCCGATTCATCGCGCAACTCGTTTCCAGCCCGCCCGAATTCGTCGTCAACGAAGCGGTGTTGAACCCGCTCGATCAACCATATATGTAAGGTTCCGCTCATGGCATACGAGGTGCAGGACACATCGCTGGTTAACCTCTACACGCTGGAGACTTTGCGATCCTTTACCATTGACTTCATGCAGGGGCTCGGCGCGACCAGCGAAGAAGCCGAGATCATCAGCGATGGCTTGATGACCGCTTCCCAGTGGTGGCATCCTGGTCAGGGCCAAGGTTTGGAGAAATTATTCCGCTATCATCGCCGCGTCAAGAATGGCGGTATCCTGCCGAACGCGCCCATGCGCTGGATCAGCGACGGTCCTTCGTATGCGCTGCTGGATGCGGCCAAAGGCTTCGGTTATGTCGCCGCTCACCGGGCGATGCGCCGCGCTGCCGACAAAGCCAAGACCACCGGTATCGCCATGGTCGGCGTGCGCCACAGCAATCACTTCGGCATCGCCGGCTATCATGCCATGACGGCGGCGAAGCAGGGCTTGATCGGCTGGTCCTTTACCAACGCCGCAGCCGAGATGGCGCCTTGGGGCTCGGCGAAACCGATCTTGGGGACCAACCCCTGGGGCATCGCCATCCCGCGCGATAATGACCATGCCATCGTGCTCGATATGGCGCTGACCATGTCCGGCAAAGGCATGATGCGCTGGTACGAACGCGAAGGACGGGAAATGCCGGATAACTGGGCGCTGACCCCCGCCGGCGAGATCACCACTGATCCATCCGCTGCGATGGACGGACCCATGCTTCCGATAGGCGAATATAAGGGTTATGGCTTGAGCCTGGTGACGGATGTGCTCGCCGGTGTGATGACCGGCGCGCTATTCGGGCTGGATGTCTTCCAGGATGATCGGAACTTTGATGTTGGTCACATGATGGTCGCCATTGATCCGGCCGCCCTGCTGCCCGCTGAAGACTACAATCGTCGCCTTGATGAACTGGTCCAACAAGTCAAAGGCGCGCCACCGATTGACCCGAAGCGCCCGGTGCTCTTGCCGGGAGAAGTCGAATTTCGCCGCATGAATGACCGGCGCAGGGATGGCATTCCAGTTTCGCGTGAGACGGTCGCGAACCTGCGCGAACTGGCAGCCGGTATTGATGTCGAGTTTTCACTGTGATCTGCCAAATGGTTGTGAAGGAGCAACAATGTCAGAAACCATAACGATCGGAACAGTCACAGCCCAGCCCGGCGAGGTGAAGCGGGGCGGCATTCCCATCAGCGGCGATATGTACGGGCGCCCCCGCGAGATCCCGATAATCGTCTACCGCGGGGCAGGGGACGGACCGATTCTTTGGCTCAACGGCGCCACGCACGGCGATGAACCGGAAGGTCCCTTCTCGATATTCAAGGCGCTGGCGCAGGTTGATGTCAGCCAGCTTAGCGGCACGATCGTCGCCGTGCCCGTGATGAATGTCGCCGCCTTCAACGCCGGCACCAGGGGCGACCCGCTCGACAGCTTCGCTTATGATATGAACCGCCTCTACCCCGGCCGCGCCGATGGTTACCCCACCGAACGCGTCGCCTATGCCCATTGGGAGGCGATGAGAGACGACTGCGACCTGCAAATCAATATTCATTCCGGTGGCGAGCATTCTTACCTGGCGCACATGATCTTTGCTTCCGACAATCCGGAGAGTCTCGAATTGGCGGCCGCTATGGGACCGGGTTGGGATCTGGTCTTCCGCAGCGGCACCGGCGGCAATAATCCCAGCTCGCAGATGGGCGCCTTGGGCAAAGGCGGCATCACCGTTGAATTGGGCGGCAACTGCCGCACGCTCACGGGCGATTTCCACGCCATCGCCGATGACCTGGCTGCCGGCTATCTGAACGTCATGCGCCATTACGGCATGATCCCCGGCGACGCCGCTTACGAGTCGTCCTGGCGCATGGGCTATCAGATTCCGCTCCTGGCGCCAGCCACCGGCATGTACGTCGGAAAAGCGGATCTGCCTTTCGAAACAGAGCTCGCAGCCGGCGCGCTGATTGGCCAAATCTACGACCTCTACGGCGATGTTATCGGCGAGGTCCGCGCGCCCCAGGCGGGCGTCGTATTCGGTTTGCGCGCTCGTCCTTCGGTCATTGAAGGGCACTGGTGCTGCTTCTTTGGCGTCGTGGAAGAAATAGTAACCGACCTGCTTGGACGTTAAGCAGTTAGAATATTAAGGTCCTAGATCATGATTGAACACCCAAGTACACCAGTCAGCCGGCGGCGCGGTCTGATTCCGGAAGACCTGCTCAATTTCCGTTGGCTCGATGAACTCGCGATTTCGCCATCGGGCGAGCAAATTGCCTATTCCGTTCGCCGTCCGCACGCCCCGTCCAATGGCTATGTTTGCCATCTCTATGTGCATGATCTGCGCACGGATACCGCCAGGCGCCTGACCGATGGCGACCCGCAGGTCTCATCAATTGCCTGGAGCCGCGATAGCAGCCGCATTGCCTACAGCCACAGCGATAGCGACGGGCATTCT
Organism: Chloroflexota bacterium; assembly: GCA_011523735.1. Taxonomy (GTDB): domain Bacteria; phylum Chloroflexota; class Anaerolineae; order Aggregatilineales; family Phototrophicaceae; genus UBA6055. Next base: position 10,020 of record WTGB01000035.1, read on the forward strand.
GTGCGCGTCCTCACCGTCGATGACGACTTTGAAGATGTCTATCCGCTGGCTGGCGCGGCCATGACCGAACTCGATTGGTCCGCCAGCGGCGACAAGCTGGTCGGCGTGCGCTGGACGCTGATGCGTTCCGCCGATGATCGTGGTCCGGCCGCCGGGATTCCGGCGTCTACTGTCAAGGTCGTGCGGCGTTTGCGCTACAAGCAGGATGGCGTCGGCTGGGTGCACGACAAGTTCAAGCAGATCTGGGTGCTCGACCTGGACAGCGCCGATCTGGCGCAGGTCACCCACAGCGAATGTGATTATTCTTCGCCAACATGGAGCAACCGCGGCAGTCGCATCGCCTTCGTTGGCATGGCGCGCGAGCAGAATACGCCGCTGGGCTATGGGCAGATCTTGACCTGCGACTTTCCCGCTGGCGAGCCGAGTCTGCTGCTGCCGGACTGGCAAGGCACGGCCTTCAGCCCGGTCTGGGGCGCGGAAGACCGCTACATCGCTTTCGCCGGACATAACCTGGCGCCGCCGGTCAACCGACGTAATTTCTGGCAGCCGCATCTCGCCGATGTCGCAGCCGGGACGGCCGTCAAGCTGGGCGCGGACATCGACGAAGAAGTCGGCAATTATGGCGTCGCCGATCAACGCGCCAGCCTGACCAATGTCACCATGAAATGGGCGGTCGGCGACGACTGGATCTACTTCTTGCTGACCGAGCAAGGCGCGGCCAATCTCTTCCGTATTGATACCGCTGGCAAGTACGAACGACTGGTCAGTGGCGATTGCACAACCTTTGAATACAGCCCCGCCGTCGGCGGCGCGGTCGCTTATGGCCAAGCCGATCCGTCCAATCCCGGCGATCTCTACATCTGGAAGGATGGGACATCCCGCCGGCTGACGGACATCAATCCCTGGCTTCGCGATCATGAACTGTCACTGCCGGAGAGTTATTGGTATGACGGCGTCGATGGCGCCAAAGTCCATGCCTGGCTGATCAAGCCGCTTGGCTTTAAAGAAGGCAAGATGTATCCGCTGGTGCTCTACGTGCACTGCTCGATGTTCTCCTGGGACTTCAACCACGAGTTTCAGGTTTACGCCAACGCCGGTTACGCCGTCGCCTATTTCAATCAGCGCGGCACGACCGCCGGTTACGGCCAAGCCTGGACCAAAGCCACCGAGGGCGATCAAGGTGGCGCGGACTACGAGGAGATCATGCTCGGCGTCGATGAACTGGTCTCGCGGCCCTACATCGACGGCAAGCGGATGGGCGTCACCGGCGGCAGTTGCGGCGGCTTCATGACCAACTGGGTCGTCGGCCATACCGATCGCTTTGCCGCAGCCGTGACCCAGCGCTCCATCGTCAATCAGATTAGCTTCTTCGGCACCTCTGATATCGGTCCCGAGTGCACCGGTGGCGAGACGCGCACCGACCCCTGGCGTGACCTTCAGAGCAGTTGGGCGCAATCGCCCGTCGCCTACATCGACAACGTCAACACACCGCTGCTGATCATCCACGCCGACGAAGATCATCGCTGCGCCCTGGAGCAAGCCGAGCAGATGTTCGCGGCTCTGCGCTGGCGTGGCAAACCGGTTGAGTTGGTTATATTCGAAGGCGAGAACCATGGCCTGTCCCGCGGCGGCCGGCCCGGCAACCGCATCGAACGGCAGCATCGCATCCTCGGCTGGTTCAAGAAGTATCTTGGAACACATGCTGTTTCAACGCAAAAAACGTAGGGGCAACACTTGGGACGCGCATAATGCGAAAACTGTAGGGGCGACTCTGTCAGTCGCCCGCCAAACACGAAATCTGTAGGGGCGATTCTGTGAATCGCCCGCAAGGCAAAGGACAAACTCTATGTTGAAAGTAGGAAATCTATCCGCGAAACCAGGCGAAAAAACCTTCGGCTACCTGGAGACGGCTCAGTCGCGCTCCGGCATGCGGCTGGACATTCCCGTCCACTTATTCGCAGGCGCCGAGCCCGGACCGACGCTCATGCTGCAAGGCGCGATACACGGCGCTGAGATTATCGGCTCCCTCGCCATACTCGATTTCGTGGCGAAGGCCGATCCCAAAGCGATTCGCGGCAACATCATCGCCGTGCCGGTGGTTAATCGCGCCGGCTTTGAAATGGGCACGCGCGGCTCGCTCGTCGACGACAAGGATATCAGCCGACTCTTGCCAGGAAACAAGGACGGCAGCGTTTCCGACCAGATCGCCTATGTCTACTTCAATGAAGCTATCGCCCAAGCCGATGTGCTGATCGACTTTCATGCCGGCGCTCGCACCGCCTACGAGCGCTACGTCTTGTTCAGCGCGGAAAAGGACCCGAACAATCTGACCCTGATGGAGCAGCGGCGGCGCAAACTGGTCGTTGCCTTTGGTCTCGATCAGGCGGCCTTCTTCCCGCCCGGCACCTTTGGCTCGGGCGCAGCCAAAGCCGCTATAGAAGATGCGAACACCCTGCAAGTCACGCTGGAGTTCGGCGGCGGCACGGGCTGGTTCAAAAACGGGGAAGACAATGTGCGCGATGCTGGGCGCGGCATCTGGAACATCCTGAAAGCGATGAATATGGTCGATGGCGAGTTCGAGTCGGACGGTCCGCTTTGCACTGTTTACGAGGCCGGCGTCGTCATCTGGAAACCAGCGGTCGATGGGCTTTTTATCCGCGACGCCAAATTCAAAGACGAACTGAAAACCGGCGATGTCTACGGTCGGCTGGTCGATCCCTATACCGGCGATCTGCTGGCGGAAATGCGGACGCCACAAGACGGGATTGTCATCCCCAGCGGCCAGGAGTGGCCCACCGTCGGCGCCACCTCGATCGGCATTCTTGGCAGCATTGAGCGCGTCGAAGACCGCCGTACGATGGACCTGTCGGTCTCGTTCGACTGACCAATGTAGGGGCGACTTATCAGGTCGCCCGCGACAAAGGAGAAAACACGCAAATGAAACTAGGTAACCTGGAAGCGGCGCAGGGCGAGAAAACTTACGGCTTCTTCACAATCGGCGAAACGCACGGGCGCTTCCCCGTTCACATCCCGCTGCATATCGTCAACGGCGCAAGTGATGGCCCCACGCTAGTCGTCCAAGCCGGCGCCAGCGGCCTCGAAATCGAGCCCTCGCTCATCCTGCCTCATGTCGTCAAAGAGCTCGGCGAGATCAAGGGCACGTTGATATTAGCGCCTTTGATGAATACCTCCGGCTTCGAGTTCACCCAGATCAAGAGCATCTTTGATGACAAGCATCTCAATCACCTCGGCCGCGGCAACGCCGATGGCACCATCAGCGAACAGTTGGTGCATGCGTATTACCAGGCGGCGATCGCGAAAGCAGACGCTTTTATCGATATCCGCACCGGTTCGCAGTGGAGTTATCACCATTTTGCCGGCGTCTATGGGGGTGGTGCTGTCGACGAATCGAAAGCGCTGGCTATCGCTCTAGGCTTGCCGCATGTGATGCTAAACAGGAGCAACGATGGCTCCATGGCGAACGAAGCGGCGAAAGATGGCATCGCCACAGTCACCGCTTACATCGGTGGCGGACCAGGCTTGCGTGATTATCGTGACCAGGACCTGGGCCGCATGCGCAATGCCGTGCTCAATGCGATGCGGCATCTCGGCATGCTTGAGGGCGCGCTCGAATCCGATATTGATAAAGTGACTGTCATCAACCGACACACGACGATCACGCAGACGGGCGAGCGCGGCTTCGTCCTCATGAACAAAGATCTGCGCGGCAAACAGGTGGGTGTGGGCGATGTCTTGGGCATCGTGCGGCATCCCTTCAGCGGCGAGACCGTGGAGGAGATTCGCGCGCCCCGCGCTGGCATCGTGGTGCACGGCGGCGCTTCCTGGCCCGTCCCGCTCGAGGATACCGTCCTTGCCATTCTCGGTGATCTGGTTGAGGAGATCAACTTGGGGTAACAGTTGCAGGCTTGCGGAATCAGTAAGGTAGGGGCGACCCTTGGGTCACTCGCTGAATAATGGAGGCAATGTATGTTAAGAGTAGGCAATGTATCGGCTAAAGCCGGGGAAAAGACCTTTGGCTATCTTGAGACGACGACCACACGCTCCGGGCTGAAATTGGACATACCGGTGCATCTTATCGCTGGCGCGGAGCCAGGTCCGACATTGCTGATGCAAGGCGCTGTCCATGGCGGCGAAATCATCGGCTCCATCGCGCTGCTCAACTTTGTTGAAAATGCTGATCCGACCGTCATTCGCGGCAATGTCATTGTTGTCCCCATTGTCAACCGCGCCGGCTTTGAACTCGGCGAACGCATGTCCCGCGTCGATGCCAAAGATATCAGCCGCCTCTTTCCGGGCGACAAAAACGGCAGCGCTTCCGACCAAATGGCATACCACTATTTCCAGGAAGCCTTCATACAGTCCGATGTATTCATCGACTTTCATGCCGGGGGCCGCACTGCTTATGAACGCTATGTGCTGTTTGATGCCGAAGATGACCCGGACAACCTCACGGTACATGAACAGCGGCGCCGCAAGCTCATAGTGGCTTACGGCCTCGATCAGGCGGCTTTCTTCCCCACTGGCACATTCTCGCCCAGCACAGCCAAAGACGCGCTCGAAGATGTCGGCACGACACAGATTACTTTGGAATTCGGTGGTGGCACCGGCTGGTTCAAAAACGGCGAAGACAACGTCCGCGATGCTGAGCGCGGCATCTGGAACACCTTGAAATGTATGCGCATGATCGATGGGGAATTTCAGTCGGATGGTCCCTTATGCACCGTCTACAACGCAGGCGTCGTCATCTGGAAGCCGCCGGTTGACGGCCTGTTCATCCGCGACCGCAAATTCCGCGATGAACTCAAAGCGGGCGATATCTATGGCCGGCTGGTCGATCCCTACACTGGCGAAGTGCTGGCGGAAATGCCGACGCCTGACTATGGCATTGTCATTCCCAGCGGGCAAGAGTGGCCCACCGTCGGCGCGACCTCCATCGGCATTCTCGGCTCGATCGACCGCGTCGAAGACCGCCGTACGATGAACATGTACATCGACTTTGACTAGAGAGTGGAGATTCTACTGATGAAGATCGGCAATATCCAAGCGAATCAAGGCGAACGCGCCTTTGGTTTTTTCAGTATCGGGGTGACGCACGGGCGCTTTCCCATCCATATTCCCTTGCACCTGCTCGTCGGCGCGCAGAGTGGTCCGACGCTTGTCGTACAAGCCGGCGCCAGCGGACTGGAAATCGAGCCGGCTCTCATCCTGCCCCACGTCGCCAACGAGCTTGATCCGGCGCAGATGAAGGGCAACTTGATCCTGGCGCCGTTGATGAATACCTCCGCCTTCGAGTTTGAGCAGGTTCACAGCGCCTGGGACGGCAAACACTACAACGAAATCGGACGCGGCAGCGCGGACGGCAGCGTCAGCGAGCAGTTGATACACAGCTATTACAATGCCGCCATCGCGGAAGCCGACGCCCTGGTTGATATCCGCACCGGCGCCCTCTCGAGCTACCATGAATTCGTCGGCGTCAACAACGAGGGCGATGTCGACGGGTCGAAAGCGCTGGCGATTGCCCTGGGGCTGCCACATGTTGTCCTGGGTAAAGACGAGATCAATTCGATAGCGCAGGAAGCGGCGCGCGCTGGCAAAGCGGTGGCGGTGGCTTTTATCGGCGGCGGACCCGGCTTGCGTGACTATCGCGATCAAAATCTCGGCCGCATGCGCAAGTCCGTCCTCAACGCCATGCGTCACCTCGGCATCCTGGATGGCGCGCTCGAATCCGATGTCGACACAGTGAGCGTCATTCAGGAGCACACGATAATCAAAACTACCAGCGAACGCGGCTTCACGTTCATGGATAAGAACAAACGCGGAACTCACGTAGCGGCCGGTGACAAAATTGGTTACGTCCGCCATCCATTTTCCGGAGCGCACTTGGAGGATATCTTGGCGCCGCGAGCCGGCATCATGGTGCATGGGGGCGCGGCTTGGCCCGTGCCCGAAGAAGACACGATGCTGGCAATTCTCGGCGATTTGGTCGAGGAGATCGCAATTGCGTAGCTTTTACTGGATACCGCAGGCGGTGCGAGCTAGATGATTCTCAGCCTGGTCAACCGGAGCAGCTTTCGCGTACATGCCTACCGTTGGTACTGGCTGGGCAATGTGCTGGTGCATATCGCCTACCTGCTGCAAGCGGTCGCCCTCGGCTGGACCATGCTGGTTGTCACCGATTCGGCCGTCATGGTCGGCATGGTAGCCTTCGCCTATGGCTTGCCGCTGCTGGTAGTATCGCCGTTTTCCGGCCTGGTTGCCGACCGCCTCAAACGTCAAGTAATCGTCCAGATTTCCTTGACGATCGCCGTCTTGAGTTCGGCGCTTTTGGCGCTGCTGGCCGCTGCTGACCTCGCGCGTCCGGAATTCATCCTGCTGACCTCCGTCACATTGGGTTCGACCTTTGCCGTCTACGCGCCGGCGCGCATGGCCATCCTGCCCAATCTGGTGCCCGACAAAATGATCTTCAACGCCAGTACCTTGAGCTATTCCGGCACGCGCTTGATGGGCTTCTTCGGTCCAGTGCTGGCCGGCTTCCTGCTGGACTTGACCGATATCGCCTTCACACTGACAGTGCAGGCGGCGATTTTCGCTCTCGGCGCATTTCTTTACCATAAAGCGGCGCATTTCTTGCCTGCGCCGAAGCAGAAGCGGCAAGACGCTTACAGCATTCTGCAAGGCATGTCCCAAGTCATTACCTACCTGCGCGAAGACCGCGCGCTTTTCGCCCTCGTGCTGCTGGCGCTTGTCTTTGTGCCCGTAGGCATGCCCTACCAGAAACTCATGCCGATCTTCGTCGACCGCGTGCTGAATGAGGGACCGGCGCTTCTCGGTCTGCTGGTGGGCAGCGCCAGCATGGGCTCAGCGCTTTCCGGCTTCGCTGTCGCTTTGATTGGCGATATCTATCCCAAAGGCTGGGCGATTCTTATTTTCTCGGCGCTCTTCGGCTTGGGCATGATCATCTTCGCCTTTATGAGCGAGCCGTTAATCGCGCTCGGCTTAGTATTCACCGTCGGCATATTCTCCGGCATATTCTTGACCCTCATCAACGCGCTGTTATTGATACAGATCAGGGATGAACTGCGCGGACGAATGATGAGCGTCTGGGGCATGGTGTGGGGCTTGATTCCTATTTCAGCCTTGATTGGCGGGACGGTCGCCGAGTTCTTTGGCATCTCAATTGTGATGGCCGCTTCCGGCGCCTGCGTCGCCTTCACCTGTATGCTCTTAATCATCACGCGTTCGCCTTTGCTTGATCTATAGCCGGGAGAGGAACGACCAGCAAGATGGTATTGCTCCTGCACAACCACGAAATCCGCGAACTGATGGACCTGCCAGACTACATGGACGCGGTCGAAGCCGGCTACCGCGATTACGGCAATGGCGCAGGCGCTGCTTTCCCCCGCCATAATTTATGGATCCAGGGCGAGCGGCAGAGTGAAGAATACACAGGCGGCCATCTGCCCGCTGGCAGCAAAGCCTCCTTCAAGTTCAAGGCGGGGCTGCTGCCTGGCTTGAGCGGGGCCGGCGTGAATGCTTACACCGCCGGCTTGCCTGGCGGGCTGGAGACCTTCATGTTCCTCTTCGATACCGACACCGGCGCGCTGGCTGCCATCATGGAAGTGATGTACCTCAGTTGGCTCAAGACCGCCGCCGTATCGGCTTTGGCAACCCGCCATCTCGCCCCGCCCGATAGTTCCGTTCTGGCGCTTTTCAGCACTGGCCGCCATGCTCGCTCTCAGTTGTATGCACTGACGAAAGTTGCCGATATCCAACGTGTGCAAGCCTACAGCCGCAACGCCGAGAATCGTCGCGCATTCTGCGATAAGATGAGCGCCGAACTTGGCATCGAGGTCGTCCCCGCCGATTCGCCAACGGAAGCGCTGCGCGATGCCGATATCGTCACCGCCATCACGACTTCGCCAAGGCCGGTCTTTGACGGCATCAATCTGCCGGACAAACCCCTGCACATCAATGGCTTGGGCGCCCATTATCCCTTTGTGCGCGAGATCGACTCCCATGCCGTGGTCAACAGCCGCGTCTTTGTCGATGTCTTGCATCAAGGTATTAGCGAAAACGGCGAGATCGTGATTCCCATTCAAGAAGGACTTATCGACGAAACGCATGTCGTCGGCGATCTCGGTTCTCTGGTCGCGGGACTTGTTCCCGGTCGCTTGCCCGATACGAAATGGACGCTCTTTCTTTCCGGCGGCACGGGCGTCGATGATATCGCCGTGGCGAGCCGCCTGTACCGGCGCGCGTGCGAAAAAGGCGTCGGCACGGAATTCCATTTCAATCAGCCCTATGAATTTGAGATATAGGACATCATGGTTCTCTTCTTGCGCAATCACGAAATTCGCGGTCTGATGAACATGACCGAATACATCGAGGCGGTCGAAGCCGGCTATCGCGAGGTTGGCATTGGCGAGGGCATCGGCTTCCCCCGCGAAAGCCTCTACATCGAAGGCGAAAGGAACTTGTCTCACCGCGCCGGACATTTGCCCTCGGGCTCCAAAGCTTCATTCCAATTCAAAGGCGCGCTCTTGCCGGGCTTGGGCGGAGCCGGCTTGAACGCCTACACCACCGGCTTGCCGCAAGGCTTGGAAACATTCATGTTCCTCTTCGACACGGATACGGGCGCGCTCGCTGCCGTCATGGAAGTGCTCTATTGGGACTGGCTCAAGACCGCCGCGCTTTCAGCGGCAGCCATTCGCCAGTTGGCGCCCGCAAGCAGCACGCAGTTGGCGCTCTTCGGCACAGGTCGCCATGCCCGCTCCCAACTCTATGCTGTGACCAAGGTCTGCGCGCTCGAATCGGTCAAAGCTTACAGCCGCCGGGAGAAAGAGCGCCATGAATTCTGCGAAAGAATGACTGACGAATTGGGCATTGATGTCATCCCGGCCAGCTCACCGGCGGAAGCGCTGGCGGACGCCGATATCGTCATAACCATCACGACCTCGCCATCGCCTGTATTCGAGGGCGCATCCCTGCCCGACAAGCCCGTCCACATCAATGCCCTGGGCGCGCACTATCCCTGGGTGCGCGAGATCGATGAATACACAGTACTTAATAGCCGCGTCTTTGTCGATGAATGGGAGCAGGGCTTAAAAGAAAACGGCGAGATCATAATCCCGCTCGAAGCGGGTATCATAGACGAATCGCATATCCTCGGTGATTTGGCCGCGCTGGTCGCCGGTAAAGTAGAAGGGCGCAGGGAGTACAGCAAATGGACGCTCTTTCTTTCCGGCGGGACGGGCATTGAAGATGTAGCTGTTTGCACGCGTATCTATCAGAAGGCTATTGAACAAGGAATTGGTACTGAATTTCAGTTCAATCATCCATACGAATATGAGCTATGAGGAGCGAAGCTAGATGCTTACACATGACGCACTAAAACGGGACACAGCGCGGCGCGTGGCGAATTTGCAAGCAATGATGAAGGAGCAGGATCTCGACGCCCTGATCATCACCGGGCAAGCCATGCCCGGCGGGATGGGGGCTATCCGGTATATTACGCACGCCCATCTCTGGGGTGGCGTCGCCTACGCCATCCTCGGCGCGGACGATCCTCATCCCTGGCTGCACGTCTGGAGTTCCTATCAGGCTGTCTGGAGCCGCAACGAAACCACCACCTTGCCCGAGCGTGTCTTCACGCCGGACGGCGACATCATCGTCGCCACCGCCGATAAAGCCAAAGCCTACGCCACCGGCAGCAAGCGCATCGGCATGGTCAATATGAGCAAGCTGATGGGCTTAGGCACCTATCAAGCTTTTGTCAAGCAGCTCGAAGGCTACGAGATGATCGAGGTCACCGATGACTTCAACGCCATCCGCCAGATCAAATCGCCTTTGGAGCTGGAGGCGATCCAGCAGAATGGCGCCATCCTCGATTCGGCCATGGACATCTTCAAGGATGTGGCTGGCGTCGGCGTGCGCTACTGGGATGTCTGCGCCGCGGTCGAAGGCTATATCAAATCCTTCGGCGCTTTCTGGGGAAGAACCAAGCTGTCGCTTGATATCACGCCTTACACCGTGCCAACCCCCAAAGACCTGCGCATGGGGCGCGATGACATCATCAACTTTGAAATCGTCTACGAATCGCCCTGGGGTTACTGGCTGGAAATGACGACTGTCTTCTCCTTTGATCCGCTGCCTGATGATGTGCGCGCCCTGCTCGATGCCTACCTGGCGGCGGTGGAAGCTTCGTCGGCGGCCGCGAAAGCGGGCAATACCTTCCGCGATATTTCCGAAGCGAACGACAAAGCCATACGCGATCTCGGCTTCCCCGTCGATGGCAAGCACACGCCCGACTGCCACAGCACCGGACTCGACGGCAGCGACGGACCAAGTTCGCCGGCCGCGCCTGATTTTGTGCTCAAGCCAAATATGGTACTGTCCTTCCATCCGGGCACCGTACTCGAGAACGATCGCGGCTTCCTGATCTCGGATAATTTCCTGGTCACGCCCGGCGGCGCCGTCCGCCTGTCGCCGCATCACGCCGACCGCTACTACATACAACTCGACGCATAACGCGGGAGAACATTTGATGCTTGTCTTTCGTCGTCATTCTGCTGCCCCAATACAATCCATGCCTCTTGTCCTAGCACGTTCGTTTGGCGGAAACCTGATTATGGCCACGGGCTCAAGCGAGGCGACGCTCTCCCTCTCCCCTTGTGGGAGAG
>WTGB01000028.1 GCA_011523735.1 Chloroflexota bacterium
ATGTCAAGGACATTCTGCTGCTGGATGTGACGCCGCTGACGCTGAGCGTCGAGACTTTGGGCGCGGTGGCGACGCCGATGATCGACCGCAACACCACAATCCCGAGCAAGAAATCACAGGTCTACTCCACCGCGGCGGACAATCAGACGCAGGTCGAGATTCACATCGTGCAAGGCGAGCGGCCGATGGCGACCGATAACAAGTCCCTGGGCAAATTCATCCTCGATGGCATTCCGCCAGCGCCGCGCGGCTTGCCACAGATCGAAGTGACTTTCGATATCGACGCCAATGGCATCCTCAACGTCAGCGCCAAGGACAAAGCGACTGGGCGCGAGCAGGCGATCACGATCACGGCAAGCAGCGGCTTATCGGATGAGGAAGTCGACCAGATGGTGGCCGAGGCGGAGAAATTCGCCAGCCAGGACGCCGAGCGCAAGGAGCAGGCGGAGGTCAATAATCAAGCCGAGGGCGCGATATTCCAGGCTGAGAAGTTGATCAATGAGAATCGGGACAAGCTGCCGGCCGACGCCGTGACGCAGACGGAAGAGAAGATCGCCGCAGTCCGTCAGGCGAAGGAGCGCGGCAACGTCAGTGAGATCAAAGCGGCGACAGAGGCGCTGATGGCGCAGCTGCAGACACTGGGCGCGCAGATGTACCAGGAGGCGGAGGGACAGGCAGCGGCTCAGCCGGAAGACGAAGATGTCATTGATGCCGAGTTCAGCGAGACCTAAGCCGCTTCAAAGTAAACAATCGTAGGCGTGGTAGACAGCTGCCGCGCCTGAGAAAACCAAGTGAGTCATGCGGAAAACAGTCTCGCGAATAAAGCTCCCTCTCTCCCCTTGTGATGCTCGCCAGACCAGGCTGTGTCTACGCGCCACTAGAGATGGCGAGAAAAAGGGGGCCGGGGGACGAGGAGCGGAAATGCGCCGCCAAGCCTTACGCGAATATCTCTCTCCTGTATATATACTGTATCGATACAGTCGCTCAGTTTTGCCCGAATTCCTGGGGAACTATGGTACTTTGTTGATACTTTATTGGACTCTTTTGATACTCAATTGGACCGCCCTTGGACAATTTTGGACTTCAAATGGTCGATTGGTGCCAGCCCGCAAACAATGGTTCCGCGAGCATCGGCAAAATCTGTCGCCGTATTGACATATGCTCGATTTCCCGCGATTCTAATTGAGTAGCGCCAAGCCGAGAGTGATTTTACAGGACTAGCTTCATGCCAAGAGATTATTACGAAGTGCTCGGCGTCGCGCGCGGCGCGGATTCAAGCGAGATCAAAAGCGCGTTCCGGCGTTTGGCGCGGCAATATCACCCCGATGTGAGCATTGAGGCGGACGCGGAAGAAAAATTCAAAGAAATCAACGAAGCCTACGAAGTGCTTTCTGATGATGACAAGCGTGCGCGCTATGACCGCTTTGGGCATGCCGGCGTCAATGGGGCAGGCGGCTTCGGCGGAGGCATGGGCGGCTTCGGTTTTGATGATTTCGGCGATATTTTCGAAGTCTTCAACAGCGCGTTTGGCGGGAGCCAAGGATCGCGTCGGCGGGGCGCAGCACGGGGACGCGATCGCCGCGTTGATGTGACGATCGACTTTGTCGAGTCGGTTTTTGGCGTCGAGAAAGAGATCGAGTTTCAGCGGCTGGAGACCTGCGATTCTTGTGACGGCATAGGCGCGGCCGAAGGCAGCCGTCCGACGGCTTGCTCGCGCTGCAATGGGAGCGGCGAAGAGCGCGTCGTGCGGCAGACCATTCTCGGCTCGATCGCCCAGGCGCATACCTGTCCCAATTGTGGCGGCAAAGGACAGGTCATTACCAATCCTTGCCGCAATTGCGATGGCTCGGGGCGCAGGCGCAAGCGGGCGGTGCTGAATGTCAAGATTCCCGCTGGCGTCAGCGAAGGCATACAGATACAAGTGCGCGGCGACGGCGACGCGGGCGAGCGGGGCGCGCCGCCCGGCAACCTCTTTGTCGTTGTGCATGTCAAAGACCACGCTTATTTCAAACGCAGAGAGAATGACATCATCCTTGATATCAGCATCAACATCGCGCAAGCGACATTGGGCGACCGGATCCAGGTGGACTCGGTTGATGGTCCGCAGGAGCTTTCCATACCACCTGGGACGCAGACGGGCAAAGTCTTCCGTTTGCGCGGCAAGGGCTTCCCACGTTTGCGCTCCGATGGCAGCAATTCGGGCCGAGGCGATCAACTGGTTTATATTCAGGTGGTGACGCCAACCCAACTCAACGAGCGGCAGCGTGAGTTGTTCGAGCAATTGGCGGAGACTTTTGGACGCGAAATTAGTCCGCAGACAGGCGGTCGCGGATTCTTCGACAAGGTGATGGACTTCCTCGCCGGCGATGAAAAATAGCGGCGACTGGATCGAAGTCAGCTTGCGGGTCGATGGCGAGAGCGCGGAAGCGGTTGCCGAAGTCCTGGCGCGATTTGGTCATCAAGGCGTCGCGATCGAGCAAGATGGTATCCCGCCCGATACCTGGGACGAGACTGAGGTGCCGCCAGCAAAGGATCTTCTTCTGCGCGCCTACTTCCCCGCGGATACTACACTCGACGATAAGAAGAACGAGCTGGAGACAGCATTGGGGCATATGCGTTTGATGTATCCGATGCCGACGCCGTCATATCGAAAATTGCAAGCCAAGGACTGGTCCGAAGCCTGGAAAGCGCATTATCAGCCGATACGCATCGGCAAGCGGCTGGTCATCCGCCCGCTATGGACTAATATCGAGTTGGGACGTCACGACATTGAGATTGCGCTTGATCCCGGCATGGCTTTCGGCACCGGCACCCACCCCACGACCCAGCTTTGCCTCGAAGCGCTGGAGAACCTGGTGCAGCCGGGGCAAGATGTGCTGGATCTGGGATCGGGCAGCGGCATCTTGTCGATCGCCGCGGCGAAACTGGGCGCGCGGCGGGTCCTGGCGCTGGACATCGATAGCATTGCGGCGCAAGCGACTCAAGAAAACGCCGAAGCCAACGGCGTCGCTGGCAAGATTGTGGCTGAGCAAGGCAGCCTGGAAAGTGTACTTGGTTCAGCGCGCCGCTTCGATCTGCTCCTTGTCAATATCCTGGCGCGAATCATTATCGAAATGACGGAGCGGGGTCTGGGCGCGGTCCTGCGGCCCGGCGGCAAAGCCATCTTCAGCGGCATCATTGATACGCAGGCGCCGGATGTAGAAGTTGCGCTGCGCCGGGCGGACCTGCAGCCTTATGCCAGGCGACAGCACGGCGACTGGATGCTGATCGAAGCCAGGCGGTCCCTGGATTAAGCCCATGGCAGAACTCCATGGCGATGAACGCTCCGAATATGTTCAGGCGATGTTTGATCGGATCGCCGGGCGCTACGATCTGATCAACCGGCTGATCAGCGGCGGACAAGATCTTAAGTGGCGGCGCTTTGTGGTAGAGATGGCGGCGCTTCCGCCCGATGGCAGTTTGCTCGATATTGCGGCGGGCACCGGGGATATCGCCTTTGAAGCGCTGAAGCTGGCGCCGGATGCGCAGGTGGTTGGCGCCGATTTCGCCTTGCAAATGATGCAAGTAGGCAGGCGGCGCGCACCCTTCGGACGGCAAGTTGCCTGGACTGGCGCGGACGCGCTGCAACTGCCGTATGCCAGCGGCAGCTTTGACGCGGTAGTATCGGGTTATTTGATGAGGAATGTCGTGGACATCGGGCAGACACTCGGTGAGCAGAGACGTGTGCTAAAACCAGGTGGACGCATTGTCATCCTGGATACATCGCCACCGCCGAAGAACGCGTTCAAGCCGCTGATCTTGCTGCATTTGCGCTACGGGATCCCATTGATCGGACGTGTCATCGGCGGTAAGGAAGCATCCGATGCCTATCGCTACCTGCCGGAATCGACAGCCGCTTTCAAGACGCCGCGGGAGTTGGCCCGCCTGGTCGAGGCAGCCGGCTTTGAAAATGTGCGGTTCAAATCACTGATGTTTGGCACGATGGCGGTGCATTGGGCTGTCAAGCGCTGATGGCGCGTGATGCGCCTGTTTAAGACCTAAAGCAAAGAACGAACCATCAATTAATGACCCGTTCCTAAATTCTCTAGCGGAAACATGCTATTGCTCCCGTTGATTGGCCGCTCGATCGGATGTCAACAGCGCTGAGCGACGCAGAGCTTAGGTGCGCACATTGTCCTTGTGACGATAAATGATCCGCCCACGATTCATATCATAGGGGCTCATTTCCACTTTTACGCGGTCTCCCAACAGAATACGGATGTAGAATTTACGCATCTTGCCCGACAAATAAGCGAGGACCCGGTGTTCGTTATCGAGTTCTACCGTGAACTGTGTATTTGGCAATGCCTCGATAACCGTACCTTCCACTTCTATCTTTTCTTCTTTCTTAGCCATATTCCTCCTGTTCAAAGATAAATGGACGGTCAGTATAACGTAAAGAGCCGCTGCATACTAGGCATACAGCGGACTTCTTCACTTTGGGTCCGAGTTTTCTGAAGGACGTTCAACACAAGGGAACGAATCGATCAGACTTTGCGCTGGCGCCGGCGCGAACGACGGATCGCCTTTTTCTTTTCGATGCGCCGCAGTTCGCTTTTGGAGATATGCCAGCGTTTGCGACGGATCGTGCTCAAGATGCCGGCATTGGTCACGCGCTTGCGAAAACGGCGCAATAATTGTTCCTGACTTTCGCCTGGCTTAAGTTTGACTGAAGCCATGCTGCCCACCTTCTATGCTAGTTCATCCATTTGCCTACGGAAGCAGAGTTTGGAGTATACACTAGAACTTCGGCGAGCAACAGGCTAACTCTCGTCGCCGTCCAACTCGTCAATCTCCGGTTCAGTCTCGTCGCTAGCTTCCGCGGCTTGCTGCGCGAGCAAGTCGGCTTGCTCGGCCTCCAATTGCGCCGCTTCTGCTGCGGCTGCCACCAACTCGAGTTGACGTTCATCCCATTGCGCCTTTTCGGCGGCGGTCACTTCGGTGAGGCTCAAGCCGAGGCGCTGCCGGTCGGATTCGATGCTGAGGATGCGCATCAGCAGCTTCTGCCCCTCGTAAAGATGACGCAGCGGGTTCTCATCGGGATTATTTGACACTTGACTGACGTGCAGCAATGCCTCGATTCCGGGCTCAAGGCTGATGAAAGCGCCAAAGGATTCGAGGCGGCTGATCACGCCTTCGACCAATTGCCCGATGTGATACATGTCATCGACCAGGGTCCAGGGATTGGGCAGAAGGCGCTTCAAGCTTAGGCCAATGCGCTTGCCGTGTTCGTCAAGATGAAGGATGAATACATCAACTTCGTCGCCGACAGCGAGGACCTGGCTAGGATGGCGCACGCGATGCCAAGCCAATTCCGAAATATGAACCAAGCCATCGGCGCCGCCGAGATCGACAAAGGCGCCGAAATCGCACAGGCCGCTGACAATACCTTTGCGGGAGGTCCCTTCAGCGAGTTCGCTGAGCAAGGCTTCTTTCCGCGCGGCGCGGTTTTCTTGCTCGGCTTCCAATTGGCTGAAGACAAGACGCCGGCGTTTGCGATTCACTTCGATGACCTTGATTGTGACCTCGCGCCCGACCAGTTCTTGCAAAGCTGCGATGCGCTGTTCCTCTTTAAGGCCGCGCGGCAAATCCAGGACATGGCTGGCGGGCACAAAACCACGCAGGTGCCCGAAAGCCACAATCACACCGCCCTTGTTGGTATCGGTGATTTCGCCGGTCCAGAGCGTCTCAGTGTTCATGAGCTCTTCGGCGCGTTTCCAGTCTTCATTCTGGCGCGCTTGAGCGGCGGAAAGGATCAAGTTGCCGTCGTGATCGCTCAAATTGACGACAGCCACAGCGATTTCCGCATTCACCTGGAAGTCCGCGGTACTCATACCCATGCGTTCGATATCACCCCGCGTGACGATGCCGTCTTGCTTCCAGCCGATATCGACGATCAGGCCCTGACCATCTATGGACAGCACTGTTCCGTTAACGATATCACCCCGTTCGAGTTGGCTCTCGGCGAGCGACTCTTCCAAAAGCGCCGCGAAATCCAGCTCTTCAGCCAACTCATTTGCTACAGATTCTGTTTGCATAAGCAATTGCTCTCTCCTTACGAATATCCTTCGCATTCTGGCAAGCATCTGTTCGCGTGGCTTGAAGAGGATCAGCGGACTCTGTCGAACCGGGTGTTGTATGTCGCCCAGATTGGATCAGACTCGCGACAAAATAAAAACCCGGGTTCAGTTTCAACTGAACATCCAGGCTTGGCACTCCCGGCTCGTCTATGGATACAGCCTTAAACGGACGAAATGACCTCACCAAAATACGCGGCGCATTATACTGATGCCGTTTAGGGCTGTCAATTGTCGTAAACGAAAAACAAAATGCCCGCCAAACAGGCAGTCACGCTCTTTCGCGCCTAAATGACTGATTAGTCAGCTTCGGATTCGTCTACCGGCAAGTCAGCAGCTTCTCAATCAACTTGGTTCGCTGGCGCTTCTTCTTCGGATTCAGTCCCAAGGTCCAGATCTTCGTCCGAGGCACTGACATCGTCCTGACCTTCTTCGCCTATCTCAGTGCCCCAGCGCTGAGTAAAACCGACACGGCGCTTCTCCGGCTCCAGATGGCTAATGCGCAGTGAAAGGTGGTCGCCCTTTTGCACGTAGGAATATGGTTCTTTCAAGGCGCCATCACCCATTTCGCTAAGGTGGAGCAAACCTTCCAGCCCATCCTCCAAGGCGACGAAGGCGCCAAAGTCGACAACGTTGGTGACGTAGCCTGCGACCAATTGACCTTCGTGATAGCGAAATTGCGCATCGTCCCAAGGATCGCTAAGCAGGCGCTTGCGACTGAGCGCAATGCGATTGGTTTGTCGATCGAGGTTGAGGACGTAGACTTCGATTTCCTCGCCGATATGCAAGATATCACGTGGATGGTCGACACGATGCCAAGCCAACTCGCTGACGTGAATCAAGCCATCCGCGCCGCCGATGTTGACGAAGGCGCCGAAGTCCCGCAGGCCGGTCACCACGCCGTTGACCACATCGCCGATGTTGAGCTCGGCAAGCAGCTTTGCCTTGCGGCGGGCGCGCCATTCTTTTTGCGCTTCGCGTTCGCTAAAGATCAGCCGCCGCCGATCTTGGTCGACCTCGATAACTTTGACGCCGAGGGTGTTGCCGATCAGTTGGGTCATCGCCTCTTTGCGATCGACAGACAGATTGGTGGAAACGAGATGAGAACTGGGTATGAAACCTTCCAGCCGATTCCAGCGGACGAGTGCGCCGCCCTTGTTGTAACCGCTAACCTTGACGTCAACCGCGTCTTGAGATGACAGCAATTCGCGAGCCTTTTCCCAATCATAGCGTTGCAAGCCCATATTGATCGAAACGATGAGATTATCATTCTGATCGCGTGGATTGACGACGTATACGGGAACACTGGCGCCGGTGGTCAAACTTTCCCGGAATGCCGTATCCATTCGTTCCAGGTCTTGCGATGGCACAATGCCGTCTTGTTTCGCGCCAAGATCGACGATGATTTCCCGTTCATCAATTTGGAGGATTGTGGCTTCGCGGATTTCACCGCGCCGCGGCGGCGTATAGGAAAAGTCAAAGGATGAGGCGAGCATCTCTTCGAAATTCTCATCAGGCGAGAGATTCTGTTCTTGTGTTTCACTCATGGGATAGGGTTTGCCTCCTGCTTGAGCAGGTCATCATCGTGCCAGAAACCCGAGGCTTCTGAGCACTATCGACTACAATGTAAAGAACTGGTACAAGCGTCAAAAAGAACTTACACAATATACTATACTGATTTTGAACCTGAGAACCTAGCGCGACTCAGATCACGATGTGGTTCCAACACTACGATTCCTCGACGTGTCGCTTAGGTTCGGAACTCAACGCAGTCGCTATTATAACTCAAAGTTTTCGGAATAGCACAAGCTCGGCAAAAGAGGTCGCTGAATAGGCGCTAGATTTCGGGCTGCGCGTCGCCGAAGTTGCGCCCAAGCAAGCCTCGGTCAATCTCCCAGGGATAGACGACATAGGTATCGGTGACATCGCCGTAGAGGTCGGGTTTCAGGTTAGAAAACATGGTCCGATAAGGATTGTAGTGGAGCACACAATTGAAGGGAATGGCGCCGGCGGAGTTGACCCGTTCCCGCACTGAGATGCTCGTCCTGCCGCTGCCCCAAACATCGTCCACGATTAAGGTGCGGCGCCCGCGCAGCAAGTCTGGATCGGGGAATTGCAGGAAGGTGGGCCAAGCCATCATGCCTGATTGCCGGGTCGCGACAAAGTCTACGGAGGCCGTCAGCAAATGCTGTATGCTCAGCGCTTCTGCCAGCAAGCCGCCGGGGATGACCCCGCCACGCGTGATCATCACCATCGCGCCGAAGGGACCAAGGTGTTGTATGCGGGGGATAAGCCCGTCAATCAGTTGATCGACCTCGTCCCAAGTGATCAGGCGAGGCTGACGCGATTCTTCCGGACGCATCAGCATCGGTATACCCTTTTGATTAAAGTCGAATTGAAGACGTCTAGTTTATTATAGAAGATTCGTTCACTTTACCCAAATGAGGCCTCTTTACAGATGATAGCGATAGGCTTGCCCTGGTGGCGGGTCATCACCAGAACGCGCGATGCAGCGCCGGCCTTGAGCCGAAGTCGGTCAATCAACTCCTCCGGCGCCAGCGGAAAGCCACGTTTTTTAACAGTGACACGGCCAACGCGGCGATCGACCAAGTAGCGCCGCAAACGCTTTAGCTGAAACGGCATCCAGTCCAGGATTCTCCAGGATCGTCCCCAAGGCGTCTGTATTTGATGATCGGCTGTTAGGTAGGCGATGGTCTCGTCAAGCATGGCGGCATTCAGAGCCTGAGCCAGTTGCTGCACGAGACCGGCGCGCAAGATTGCTGGATCGGGTTCGATTAGCCAGGCTCTTGGCGCGGCGGTTTCGACCGGCTCGATATCCCTGTGATTCAGGTGAAAGTTGCCGCGCTCTGTCAGCAATGTCGCTTTCGGCGGCAATTTGGGATGGCGGAGCCAGAGGAGCGCTTCGGTCAATTGCCCGCTCACCGAGACGAATTCGACTTGTCCGCCATAGGCTGCGAGCTGCCGCAGATCAATCCCGGGCGAGAGCTTCACGATGATTTCGGAAGCCTCGAAGCCGATTGCGAGCGAGAGTGGCGGCTGATAGCGCTCAACGTGACGGATACGCCTGCCCTGCTGGTCGCGGCGGCTCGGATCATAGAAGATGCAACCGTAGCCAGTCGGGATCGAGTTGCGGATGTCCTCCACCTTAAATGTGGCATTCAGTCTCATTATGGCTGAATTGTGGCGGGCGATGGCGATGCGCGCGGGGTTAATATCAAGCCCGAGGACTTGAGACCCGGCGGCGGCAAATGCCAGGCTGTCCGCGCCGATGCCGCAGCAGAGATCAAGTACATTATCCGACTCGACCAAGCCCGCGCGGTATCTGCGCGCCAAAGGATGGCTGGCCTGCTGCAAGCCGGCCTCGGTAAAAAGCATGGCAGGGGCGTATCTTGGAAACTTCGTGATCGCCTTCTTCCGCAGGCGCAAGGTGGTCAAGATGGCGCCTGCTTCCGGCGCGCTCAGGGATTTGCGCAACTCGGTGAGCAGGGGCAGGGTATTGGCATCGGACAGATCAGCATCGGCATAGTCTGCCAAGATGCGGCTAGCACGATCGGCGCGCAGAAAATCAATATCAGCCAGGCTCAGCGCCATCGGGCAAATCGCTATTCGTCCGGCGCTTCGGCGGTCGCCGGATCGATTTCGACAGTGGTAAGTTTCTCGAAAGCGAGAGATTCCAGCGTCGGGTTCAAGATTGTGCCCCAAGCCCAGTCGGCTGCGGTTGAGCGGCTGAACTTGCCGACCTTGTTGATGTCTCTTATCTGTCCGCCGATCACAGCCGGCTGCATGAAACCAACCGCTTTCGGCAAGCTGCTAAACGCAAGTAATAGCGATGATTCGGCGCGCTCGATTGCGACAGCGCGCCAAGTAATCTTGTCCGACGGCATCAGCTTCCAGACCGGTTTGTTAGGCTGCTGCTGAATAAGCAGGTGAAGGTAGCGACCAGGATACCGATCGAGATCGAGTGAGTCGGCGTCGGCGCGCGCTACAGATTGAATGCGAGCGATAGTGTCGATTATGGCGTAGGGCTTTTCGCCGCGGAGCAGGACGCCCAGTCCATCGAGAGCCGGTTCTACCAGAATGCGAACATAGCCGTTGTCTACAAGTAGACGGGGATGGCTTTCGCTGACAGAGCCATGCGACCGCAGAGCAATCAACCGGCCGCCCGGACGCAAGGCATCCAAAATATATCCCAAAAGGTCGGTGGTCAGGGCGATGTCGTAAGCCACTGCGGCGTCGACGGAATCAGACTTGATGCCGCAGGATTTGAGGTCAGGGGCGGGGACATGGCTGATCTGCAGGTCAGCGCGCCATTCGGCGAGCATTTCGCCGGAGCAGCCGTCGAGATCGAGCAGATGCAAGGTTGCGGCGCTCGGCGGCAGGTGTTTCGCCATGACAGCGACAAAATGCCTTTGGATTTGTACTGCATCCATCAACTGTTGCTGGCCGCCACCTTGATTAACTGCAGGAATTCGTCCCATTCTTCGCGGAAGAAATGCAGCGTTACCGCCCCCAATTCGACATGGTAGGTGACTTCATCATCCGGCTCGCGCACTTCCCAGACAAGATAATTCTCTGTTTCAGCGATGGCGTTGTTAGGCGAATCCGACATACTCCGACCTCCTCAAATCGCGTGATCGGGCGATCAAAAAAACGTGCTGCATTCTGGACGCAGCACGTTTGGGAGAGCTATTCTCGCGCATTTCAATTGCGGCGATCGCGATGGCCGCCACCGCGCCTGTCGCCCCCACGGCGATTGCCATCACGCCGCGGTCCGCGCCTATCTCCGCCGCCGCGACGATCGCCTCCACGGCGCCCGCCAGCAGCATCACGGCGCATGGCCTCCTCGACATCCCAGCCTTCGAGCACGGCTTGCCGGCTGAGGCGAACACGCCCCGTGCCATCAATATTGATGACCATAACCATAATCTCGTCGCCGACGCTTACCTCTTCGTCCACACTTTTGACATGATAGTCAGCCAGTTGTGAAACGTGGACCATGCCCTCGGTGCCAGGCAGGAATTCGACGAAGGCGCCATAGTTCTCGGTGCGGGTGACGCGGCCGGTGTAAATCTGACCAATCTCGGGCTCCTCTACCATCGCTTTGATCTTGTCCAGCGCCTGCATAACTTCCGCGCCGGACTCGCCAGCGACGTAGACCAAGCCATCTTCCTGAATATCGACTTTGACATTGTGCTCGTCTTGCAGGGCGCGGACGTTCTTGCCGCCCGGTCCAATGACGGCGCCGATCTTGTCGACGGAGATTTTGAAAGATTCCATGCGCGGGGCGAAGTCGCTGAGAGTCTCGCGGGGTTCCGGCATGGCAGCGCTGATGACATCGAGAATCTGCAGGCGCGCGTCTTTTGCCTGCGCCAGCGCTTGCTGCATGATCGCGCGGGTGACGCCAGCTATCTTGATATCCATCTGCAAGGCGGTGATACCGTCAACAGTACCAGCCACCTTGAAGTCCATGTCACCCAGATGGTCTTCCAGGCCTTGTATGTCGGTCAGAACAGCGACTTTGTCCCCTTCTTTGATCAAGCCCATGGCGATACCGCCGACCGGATTCTTGATCGGAACGCCAGCATCAAGCAGGGCGAGCGTACTGCCGCAGACGCTGGCCATTGATGTACTGCCATTCGAGCTCATCACCTCGCTGACCAGGCGGAGAACGTAGGGAAACTCCTCTTCGGAGGGAATCATCGCAAGCAGCGCCTTTTCCGCTAGAGCGCCATGGCCGACTTCGCGGCGGCGGGGACCGCGCAAAGGATAGGTCTCGCCCGTGCTGTAGGGCGGGAAATTGTAATGGTGCATGTAGCGCTTATCGTCTTCCGGGCTCAAACCGTCAAGGAATTGGGCTTCGCGCGGCGTGCCAAGGGTGGCGATCGTCAGGACTTGTGTCTCGCCACGCATGAACATGCCCGAGCCATGTACGCGCGGTACGAGACCGATGTCCGCCGCCAGGGGTCGCATTGTCATGTGTTCTCGGCCGTCAGGACGGATACCGTCGTGGACGATGCGCCCTCGCACAACGTTTTTCATCACCTGGTCGTAGGCGCGTTCGACATGAGCAAGATTGACTGGCTCCTCGTCATCGGCGATGGTTTCATTCCGCCCCGTGTATTGAGCCAGCAGGTTTTCCTTTATCTCTTGCAGCGGGGCACGGCGCGCGGCGCGGTCGCTGTGGGCGGTCATCACATTGCGGATCGGAGTTTCGACTTTGCTCTGAACTTCAGTGAGCAGGGTCTCATCGAGATTGTCGACAGCCGGTTCCTGTTTTTCCTTGCCGATCTCGTCGCGGATGCGATGCTGCAGGGCGATGATATCTTGCACCGCGTCATGCGCCATAAAGAGCGCCTCGAGCATAGTCTCTTCGTCAACTTGATCGGCGTTGCACTCGACCATGTTGATGGCGTCAGCCGTGCTGGAGACACGCAGATCCAGCTTGCTCGCTTGCATATCGCTATAGGTCGGATTGATGCTGAGCCCGCCATCGACCAAGCCGATGCGCGCCCCGGCGACTGGGCCATTCCAGGGAATGTCGGAAATCATCAGCGCGGTGCTCGCGGCGATGATGCCCAGCATATCGACATGATGTTCTTTGTCATGCGAAAGCGACATGAGAATGACTTGCAAATCGTTGCGCATATTCTTCGGGAAGAGGGGGCGCAAGGTGCGGTCGATGACGCGCGAGGTCAGAATCGCGCCTTCCGATGGTCGGCCTTCGCGGCGGAAGAAGCCGCCGGGCACACGGCCGCCGGCGTACATCTTCTCTTCGTAGTCAACGCTCAGCGGGAAAAAGTCCAGGCCGGGTCGTGGGGAGCCCATGGTCGTGGAACAGAAAAGCATGGTATCGCCCATGCGAACGGTTACGGCGCCACCGGCTTGTTGGGCAAAGCGTCCAGTCTCAATGATGATTTCTTTGCCAGCGACTGGGCAGCGATATTCACGAATGTCGAGTGTCATAGAATTCTCCGTATCATAGAAACGCGCCGAGAGTTTCGGTGAGCAACGAGCGCAAGCCCTGAACACCGGTCATGGTTGACGCATTTTCATTCGGTAGATTGATGGCAAGCAGCAGATCACTGCGGATTAGGTTTGACTGGCTACCCGAAATCATTGTCGGGTTTGTCCAGCCCAGCGCCGGCAATCAACGGCGCAAGCCAAGGCGTTGAAGCAATTCACGATAGACTTCCGGCTTCTTGCGCGAGATGTACCGCAGATGGCGGCGGCGCTGACCAACCAGTTTGAGGAGCCCGCGGCGGGAATGCTCGTCGTGGCTGTGGACTTTCAGATGTTCGGTCAATTGGGTGATACGAGCGGTGAGCAAAGCGATTTGCACTTCCGGTGAGCCGGTATCGCCTTCTTCGCGCGCAAAGTCTTTGATAATCCGGTCTTTTGTTGCTCTATCCAATGGCATGAATTCCGTCCCTTCGCTAGCCACCGGACAGGCAGGATCGGTTGCCTGTCGGTCAAAACAACGGGCTGATTGTATCAGCACAAGAGCAGGTGGACAATAGCCAGCTAACTATTCGCAGTAGCCACTTCGTCGACATCGTCATTCGCCACCAGTTTGACTGAATGATGCGTGCGAAACAGGCTGTACTGATCGGTTCGCCCGGGCAAGGGATTCAACACATTTTCAATTCTCATCGTTGAGATCCATAGCGGCACATCCCACTCGCCGGTTAGATGCTGCTCAATGCTCGGCTGAGTAATGGTGATGTTGTTGTGATACATCTCCAGCAGGACGCGGACGAATTCGTCGCGCTCGGCCAGCAAGACGGCGACAAAGGGATGATCCTCGTCAAGCTCAATGCCTTTGGTATTGTAGTCGCTGCGCGGGTTGGCATATTCATTGACCGTGACCATATCATTGATCAAGAGATATTCCACCGCATTCTGGAAGGTCACACCGCTGTCAAACTCTCGCAAGCGCCGATGCAGGCTGCCCAAGGGGCACCAGGCGAAATTACGGAAGCTGGTGAACTGCTGCACACTGACGACTATCCGCGTGACCATGCGCGCGACTTCCGGCTCGTTGTCGCTGAGCTTGTGTGGAGGAATGCCTTGCCAGTTCTGCGCGGTGATTTCCACGGCGTCCGCTTCTTCTATCGCCTGGGGGAGAATTCGATCGTCAGCGGCAGTGGGAATGCGGATGACGGGCACCAGATCTTCAGGGTTATGGCGATGCGGCACCAGATCCCGCTGCAGGACTCGCTCCCGCACAAGACAATCAATCCAGTGAGAGCGCCACTGATCATTTTCATTCATGCCCGGGCGGTCCAGGTCGCGCTCCATCGCCAACCCTTTCAGCAGGAAGCCGTAATTGACGTATTCCCAATTACGTGTGTTTAACGTGTTGGCGACCCGACGAACCAAACGATTGACGATAAGGAGGGTCTTGTCGACGACGGGGTGCTGCAAGTTAAGCTCGACAATATCGGCGCTCTGCTGTTTCAATATGCCCAGAGAAACTGCTTGCGAGACCAAATCATCACCGCGCTCCGATGAGATGACATCGCCAGCTTCTATCAGTTGGCGGATGAGACTCGCCTTGGTGATTTCCGCCGACGCCCCCGCCGAAGACAGACGGAAGCATTGGATGATGACGCTTGACCACTGCGACGGAATGAAACTTTCGGTATCGTTCTGGGTCTCGACCGTGCTCAGGGATTGGTGCGTCTGCAATTCGGTGAAGTCATCTATGTACTCCAATTGCAGGGATGGATGGCTCTGCAAGAGGCGCCCGGTGCTGCCGCGCACACCCCAGACAATGACGGTCTTGTTGCGCTGCAATAGCGGGTTGATGACATCGTTGAAGTCACGGTCACCCGTCGCCAGGATGATGACATCACCAGCTTCGGGGTGGCCCGCGTCGGTCAAGACATCGCGGGCGATGCGAATATCAGCGCTTTGCTTGCCGGGCAAGTGGAAGACGGGATCAATATTGGCCATCATTAGGCGGGCTGGCGCGTCTCCCGCAATTTCTCGTCCGGAAGAATCCACCAAAGGCGGCAGCGCCCCGCGCTGGCCCCAAGGCGCGTAGGCTGCCATTTTGACCAACTTGCCATGAGCCTGCGCTTGTGACACCATGCGCTCTATCAAGTGATCGAGATTGACGACGAAGCCCTGTTCGTTCAGGCTTATGGAAATGTTTTCGAAATCGATGTAGACCCAAACATTTTTTATGCGGATGCCGGATAAAGCTTCAAAGGGCTGAAAGATGATTTCGTCTTCGCACTCGCTGCCGACCAGGATATTGCCGTCGGCGCCCCAAACACGCAATCGCATGTCGCTTATCTTTCGGATTTGGCAGATCAGCGGCAGCATGTCTGCAACTGTGGTGGTCAGAATGAGTTCATCGCGGCGGCCAGGTGGAATGTTGAAATACTGCTTGATTAGACGCTTAGGCAGGGTAGCGCGATCTTCGACCTCGATGATATCGTAACCGGCATTGCGGAATAGGGCCTCCGGCTCAACTTGATTTTCGTCGACTGGATGTGAGCGCCAATCCGCGAAAGCAATCGCGCGTAAATTGCTGGTATCAAACAAGCCAGCCGCCAGCGCCGCATTGCCGCGCAAGGCGATGGCCAATTCATGCAAGTCGATTCCGTTTTGAGATGCGAATCTCAACAAGTCATCAACGTCAATGATCAAGTAAGCAGCCATAATTTAGTCCAAAAAGCTCCAACGCCGACTCGCGCAAAATTACGGCGGCACTGAACTAGATACTTCCATGTATTCGCATGGGTAATCAGTTTACGATATATGCTACGGTAAAGAGTCATAACATCTGCAAGAACGATTAAGTAGACGGACATTCTTTGGCCGGCGCGGCAGTTGAAGGCGGAAGAGTCACAGGATTGCAAGCTTAGGTCAACTAAATCGTACAGTAATTCACACCTTTAGACATACTGTCACGACCGCCAAATCATTCTACAGGAGAAAATCAATTGTGTCAATTTTCACAATACGGAGACTTTCTTGCCAACTTATAATCATAGAAGCGATGCCGAAGACGCTAAGGCGATACGCGGAATATCATGCGAGCGGATGAAAGGCGCATGTGGCAAGGGCTGATCGCGGCCAGTTCAATAAGCTTTTGCGAAGAGCGCCACCCTTTCCGTTTTGCGTCCAGACAGTACGCAAAGTCCCTGCTCGGTCTCCTGCTCAAAGGGGAAACAGCGGATCGTGGCTCCGGTATCGTCTTTCACAGCCAATTCGTCGGCGTCTGAACCATCCCAATGCGCGCGCGCCCAATCCCCTTCATCAATGACCGAGCGCAATTCGTCATACGAGGACACGTCCATGATATGGGCGTCACGAAAGGCGCGAGCGTCCTCCAACAGGCTCTGTTGGATATCCGCCAGCAGCGTTTCCACTGCTGCCAGCGTTCCGTCTTGTGAGATGAACTGTT
This sequence comes from Chloroflexota bacterium, assembly GCA_011523735.1. Lineage (GTDB taxonomy): Bacteria > Chloroflexota > Anaerolineae > Aggregatilineales > Phototrophicaceae > UBA6055. The sequence goes on from WTGB01000028.1 coordinate 16,555, forward strand.
TGCCCTGGCGCCCCGGGACATCGCGCCGCGCCAAGACAGCGTTGTTGTTTTCAACATCTTTAGGTCCGATTTCCATGCGTACAGGTACGCCGCGCATTTCCCAGTCGTTGAATTTGAAGCCGGGCGATTGCCCTTCCCGATTGTCGACGTGCACACGGACGCCGGCGCAATCCAGCAACTTGCGCAATCGCTCTACCGTGCCCATAACCGCGCTGCGTTGGTCGTCCTTCCTGTATATGGGAACGATAACGACTTGATAAGGCGCCAACTTCGGCGGCAACCGCAGCCCCTTGTCGTCGCCGTGGGTCATAACCACCGCGCCTACCATACGGGTAGTCAGTCCCCAGGATGTTGTCCAGCAATATTCATTCACATTGCTTTCCGTGAGATACCGGATATCGAAGGCTTTTGCAAAATTCTGGCCTAGATTATGGCTGGTGCCGCATTGCAGGGCGCGCCGGTCACGCATCATGCCTTCGATGGTGTAGGTGCGCAGAGCGCCGGCAAAACGTTCTAGTCGGCTTTTTTCGCCCCTAATCACCGGGATTGCGGCCTCGTTTATAGCGCAGTCCGCATAGACATCCAGCATCTGGATGGTTTCGGCCTCGGCTTCATCGTGAGTGGCGTGGGCGGTATGCCCTTCTTGCCAAAGGAATTCCGCTGTACGCAGGAAGGGACGCGTCCTCAATTCCCAGCGCACGACATTCGCCCATTGATTGATCAGGAGCGGCAGATCGCGATAAGACTGAATCCAGTCGCTGAAGGCTTCGCCAATGACCGTTTCCGACGTGGGACGGACGACAAGCGGTTCTTCCAATTCTTTGCCGCCGGCATGAGTGACGACAGCAAGTTCAGGGCTGAAGCCTTCGACGTGCTCCGCTTCGCGCCGGATGTAGCTCTCCGGAATGAAAAGCGGGAAATAGGCATTCTGATGACCCGTCTCCTTAATACGCCGGTCCAAGCCAGCTTTGATAGCCTCCCACACTTCGTAGCCATAGGGCTTGATGATGACGCAGCCGCGTACCGGGCTGGGCGCGGCGAGATCGGCTCGGTAGACAATCTCGTTATACCAGCGTGAAAAGTCTTGGCTTTGGGCGGTGACAGCCTGTTCTGACATTTCCTTTATTCCTCTTTGGTGATTCGCTGCCTACTCACAGCGTGCACAAGGTTTGATGTCGCGGGCGAAAGCAATTAGCGCCCTCTCCACAAAGCGGAAGGTATTATAATGCGGACTGCGCAGAATGAAAGACCGCAGGGGATCGGGCAAACAAGTTCCTTGTCTCGTTTCTGTGAATACGGTAAAAGCGGCTACTCAAGGGATTGCGTTGACGAATGCGAAGGGTCAGACCAGTCCCGCACATAGTTTTTCTCCAGCTTTGCCATTACGGCTTGGCCGAGATCTATGCCGCTAAAGCTCGCCAATTGCATTAGATAGAGCATGACGTCCGCCAGTTCTTCCGCCAGTTCCTCGGGCCGATCGGTTTCATCGCGCCATTGAAAATGCTCGAGCACTTCGGATGCTTCCAATACGAGCGATATCGCCAGGTTTCTCTGTGTTTGCTGTTTGGGAGAATCTTCCGCCAGCCAGCCTTTGCTTTCCACAAAGTCATACATGGCCTGTGTAAGGGTGTTGAGATCCATAGCCGTGTTCCTACTTAGTAAGCGTTGGGATTGGAGCGAGTGACTGACTGCCAGATCGTGCGAATGATGATGACGATATCCAGCCAGAGCGACCAGTTCTCGACGTAGAAGCGGTCGGCTTCCGTGCGTTGCGCGATTGAGGTATCGCCACGAAGTCCGTTGATCTGTGCCCAGCCGGTCATGCCCGACTTTTCGCGGTGTCGCATCATATAATCCGGGATCTGCTGGCGGAATTGCTGGACGTACATGGGCCGTTCGGGACGTGGACCGACTAAACTCATGTGGCCCAGGAGCACGTTGATCAGTTGCGGAATCTCATCCCAATTGCTGCGGCGCATGTAGGCGCCCAAGCGCGTTACTCGTTCGTCATTCTCCACCGTCCATGTTTGCCCGCTGGACTCCGCATTCTCGCGCATTGACCTGAATTTGATCATGGGAAAGGGGCGGCCGTCCAAGCCCATGCGCGTCTGCCAATAGAAGATAGAGCCACTGGATTCCAGGCGAATCAGCAGCGCCGTAATCAGCATGAATGGCGAAAGCAAAATCAAACCGACAGTGGCGCCGAAGAGATCTAGAGCGCGCTTAAGGCTGAGTTTCCAGCCGCGCAGGGCAATATCGCGCACGGTCAGCAGCGGGGTGCCGCCGAGGTCATCGACATCGAGATCTCCCGCCATGTAGGAGAATAGGTCAGGATAGACCTTGATATCGACCTTGCCGCGCTGGCAGAGGTTTATCAAATCGACCAGCTCACCGCGCCGATAATCGGAAAGAGCGACAATAACTTGCTCGACTTGCAGATCGTCAATAAGGCGAGGAATATCGTAATAGGCGCCGATATAGGAGAATCCAAGCATGTCGCCTTGCTTTTCTTTTGCCGTGACGATGCCAACAATGTGATAGCCGAGTTCCGGGCTGTTGCGGACGTGATCGGTGATTTTGTGTGCGATATCGCCTTCGCCCACGATTAGCAGATTGTCCCTAATGACCCCACGCCGGCGCATCAGTGTCCAGAAACGGCGATGCAATTCCCGCCCTGCCACCATAAACATGAGGCTGAAAAACCAGACATAAAAGAGCAGGCTCCGCGGGTAGAGGGTATACAAGGTCGTGTTTTGCAGGAGGAACTCCTGTGTGCCGCTGGCCAACAGCGTACCGAGCGTGACCACGCCCACGACGCGGCGAAGCTGGTCGATGCGACTGAAGGCGCGCTTCAAATGATAGAGCTGGGAGAAGTAAAACATCACGATCACTGTAGCGCTGTGCAGGACGATTGTCGGCAGGTATGTTGCCAGCGGCGGCTGCTCTTCAGGACGGGGGAAAAACGGCAATACTTCGCGCGCCTTGTAGCTGAATATGAAAGCGGCCGCGAGCATAATGATATCGAAAAGCAGAAGCGTCAGCGTGGAAATCGCCTTGAGATGCTCATTGCTCAAGCCTATTGACCGCGGTGTTATCGTGTAGGTGTCGGATTGCGAATTTCCTGCCATAAACCAGGACCTCCCTTGAACAAGAGCGCGGTCATGATCATCAGGTGGACGGGCAAGACAGTCGTATGCCGGAAGTGTTTGCGGTAAAAGATGAGCATGGCGCGCCAGAATTCAAATTGCGCTTTGGGATTTTTGCGGCTGGCGGCGCGTTTGACGTGACGCACTATCACGGCAGGATGATACCAGACCTTGTAGCCAGCTTGCTTGACGCGATAAGACCAATCGAGATCCTCGCCGTACATGAAGAAGGATTCATCCAAGAGGCCGACCTGTTCAATGACTGACTTTCTCACCTGCATATAGGCGCCGACAACAGAATCGACTTCGAGGTCTTCGTCCTCGTCGGCGAATGTCATATTGTAACGCCCGAAGCGCCGATTCCGCGGGAAGAGTTTCGCCAGACCGGAATAGTGATAGAAGCTGACCATTGGCGTGGGAAAGCCGCGACGGCAGGCTTTGTCCAGGCTGCCATCCGTCAATAGGAGTTTGGGACCGGCAACACCAATATCGGGACGTGTATCCATGAATTGGACCATCTCGGCGAGGGCGGTAGGCGGCAATTCGGTATCAGGATTCAGGAGCAGGGCATAGCGGGGGGCAGATGCCGCTATATCTCCGACTGCCCGATAACCCAGGTGGTGCAGGCCGATATTGTTGCCGTGGGGATAACCGAGGTTTTCGCCGTTGGCGATGAGTTCAACCTGCGGGAAGAGCCGCTCGACCATCGCGACGCTACCGTCGTCAGAAGCGTTATCGACGACGACCGTGCGGAACGTGAGATCGCCTTCGCTGGCTAAGACTGTCTCCAGGCAGCGCCGAAGGAACTCACAAGTATTCCAGTTGACGATAACTATGCCGAGATCGTGCACATGCGCCTCAGAAGCCTTGCCTGTAGCGATTTTACCATAGAAGCGGCGATGGCATTCAGCATCCGTATGTACAGTCAGGCTACTGCCCTGCCTCACAAAGAGCGGAATTGACACAGTAGAGTATCAAAGTCGGGTTGTGCCAATGAGCCGCCATATTTGCCATCACTTCAGAACCTGTCCAGGTGGGGCGCTGGATTTCTGCGACGCGTCGATATGTCTGGTCGAGAAGCAACAGGTATTTGCGTTGCTGTTCGACAGCTTCAGGAGGCACGATAGCCTGTGAGCGCAGGATGTCGAAAGCCAAGACGTCCGAGAAGATCATATAGTCGTAGTCGGTCGCCTCGGGCAAAGTTTCAGCATAAATGAGAAACTGCTGATCACTGGGGTATATCGCCTCATCAAGTGGCACGTTATAGGGACCATTTAGAAAGAACCTTGAGCCGCGGGGGATGTTCTCGTGAATCCACTGTAGCATGATATTCCGCGTATCGGGCTGCCTGAACATTTTCACCACCTGGATCGAAAAGACTAGCGGCTGAACGACCAGGACGAGCGCCATGATAGGCATGGTAATTCGCGCAGGCAAATGGATTCGGCGCATGAGCCAATCGGCGCCAATGGCAGAAAGCAAAGCAACAAAGGGCAAAATGAGCAAAAGCAGAGTGTCGCTCCGCAGTCGAATCGTGCGTAGAGCGACCCAGGCGTATGGCAGAATTACGGAGCAGATCAGGGCTGCTCCAAGACTCAGCGAATTGCGATTGAAACGGGCTCCTCGTGGCCGTTCTTTCCATGCAGCCAACACTGACAAGGCGGCCATGGCTAGCGCCACTATGCCCAGAGACATAAGCCCGGCGTACAATATCAGATGCGCAAGGCCACTTGAATGATCGACCACAAAGTAGTCGGCGCCATCGCCGGCCGCATTCGTATATGAGCTCGCGACGTACGTGAAATCTCGCCAGAAGTGCTCAAAGTCGCGCAGGACATACGGGCTGCCGATCACAAATACGACTGGCACTAGCAGCCAACTGATCACAACTCGGCGCGCAATTAGAGCTGAGCGATGGCGATACAGCAGAAGAAGGCCCGTGCAAAAGAGCAGCGGCGAAACCGCCAGCGCATTGTAGCGTGTAGTTGCCGCCAAGCCGGTAGCGACGCCGGCAAAAAGGACTAGAATACTGCGCCTGCCTTGCCCGCGCGCGTATAGGGCAGCGAAGCAAGCCCAGGCGGCCAGCATCATCCAGCCGGTCGCGAGTGAGCCGGGTTTGATATAGTGCGCATGCTGCACCAGCGTGTAAGACACGGCCACCAGCAAGCCTGCGCATAGTGCGGCATAGCGATTTGCAATCAATTTTGCTACGGCATAAGCGCAGGCAACTTGAAGCATCCCGCCGAAAACAGAATACATCCGCGAGAATACATACAGTGGGAAATCGGCAAAAGCTCGCAAACTCTTGCCTTCGCGGTCCGCTAAGGATTGCCCCTCGAGCGCCCTCGTGAGCTGAAGCAAGACATAATTTGTGTTTATTATGAACGAGGGGTAATAGAAGACTTCCGGATTCAAGCGATTCCGCAGCGCCATATTTACTGGTACGCCAACGCTGAAGAATTCGTCCGGATGAATTGGGATTTGCTCATGTACCATGCCATAAGGCGCATATGAGGGAAAGTACGCCGGATCCAGTTGGCCGTGACTGATGCCCAAGATACGCAATGCCGCGGCGAAAAGCAGCAGAACTGTTACAGCCAGCCAGTCAATCGGGCGCATAGGTATGCCTCTTGGCGGTAGGCAGAGTGGAAAGTGGGGCGCCACGCAAGGCAGCGCGCATCGCTTCGCGGTCATCCCAGGGATATTCGATAGTGCCGAAGCACATGCTCTGCTCATGGCCTTTGCCACAAGCCATCACCAGATCGCCCGGCTCCGCCATCTGGCAAGCCAAGGATATTGCTTCGCCGCGGTCGGGTACAGAGATGAAGGTCTCGCCATCGATGCCGCCCTGTGCTAGACAGCTTTCCGCCATCATCTCGAGGATGTCATCGAGCGATTCGGTTCGCGGGTCTTCAGCCGTGAGTATCGTCATGTCGGCAAGTTGCGCCGCTGTTTCCGCCATGAGTCGGCGCTTTTCCACATCGCGAAGTCCGGCACTGCCAAAGACCGCGATCAGGCCTTTGCCGGGTTGCAGCATTTGCCGACCGGCTTGTAGCGCGCGCTTGAGCGCATTGGGCGTATGGGCGAAATCGACCATGGCGATGAAGTCTTGCCCTTCGTCGATGGCCTCCATCCGCCCCGGAATCAGTTTCACCGCGGAAATGCCCGCCTTGACGATATCCCAAGTCACACCTAACGCGCATGCCGCGCCGGTCGCCGCCAAGGCATTAGAGATGTTGAAGTCGCCTTTCAGTTGCATGTCGATTTGCTGATCGTCGACCTGGAATGAGGTCTCATTAGGTCGATAAGCAATTGAGCCGGCGCGAAAATCAGAAGGATTTTCGATGCTATATGACAGGGTACGTTCAGCCGGGATCGCAGCGAAGTATTCAGCCGACGGGTCATCGGCATTGATCACCGCTGTCTTAGGCACATTTGGCTTGCGCTGTGTTTCATTCAGCATTTGGAACATGATCGCTTTGGCTGCGCGATAGTTCTCCCAACTGCCGTGATAATCGAGGTGTTCGTGCATGACATTGGTGAGGACAGCGACATCAATATCAACACCATTCAGCCGGCCTTGCGCCAAACCGTGGCTGGTCATTTCCAGAATGCAATGTGTGATGCCGGCCTCGACCATTTTCGCTAGGTAAGCTTGGACACGCGGGGCGCCCGGCGTTGTGACGTGCAGACCAGTGGGGGCGGTTTCATCACCGAAGTCGGCGGAGATTGTGCTGATGTAACCGGCGCGGATGCCCGGCGCGCGCTTGAGAATGCTGTGTAGCAGATGGCAGGTCGTGGTCTTGCCATCGGTACCGGTGACGCCGATGATGACAAGCTGGCGCGCGGGGTGGTCGTGATGGGCTGCTGCTAGCAAACCGAGCACATCCTGGGCGCGTTTGACTTGCACATACGGGACAGGCAGGTCACTTTGCGCGATTTCCCCGACTATGGCGGCGGCGCCCGCGTTGATAGCAGCGGGGATAAAGCTGTGACCGTCGACAGACTGCCCGACGCGCGCGACAAACAGACCACCTGGCCGAACGTCCTGGCTCGACTCGACAACTTCGACGCTGACCAAAGTATCCAGGTCTCCCGCCGTCCTAACCACTTGATCGGCAGGAATGTTGGCGAGCAATTGACCTAAAGTTTTTACCATAGCGGAACAACCATATAAGAACGGAAGACGACCACAGCCCTATTCAATCACTTTTGATTGGCTATGACAAATACAAACGCGCCGGATGCGAGCCGACGCGCTTGAGAAGTTAGATATGTAAGTTGGGCTTAGTTCAAGCTGCGCGCCAACTGATTCAACTGCGAGCGGACGCTGCCATCAACATGCCGCCAGACCAACGCACGATGAGACCGCCCAAAATGGAAGGGTCAACCGTGAAGTCCGCCTCGTCCGCGCCGATTTCCGCCTTCACTTTCTTCTGCTCCGCTTCGGTCAAGGGCATGGCGCTGACGACCTCGACGCTGCCGCTCAAGCCTTTGGCCCCTTCTGGCAGATCAGCGATGAAGCTGTTGACCAACGTCTTTTGCTTTGTTTTGCTGATGCTTTCATCGAGGATGCGGCTGGCGACCGCAACGGAGATATTGAGCACCTGCTCACGCAAGTTGCCAAGTTCCTGATTGCGTATCGCGACCGCCTCGTTCTGCGCGTCGTATTGGATTTTGGCGGCTTCTTGACGCGCGTCTTGCTCAATGCTTGAGGCGACTTCTTCCCCACGCCCACGCGCTTCATCGATTACTTTCTGCGCTTCGCTGCGGGCTTGCGCCAGGATCTTGTCCGCTTCAGCCTCGGCATTTTCCCGGGCGCGCGCCGCCGCCGCTGCATCTTCCAAACCTTTGGCGATACGATTGCGCCGTTCGTTGAGCACGTTTGTCAGCGGATCGTAGATGAAGCGCGTCAGCAAAACGTAGAGCACGATGAAGGCGATCAGCCAGATGAGCATCAAACCGGGGTTAATGCCCAAATTGTCAAGTACACTCATAGGGACCTCCTGTTCGTCTCTCGCACCGTCTAGCTGAGTACGAAGAGGATAATCAGCGAGACGACCAAGGCGTAAATGGCGACCGCTTCGGCAAAGGCGACGCCGAGGATCATGTTCGTCTGAATCGTCGGCGTATGGTCGGGGTTGCGTCCCATCGCCATGACCGCGCCACCTACCGAGAGGCCGATGCCGATGCCACCGCCAGCCGCGCCGATCATCGCCAAGCCCGCGCCTATCGCTTTACCCAACAGAATCGTTGATTGTGGATCCATTTAGATTTCCTCCAGTTATGCTCTTGCTTTGCTAGTGTGCTTCGGCATGGTCATGATCATCATCGTGATGATGGCTGACCGTCGCCAGGTTCATAAAGATCGCGGTCAACAGGGCGAATACCAACGCCTGAATGACACCGACGAAAAACTCCAAGATGAAGAAGGGCCAAGGCAGGATCGGCACCAGGAAGCTCATGACGAAGAGCACAATCGACCCGGCGAAGATATTGCCCAAAAGACGGAAGCTGAACGAGAGAATCTTGGCGAAGTCGCCGATCAGTTCCAACAAGCCCACCGCCACATCAATACCGCCGAGCGGTGATTTGAACAGCGTGCCAAAGTTGAAGAACTTGGTCAGATAGCCTATGCCCAGCGCCTTGAAACCGATGTACTGAATCATAACAAAGGAGATCAAACCGAGTGTCAGCGTCATATTCAGGTCAGTCGAGGCAACGCGTACAAAGGGCAAAACCACCCAGGGCACAAGCTTCGCGTCTTCGCTGCGGGGATCCGGGTGCAGCGGGATGAGCTTCTTCTTGTCGGTTTCGTCGCTTTCAACGTAGCCATCTTCCCAAGATGAAGTCGCGACGCCGGTGTAGCAGCCACGATCGCGGCGAGCCTCCTTTTCGGCTGTGCGCGCGTCCAGGGCATCTTGTCTGGCAGCCGCGACGGCGTCGGTATCGCCTTGGTCTTCAGCGTGGTCATCGTCGCCATGTCCGTCATTCGCGCCTTCGTCGCCATGATCGCCGTGCTTCGCCTGATAGCGCACGTAAGCCGCGTCCTCTATCTGAGCTTGTTGAGCAGCCGTGGCGGCCACTTCCGCCTGTGCCAGCGCTACTTCATCCGCCGCCGCTTCGTCAGCCGGGCTAATCCAGTCACACTGTCCGTTGACGTAGGAGATGCCCAGGAAGCCCTGATAAATCTCGAAGCCATCAGTGGTAATCACTTTGTATTCGCCACTGTCGGCATCGAATTTTTCCTTGACGTGAGGATGTATAAAGCCGATGGTGTCGACGCCGGGCAGAAGCTCCATCCAGTTGGCGATGAGCACGATCAGGAAGATCGTCATGAACATGTTGAAGATCAACCGGAAGTGGCGGCCGCCGGCAATACCGCCGACGAAGCCCATGAGCCCCTCGAATAACGCCTCGAACATGTTATAGAAGCCACCTGGCGGGACCTCGTTGCCATCGCTTGGCCGGCGCCGCGCGATGTAAACCACGAAGAGGAGAAGCAGGAGCCAGACGATCACCGCTGCCACGAAGGTGTTGGTCATGCGAATGTCCGTGAAGGGGATGTTGAAACCCTCGGGGAACTTTTCGCCAGGCAACTGGATGAAAGGGATAACCGGCGGCACACGCAGCGCGACGAACACACCAGCCAGGAACATCAGTAAAGCGACGAAACGGCGTTTCCCGTTCCAGAAACTATTCACTTATATCTTCCTCCTTCTGTCTAGCAGCGCTCTGCAACTGTCTGGCTTTGAAGCGCGTATAAAAGTAAAGCGCCGCGAGATTCAACGGGACACTCACCAGCAGCATCACAAAGATGAAACTTGGACGCGTCCCGAATACTTCGTCCAAAGCCAAGCCAAGCAATAGTGTTCCTAAAATGACGAGCAGGACGATACAGCCTACTTGTCCAACTACCCCCGCTACCAGCCCGTATGTCGTCAGGGGGTTGTTATTGCGCGCCATGACCTGCATGTCTTGTCATTGCCAGTCCCATCCGCTTGGCGGATAGACTTCGAGAATTTTATCACAATCAAAATTGTATGGCTACAGCAATTATAAGCCGCTCGCGCCCAAGGCTGCCCAATTGTAGATCGGCGTGACCGCAATCGTGCCCAGCAGGATAACAATCAGCGCGGTGATGCCCAGCGACCAGGCATAAGCCCGCGGAATAGCGATCGGCACATTATCGTCCGGACCCGAATCGACATACATGACCTTGATGACCACTAAATAATAGTAGAGTGCGATGATGGCATTCGTTACCGCAATCAGCGCCAAACCCACCAGGTTCGCGTTAACGGCCGCCTGGAACAGGAAGAACTTGCCAAAGAAACCAGCCGCTGGCGGAATCCCGCCTAATGAGAGCAAGCCGATGGTGATGAACAGCGCCAGCCAGGGGCTGCGGCGATTCAAGCCAGCCATGTCACTGATCTCTTCCGTGTCAGTCGCCGCGATGAACAATATCACACCACCGAAGACCAGCAAATTCGTAAAGATGTACATAAACATGTAGAAGGAAATGGAAGCCACCGCCAGGCTGTCGTTCGCGCCTTGCAAGGCGACGACGCCGATAAGCGTATAACCGGCTTGCGCGATCGACGAATAAGCCAGCAAGCGTTTGATGTTGCTCTGGCGCAGGGCGACCACATTGCCTAATGTCATGCTGACAATGGATACTACGATCAGCAGATTGACCCAGAAATCCTGGATGATCACGCCACCGATGACGAGATCGACCGGGAATGCCGCAGTGAGGAATCTCACCAGCAACGCGAAGCTGGCCGCCTTGCTGGATACGCTGACGAAAGCGGTCACGGGTGTGGGCGCGCCTTCGTAGACATCGGGCGTCCAGAAATGGAAGGGCACCGCACTGATCTTGAAGCCGAAGCCGACTACTACCATTACCAGCGCGGTCATGACAGCGACAACGTTATCGCCGAGGCTGCTATTCATGGCGTCGGCAATGCCGCTGAGGTTGGTCGTGCCGGCAAAGCCGTAGAGCAAGCTGAAGCCGAAGAGCATAATCGCCGAAGCGAAGGCGCCATAAAGGAAGTACTTCATGCCGCTTTCGGCTGAACGCGTGTCGCCGCGGCGGAAGCTCGCCAGCATATAGAGCGGAATCGACAAAGTCTCGAGGGCAACAAAAACCAAAATCAGGTCGCTGGCGCTCGACATCATGAGGCCGCCGAGGGTCGCGACTATAACAATGAGATAGAACTCGCCTTTATCGCCGACGCCTTTATCGCCTGCTGCCATCAAGCAGGTGACAGCCCCGGCTAGCAATAGCATGACCTTGAAGATCTGCGAAAGCGGGTCGTAATTGACCATGCCGCCCCAGAGCAGCGCACCATTCTCGAAGAGATTAGGGTCGGGCAGCCAGATCAGGGGCACCAACGCCAAAAGCGCCATACTAACAGCGGAGATAAAGACAACGTTGCGCCTAGCGGCCGGTGACCCGTAGATATCGGCGAAGAGTACGATGATCGCCAGCGTGGTCAGGCCGATCTCCGGCAAGACGGATGGCAACTGCGCCCAGAGATCAAATTCCATCTAGCCACCTCCCAGCAAGGCGATTAGGGGTCGAATACCGGATTCGATCATCGGCGCCATGATCGGCGGATACAAACCGAGGATGATCAAAGGCGAACCCAATATGATCAAGACGATGCGGTCGGTCATTTCGATATTGCCGACATCGTGGTAACGCTCGGCGTCAAATTCGCCGAAGAAGACTTGACCCGCAACGCGCAGCACATAAGCGGCGGTGATGACGATGCCCAGCGCCGCAATGATAACGATAACGCTGTAATAATTGCTGAGTTGGAAGGCGCCGAGCTGCAGCGTGATCTGCTCGGAGGCCGCCCACATGCCCTGGAATATTGGGAACTCGGCGATGAAGCCGCTTAAGCCAGGCATGCCCATGCTGGTCAAACCGCCGATGACAAAGGCGACGCCGACCCAGGGCATCACTTTGATGAAGCCGCCCAAGCTCGGGATATCACGCGTGTGCGAGCGGTCATAGACCATGCCGACGACACCGAAGAAAAGCGCCGTCATCGCGCCGTGACTGAACATCTGGATGCCAGCGCCGGTCATGCCAGTCAGGTTCATCGTCGCCCAACCCATGCTGACCAAGCCCATGTGACTGACTGAGGAGAAGCCGATGACATATTTGAAGTCCCGTTGGCGGAAAGCGATCAGCGCGCCGTAGACCACGTTGATAAGCGTCAGGAAGACGATCCAGGGCAGATGCGTATCGGCACCATCGGGCAGCAACTGCACGCCTGAGCGCAAAGCGGCGAAAGCGCCGACTTTCATCAAGACGCCAGCGTGAATCATGGAGACGGCAGTGGGCGCTGCCACGTGGCCATCTGGCGACCAGTTGTGGAAGGGGAAAACACCGGCAAGAACGCCAAAGCCCATGAACATGAAGGGGAACCAGAAGCGCTCGAAGTTCAAGCCTTCAATGCCAAGGATCTCAATAGCGAAGGCGCCGTTCTCGGCTGCCAGCGTCAATTGCACGATGCTCCAACTGTAGGGACCGCTATCGGCCGGCAGCAAGCCATTATCCAGCGCCGCTTGGAAGACATCAGCGCCGCTGCCAGCGAAATATGCGCCAGCGGCGAAGTACATCGCCACGGCGGCAACCAGCGCGAAGACCGAGCCGACCAAGATATACAGCGTCAGCTTCATGGCGGCGTATTCGCGCAGCTTAACCCAGCCCCAACCGGCTATGAGCAAGTACATCGGGAAGATCGCCAGTTCGTAGAAGAAGAAGAGCATGAATAGATCGACCGCGATGAAAACGCCATAGACGCCGGCGACGAGGAACATGAAAAAAGCCATGAATTCGCGCAGTCGGTCTTCGATATTCCAGGAAATCAAGACACCGGCCACGGCAACCATGCCGGTGAGCAAGACCATCGGCGCGGAGACGCCGTCAACGCCGACGTGATAAGCGATGCCGAGTGACTCAACCCAGACAATCCGCTGTTCAAAGGCGAGCGCATCAGCGAACATCTGCGCGCCGCTTAGCTCGGCGCCGGAATCGAGAAGCGCCTGCTGACCTTCGATCAAGCCGCCGTCCGCCTTAACGAAGTTGTCGTAGCCGAAGTAGACAGCGAGCGACAGCGCCAGGACAGCCGATGCGGCGGTAACACCGACGCCGCGGACCAGATCGCGATTCTTGCGATCGAGGAAGAGGATGACCACCCCCGCAATGATCGGGATGAAGATTATCGCAGTGAGGACGGAAAATCCCGTGGCTTCCATAAAGGCAATCCTAGCTCGCCAGGCTGGCGAATATGGACGAAACCGTCGTGTTGATCAGCGGCAGAATCCAGTTGGGATAAACACCCGTCAACAACATCAAGATGATAAGAGGCGCCATGCCGAGCAATTCCGCCGGCGTCAATTCCAGATTGTAATCCTTCCAACGCAGGTTGAAAGGACCGTGCAAGACCGCGCGGATGCCCTTCAAGATGTAGCCGCCGGTGAAGAGCAAGCCGATCATGGCGATGGCGGTCAATGCCGTGAAGACGGGCCAAGCGCCGCGCACGATCAGGAACTCGCTGACGAAACCGTTCAGGCCGGGCAATCCCAGGCTAGCGAAACTGGTGAATAGCAAGATCGCCCCCATCACCGGCGCCTTGACCCAGAGCCCGCCGTAATCGGAAAGCTCGCGGGTATGCGTCTTGTGATAGAGAGCGCCAGCCAGCAAAAACATGCCAGCCGAGCTAAGGCCGTGGTTAAACATCTGCAGCACGGTACCGTTGCCTGCCAGGATCGCCGTTTGAATATCGGCATTTGGATCCGCGCCCGTCCAGATATGGGCGTAAGTCTGCGCGAAGACGGCGATGCCGATGCCGACGAAGCCCATGTGGTTGACCGAGCTGTAGGCGACAAGTCGCTTGATGTCGGTCTGGCCGAAGGCGGCGAACGCGCCAAGCACGATGCCGACCACCGACAGAATGGCAAACAGCGTCGCCACATTGACGCCAATGATAACGACCTCGGTCAGCCAGACATCGGGGAAGAAAGGAACGACCAAGCGGATGAAACCGTATGCGCCGAGCTTCAGCATGATGCCAGCCAGCAGCATAGAGCCGGCCGTCGGCGCTTCGCCGTGGGCGTCAGGCAGCCAGGTGTGGAAGGGCCAGATCGGCACTTTAATGCTGAAGGCGACGAAGAAGCCGGCGAAGGCCAACGCTTTGACCGTGCTAACATTGATGCCCAGCAGTGCCTCGCCTTGGCGGAAAAGGGGCCAGAGCTCGGTCAACTCCCCAATGTTATAGGTTCCGGCCGACCAGCCGATGAGCTGAGTTGCCAGCAGCATGCCCAAGGTGCCGCCAAAGGAGTAGATCATAAATTTCGTCGAGGCATAAAAGCGACCGCTGAACTTAACGCCGGCTTTCGGCAGGCTGCCCCATTGATTGATGAGGAAGTACATCGGCACGAGCGTCAGTTCATAAAAGAGGAAGAAGACCATCAGGTCCATCGCCACGAAGACGCCCATGCTGCCGGTTTCAAAGAAGAGCAGCAGCGCCAGGTGCATATTGGAGCGATCTTCGATATTCCAACTCGCCAGGATCGCCAATGGCGTCAAGATGCCGGTGAGCAAGACCATGACAACGCTGATGCCGTCAATGCCGAGCGTCCAGCGCGAACCGAGAGCCTCGAACCAGGGACTGTCTTGCGTGACAATGAATTGCTCATCGCCGATAGCCAGCCCCACCGCTTGATAATCGAAGAATACTTTTATCGACAGCAGCGCAAGCAGGAGCGACAGAGTTAGCGCCACCCAACGTCCAATTTGTTTGCTCGGGCCAAGGGAGGCAAGTGAGGCCACGATGAAAGCGCTGAGCGCCGGACCGAAAACCAGAACCGAGAGCGCGTCTATCCCAAACACATCAATCATGAATGCGTCTCCCTATTGCGCCAACCCCGCGCCCGACGACAGAACCAAGACAATGCCAATCAGAACCGCCGCTGCCAGAACCAGAAGCATGTATTGCTGAACGCGCCCGGTTTGCATGCGCCGCAGCCAACCGCCAATGTTGAAAATCGCGATAGGGATGCCATCGCCGACGCCATCAATCAACCAGAGATTCAAGACTTTGGTCAGGTCGCCCAGCCAGGTGAAAATCCGCGCGATAATATGCAGGATTGCGTCGATAATGCCGCGGTCGAGCAAGACGATCACTTGCGCAGCCAGCCACTGTGATGGCTTGACGAATACATCTCCATAGATGTCATCGAGGTAATAGCGATTCCTGAACAGTGTGTGCAATGGACCGAGCGCATCTTCCAGCGGATCTTTCTGGCCCGCCTTGAGCGGCTTGCGCCAGTACATCATGTAGCCCAGCCACAGACCCAGCAGGGCGACAATGAAAGATGTCGCAACCGGTACGATATTGAACGGCGGCGCATGCGGATGATAGTCCGGCAGCGAGGCATAGGCGGCGGTCGCTTCGGGAAGCGGCAGCGCTTCAATCACGAGGTGGTGGAAGGCGTTGTACTCCGGCGAGAATATCGGACCCAGAACCGGGAAATCGGTCGGCACGCCGACGAAACCGGCGCCGATAGCGAAGACTGCCAGAATCACAAGCGGCAGCGTCATCGTGAAGCTGACGACGCCCTGCCCCAGGTTGGCATGTTTCGCCGCTTCACTGCGTGGCTCGCCGCCGAAGGTCAGCGAGATTTGGCGCATGGTGTAGAAGGCGGTCATGAAGGCGGCCAGCGCCAGCAGGACAAATACCAGCGCGTGGGCGCCGCTGCCATATTGATCCAGCACCAGCCAGGCGTCAGCTAGGATTTCATCTTTGGACCAAAAACCCGCTGTGATAATCGGCAAGCCCGAAAGTGACAAACCGCCGATCAGGAAGGTCCAGAATGTGACGGGCATAGTCTTGCGCAAACCGCCCATGTTAGTCATGTCCTGCGGATCAAAGTGGCCTGCGTGATCGTCATGTCCATGATTGCCGTGTTCGTGCACATGGTGTTCGCCATGCTCCATGCCATGGATGACCGAGCCGGCCGCCATAAAGAGCAGCGCCTTGAAAAAGCCGTGCGTGATGAGATGGAAGGCGGCAGCGATATAGGCGCCGATGCCCAGCGCCGCCATCATAAAGCCAAGCTGTGAGATCGTTGAGTAGGCAAGCACAGCTTTGACGTCATTCTGCGCTACCGCCATCGTTGCGGCGAGCAAAGCTGTAAAAGCGCCGACTACCGCCATGAAAGCGAGCGGCTCGGTTAAGATGCCATGATGCGGATCGCCACCGGCGGCGAAAAGCGGATAAAGACGAATGAGGGAAAAGATACCGGCCGAGACCATCGCCGCAGCGTGAATCATGGCGCTGACGGGGGTAGGACCTTCCATCGCATCGGGCAGCCAGACATGCAGCGGGAATTGCGCCGATTTGCCAACCGTGCCAATGATGAGGAAGATGCCGATGATGCTCGCCGCGCTGACCGTCCAGCCGCCGAAGATAATCGGCGTTGTCGTCGCCAGCAAATCAAGCGTCTCCGGATTGTACATAATTTCGCGGAAGCTAAGCGTGCCGGTGATACTGTAGAGATAGGCGATGCCCAACAGCATGACGACATCGGCAATGCGGGTCGTGGTGAAGGCTTTGATGGCGGCTTTGTAGGCGCTTTCTTTTTCGAACCAGAAGCCGATGAGCATGTATGAGCAAACGCCCATGATCTCCCAGCCGACGAAGAGCAACAGCACATTATCGGCCACCACCAGCGTCAGCATGGCGCCGGCGAAGAGCGAGATCAAGGCGAAGAAACGGGCTTGCCGCGGATCATGCGCCATGTAGCCGATGGAATAGATAAAGATCATCAGAACGGCGATTGGCACCATGACCAGCATTATCACGGTCGCCGGGTCGATCAATACGCCCATGTGGAAGGCGGTCTCGCCGGTGTCCATCCAAGCGGTGCTACTCGCGAGCACTTCCTCGCCAATATGATGCAATTGGGACGCGTTGGAAAGCGTCTGCCAGCTAATCAAGAGGGCAGCGATGACACCTGCCAAGCCGACAGTAACACTGATTATGCGGCTCGCCGGGTGGACCACCGGCACCATCATGCCGTCATAATCCGGATGATGCCCGCCGTATTCGTGATGGTCAGTGGCGGGGACCAGCTTAGACTTGTTGGTGACCAGCGTGATGATCAAGAAAGCCAGCAGCGGGCCAGCCGGTATCAGCCAGGGCAAGGCGTTCGGATCGTTGAGGAAATCCATAGCGGTCCTTATCCTTTAAGCGCGACGGCTTCTTCCGGTATTACCGAACGCCGATTGCGATAAACCGTGATAATAATCGCCAGGCCGACCGCCGCTTCCGCCGCCGCCACAATGAGCACAAAAGCGGTGAAGGCGTAACCGTTAAGCAGCAAGTCGGTACTCGTCTCACTGTAGCGCCAGAAGGCGACCAGGTTGATATTGACCGCGTTCAGCATCAGTTCGACGCTCATCAGAATCGCGACAGCGTTACGGCGCGCCAGCACACCAAACACACCCAGCGAGAATAGGGCTGCGGCGACCGCCAGATACATCCAGAGAGGCACCAGCATTAGCTTCCTCCCTTCGCTTTCTCGTCGCGGGAAATGAAGATTGCCCCGATCATCGCGGCTGTCAGCAAGACCGACGCCAGCAAAAATGGGACAACATATCCGTTCTCGTCCACGAGCGCGATGCCAAGATCGCGCGTCGACGCCACATATTCCGGCGCTGACCCGGGCAAGTGGCCGCCAAATATCGGGACGGTGACGCCAAATAGCAATATAAGGAAAAGTAAAAGCGAGCCGATGAAACTCGGCACAATGCGGATATAACGTTCTTTGATGCGGGTGACACTGCGCGTCAGCATCACAGCGAAGGTAATCAGAATCGCGATGGCGCCGATGTAGACGAGAATCTGCACCGCCGCCAAGAAGGGCGCGCTCAACAGAATGAAATAGCCGGCCACCCCGAATAAACTGACCATCAGCCAGATAGTGCCTTGAAACAGGTTGCGCGTGGTCACGACGCCGATGCCCCCGCCGAGCGTGAAGATGGTGAAGACGACGAAACCGATTGTGATTGCGTTCAATTCCATCTCGCCAAACTCCCTAGTCCGCCGCCGCTTGCGCCAGATCAGCCCGTGCCGCCATCGATTCACGCCGGGCTTCTCGCCCGCGTTTCCGCAAGATGCCGAGCAAATATATGGTCATCGCGCCGTTAATCAGCAAAAGAACCACCGTGGTCGGCAAAAGCTCCGTGACACCAGCGCTGGCCAAATCACGGGGGGACAAGCCCAACTCCTGCATCACTTTCAACGCAAGCGAGATGAAAATCAGATTCGCGATTGAAAGCGGGACCAGGAATTTCCAGTTGAAAGCCATAATTTGGTCGATGCGCAAGCGCGGCACGGTATTGCGAAGCCAGAGCGTTGTGAAATAAATGATGCCGCCCTTTGCGCCAAGCCAGGCGAAAGCGATCAACGGCGACTCGTAATACAACGGTCCCATCCAGCCGCCGAAAAATAGCAGCGCCATCAAGATGCCATTGGTGAAAACGTGCAGAAATTCAGCGGCGAAAAACATGCCGAATTTCATGCCGGAGTATTCAATATTGAAGCCGGCAACCAACTCGGATTCTGCTTCAATCAGGTCGAAGGGCGCGCGCCCAGTTTCGGCCTGGGAAGAGACGTAAAAGATGACAAATGCCAGCGGCGAAAGTACGACAAACCACATGCCCGTTTGCGCGTTGACAATATCGAGCATGCTCATGCTGCCAGCCAGCATCACCGGCACCAGCAGGGCGAAGACCAGCGGCACCTCGTAGCTCACCAGCAATGATACCACGCGAAAGGCGCCGAGAAGCGCGTATTTATTATTGCTCGCCCAGCCGGCTACCATAATGGCAAGCGTGCCAAAAGACGCCACCGCCACAAAGAACAACGCCCCGATTTCCAGGTCGACGCCGTAATGAAAGGGGGTGAAAGGCACAATCGCCCAAATCAGCACAACCGATGCGAAGGAGACCAGCGGCGCCGCGTTGTATAGCACACGGTCAGCCGCCGTCGGCGTGATATCTTCCTTGCCCAGCAGCTTCAGCAAGTCGGCGAAGGTCTGCATCAAACCAATGGGACCGACGCGGTTGGGTCCGATGCGGTCCTGGATGCGCGCGGCGACTTTGCGCTCGATCCAGATGAGAAGAATGACCGTCAGCAGCGGGACGCCGCTAACTAGCAAGACGCCGACCAAAAGAGAGAGAAACTGCGCCAGACCGGCATCGGCGCCGGACTCAACGAGGATGTGGCACAAGCCGCTACAAAGTTCGTCCATAGTCGTCTCCCGCCCGCGTCAACTCGACCTTACTTCCAATCCAGCGCGTTCTTCTTCCAAGCGTAAAACAGCGCGTCCGTCAGCAGGAAGATGAACAGGAAACCGGCGACGAAGCCGAACAAACTCATCTCGTTGTAAGCGACCGCCCAAGGGAAAAGGAAAACCATCTCAACATCAAATACCAGAAAGATCAGACCATAAATGTAATACTGCACACGGAATTGCACCCAGGTGTCGCCGATGGTTTCAACGCCGCACTCGTACGTAGAGCTTTTGAGAACATTCGGTTTGCGTGGACGGAAGAGCCAGGCGATAACGATCGGCAGCGCCGGAAAGACGGGCGCCATCACAGCAAACAAGCCGATAAATGCCCACTCGTTAAGTACGTTCATCCGAACTGAATCCTAGAATCCGCTATACGATAGCCACGCTAGGCAAGTCAAAATCGGCAAGCCGCTCGGCAAGAAATGCCCTCTTCTGGCTAGACAATCCCTGTGGAAACTTTGTCTAAAAGCCAGTCCATAACAACAGTGTTTGCGCCATTTATCACAAACGGCATAAAGTATAGCAGCAGGGATTTACTAATGCAACGGACTTTTAGTTTCGGCTTTTCAGTTTGAAGCTGGCATTCTAGCATAGCTGCTTCCCCGTTCGTCCGCTTATGATAGGCTAATTGTCCTTGCGGATGCGACAGTGCAGACTGGCACTATGAATGCCCTCTAAGCTAACCCAAAATACGCTCATGGCTGTCTCTACAATACTGGCTCTTTCCAACGATGCGGCAAGCCGGGCTTGGGACGAATTCGTCCTGGCTCAGCCGCGCGCGCACTTGCTGCAGCTATCGAGCTGGGGATTGTTGAAAGCGCAATTCGGCTGGGAAGCTCAGATTGTCACTTTAACTGACGAGACTGGGATTCATGCTGGCGCCTTGGTTTTGCTGAGGCGCCTGCCCCTTATGGCCGGCAAAATGGCTTACGTACCGATGGGCGGCTATGTATCGGACCCGGCGAATTACGCCTTGCTTTGGAAAGCCATCCGCCGCGAGACCGGCGCCGCCTTCCTTAAACTGGAGCCCGGGCATTTTCCTGTTGGTGAGGCGCCTGACCTGGCTAGCATGGGCTTTCAGCAAAGTCCACAGACGATCCAGCCCGCGACGACAATCATCATTGACATTGATGCCGATGATGACAGGATTTTACGCCGAATGAATCAAGGTACGCGCCGTAAGATACGCAAGAGCCTGACCGGCGGCATCACATACAAGGAAGGCGACCGCGCTGATTTGCCAGCATTCAGCAGGCTTATGCGGCAGACTAGCGCGCGCAATGCTTTTGGCGTGCACAGCGCCGCCTACTTTGAAGCGGTCTTTGATCTGCTTGTAATAGAGTATGGCGCGCTTATGCTGGCCAAGCATGAGGACGAGTTACTGGCAGCGATCATGATCTTCGCTGTGGGCGATACAGCTTGGTATCTCTATGGCGCGTCGACGCGCGCGCAAAGCAATCTCTACGCCACCTACGGCATTCAGTGGGAAGCGATACAATGGGCGAAGGGACGCGGCTGCCGCCACTATGATCTTTGGGGTGTGCCCGACCATGACAAGGGAAAATTGGAAGCCGAGTTCAAACACCGCAGCGATGGCCTCTGGGGCGTATATGGCTTCAAGCGAGGCTGGGGCGGAGAGGTCAAACACTCTATGGGCGCCTGGGACCTGGCATGGAATCCTATCGTCTACACCGCGTATCGCGCCGCCTTGAAGCTGAAGCGATAGCCTTAGGAAGGACGCCGAACATCCTCACGATATATGAGATTCATCATCGCGATCCCTGGAACCAGGCGCTGCGAAGCTTGCCATATGCCCATGTTTTGCAGACTTGGGAATGGGGTGAGTTCAAACGCGTGACCAGCGGCTGGAACGTAGAACGCCTGGCATTCGAGCGTGAAGGATCTGTCATAGCCATGGCAAGTCTGGCAACACGTACGATGGGTCCGCTGAAAGTGATGGTGGTCAGCAAAGGTCCGGCGCTCGATTACAGCGATATCGACCTCGCCCGTGATGTCTTCGACGAGTTAGCGCAGCGAGCCAAACACTTCGGTGTCATTTGGCTGAAAATTGACCCCGATGTCATCGCGGCAACGGGTCCGCCCGGCAATACGGATGGCCACCAAGATAAAGGCGGCGGCGAAGTTATTGCTATGCTCAAAACGAGCGGCTGGCGCTTTTCAAATTCCCAGGTGCAGTTTCGCAACACGCTGACAATCGATCTGCGCCGCAGTGAGGACGAGATCCTCGCGGCGATGAGCGGCAACACGCGCCGCAAGGTTCGCGTCGCCTACAAAAAAGGTGTCAAGATCCGCCCGGCGATTGTTGAGGATCTTCCTACCCTCTATCAACTGTATCGTGTCACGGGCGAGCGTGATAAATTCTTGATTCGACCGCCCGAGTATTATCAGCGTGCCTGGCGGGAGTTTATGTCAGCCGGCTTAGCTCATGCATTGGTCGCCGAATACGATGGGAAAGCCATCGCCCATGTCATCTTGTTTCACTTCGGGCGCAAATGTTGGTATTTCTACGGCGCTTCTTCTAATGAAGAGCGGGAGCGCATGCCGAATTACGCTTTGCAGTGGGAGGCGATCAAGTGGGCGAAGGCGAAAGGCTATGCGGTCTACGACATGTGGGGCGCGCCGGATGTCTTCGACGAAAGCGATACGCTTTGGGGCGTCTATCAATTCAAGCGCGGCTTTCGCGGAGAACTGGTCAGGCACATCGGCGCCTGGGACTTTGCCCCGCAGCCCTGGCTGTATCATACTTATGCGAAGCTGGCGCCTCAACTGCTAAACTTGATGTGATTAAGGATATGCGATGGATATGAATTCGTTGGTTAAACAATACAGGGAAGAAGGTTATGTTGTAGTGCCTTCGCTATTTTATTCGGCGGAGGTAGAGTTCATTCGAAGCCACTTTATGGCGCTGAACGCCGCCGGACACGGTTATGCCGGCGATGATCCGTTCTTACTAGGCGATCACGATCCGCTTAAGAAATTCCCGCGCATCGTTCACCCGCATCGTTTCGATCAATTCTCACTTGATTGGCTGTTGGACGCCCGCTTGCGTGAATGGACAACTTCCTTGCTCGGCGCTGAGCCTTATGCCGCCCAGACGATGTTTTACTTCAAGCCGCCAACAGCGCGCGGACAAGCTCTGCACCAAGACCAAACGCCGCTGAGAGTATATCCCGGCACTTGCCTGGCAGCATGGATGGCGGTCGATGATTGCGATGAAGAAAACGGCTGCTTGCAGATTGTGCCCCGGACTCATGACCTGCCCAGACTTTGTACGGTCGATGCCGATACAACACAGAGCTTCAGCACGTCAACGGTGCCGCTCCCGCCTGGAAGCAAAGCGGTGCCGGTTATCATGCAGGCCGGCGATGTACTCTTCTTCAACGGGCAAGTCATCCATGGCAGCTATCCGAACAGGAGTAAGACCCGCTTTCGCCGCGCCCTCATCGCGCATTACGTCGTTGGCGAGGCAGAAAAGGTCGCCGAGTTCTATCATCCGCTGCTGACCTTTGACGGCGACGTGGCGGAATTGCAGGTGAGCGAGAAAGGCGGTCCCTGCGGCATCTTCGTTGACGAAGATGCGTCCGAAGTCACGATGGTCGAGTCGTTATAGAGACCGACTATTCGGTGATGATAAAGCGAGTCCCATCCCCACGCCCATACACTTCCGGGAAGTAAAGCGCCTGAGCGACTGGCGGGATTACATTGAATTCGCCAGCGATAGAGGGGCGGATTACATAGACATATTCGTATATCCCTGGCGGCAGCATACTGGCGTAGATGACGGCTCGCTCGTCATGAAATTCGATGTGATCAAAGAACCACCAGCCCCAACCTTGCTCGCGAGGGTCGATATGCTGGCCCCCCGGCATCGCGCCCCGTTGCGGACTTATCGCCAGATCTGGATTCACGGCTTCGGCGCCAGCGGGGAAGAAGTCTTCAATCACCACGTAACGCAATGTATTGGGCACGGCAATTTGCAGTCGCACCTGGACCGCATCACCGATGGCAGCGTCAGTCACTTCCGAGCCCGATGCATCATCCAGCAGAGAGTATGACCGCGATACTCCGATGCCATTCCCAATGGCTTCAACCCTGTCAACTGGAATATCAAGATGCAAATGCGCTGTATAGTAGAGTGCGCCAGCACCTTCATCGCGCCGGAATTCGACAATGTTGCTTTCATGATGTTCCAAGTCGTCCGCTGCGACGCTTATTTCTTCCGCTGCTAGAACATTGTCGGACAGCGCTGCGTTCCGCAAGAGTTCAACACCGTTCACAGCGACGCTATAGATATAATCGGGATTGAGTTCCCCGCTGAAGAGCATCCAGTTTGTCAAGGCGATAATCGACCAGGTGTTTTCCTGCG
This sequence comes from Chloroflexota bacterium, assembly GCA_011523735.1. Lineage (GTDB taxonomy): Bacteria > Chloroflexota > Anaerolineae > Aggregatilineales > Phototrophicaceae > UBA6055. The sequence goes on from WTGB01000028.1 coordinate 40,471, forward strand.
GTGATCCCCAGTAGCCACGTCCTTCGCGGACAGTGACCAAGTGCCTGACGATGTTCGGCAGGAGTTCGCTCTCGGGCCGAAGCTTGATAAGCGCATTCAACACCAGCGCCGTCGAGCGGATATCGGTTGACCAATTCCAGCGGTCTTCGTAGACCTCCTCAAAGAAGGCGCCGCTTGCTCTCGTGATCGCCCGATTGAACATGACCTGCGTCAGGGTATCCAGCCGCAAGTCGTCAGTTGGATTGATGCGGTGCAATGTCTTCGCCAAAAAGGCAATCGCATCCAGATTCATCCGCTCGTGACTTTCGAACAGAGTCGTAGTACGGGCGATATCGGGCGCGCCCGATTCCGCCAGAGCATACAAAAGGAAAGCCTGCCGGTTCAGGCGCCACTGCTCGACTTCCAACGACGGACTGATGAGTTGTCGCCGGAGGAAACGCTGCGCCCGCCGCATGATATCTGCGTCGACTGGATAGCCTTGACGCTCGGCTACCGTCAGTCCGATAAGGGCGTAGGCAGAGGTCAAAACATCCGCCTCCGGATAAGAACACCAGCTCCAGCCGCCGTTCGCGAGTTGCCGCGCGTAAAGTGTCTGCAAGCCTTCCGATACCAAATCATCCAGCTTGTTCTCGAGCCCTGGGCGCGACAGACCCAGTTCCTTGAGGGCGCGGAACGATACGATATTCGGCAAGAAGCGGCTTACCACTGAGGAATTGCATTCGCTGAAACGCAATGTCTCCTCTTCCAGGTAAGTCAGGCTTTTGTTCGTTACGCCGGCAAGCGACTTGTCGATGCGAATATCAAGCCTTCCGGCGCCGACATCAACGTCCCGCGGCAGCAAGACAGCTTCCGAGCGCGTCCCGGCTTGCAGGAGCGTACCGGCAGTACCCGCTGTCTCCCGCACATCATAGCGGTAGACCGGCAGCGTACCGCCGTCATCAATGCTGACCGGCGAAATGCTCGCGTCCGCAAAAGCTCCATCCGTGCTGCGAACGATGAAGATCGGCGCGACTGCAGCGACATCTGATACCGTCACCTGCCAAGTCACACGCTGACGTCCCTCAGCGGGTATCATCAGTTCTTTGACCGAGTCGTTTTCAGCCAACAGGTCTAATCCATCGGCATTCTCAAGCGAAACCACCACGAAGATGTCCTGTCCGGTGTTGTTGTTGACTACCGCCGCCAATTGCACACTATCGCCGACAACGAGGAAACGCGGGGTCACTGGGCGAATAAGCAGCGGGCGCGTACTGAGAAGGTCGAAAGTCTGCTCGCCGACCAGCAGCCGTCCGTCGCGCCCCTCGGTCAAGGCGCGCGCGTCCAGCCGCCAGGTTGTCAGATTATCCGGCAGCCGCACAGCAACCGCCGCTTCGCCATTGGTATCTGTAATCACGCTCGGATTCCAATAAGCCGTGTCGATGAACTCCCCGCGGAGATCAACGATGCCGGTCTCAAACATGCCACCACCACCGCCCTTCTGTTCCGACAATCTGGCTGTGAAAGCATCAGCATTCACGACCAGCGAGCTAGATGTGCGGACGCTTAGTTCCTGTGGTCCATAGAAGGACTCCAGCAAGGGCTCGCTATTCCGCTCGGCGACAGACAGCGCTGCCAGATCGGTCAAGCCAATCCCAAGCTCGGCCACGACCGGGTCGCCCCGATAATCTGTCACGCGCAGGTGGTATTCGACATGTTCTTGGGGCGCGGCGACATCCGTATCAGCGCTGATGTCGATATTCAGCGCTTTCTGTTCGATATCAACCAGCAGTTGCGTCATGCCCACGCGCCAGGACGCTGTATCATAATTCTCGCCGAGGGGCTTAACGAGGAAGACGTTGACGAAAATATTAGGCGCATGCCGCGGCAGAATCTCGAATTCGTAGATATAGGAATTGCTGTTTAAGCGAATGCGCTCGGCGCTGAGGACATCACCGCGCTCAATGCTGATCAGCGCTTCCACCCGTCCTTGAAATGGCGAGGCGACCAAGATTTTCGCGCGTTCGCCAACGCTGTAATTGGTCTTGTCCGGCACGAGTTGGACCGAGTTGTTGTTTTCCTGCCGCCAACTCACATAGTCTTCGCTGGATACCCAGGCATAGGTGGCAGAACGCGCTTGATTGCCGGCTCTATCACGGGCAGTAACAATGATCTTGAAAATGCCACCGTTCGGCGGCACGTAGACGAAATCCGCCTTGCCATCGGCGGCGGTTGTCACGCTGCCCGTTGTGACTGGTATCTCTTGGACATCCCAAGTCCAGGCGATCGCGCCGGTATCCGGGTCTTGCTCTTGCAGGCTTATCCAGCGGCGTTCAAGCACCTCAATATCGACACGCTGGTTAGCTATGGGCTGGCTATTCCAATCAACCGCGATGAGTTTGATCCGGCTGTCTTCGCCGGCCCTGCTGACTGTGCTCTCCGCCCGCGCGCCGACATAGAGCAAAGCCTGATGCACAATCAGGTTTGCGCTGTCGTAAATCGTCTGACCAGCTTCATCCCGAATTGACGCCTCCACTCGCCACTGTTGGCTTCGCGGCTCGTCCGGCAAATCCCCGACGAGAGTGAAACTGGCGGTACCGTCTTGATCTGTGGTCATGCTGCCTTTGCTGATCAGGCGGTCGAAGCGGTAGCCTGCGGGTCCCAATTCATACACTTTGTGATCGACAAAATCATAGCGACCGTCGCCTGTATAGGTAAATTCATAGGGTCTTGAATACAGGGCATAATCGGCCATGGCATCCGACACTGGTCCGCCAAAGAAATATTTCCCTTCCAAGGCAAACGTGGCTGAAGCGCCTTGCACGATTTCAGGTTCCGCAGCAGAGAGCGTCACCTGATATTCCGGCAGGCGATACTCGGCGACCAGGAAGGTGATGCTGCCCCCTTCCCGAATGAATTCATCTTCCTGTGGCAGGCTTACTTCCAGGCTATAAGCGCCTAGCGAGGCCTCCGGGGCAATGTCGAAACTGCCATCGAAAGTGCCAAAGTCGCTCAGCGCCAGATCGCGCTGATATACGATTTCGCCCTGCGCGTCCCGGATTGTCACCGGCACATTCTCATGCGGCGCCGGCATGTATACGACATCGTCTTTGCTGCGGACGATGCCGCGAAAATAGACTGGCTGCCCGGTGCGGTAAACTGGGCGATCGGTATAGAGATAAGTCTGATAGGTCCGCGGCGACCAGGAAAAACGATAGCCGAAATTCCAGGGCTCGGTACCATTTGACCAATTGGCAAAGCCAATCCCAAAGTGCTTAGGCGTAGACAACACCGCAACAAAGGGCGAGTAGAGATCGCGGGTGAAGGGGATATCCACAATTGCGATGCCATCTTCGTCGGTCTTGCCTCTGCCGACCAGCTTACTATTCTCGCCATACACCGCTATGTCTTCGCCGCTGATCGGCTCCCCGGATTCCACATCGACCGCCCAAATCGTCAAGCGATCAGTCGCTTGCTTAACCGTTAGCACAGCTGTGGCGATATTCAGAAAGTGTTTGTTTTGCCAGGCGAAGCGCTCCATGCCAGGCGATAACGCCTCGAGAAAATACACCCCTGGTTCCATGCCCGCGCCTTCCGGAGACAAGGAAAGCAACTCATAGCGCACGATATTTTCCGGCATATCGGACTCGATTCGCCAGCGCTTGACAAGTTGATCAGCTCGCGGATGGAATGTCGTCGCCGGATCGTAATGCTCCTCTTGTGTGAGACGAGCAACAAAGTCTTCCAGCGGCACTCTGCTTAACGCGAGATCAACGTAGTCCAAGCCTCGATGATAAACATAGAGTTGAGTCCGCTCACGGTAGGCATTGTAAAAGCCGACCGGACCCGGCACATTCAAACCAAGCTCAGGGGCGCGCGGTGCGGTCGTATAACTAAAGCTAAGCGGCTCGGCGATCGCGTTGCCGTATATATCTTCCATGCCCGGCGCGATGCGAACGGCATACGATGTGGAGGGCTGTGCGTCGAAGGAAACGGTATAACTCTTGCTCCAATCGCTGAAATAGTAGCGTGGTGGCAGCTCCGGCTCGGGCTCAATCGTGATCCGATCAGGCAAGGTCTCGATGTTCATCGTCGATGCGAAGTACAGCGAGAATCCACCGCGATCCACATTCTCAGCGCCATCGACCGGCTCGGTCGACATGATGACAGGCGCAGGCACTGTGTTATAGCGCCAGGAACCACCGGGCAAATTGCTGAATCGGAGCTCCGGCATCAGATCAGGAGAGAAGCCGGCTTCATAGGTCGAGTCCAATTGCAGGCGCTCACTTGGTGTAAAGACAAAACCTATGCCGTCGTCAGCCCATTCAAACTCGCCGCTTAGGCCGGCGCCGCTTTCGCCCGGCAGCGCCCGCAGGTAAAAGGCGCGTTCTATGACATTGCGGTCCAGCGCCTGATTAAAACGCAACTGTAATTTGGGCTCGAGGACCAAGTTAGCTGTACCCGGGGGCGGGTCAATAGAAAGGACCGTAGGCGCCGCGGTCTGGAACGTCCAGGAAAAGGCGCGCTGCTGAACCGCGCCGTCTATGGCTTTCAAGTCGATGTCGATAGTCGCCCTGTATGTGCTGTCGCTCTTCAGAGGCGTCGCGGGCTCAAACATGTAGAGCGCGCTGTTGATCCATTGTCCCTTGCCAGCAACTGAGGGAGACAGTTTCAGCGGCGGCGGCAAGTCTTCCGCATCCGTAGACAAAATCAGCGGCACGATGGGACGATCAAAGACGACAGTGATGGTCGAATCTGTGGCGACAGGTCCCGCTTCCGGGCTCGGCAAGACTTCCGCCACTTTTAAGTAGCCAGTTGTCAGGTAACTCACGCGATAACGATCGAGCAGCTGCGCGCCATCTTTAGCTTGCAAAGGGGGAGTCAGCGCGAAAGTATATGTTGTCTCTCGCTGGTACTGGCCGAGGGGCGAAAAGGTCAAGCTGAATCCGTCACAGCTCAACTCGCCATCTATAGCCGGCATCCAACTAAAGACCGCCTCCGCTTCCTGGCAATCCACACGTCGATTGAAAAACAGGGTGATTGCCTGGTTGAGCGCGAGTGGGCTAATCGGCGCCGGTCGCGCGTCAAAGACTTGCAGGAGCGCCCTGCGGTTGCCTTGCGCGACATAGTGCGGAGCGCCACTCAGGACCAGAACAGTTAACAGCAGGAAAAGAAAAGCACACCGGCGGCGCATGGTATCTGCCTTTGGCTCTTAGTCGTCTCAACCTCAATTATAGAGCTTATCGAAGCGGAGAGCGCCTTAGCTAGCCGATGCTTAACCTATGTCCGCGCTGGATTCGGCGCTGACCGTCTGTAGAATCGCGAAGGCTTGGTGAGCGCGGTCGATCACATCACCCGCCGTGAACAGGCGCTTGAATTCCCTGAGTGATGCCAGCAGGTCTTTCTCCCCCAGTTCAGTCGCGAGGAAGATACGTTCACCGTAGTCGCTGAATTCCTGGATGACCCAGTCATATTTGTAGTAAGCCATAGCCAGCCAATTAATGTCATCATCGCCGTACCCATCGAAGAATGCCTCTGTAAAGTCGTCATCGTGCCCGTCAAGAACGAAAAACATCAAGTCGCGTTCCTTCGGCGCGATCACTGCTTCGTCCCAATCGACGATCCGAATGCTGTCACCCGCCTCGATGATGATGTTGGCGCTATGAATATCGGCATGGCAGAGCAGGAATTGCGGGGGCTGCGCCGCCAGTTTCGCGCCTAAGTCGATGTATCTTTGCCGGCAAAGTTCGATTTCAGCTTCTTGGTCTCGCCAGACTTGCGCCATAGCCGCCGCGACTTCCCCACGGTAGTCGGAGCCGGCGATGATCGCTTCCACCTTGCTCAGCGCGCTCAGCCATTTGACGCCAAAGACCTCGCGCGATACCGCATCTGTTATTGCGCGCCCGAGCGTAGCGCTGTGGATTCGGCGCATAATTTCACCCCACTGACGCGCCTGCGCCAAGGAAAGCGGCATGCCCCAGGCAGACTTGCCCTCGATGTAAGGATAAAGGATCAAATCGTACTGGTCGCCTGCGACGCGCAAGTCGCCTGAAACCGTAAGCAGCGGCGCCACCACTTGGTTTATGCCCATGCGCCGCAATTCGTGGGGGGCGACCAAGGCCGCCTGTCGTGTACCGCCCTTCCGCAGCTTGAGGAAGCAATCGCCAGAATCGGCGTGAACGCGGTAGGCATAGGCGTGCTGATCGTTGCCAATCGGCAAGAATTCGAGCGCGCCGATCTTCAAACCATAGTTTGAGCCAAGCAACTCGATGATGACCTCGTCTGGCAGATTTGGCTTTTCCAGCATGTGCCTTCTTTTCCCATGAATGCGGTGCGTGTCTTCAGTTAACTGGCCGCCGCAGGATGCGACAATGATACTCGATCCCTACGATTTCAACGATGGCCGCTTCTCTACAGTGATTGTAAAGGCTCTGCGAAAACTGGCTTAAGCGACCAATGACATTCGGCAAACGCGTCGTTTCGTGGTATATAATAGTTGCGAGTATGCGGACGAAACTCGCCAATCAAGTTGAGAGGCGCGGAAAACTGTGTCGAGCGTGAGCGTATTGCAGCAGCGCGTCCTGCTGCTTAACGGCAGCACCTGGGAACCGCTTTCGGTGATCACGGTTCAGCGCGCCATCAATCTGCTCCTGGGTGGCAAGGCGATCGCTGTCGAGATGACGGGCCTTTACCTTAACACCGTGCGAAGCAAATTCGAGGTGCCGTCTGTCATCGCCTTGAAATCCTATGTGAATGTGCCGCGGCGTAAGTCTCACTGGAGCCGCAAGGGTGTGCTCGTGCGCGATGATTACACCTGCATCTACTGCGGCGTCAAACTTGGCGCCCAAGCCCGAGGCAGAATCCTGAGCAAGCGGGATTTCACAATCGATCATATCATCCCGCGCTGCAAAGGTGGCAAGGACACCTGGTCCAATACCGCCTGCGCCTGCGCCAAGTGCAACCACCGCAAGGGCAACCGACTGCACAATGTCGCCGGCATGCGGCTGCTCTGGGAACCTAAAACCCCACGGACCAGCTATCTAGTCATCGCGCTAGGTTCGGGTCCTGAAGTCTGGAAACGCTACGTCGAGATTTAGCGACGGCCCGCTACCCTAGTATCCTTATACTGCGGCCGTCAATAAGACTTATCCGCTCATATTCCGTCAGCCGGTGATCGCTGCATAAAAGGGGCGGAACCCAAGTTAGGGAAATCTGGCTAGAGTAGACCAAGTGCCATCTGCGCGGTTTGCAGCAGGAGCGCAAGTCCCATATAAGCGAGAAAAACAGCGCAAGCCAGGTTAATCCAACGAAAGAGCCGTTGGCTGAGGAGCCGTCTTCCAAATTCCACCAGGGTCGCGAAGAAGAAACACCAGCAGACTTGCGCGATCATGAAGCCGCTGAAGAAGACCAGGATATGAAGCGGTTCCGGATCAAGAAAACCTAAACCAACGATGACGCCGCTCATCCCCAGCCAAGCAGTGATATTTTGCGGATTGGACAGAGAGAGCATAGCGCCCGCAACAAAATGATTGCTGCGCTTGTTATCCGCAGCAGCAACTTCGACACCGGAGCGGGACGCCCGCCAAGCATCCCAAGCAAAGCGCAGAAGCAAGCCACAGCCGAAAAAGCCCAGCAAGAGCGTCACTAGCGGATTCTGAAACAAAATGGCGGCGCCGACCAACGCGATCAGCGCCCAGACGCCATCACCCACCAATGATCCCAATTCGACACGCAGCGCCGCGCCCCAGCCATGGGAGATGCCACGGCGCAATGCCTCGAAGCCGATGGGACCGGGCTGCACGGCAAATGTGATCGCCATGACAAATGCAGAAATGAAGAGTACTTCCATCGGACGATACTCGTGAGCGTAGAAACTATATAAAGATGATAGTGAGTCAATTGCTCGATAAAAGGGATATATCCGCCAAGTCTTGCAACAGTGAATTGTACGAACTTGACAAGGCTGAGGAAATGTTATGGCAACTTTCACCAGAACAGCGCGGAACGGCCTACCATTCCATCAGGATAGCCGCTATCAGTGTGGCTTGGCGCGGAAGGCTATCGATAATCACATGTTCGTGGGTGGCATGAGCGCCATCGCCGTGCGCGCCCAAGCCGTCAAGCGTCGGTATTCCCATCGCGGCGGTGAAGTTGCCGTCGGAGCCGCCACCTGTGCCCGCTTCATATATCGTCACTCCATAGCGCTCGCCGATCGCGGCCGCCTTGTCGAACAGGTCCCGGCGCCGCTCCATCGGCGGGCGATGGTGTTGGCGAGTGCATGTCACTTTTGCGCCAGGCATCTTGGGATAGAGATCGGTTAACGCCGCATGTAAATCATGCATCGCTTCCATAGTCAGTACGCGGGTGTCTATCTGTGCCCGCACGAGAGCGGGGATAACATTCCCGGCTGAACCGCCTTCAACGGTGGTGATCGATACCGATGTGCCATACTTGAGGTCGTTCAGCCGGTTGATTTCCAGGGCCTGCTGCGCGAACTCGATAATTGCGTTGATGCCTTCTTGCGGCGCGATGCCAGCATGCGATGCCCGGCCCTCAATGACAAGCTCATACTTGCCGCCGCCCTTGCGCCAGGTCTTGATTGCGCCTTCTTTTGTCGCCGGCTCCATCACCAGCGCCAAGGCGCAATCGGCCGCCAGTTCTTTGATCAGCGCTTCACTATACGGGCTCCCGATCTCTTCGTCAGTCGTAATGAGCAGGTGAATCGGCCGATTAGGAAGTTGTCCTCGTTGGCACAGCGCTTGAATCGCCTCAAAGGCGATTATCGCTCCCGCTTTCATGTCCAGTGCTCCGGGACCAAAGTAGCGTCCGTCCTCGCAACAGACGGGCATTGTCGACAAGGCGCCGATTGGATGCACCGTATCAATGTGAATCATGAATAGATATGGCATCCCCGGCGCATTCTTGTTCCACTTCGCCAACAAAAAGTCGCCAACTTCGGCTTGGGTAGTTCGCTGTACGGTATCGGCGCCAAGCGCATTGAGCTTTGCCTCCAAAAAATCAACTAACCGATCGACCTTGACTTTGTCGCGTGTGAAGGATTCCCGCTTCACCATCTCGGTCAAGAGGTCGAGCATTTCGCTCTGTCGCCCCCGAAAATATTCCAATAGCTCAAACATCATCAATCTGCCTTTCCGCGCGCCGTCGGCACTTGGCCTATCCTGCGCCCAAATGACTTTGCAGCCATACAAACAGTTCATCTTCGAGGTCCGGCTGGACCTGTAACATGGACGCGCCCCGTCCCTCAGCAACGAGCGCAAAACGCGCCTCGCCCTGCGCTGCTTCCGCCAGCGCTGAAGCGGTGTGATAGGCTTCCGGGTCATTATTGCTGGCTGCCAGCCAAAGCGGCCGCGCCCCGTATGACGGCAGCATATTCAACAAGGTGTCGCGCGAAAGCGGACTGAGCAGCGCCAGCGCATCACAGAGGGAATTGACGGCACAACCCAATAATGCCAGGTCAGCCGCCCGGCCCGCGCCGATGACAGCAATCACACCTGCATCGACGCCCGGCAAGGCGATCAGCGACTGCAACATCGCCTCGACCTGCCCCGCTTGCGTACTGCCACCGGTCTGCAAGACCAGCGTGACAAATCCATTTTGAGATAGTCTGGACGGCAGGTTTCCCCAGGCGCTTATGTCTTCGCCGAGCAGCAGCGCACCGGGCTGTCGCAGCCCATCAGCTTGATACAACTCGCCACTGATTGATGTGTTAGCGTCCAGCAGGACTGTCACACGACGCTCTGAATCACCGATTGGCACGGGCGGCAGCACAGCGCCCGCGGGAAAGGACGCGAGACTGAGACTGGTTTCGCCGATGACGCGCTTGTCCTCGCCATACAATTCATCCGAGCTCACTATCTGAATCGTCGGCACGGGGTTAGATCGCGGCGCGTAGGTGGCTGCTGGCACGGCGGTGGACCTGGCGCCAGCAGGCAAGCGACAGCCGACCAAAAGTATCGTGACAAGCAAGGCGCCAAAGAGATTTCGCCCGGGATGAAGATACTTCCGCATGAGGCCGCGCAAAATTGGCGCGTCAAATGCCGACTGCATGTACGATCATCCGCTCGCTCTCAGCATCGTATGGGGCGCCTTCCGTATCGCCCTGGACGGAACGCAGAGCGAATCCACAGCGCTCCAGCAGCAGGCGCAGCTCCGGCAGGAAGAAATAACGCAGTCGATGCGGCGCAATTAGACGCCTGACCACGCCCTTGCCATCAATCTCATCGTATATCCATTCTACACCGAGGACCTGTCGCGCCCGGTCAAGATAGCTGACCGACTGCAGCATGATCAAGTGGCCCGTATCGGGATCCAGAAAGCTGCGCTCAAGGTTTAGCGCGTCACTGTCTTCCGAGGCAAAGGCCGGACCAGCATTTGGCAAGTCGATTACCAGAAGGCCGTCAGCAGCGAGGCAGCCCCGCAGATTCCGCAACAAAGCAATCTGCTCGTCCAATTCATGGAAGTGCATCAATACATTGTAGGTCAGCAGGATCAAGCCGAAATCGCAGGACCATTGATGAGTCAGGACATCGCCGTATACGTAAGTAATATACTCGCGAAGCTGTGGCAGCAAGTTCAGTTTGAGTTCCAGTCGGTCCAACATCGCGCGGTCCTTTTCGATGCCATGCGCCGAACGTCCCGCACCCGCCAGATGAATTAACACCCGCCCGGTGCCGCAGCCTACATCGAGGATACCGCCGGCAGTCTCCGCCGCCAGCTTGCTGTACATAGCGAGATCATCAGTTTTGTCGCTGTTCTCAGCATCGTAGAAGCGCGCTACTGCCCCATAAAACGCGGACATCCTCAACCCCTGGAATTACTCAGACACAAGACCGCAATTTGCACAATGTGATGCCTTCCAGTTTAGATGGATAAGGGAATTAACGATACGCCTGAAGCGATTCGAATTGCTCCCGAATTGAGATAATTGTACGACAATTCATCACTAATCTGCGGGTAATGAGGAATATCCCTCAGCAAATCAGCAGAGTTCAGAAAGAGGTGTAGACATGAAGCGGAGCAAGCTGTGGAGCGCGAGTATCACGATGATCGTCATCATCGTTATGATCAGCGCATACAGTATGTTCGGACTAGTGCTGGGTCAAGAGTCTGGATCGTCCGAAGGAGGGAGCGAGCATCAGACCGAATCCAGTGAAGGCGCTCGTGAAAGCGGCAGCGAAGGCGCCAGCGAGCACGGCGGAAGCGGAGGGGAAGGCACGGAAGGCAGCGGCGGGGACGCGGCGGAACGCGCTGGCGCGAATGCCCTGACCCTGGATCAAACTTACGATGTCACACGCAATGGCGCACGCTTGATCCTGAGCTACGATGCCGCCAACAATCAGTTCGTCGGCACGGTCGAGAATACGACCGACACAACACTGACCCGGGTGCGGGTGGAGATCCATCTGTCCAATGGCTTGGAACTAGGTCCAACGACCCCGACCGATTTGGCAGCCGGCGAGATCATGGACATCGTACTGGATGCTGGCAGCCAACCCTTTGACTCCTGGACGCCCCATGCCGAGGTCGGCATGAGCGAAGGCGCCGGCGGCGCTGAAGGCGCTGGCGAAGGCGGCGATCCTTCCAGCCCCATCCTGGGCTTGGATGAAAGCTGGGACGGCATCGTCAACAGCGTCAGAACCTCCATGTCCTATGATCCAGCCCGCGGCGCATTTACCGGCTTCGTCGAAAACCCCGGGAACACAACCCTGTGCTTCGTTCAGATCGAACTGAACCTGAAGCAAGGGGGGCAGACTGTGGTTGAACTGGGACCGCAGCCGGTCGGTGATCTGGCCCCCGGCGCGCAGATGCCTGTCGAGTTGCTGGTCGCTGACGAACCCTTGGCCGCCGGGCTAGCATTCGATGCCTGGGAGATCCACCCTGAAGTCTTCGACTGCGGCGGACCGGGACCAGTCAACACTGAAGGCGCCGGTGAAGGCTCGGGTGAGGGCGCCGGCGAGCACGGCGGACGCGGTGGCGAAGGTGTTGAAGGCGGCGGCGGGGACGCAGCCGAAGGCAGTGGCGCCAATGCCCTGGCCCCTAACCAAATCTACGATGTCACCCGCAATGGCGCCCGCTTGGTCATGCGCTACGATGAAGCCAACAATCGCTTCATCGGCAAGGTCGTCAACATGACCAACGCTACACTGACACGGGCGCGGATCGAGATACATCTGTCCAATGGCGTCGAACTGGGTCCAACAACCCCGACTGATGTGCCATCCAGCTACCAACTGTCCGTCACCATCCCGGCGACTGACCAACCCTTTGACTCCTGGGCGCCCCATGCGGAATTCGGCATGGGCGAAGGCGGCGGCAAGGACGCTGGTAGTGAAGGCGCAGGCGAGCATGGCGGTCGCGAAGGCCGTGGCGAACACGGCGGACGTGAGGGTGGTGGCGGCTGAGCAAGGCCGACCGCATAAGCCAAGGATTCCTTGAACCTTGAAGCAATCCCCAGGCAAGACCGATACTCAGGCGCGTTGTACAATCGAGATAGCGCGCCTGAGTGATTCTGTTGCGAGGCATCATGAGCCAAACCATTCTGATCATTGAAGACGACAGGCGAATAGCCAACTGGATAAAAGTGTATTTTGAGCGAGCGGGATTTAGCGCCGAAGTCGCACATGATGGCCAAGCCGGTCTCTCCGCTGCCCGCAGCCTGGCGCCAGGCTTGATCGTGTTGGATTTAATGCTTCCGCGGCTTGATGGCATTGCGGTTTGCAATATCTTGCGGCGTGAATCGGATGTCCCGATTATCATGCTGACAGCCAGAGAGACACATGCTGATCGTATCAAGGGACTGGACAGCGGCGCAGATGATTATATTGTCAAGCCCTTCAATCCCGATGAAGTTGTTGCCCGCGCCAAAGCCGTGTTGCGCCGTGTTCATAGCGAGGTCCAGCAAACCCTGACCAGTGGCAACATCAGCCTGAACTCGACGACCCAGAGCGTGACGATCGACGAGCAACCGATCTCCTTGAGCCAGACGCAGTTTGCCCTGCTGGCTGCTTTCATGCGCCACCCCAATCAAGTTCTCACCAGAGACCAGCTCATCTCGCTGGCATTGGAGAATGATTTTGATGGCTTTGATCGGGCGATAGATAATCACATCCTTCGCTTGCGCAAGCAACTGGCGAACGCGGGTCGCCAGCCGATTCAGACTGTTTATGGCGCGGGCTATCGATTTGTCGTAGAGGACGAATAATGTCATTGCGCTGGCGCATCACCCGCGTATTGATCATCGTTATCGCTCTGACAGTCACATGGAATTTGGTGGCCAGTTACTACACGATCCAGCGACAATTCGATGCCTTCGTGAGTGGATTGGGTCGCATAGAAGCGAGCAACCTGGCGCGGCAATTGAGCCGAGCCTACACCACGGCGAAGGGCTGGGATACGGTCGATATGGCATTGTCGGATTCGGGCTACCTTTATGAATATCAAACTGAGCATCCCGAGGGGCATGAAAGCAGCACCGACCGCGAAAGCGACGAAGGTTTTCACATCGACAGGCTCCGTGTTGTCATTGTTGATCTTGCGGAACGGAATATCCGGGATAATTTTTCTGAACTCGAAACGGGCGAGATGACTCAATCGCTGTCGGGCCAGCGCCGGGAGATCCTGGATTTGCAGACGGATCAGACGGTGGGCTTTGTGTACTTGGATGTCAATCAGAACTTTCTGGAGACAGAATCGAGCGGTTTGCTGCATGAGCTGCTACTCAGTTTCATCGCGAGCGGCTTGTTCATTTTGATCATCGCCTTATTACTAGCGACTTCCCTATCAAAACGCATTACCGCGCCGATTTCCGCTTTGACAAGCGCCACCCAAACGATAGCCCAGCGCGATGACGCGACCTTGTTGCCAGTCACGTCAGATGATGAACTGGGCAAAATGAGCGCCACGTTTAACCAAATGACGACTGCCTTGCAAAGGCAGCGTGACTTGCGCAAACGTTTGATAAGTGATATCTCCCACGAACTCAATACGCCTTTGACTGTCATCCAACTAGAAGCGAAAGGGCTGCTGGATGACCTGCAAGAGCCCGGCCAGGCGGGGCAATACATCATCCAAGAAGTGACTATGCTGCGCAATCTGGTCAATGACTTGAACTGGCTGGCGGAGACTGACTCCGGCGAGTTACAACTCCACGTTGAACAATGCCTCATTGGCCAACTATTGATCAGCGAAGTTGAACGTTGGCAAGCCCAAGCGCATGCGCGCAATATCAGCCTATCGCTAAATCCCCTGCCTCAATTGCCAGAATCCCAACTTGACCCGGCGCGAATACGTCAGGCATTGGGGAATATCATACACAACGCGCTGCAACACTCAGAAGGTGGAAAGGTGATTGTCACGGCAACATTGGAACAGGACAAATACGTGGAAATTTCAGTCACAGATGATGGCGCGGGAATCAATCCGGCTGATTTGCCGCATATCTTTGAGCGATTCTACCGGACCGACCAATCCCGCAGTCCTGGAAGAGGATTAGGATTGGATATCGCCCGCGCGATCATCGAGGCGCATGGCGGCGCTATTGCCGTCAAGAGCGAAGGCATTGGACACGGGACAACTGTGCAATTCAGATTGCCCGTGCAGGCAGATAGCAAGCTGCCGTAAATTTCCCGCTAGTTGAGGTTCTGGAAAATACCCGCCGCGCCCATGCCACCGCCGATGCACATGGTCACCATGCCATAATTGCTGCCGCGGCGTTTCATCTCGTTGATAATTTGCACGGTCAGTTTTGCGCCGGTACAGCCCAGAGGATGACCAAGCGCGATGGCGCCGCCATTGACATTCACAATCTCCGGATTCAGTTCCAGCTCGCATATGACCGCTAGCGACTGCGAGGCGAAGGCTTCGTTGAGTTCGATGAGGTCGATGTCGTCCAGCGACATGCCGCAGCGCTCCAGCACTTTTGGCGCCGCTTTGATCGGACCGACGCCCATAATCTCCGGGCGGACGCCGGCCACGGCAAATCCGACAAAACGCGCAAGAGGCTGCAAGCCCAAGCGCTCGGCTTTCTCCCGCTCCATCACGATCACAGCCGCGGCGCCATCGCTCAAAGGGCTGGAATTGCCAGCGGTCACCGAGCCAGCCGGCTTGAAGACCGGCTTCAGTCCGGCGAGGGCCTCTACAGTGGTTTCACGCCGCAAATGCTCATCTCGGTCGAGTAGCTTGTTGACAACCGCCGGCCTGCCATCGTCTCCGACCACCGTCTCCTCCCATTCAAATGGGACGATCTCTTGGGCGAAGTAGCCGGCATCGGTGGCTTCGGCCGCTTTGCGGTGGCTGTTGTAGGCGAATTGGTCCATGTCTTCGCGGCTGATGCCGAATTCGGAAACGACGCGTTCCGCCGTCAGCCCCATGCTCATATAGACGTTGGGATCCTTTGCCGCCATGTGTGGGTTGGGGCTGAGGTGATGGCCCGTCATCGGCACGGAGGACATTGACTCAGCGCCGCCGGCGATCACGACATCGGCTTGGTCGGCGATGATGCTGTTGGCTGCCAGAGCGATCGTCTGCAAGCCACTCGAGCAGAAGCGATTGACAGTCTGCCCGGGCGTATCGACAGGCAGGCCGGCGCGCAGAGCGATAACTCGGGCGAAGTTCATGCCCTGCGAACCCTCCGGCATAGCGCAGCCCATGATCACATCGTCAACATCTTGCGGGTCTAGTTTGCCAGCGGTCTTCTCCATTAAGTCGGCGATGACGGTCGCCGCCATGTCATCCGAACGCGCGTTTTTCGTGTTGCCGCGGACTGCCTTGCCGACGGCCGTGCGTGATGCCGCTACAATAACTGCTTGGCGCATGTGCTGTTCCTCACTTTCGCGTTTGGCCTTCGCCTGAAGGATCTCTGCCGCTTGCGTCTCAATTCCTTAAGGGCTTGTTCGTCTGAAGCATGTGCATGATGCGCTCCTGCGTCTTCGTCTCCATAATCAAGCTCAAAAAAGCTTCACGCTCCAAATTCAACAAATACTGCTGATCCACCCACTGCGGCTCAGCCAGGGCCGCGCCCGTCAATATATAAGCGAGCTTCCGCGCGATCAGCGCATCATGCTCGCTGGCGTAACCCGCTTCCTTGAATCCCGCCACGCCGATCAACAGAGCGGCATAAGCATCCCGACCGGCCGCAAAGACCGGCTCCGGTTTCCGCGGGACATAGGTTTCGCTCATTGCCAGCGCCAGCTTCTTCGCCTCGCCCAGCAGGTGGGCGCGATTCATCACGATCTTGTCCGATTCCGCCAGCAAGCCGAGCCCCTTCGCCTCCTTGGCGCTGCCGCTGACCTTGGCCGTCGCTATCGTCTCAAATGCTTTCTGCAAGCCCGCCAGCACATCGTCCGAGCCGCCGCGGGCCAGTGGATTGACCAGACGCCGCGCCAACTCCTTGCAGCCGCCGCCGGCCGGAACCAGACCGACCCCGACCTCAACCAAGCCCATATACAACTCGGCATGGGCGACAACCGCCGCGCCTGACATTGCCAACTCCGCGCCGCCGCCCAGCGCCATATTATGCGCGGCGACCACCACCGGCTTAGGCGCGTATCGCAGCGCTTGGGTCAAATCCTGCAGGCTGACCAGGACCTTCTCAATGCCCTCCAGCCCCGCCATCAACGCCGATGGATCGAGATTCGCGCCGATGGAAAAACGCTCGCCATCGTTCCCAATCACCAGCGCCCTGTATTCGTCTCGCGCCAGAATCTCCAGCGCCTTCCAGCCCGATTCAATCAAGCCGGCGGTGATGCTATTTTGTTTGGTATTGAATTCCCAGAGCAAGGCGCCATCGCCCATGTCGTAAACCGCGCCATCGCCATTGCTGTAGACTTCGGCGCCGGAAGCGCGCAAATCGGCAATCGTGATCTCGCGCGGCTCCCGGACCAGCGGAAGATAGGCGCGCTCCTGCGGACTGTAATAGCCAGTGACCTTGCCTTGAGTGTCCCGCTGGTAGAAGGTCGCGTGTCCGGCCGCAATCATCGCTTTGACCCAGTTCGCCACCGGATAACCATCCGCCTCAAAGCGGTCGATCGTCTCCGCCACGCCGATAGCATCCCAAATCTCGAAGGGTCCCATCTGGTGGGCGAAACCCCATTTTTGGGCGTTATCCACATTGACGATGGTATCAGTAACTTCCGGCACCCGGTTGGAAGCGTAAGCCAGCAAGAAAGCATGCAAGTGCCATAGATACTGACCGGCGCGATCATCGGCGTTGATGAGCAGGCGGATGCGTTCGCCGAGCGACTCGACATTGCGGTACATGCCCACGCTATCGAAACGCGGCTTGCACGGCGGTTCATACTCCAGCGTCTCCAGGTTGAGCGCCCAAAGTTCTTTTTTCCCGCCATCGCGCCGCATATGATAAAAGCCTCTGCCCGTCTTGCGCCCCAGCCAGCCGCGCTCCAGCAATTCATCGGAAAGCGCCGCGTTCTTTTCATGCAGCAGCAGCTCGCGAGCCGGGTCATCGGGAATTTCATGATAAAGATTGCGCGCCACGCCGACGGCAATATCAAAGCCGACCAGATCGTTCAGATTGAAAGTCGCCGTCTTCGGACGGCCGATCAGGGGACCGGTGAGCGCGTCAACTTCTTCGACGGTGTAGCTATGATCCAGCGCGTAGTTGGTCGCTTGCATGCCCGACATCGACATGAAGCGATTGCCGATGAAGTTAGGCCTATCGTTGCAGAGTACCGTGCCCTTGCCCAAAGTCTCGGCGCCGAAGCGCATCATATAATCTACGATTTCCCGATCGCTGCCAGCATGTGGGATGATCTCCAGCAAACGCAAATAGCGCGGTGGATTGAAGAAATGCGTGCCAAGGAAACGGCCTGTGAATTGCCGCGGCAAGCCCTCAGCGATGCTTGCTATGGGAATCCCGGATGTATTCGTCGTCACGATGGCATCGTCGCGAAGGACATCGACCAGCCGCTTCATCAAGCCGCGTTTAATCTCCAGATTCTCAACGATGGCTTCGATGACCCAGTCAGCATCAGCCACCTGGTTCAAGTCGTCTTCGATATTGCCGATGCGGATATTGGCCAGGTCATCGGCGCTGTATAACTGCGGCGGGCGACTTCTACCCAGCGCTTTGAGATTGCGAGCGACAATCGCGTTGCGGACCTTGGGTCCGTCCTTCGGGGCGCTATCCGGCGGCGGAATATCCAGCAGCAGCGTGTCTATGCCGACGCCAGCCAAGAGCGCCGCGATGCCACCGCCCATCGTGCCCGAGCCAATCACGGCCGCCTTCTTGATCTCATAGCCCATCTGCGCTATCGCCTTTCCTGATTGTCAATGCCAGACTGCAAGAGCAGCCTCTCTCACCAGTCCAATTCCGAACCATCGTAACGGTAGAACTTGCCATTGTCTGAGGCGCTCAGGCTATTCATAAGCGCTAGCATACTCCGCGCCGATTCCTCCGGCGAAAGATTGGCTGCCGCCCCACCCATGTCCGTCCGCACCCAGCCGGGCGCTACCGTAACGGTCGTGATACCCGCCATCGCCCCATCAAAAGCGAGAACGCGCGCGGCCATATTCATCGCTGCCTTGCTCATGCGATAGGCGTAGGAACTGCCGCCGGCGCGACTCAGCGAGCCCAAACCCGAAGAAATCATCACCACGCGCGGATTGTCGCCTTTCTTCAGCAACTCGCGGCAAGCCTGCGTCACGATCAGCGCGCTGACAGCGTTTGTCGTAATCACATGGCTGACTTCAGTTGACGTCAGCTTCCCCATGATTCGAGCGTGATCGTCGCCGCTGATGCCGGCATTGTTGATGAGCAGATCCAAACCGCCAGCTTCGGCGTCGACAAAATCGGCTGCGCGACTTATTGAGGCTTCATCTGTGACATCCATTTGCAGGAGGCTGACACTGCCGTGGCGCTTCTGCGCGAGTTCCTTCAGTTGCGCCGCGCCATCCGGATTACGGCACGTCGCGAAAATACTACAGTCGCCGTTGGCTAGAAATGCTTTAGTCAGCGCGAGGCCGATGCCCCGGTTCGCGCCTGTGATGAGTATGTTTTGCATAATTAGTATCTACTCGCTCTCCGGTTGTTCCAGTGAAATTGGGTTCAATTCTCCCTCGGATTCAAACTGACTTAAGCTTTCAGCGTCGAATTCAAGAATTCTGATTTCGCGTCTGCGGATGCCGATATTGTGTTCAATAAGCAGGTTTAGCAGCCGTTCACCATCTATCAAGGTAATGGGCGCGACGCTCGGCGCAAATGCGGAGTCCTGCGCACTCTTGGCAAAGCCGCCTGTAGTAATTATTGAGCCACGTACAGCCTGAAAGTAGTGTAGTGAGCCACGCAGTTGATCGAGTATGGGGCGCCCAACATTGCCTTTTTGACGCTTGACTTGGATGACTTCGCGGACGCGGCTGATGCCTAGCTCAATCTCGGCGACAACATCAATGCCTTTGTCATTGCTCGGCGCAGTTACTTCGACATTGTGATAGCCCATCTCTTCAAGCAACAATTTAATGAAATGCTCGAATAGAAAAGGATCCATCGCTTGCAAGTATTTGCTAAGTTGCCGGCGTGTGACTGCGTTGTTTTGTTTGACCAATTCTTCTATTGTTGGAGCATCTCCCGTATTCCCGCCTTTGAAGCGTCGCAAATAGTCAAGGCCGGAGTCCGTAATACTGTATTTTTGCGCGGTTTTCTCAACCAGGTCGCGCTGACGGAGATTCTCAAGCCGATGCCTCAAAGCTACTACGCCGGAATTCTTCGCGGAAAATGTAGTGTATAAGCGGAAAAACTCCTGAAAGGCCCTCAGAAAGTCACCTTCTTTCGCTGGTCCCTGCGCCGCGACTTCCGCAAGAATTATCAGAATACCTTCGTAGTGATCAATCTTGGCTAAGATTGATTCGTCATTCTCCATGAATAGCTTGCCGGCTTCAGTCAAAGTGAAGACATCATCGGGAAAGACCACTAGATGATGATGTCGCATTAATTCCACTGCGTCGCTTGAATTGCGTGGGTTGATGTTTGTCTCGCGCCAGATGCGATAGGCTAATACTTGATCTTCCCTAGACATCACCAAGGGAATATAAACTTCTGGATCGGCCCGTTTGCCTTTCATCTCTAGTGACTTCCAATTGGCATAAATCGCGTTGTGCATCGAGAGCCAATGCGAATAACATTTTCCCTCTAAGAATTGAATGAGACGTCGCGCTTCTTCATAAGGCGGCATCCACGTTGTTAAAGGATATCTTGCCGTCACATTTGCCCCTCGCAGTCTGTTTGTGCCAAAGCCGCCAACCAAGTATCCACCATCACATCCGCCACCTCTTCACCACTTAACCGGCCGCCCTCCTTGAACCACACGCTTATCCAGTTGTGCGCGCCCAAGATCGCCCGCGTCACGATCGCCGCATCCACCTCGCGAAATTCGCCCGCTTCTATCCCCGCCCGCACTGTGTCACGGAACAAGCCCTCGAAGTAATCGCGCCGGGCAAAGAATTGATTCCGCCGCGCCACAAATTCTTCCATGAAACTCTCATCGCTATTCCTCGCGCCGACGCTAACATTGAGCAGCGCGCGAATCTCGAAAACCATCGCGGCGCCCACCGCCACGTTGCCCGTCACGCTGACCACATGCGAGCGAATCATCGCGCTCAGCTTCTCAGCGCAGGAAAACTCAGAGCCATCGATTCTTTCCAGTTTGTCGATCGTGAGATCCAGCCCGACCTCAAGCACATTAAGCAAGAGAAAATCTTTATTCTTGAAATGATGATACAAACTTGCCGCGGTCAAATTGACCTGGGCCGCGATGTCTTTCATCGTCGTCGCTTCATAGCCATTACGGTGCAAAACCTCCGCCGCCGCCCACAAGATGTCTTCGCGGTCGACAGATTGATCAGCCGGTTTTCTTGCCAAACCTACACTCCTTCACGCCAATCCCAGCGCACAAGAATCAAATAATTGTTCGATTATAGGGGAGCGTCGCGCGGCATTCAAGCGGCTGACGGGCATCACTTCAATCTCTGTTTTCACTTGTCAATCTAGTGCGGCATACGAGAACATTTAGTCGCCTATTCCACTCCATTCTCTGCTAGCCTAATCCCAGCGCGCCTTGACAACCGTATAGCTCGACCTGCCTCCTTTCTGGAATTGGAGTTTTATTGGACAAAAAATATTTTGCCTTCCAATTTGGAAGTCTAACAAAACTCCAATAATCCATCTGCTTGGCCTACCCGCGCCCGACCAACGCGCAAGATTAACGGCAAGCCTTCCGCGCCACGCAGACCGCCGTACACTTCTGACCGCAAAGGACTATAATGGTCCCGCTCTGATTGAATCGCGGAAAAACTCCATGCAGCCGGCAAACTGGCAAACTTACGACCTCATCTTCTTCGATTGCGACAGCACCCTGTCCGCCATCGAAGGCATCGACGAACTCGCCCGCCTCAAAGGCAAAGAAGGACGCGTCGGTCTGCTAACCAACAAGGCGATGGATGGCGAGCTTGACCTGGCCGATGTCTACGGCAAGCGCCTGCGAGCCATCAAACCGACGCTCGCCCAGCTCAAGGCGGTTGAAGAACGCTACTGGGAAACCGTCGTAGAAGACGCGCCCGAAGTCATCGCTGCCTTGCAATTCCTCGGCAAAGAAGTCTTCATCATCAGCGGCGGATTGATCGATGCCGTCAAGGGTTTCGGCCGCCGGCTCGGCCTTCAGCCGGAGCGAATCCGCGCTGTGGAACTGGAATACAATGAGCTGTCCGGGCGCTGGTGGGATTATCATGAGCCGGGGGCGCAGCAAGCCAAAACCTATCTCGATTACAGTGAGGGTCCCCTGACCATATCGAGCGGCAAGTCGAAGATCATCAGCGAGCTAGCCGGCCGCTTGCCCGGCAAGCGCGTCATGATCGGCGATGGCGCTTCCGACCTGGCGACCAAGCCCCTGGTTGACCTCTTTGTCGGCTATGGCGGCGTCGTAGCCCGCGAAACGGTCAAAGCGGAAGCCGATGTCTTTCTGCAGGACCCGTCGCTCGCCGCGATCCTTCCCCTCGTCAGCGGTCAGCGCGGCTGGACGGCTCTGCGCGGCAGCAAGCACGAAGCTGTCTTCCGCAAAGGCATTCTGCTGGCCGCATCTCCCCAATCCACACTCTTCCAAACCGAGATCCAACGCGAAGGTTTTATCCGAGAATTTGAGGGCATCGTCTGATTATGAGTTTCTCCGCGCTTATCTTTGATATGGACGGTTTACTGGTCGATTCCGAGCCGGTCTGGCATGAAGTCGAAATCGACCTCATCGAGTCTTACGGCTATACCTATTCCGCTGAAGTGCGCGACCTGGGCATCGGCATGCGCGTGGACGAATTCGCCGCCATTCTGCAACAGCATTATCCCAAGCTCGGCGATTCGCCGGCCGCCATTGAGGCCGCCATAACCGGGCGATTGCTCGCCTTGCCGCCGGAGCGAATCTGTGCCAGACCCGGCGCCCAGGAAATTGTGCATTATGCCGCCGAGCTTGATATACCGCGAGCGATCGCTTCCAGCTCATCCCAAGTTGTGATCGAGCATTTTGTCCACTTGATGGGCTGGCAGGAGCTAATTCCGCAGCGCTATTCCGCCGAATTTGTAACGAGGGGTAAACCGGAACCGGATATTTACCTGCATGCGGCGGAGCAAATTGGTATCCGACCGGAGTGCTGCCTGGCGCTGGAAGACAGCCGTGCCGGTACCTTGTCGGCACAGGCCGCCGGGATGACATGCTTCACCGTGCCCGACCTGTCACACTCCAGCCTGGATGATTTTGCCGATGTGAACGACCAGGTCTTTAGCAGCCTTTTCGAGGTGATCGAAGCTATCAAGTCGAAAGGACTATTCGCGTGAGCCAACACCATGTTGTAGTCGCAACCGACCTCACGCCGGAGAGTGTCGCGCTGCTCAAAGAGAGTGCTGCATACCGCGTGACCTGTGTGCCGCCGAAGACCT
This sequence comes from Chloroflexota bacterium, assembly GCA_011523735.1. GTDB lineage: Bacteria > Chloroflexota > Anaerolineae > Aggregatilineales > Phototrophicaceae > UBA6055. The sequence continues at coordinate 63,398 of WTGB01000028.1, forward strand.
CAAACGTGCGCGCTTCGCTTGCGGATGCCACAGCCATTATCACGCGTTCCGATTTCAAGCTGGATGCGCCGCTGCTGGACCACGCGCCCAAGCTGAAACTGGTCGCCCGAATGTCCGCCGGGCTGACCGGCATCGACATTGACGCCGCCACCGAGCGTGGCATCCTGGTGATGAACACGCCTGGTGTCAGCGCTATCGCCGCCGCCGAACATACGCTGACCTTGCTGCTGGCGCTAAATCGCAATCTGCCAGCCATACATGAAAGCCTGCGCGAGGGCTGGTGGCTCTTCGACAGGCAACAGCAAGTCGGTACACAGCTGCACGGCAAGACCATCGGCATCGTCGGGTTAGGGCGTGTCGGTCATCGCGTCGCCCGTCTCTGCCTGGCGCTCGGCATGACTGTCCTCGCCTACGATCCATACATCCGTGAAGAGCAGGTCGATGATAGACGCATCAGCCTGGTCGGCCTCCACGAACTGCTATCGACAGCCGATTACGTCAGCATGCACGTTCCAGCCACGAAGGAAACGATCGACTTCTTTGATGAAGAGACGTTCCGGCTGATGAAGCCCGGCGCCTGCTTCATAAACACCGCGCATGGCGGCATCATCAAGGAAACACTGCTGGCGGAGGCGCTTAAGGAGGGGCACTTGGGCGGCGTTGCGGTCGATGTCTGGAATGAAGAGCCGCCCTTCAACAGCCCCCTAATTGGCTTGGACCGGGTCATTCACACGCCGCATATCGGCGACAACACGGCGGAGGCGCGGCAGGACCTATCGCTGCAGATCGTCAAGCAGGTCATGGACGCTCTTAACGACCGCGACTATCGCAATGTAGTGAATCTGCCGCTGCTGCCCGGCCTCAAATACGATGAGATCCGCCCCTTTATGCAACTGGCTGAATGCATCGGCGCGCTCCACCATATTCTGGCGCGCAGCCCAATCCGCCGCATCGCCATCGAAATAATCGGCGAAGATATGCATGGTCTGATCAAGCCAATGACCGTCGGCATCCTCAAGGGTTTGCTTAGCCCCATACTCGGCGACAAGGTGAGCTTCGTAAACGCGCCGCTGCTGGCGGCTGAACGCGGCTGGCAAATCACACAAGCGAAAGGCATCAAGATCAGCGAATATCGCAATATCATCACCTGTCAGACCACGCTCGAGGATGGCGAAGAGATCAGCATTGCCGGCGCCTTGCTCGATCGGCAGAAACCCTACATCTTGCAGATCAACGACTATCGCATCCACTTTGAGCCGCGCGGGCACCTGCTGATCATGGGCAGCTACGACCAGCCCGGGGTGATCGGCCGGGTCGGCAGCTTGATGGCGGAAAACGGCATCAATATCGCTAGCTGGCACACCGGGCGGGCCGAGCCGGGCGGCAACACCCTGACGGTACTGAACTTCGATGAGCCGTTGCCAGAATCAGTGATGGCCAGCCTCAAGCAACAGGATTTCATCCGCCATGTGCATCAACTGCATATCTAGACGCCAGTTGCGTTATACTTGAGATAATGGTTGCGAGGGAGAACGCTATGAATCCCGAAACAACACTTGAATTGCCATTGGACGCCATTCGCGAGTACTGCGCTGGGCAGCCAATTCGACGCTTGTCCGTCTTCGGTTCAGCGCTTCATGGGAATATGCGCTCCGACAGCGACATCGACTTGCTAGTTGAGTACATGGCTGAGTCCCAAGTTGGCCTTGAGTTTTTTCAGAACGCTGTTGACCTGAGCGAAATTATCGGCCGAGAAGTTGACTTGCGAACGCCGGAGGATTTGAGTCGGTATTTCCGAAAAGCGGTTTGCGAGGAAGCGATACCGATCTTTGAAAATCAGCCGGGAGAATGACCGCATAAGGCTATGCCATGCATTGGAAGCCGCGCAGAAGACGCAGCGGTTCGCGCAGGGGCACACGCGCGCTTCACTTGCGCGGGACGAAGGCTTGCAACTGATCTTAGCCAGGCTGCTGGAGATTCTAGGAGAAGCTGCTGGTTCCGTTTCGCTGGAGTGCCGCTCAAGGTATCCTGACCTGCCATGGTCTAGCATGAAAGCCATGCGCAACTGGCTGGCGCATGCCTACTTTGATATCAACCTCGATACGCTTTGGAATGTCGTACAGAATCATATAGTTCCGCTAATCGACCATCTGGAAGCCATTCTAGAGGCAGAACACATCGACTGCTCTGTGCAGGAGTGACCAACGCTCAATCCAAGTGACTCTTGATATTCAGGGCGACCTCTTTGCTGATGCCATTGACCGCCGCGAGCTCGGCGACGCTGGCGTTCTTTATCGCATCGATGGAGTTCTCAAAATGCTTGAGCAGGACTTTGCGCCGCTTGGGTCCCACACCGGGGATCGTCTCCAACCGGCTGGCCAAGCCCAGCTTGCGCCGCTGTTTGCGATGGCTGGCGATGGCGAAACGATGGGCTTCATCGCGGGCGCGCTGCACCAAGAACAGCGCTTCGCTGCGCCGCGACAATAACACCGATTCCGCCTTGCCCGGCACAAAGATCTCTTCAATCCGCTTCGCCAGAGACGCCAGCGGAACACGATCGGCAATACCGAATTCTTCCAGCACTGAATGTGCTGTATTAAGCTGTCCTTTGCCCCCGTCGATCAGCAGCAGATCGGGCAGAAGGCGCCAAGTCTCGTCCTTGTCCCGGCCGTCCGGCGTAAATTCCTTTCCCTTTTCCACCGCGTTCTTCCAGCGCAGAAAGCGCCGCGTCAACGCCTCGCTCATGGACAGGTAATCATCCGAACCAGCGTGCGATATGCTGCGAATATTAAAACGGCGGTATTCGCTTTTCCGCGGAACGCCACGGACGAAGACGACGCGGCTCGCCACAATCGCTGTTCCTTGCGTCGTGCTAATGTCAAAGCATTCGATGCGGTTGGGGATTCGCGGCAAGCTTAGCGCCTCTTGCAATTCCGCCATCGCCTGCTCGTGCTTGGTGGTATCGGCTTCGTATTGCGCCCGCATCATTTGCAGGCTTTCCAGCGCGTTTTCCTGCGCCAGTCCGATCAGCTTGCGTTTGTCGCCGCGCTGCGGCACGTGGATCGTCACCCGCGAACTGGATCGCTTGTCGCTGAGCCAGCGCTCGAGTATCCGCGCCTCTTCAACTTCCTTGGGCAGGATGAGTTCGCGCGGAATGTTGGACGAACTGGCATAGAACTGGCTGATGAACTGCTCTAGCACAGTGGCGTCGCTTTCGCCTTCGGTATTGTCCATCATGCGCGAGTCGCTGCCGATCAGCTTGCCATTGCGAATGAACATGATCTGCACAGTCGCATCGCGGTCATCGCGGGCCAGAGCGATTACGTCATGGTCGGTCATGTTCTTGCCGACGGCTTTGTGCTTGTTCGTGATGAAATCTATCGCTTTCAGTTGATCGCGGATGCCGGCCGCCTTCTCAAAGTTGAGCTCTACGGCGGCCGAATTCATTTCATTCACCAGGCGCCGCTGCACATCGTTCGCCCGGCCGCTCAAGACATCCATCAGTTCTTGGATCATGAAGCGATACTCATCGCGACTGACCGCCCCGATGCAAGGCGCGTTGCAGAGCTTGATATCGTGAAACAGGCAGGCGCGCTCATCTTCGCCAGTGATGTCTCGGTCGCAAGTCAAATAAGGAAAAGCTTTCCGCAAGTCGCTAAGCGTCTTCTGCACCACCCACATCGCCGAATAAGGACCGAAATAGCGCGAACCGTCCTTGACGATGCGGCGCGTCGTTTCCACTTTGGGGAAGGCGTCCCCCCAACCGACCCGGATATAAGGATAGCGCTTGTCGTCTTTGAGCTCGATATTGAAGCGCGGCTTGTGTTTCTTAATCAGCGTCTCTTCAAGGATCAGCGCCTTGACTTCGTTTTCGGTGATGATGAAATCGATATCCGCCACTTCCGCCCGCATGCGCAGCGTTTTGCTGTTGCCGTCCGCCTGTGTTGTGAAGTAACTGCGTACGCGATTGCGCAAGCGCTTCGCTTTGCCGACGTAGATGATTTTGCCCCGCCGGTTTTTGAGCAAATACACACCGGGCTTGGCGGGCAAGTTCTTCAAGATCGTCTCGATGTGCTGCGGTTTTTCGTAGGCCATTAGGAACAAATAGAGTCTTGGGTTTTGGGCTGATCGCTCATCATTTTAGCATGATCCAGCATCACGGTGAATTAAACTGACGCTTCCTTGGGACTCCCGAAAATCGGTCTCGTGGATTATGCTCTGAGGAGACCAACAACTGCTTATCCAAATATAGATGCAACAACATATACCTGTCCTTCTGCCAGCTGTCATCGAAACGCTCCGCCCAGCCGATTCGATGGTCATGCGGCTGATTGATGGTACTGTCGGCGGCGGGGGCCACAGCCACGCTCTGCTCGAAGCCGGCATCGACGAAGTCCTCGCTATCGATCGCGATACGCGGGCGATTGCCCAGGCGCGTCAAAGACTCGCGAGTTTCGGCAGGCAGGTCACTTTCTATCACGGCAGCTACCTTGAGATGAGAAACCCAGCGACGGCTATGGGCTGGAGTACAGTCGATGCGATTCTGCTTGATCTGGGTCTGTCCTCCCCCCAACTTGATGATCCCGGACGCGGCTTTTCCTTTCGCTATGAGGCTCCGTTGGATATGCGCTTCGACACCGTCGACGACAGCGCAACCGCTCATGATCTCATCAACAAGTTGCCCGCTGGGGAACTGGCGGATTTACTTTTCCGTTATGGCGAGGAACGCCACGCCCGCCGAATTGCAGGCGCGATCGTGGAGGGGCGACCTGTTTCAACCACATTAGAATTGGCGGAACTGGTCGCAAGCGCTATACCACTCCCAGCGAGGCGCTCATCGAAGATTCATCCCGCCACCAAGACATTTCAAGCGTTGCGCATCGCAGTCAATCAAGAGTTGGACGCGGTCGAAAAGGTCATTCCCATCGCCATTGATCTGCTGCGCCCGGGTGGACGACTGGCCGTCATAACGTTTCACAGTCTGGAAGATCGGCTCGTCAAACACGCATTCAAGCAACTTGCCACAAATGTGGTCTCGCCGCCTGGTATGGCATCGATTCAGGCAAGGCAAGCCAAAGTCAAGCCGGTAACTCGCAAACCTATCGTGCCGGATAGCAAAGAGCTTGGAGCCAATCCGCGCAGCCGCAGCGCCAAACTCCGCGTTATCGAAAAGCTCTAAGCCAATTGATTTGAGTTGCGCATAATCCCATTTCGGATACATTGGATGATATAGTTCGGCAGCTTAGCAACAGTTGCCGCAATTTGTCTTTTCCCGATGAGGTAACGAACCTGCGGAATGTCGCAAGCCTGGTTTCAGCATACCTTCAGCCGCAAACGCTTCCGGACGCGTAATCAAGCGACCGCGCTGGCAATATTGGGTGTTGCCATTCTGCTGATCCTGGGCAGCCTGTATTTGTCGCAAGTGGCATCCTTCGCGATCACCAATCGTCAGATTGAAGACCTCATAAGTCGGCGTGATGAATTGAAGCGGCAGAATGAAAAGCTCATCGGCGAGATCGCGAGTTACCGCACTGTCCCGCGTCTCTTCGCCCGCGCCGTCGATATCGGATTCCGTCCCGCAACAAATGCTGATATCGACTATGTTCTGATAGAGGGATATAACCCCAACCGCAATCGAGTGTCACGAACGACTTCGGAAGACAGCCGAACTGAGCTGACCGTACCGGTCTATGAAGAAACATTCGGTAGCTGGCTAGAACAGCAATTAGCTCTCATTAGCGATCAATTTCGTTCATTTGGCAATTGATGGACTAAGACCACATGCAGGGACCATCATCCCAACAAGCAACGATTCAGGCGCGCCTGCCGTTCGTGGCGATTTTCCTGATATTGCTGGCGGCATATCTAATCATTAATCTCGCCAACTTCCAGTTTTTTCCGCGCTCCGTACGACAAGAACTGGAAAAGATAGGCAACTCCATTACCAATACCACCCTGCGAATCCCTGCCGAGCGGGGTCGGATTTATGATCGCGATGGCGAGCCGCTGGCTTATAACCTCGTGCAATATCGCCTGGGTATTAGTCCGGCATTCGTTGCTGATGCCGATAGCCTCAGCGCTAAGCTATCGGAAATCCTGAATCTTTCCTATTTCGAGATTTGGCGTAAAGCCACCAGCGAAAATGTTTGGGAGTTCCTCGCCGGTCCGATATCGGCTGAGCAGGGGCAAGCCATTGCCGCGCTCGATGACATCTCGCTGGGCTTGGAAGAGATTCCCAAACGCTTTTATCCACAAGGCGAGCTGGCCGCCCATGTCGTTGGCATCGTCGTCGATGACGGATTGCGCGGCGCCTTAGGGGTGGAAGGCGCTTTCAACGATACGCTTTCCGGTCGTGTGCTCGATCTTGCGATAAGCAAGGTGCCTTTCGACCTGCCGGAAGACCGCCCAGCCGAACAACGCGGGCAGGACATTGTCTTAACGCTTGACCGCGATGTTCAATTCTGGGTGGAAAGCGAACTAAAAAATGCGGTTGAGCAGTACAATGCCTTCCGAGGCACGGTTATTGTGATGGATCCACGCAATGGCGATGTGCTGGCTTTGGCCAACTATCCGTCCATCGACCCCAACAACTTCCTGGAAATCGCTGACCCCAACCTGCGCGTCAACCCGGCGATCAACGAGACCTATGAACCCGGCTCGCTGATGCAGGTTTTGACCGTGGCCGGCGCGCTCGAAAAAGGCGTCATCACTCCCTTTTGGACCTACAATGACACGGGGTACCTGGAGGTCGGCGGTCGGGACATTTTTAATGCCACTTACCGGTCTTATGGTACGACTGATCTGGCGACAATCCTGAGCAACTCCCTTGATGTTGGGGCGGCGACGATCGCTCTGCAAATGGGCACTAGCGATTTCTACAGCATGATGCGCGCCTTTGGCTTAGGGCAAGCAACCGGCGTTGGGCTATTCGCGGAAGAGCGCGGAGAGTTGAGATTACCGGGTGATTCCGACTGGAACGAGAGTTTCCTCGGTCTAAACAGCTACGGACAAAGCCTGAAGGTCACAGCAATGCAGATGATCACCGCTTACGCCGCGATTGCCAACGATGGCATCATGCGGCAGCCGCGCATCGTCCGTCAAATCATCAGCGAAGACGGACCCGAAGAAGCCCGCTCTTCGACAATTCGCCGAGTCGTTTCGGCTGAGACGGCCGCTATCCTCAAAGATATACTGATACGCGTCGTAGGAGAAGGCGCGCCCGCGGCTGAACTGTCTGGATACTCCATCGCTGGCAAGCCCGGCACCGCCAAGATTTCAACCGCTGTGGCTTTTGAAGAAGGGAGAAACGCCAAGATCCTCTCTTTCATCGGCTTCTTGCCCGCTGATGATCCGCAGGCAGTTGTCATGGTAAAGTTAGACCGGCCAGACGGCGATTTTGGCTATCAAGTTGCGGCGCCGGTATTCAGGCGAATCGTCGATCGCCTTGTTATTTTGCTTGAAATACCAGGGGATAGTGTCAGGAGTCGTCTGGCAGCCGCTGAAGCAGACATTAACAGAAGCAGTAGCTAGGGCAATTCAGTCTAATGGATGGTCAACTACCACTAGCGCTAAGCGTTGGCGGCGCCACCTTCCTTCTCGGTGTTATCTGGGGAGGTCCCTTTGTCGAGATTCTGCATCGCCTGAAGCTGGGCAAGCAGATTCGCGCTGAACTCATGGATAGCCGCCATGTGCAAAAGATCGGCACACCGACGATGGGCGGCATAATGATCATCCTGCCGACCATTGCGATCACACTGGCGCTGAATATCTCGCGCATTGTAGAAGAAGGTTCCGGGCGCAGCATTCTTGTGCCGCTTTTTGTCCTTATCGGTTTCGCCTTCCTCGGCTTGATCGACGACTGGGAAGGGATACAGACCTCGCGAGGCAATGTGGGCGAAGGGCTCTCCGGCACGATCAAGTTCGCCAGTCAAATCTTGTTGGCGCTGACTGCCTCAACAATTATTTCTCATTTTCAGTTCTCCTATGCCAATTCGCTTATTCTGCCTTTGGTGCAAATCGAGATACCTATGCATCCGGTATTATTCGTAAGCATTAGCACCTTCATCATCGTCGCCAGTTCAAATGCCACAAATTTCACCGACGGCTTGGATGGACTGGCCGGCATCATTACGGCCACTGCTTTCGGCGCCTATGGCGTCATCGCCTTTCTGCATGAACAAATCTTTCTGGTCGAGCTTTGCTTTGTGGTCGTCGGCGCCTGTTTCGCCTTTCTTTGGTATAACGCGCACCCGGCGCAACTTTTCATGGGCGATACCGGCTCTCTCGCTTTGGGCGCCGCGTTGGGCACAACCGCAGTGATGACCGGCCACTGGTTGCTGCTGCCGGTTATCGCCATCGTGCCCGTCATGGAAATTCTCAGCGTGATCTTGCAGGTTGCCTCCGCCAAACTTAGCCGACGCTTTTATGGCGTTGATATTCGCCCTTTCCGCCGCACGCCTATTCATCATCACTTCGAACTCGGCGGCTGGAGCGAAACACAGATTGTCCAGCGCTTCTGGCTGATCGGCATTTTAAGCGCCTTCGTCGGTGTCGCCCTAGCACTCCTCTAATGCGATTAGAACGAAACGACCGGAATCGCGACATCAGGCAATACCTGCAATTTAATCAGCTTGGCGAAGCCATGAATAGCCTATGCACTATAATACGAGTGTGCTGCGAAAAGCTGTATGAGCCAGGAAGAGCATGGCGAATCGCGATCAACTGGCGGGCAAGCGGGTAGTCATCTTCGGCTTCGGGCGTCAAGGCGCCGCGTTGGCTCGTTGGCTGCCGACGGTGGGCGCAGAGGTGGTCGTAACTGACAGCCGCAGCGCTAAGCAATTGAATCTGCGCCGTCGTGATTATCCCGGTGCCCGATTTTTTCTCGGCGGTCACCCGGAAGACGTCCTGATCGGCGCGCGTTGCATCTGCATATCAGGCGGCGTCCCGCTTGATTTGCCGGTTCTCGTGTTGGCGCGTGAACGTGGTATCCCTTTCACCAACGATGCCCAGCTATTTCTGGAGCGCTGCCCCGCCCCGGTCATTGGCGTCACGGGCAGCGCCGGCAAGACAACCACAACCGCGCTGGTAGCGAAGATCATCGCCAACTCCGGCTACGAAGTGTGGGTTGGCGGCAATATCGGCAACCCCTTGATCGAAGAGCTTCCAAGGATCAAAGCCGATCACATAGTTGTCATGGAGCTCTCAAGTTTTCAGCTTGAGCTCATGACGCAAAGCCCGAGTGTTGCCGCCCTGCTGAATCTGACGCCGAACCATCTGGACCGGCATGGCACTTTCGAAAATTACGCGAATGCAAAAGCCAACATCCTCCGTTTTCAAGGTCCCGCCGATGTGGCCGTTCTGGGCTGGGACAGCCCCGGCGGCAAAGTCTTTGAGCCAGTCGTCGCTGGGGAGTTATTGGCATTCAGCCTATATGAGATGGTGCCACATGGCGCTTTTATGTTGGGCAGTCGGCTCCTGGTCGCCGGGTCGGCCAGCTTCGATATGAATCCCCATGTGGTTTGCGAACGTGAAGACATACCGCTGCGCGGCGACCACAACGTGCTAAACGTACTTGCCGCTTGCGCAATCACCGGGGGCATGGGCTTGGCAATTGATCGACCAGGCATCATGCCGGAAGTGATGCGCGCTGCCATTTGCGATTTTAAGCCTGTTGAACACCGACTGGAAACAGTGCGAACAATCGATGGCGTGACCTGGGTCAATGACAGCATCGCCACTGCGCCTGAACGTCTGCTCGCCGCGCTCAGTAGCTACGATGAACCCTTGGTGCTTCTCATCGGCGGAGCGGACAAGGAGCTGCCTTGGGAGGCGGCAATACAGGTCGCGCTGCGAAAAGCCAAGCACATCGTCATATTCGGGGAGGATGGCGAAAAACAAGTTGCGACCAAAGTGATGAATCTGCTGGGCATTCTGCGAGTCGGCGACGAGCAGTTTTCCCGCGTTCCGACCCTAGAAGCCGCCGTCGCACGCGCCGCAGAGGTAGCGACAGCCGGAGATATCGTCCTGCTTTCGCCTGGCGGAACCAGCTACGATGCCTACGTCGATTTCGCTGAACGCGGGACGCGCTTTCGCCAATTGGTATCTGAACTATAATAAATCGGGCAGTAATATGATCTGCCGAGGAATTGCATGACCGACCAAGCCGCCGCTGATGTCAGACAACGTCGCGTCCGACGCCGGATTCGGCGCCGCCCCGGTTTCACGATCATCAACGATGACAGTGTCCGTCCCGTTCGGCATCAACAGCAACGCTTCCTGTCCTCCTTCGATAAGCCCATGCTCGCAATCGTGCTCCTGCTGCTCATAATTGGCGCCTTGATGGTATTCAGCGCGACGTGGGACTGGAGCAACCAGACTTATGGCAGCGCTTCCGGCTTTTTTGTCGAGGAGCACTTGCGCAATGTGGTGGTCTCGGTCATCGCGCTGCTGCTTTTTGCCACCGTGGACTATCGCTTCTGGAAACGATTTGCCGTCTGGCTGCTCATCTTTACCATCATTTCCCTGATCGCGGTTCGAATCTTTGGCGAGGACATATTCGGCGCGCGGCGTTCATTCACCGGTGGGCGCCTGCAGCCGGGCGAGTTGGCCGAATTCACCATCGTCTTCTATATGGCAGCCTGGCTTGGCTCGCACAATGCCAGAGTGCGTAGCTTCTTCTACGGCTTTGTGCCCTTCGCGCTGATAGTCGGCACAATCGCCGCGTTGATCGTCTCGCAGCCGGATTTGAGTTCGGCAGCGATAGTTGTCCTCACCGCGGGCGTGATGTTTTTTGTCGCCGGCGCAAACATAATTCACATGGGCGCCGTCGGCGCGAGCGCGCTGGCCGCAGGGCTGATCGTATTGCAACGCTGGCAATATGCCCAGGATCGCATCGCCGATTTCCTAGTCGGCTTGAGCGACATAACCCTGACAGATTACCATACGCTGCAGGCGATAACCGCCTTTGTCCGAGGCGGTTGGTTCGGCGTCGGGGTAGGCCAATCGCAGCAGAAATTCGGCGCGCTTCCCGCACCCCATACCGATAGCATATTTGCGATAATTGGCGAAGAACTCGGCGTCATGGGCGCGGCCGTCGTCGTCGCGCTCTATATCGCCTTTGCCATTCGCGGCTTCCAGATGGCGCGCCGGGCGAAAGACAATTTTGGCGCGCTGCTTTGCGTCGGCTTTACCTCTTGGGTAATCATTCAGGCGCTGCTGAACATCGCCGTCATGACAGGCGTGATCCCCTCCACTGGCGTTCCTTTGCCTTTTATTAGCTTTGGGGGGTCCTCGCTCCTGGTTGTCATGATCGGCGTCGGACTCATGCTAAGTGTGCATCGCGTGGCCACGCGCCGCAAACCTGCCTCGGAACGGAGAAGCGATATTGCGAATTTTGATCGGAGCTGGAGGAACCGGCGGGCACGTCTATCCCGCGCTGGCAACCGCACAAGCGCTGCTCCAAGCGAAGGATGAGGCGCACCAATTGTATTTCGTTGGCGCGGTAGGCGGCATGGAACGAGAGCTGGTGTCACAGTCCGGAATCGCCTTCGCTGGTTACCGTGAGGTTTTTGCCGGCCCCTTGCATGGCGTCAATCCATTTCGCATTGTGGCGAGTGTGCTGAAACTGGCGCTCGGTAGTCTGCAATCGCTGGGCATATCGCTGCGCCTTCGACCACAGGTAGTTCTATTGACCGGTGGTTGGCCGAACCTGCCTGTGGCGCTGGGGGCGCGTCTGTTACGCATTCCCATCGTCATATACCTGCCCGATATTGAACCTGGCTTGACGATAAAGGCATTAAATCCCTTCGCCAGCAGAATTGCTATAAGCGTCGAGCCATCTGCCCGTTTCTTTCCCGCCGGCAAAACGGTCGTGACTGGCTACCCCTTGCAGGCAAACCGTCTCAATGCTGAGCGCAAACAAGCGCAGGCGCATTTCAAGCTGGATGCCGATCGACGGACCTTGCTGGTCTTCGGCGGCAGTCGCGGCGCGCGCAACATTAATATCGCTCTCGCCGATATGCTTCCCCATTTGTTCGATATGGGCTTGCAGATCATCCACATCACCGGCGAATTCGATTGGGAAGAGAATCGGGAGCGGGTCGCCGATTTGAGCGAGCACCCGCACTATAAGGCCTTCGCCTACCTCCATGATGAGATGGGTTTGGCATTTGCCGCGGCTGACCTGGCTGTTTGCCGCGCCGGGGCCAGCACCTTGGCGGAACTGCCTCTCTTCGGTCTGCCCGCCATCCTTGTGCCCTATCCCTATGCCTGGCGCTATCAAAAGATCAATGCCGATTTCCTCGCCGAACGCGGCGCCGCGATCAAGCTGAATGACGAGGACATGGCGGACAAACTCTACAAGACTGTCAGAGCGCTATTCACCGATGAAAGGCGCTTGAGCCAGATGAGCGCCAAGTCTCGCGCTTTGGCGAATCCGGACGGCGCGGGCCAGCTGGCTGACCTGCTGCTCAAAGTCGGCGGAAAATGACATGCCGCAATTGAATCCCGGCACGCACATTCATTTCGTCGGCATCGGCGGCGCCGGACTTTCCGCCATTGCCCGCATCTTGCTGGAACGTGGCTGCACAGTCAGCGGTTCGGATCAAAATATGAGTCCGCTTACGGCAGCTTTGGCGGACGCTGGCGCGACAATTTATCGGGGCCACGACACCCTTTACATAGAAGGCGCGGATTTAGTCCTGGCGACCTCCGCCGCGGCTGATGATCATATTGAGTTGGTGGGGGCGAGGCGACGGGGGATTCCCGTGTTCCGCCGCCGGGAATTCATGCCGGCTTTGCTGCAGGGCTACGACACGGTAGCCGTTGCCGGCGCTCACGGCAAGACGACGACCACTTCAATGATCATCCACCTATTGCAGTATGCCGGCAAAGACCCAAGCTATATTGTGGGCGGCGCCATGGGAAATACAGGCAGGAATGCCGGCCTTGGCTCTGGCAAATCCTTCGTCATTGAAGCCGACGAATACGGCAACATGTTCCACGGGCTGTCGCCGCATCTGGCGGTGGTCACAACGGTTGAACACGACCATCCTGATTTCTTCAAGACGCCCGCCGATATCACCACGGCCTTCGAGCAGTTTGCCGCTTCAATACGGGCGGGCGGATTGCTCATCGCTTGCGCCGATGACCCGGGCGCAATGGCTCTCGCTTATGAACGCCAGAAGATGGGCGGCGCAATTTGCACTTACGCCATCGAAAACCCAGATGCCGACTGGCGCGCCACCGAATTATGCTTCATGGACGAAACGACTACTTTTACGGTCCGGCGACAAGGCATCCCGCAAGGAAGCCCGAGTCTCCGCCTGCCGGGCGCGCATAACGTTTCAAACGCGCTTGCGGCGCTGATCGTGGCACATGAACGCGGCGTTCCGTTCGGGACGAGCGTCCGCGCCCTGGCTGGCTTCAAAGCGGCCGAACGCCGCTTTGAAATCCGCGGCATACGCGATGGCATAATTGTTGTCGACGACTACGGGCACCACCCCACCGAAATCGCAGTCAATATTCAAGCCGCGCGCCTGCGTTATCCGCGTCACCAGATTTGGGCGATCTGGCAGCCCCATACGTACTCCCGCGTCCGCCAGTTCTGGTCCGAATTCATTGCCGCTTTTCACGAAGCCGATCGCGTCCTGGTCACGCCAATCTACGCCGCCCGAGAAGCGCCCATTGATGGTTTGTCAAGCGCGGCTCTGGCCGAAGAGATGGGACAGACGATTCACGCAACTTATTCACCATCGTTTGATAGTGCAGTCGAGATATTGCGCCGATCGGCAACTCCACCTGCGGTCGTCATCATTTTCAGCGCTGGCGACGCAAACCTGATCGCGGACTTGTATCTGAACAGCGAGTCCTGACGCAAATGGTTTCGCCAAACTTGCCATCAATCGATGATTTGCCGCGCAAGCAATCGCTGGCTCGCTTTACCGCTGCTCGGCTTGGCGGTCCAGCCGATTATCTCTACATCGCCAAAGACCCAAGCTACCGCGACTTGATTCCACTGCTCCATCAAGCTTGGAAGCACCGAATGCCGGTGACCGTTATCGGCGGTGGAGCCAATATTCTCATCTCCGATGCCGGCATCCGCGGTCTGACCATTATCAACCGCGCCACAGACATGAAGCGCGCATTCGCGGGAAATGCAGCGGTGGTCATCGTCAGCAGCGGCACGAATTTGATCCGCCTGGCACGCTATTGCCATGATAATGCGCTGAGTGGCATGGAATGGGCTATTGCGGTACCCGGCACGATCGGCGGCGCCGTAGTCAACAACGCTGGCGCGCACGGCAACGATATCGCCAACTCACTGACTCGGGCATTGATCTATGAGGCGGACGGGGGCGAGCGCTGGATAGAAGCGAAATGTATGAAATACGCCTACCGTCATTCCTGGCTCAAGGCTCGCGACGACCGCCGATTTTTTGTCATGCGCGCCGAATTCAGCTTTAAGAGTGATGATCCCGCCGCGATTCAGCAACGAATGAACAACAACAACGAATATCGCCGGCGCACGCAACCACCAGGCGCCAGCCTCGGCAGCATATTCAAAAATCCGCCAGGCGATTTCGCTGGCCGCCTCATAGAAGCAACTGGCTTGAAAGGGCAAACCCTTGGCTCAGTGCAAGTCTCTCCAGTCCACGCCAACTTCTTCGTGAACCATAGTTCAGATGCCAGCGCAAGCGATTACTTTGCGCTTATTGAACTCGTGCGCGAGCGCGTCAAGGAGCGATTTGATATCGAGTTAGAATTGGAAATTCAAGCCTTGGGAGAATGGTAGCGGATTTCCGCCTGATGCGGTTTGCGCCGTATTTTGACCAATAGTACACTGAATGATGTATCGGCTGGGGGCTTCATCCAAATACTAGTGGAAGACCATACGTGGCGAGTCATGTCCAAGCGCATCGGCGGCAACCTGACCGCGCCCCTGGTGTCTTACATCGGACGACGCCGGGGACCATTCCCAAGCTTTCGACGACTGTGCGACGAGAACAGCGGCGGGCTTTCTCCCGTTGGAGAGTTATCAGTGCCGTTCTTTTTGTGCTTTTTGGCTTGACCTTGCTGGCCTTTTTTACCAGCGATGTCTTTTACGTGAGAGCGATTCAAGTGCGCGGCAACACGTTCATTATCAGTGAAGAGGTCTTCGCCTACTCGGAGTTGGCGGATTACCACATGTTTTGGCTGGATCCCGATGAAATCCGCGAGAACGTGCTGCGCTCGCCGTCAGTTGCGGATATCACCGTTGAAGTCGGCTGGCCCCCCGATTTAGTGACTCTGCTCGTCCAGGAACGCCAGCCCGCTCTCGTCTGGTCCGATGCCGGCGATGAGACCTGGATCGACATTCAAGGGCGGGTCATGCCTGCCCGAGCGGAGATGCCCGGCCTGCTTCATGTGAACTTGGTGAATGACGGCCCTGACGGACCATTGCCAAGCGCGGAGGACTTTACCAAAGACATGGTGCTGGGCGCTTTGCGGCTTCGGGAGGTCCTGCCCGAAGGCGATCACCTCGATTATCATCCTGTTCACGGGTTGGGATGGACGAACGAACAAGGTTGGCAGGTTTGGATGGGAACAGACTCTGCGGCCGTGATGGACGAGAAAATCAAAATCTACGATGTGCTGGTGGAGAATTTAAACAGTCGCGCAATTGATGTTGCCGAACTGAATATAGCGAATCCCGACGCACCGTTCTACAGACTTTTGTGGGGGTTTTAGAACCGCATGGGCGACTTAGTAGTTGGACTGGATGTCGGCACACATAAAATCTGCACCATCGTCGGGGAGGTGCGTCCCGAAGATGTCTATGTCGTTGGCTTAGGCATCGAACCCAGCGACGGCATGAAGAAGGGCGTCGTGAATGACGTCGGCGCCTTGTCATCGGCCATCGCTAAATCCATCCGCAAAGCGGAGAAGTCAAGCGGCTACGACATAAACCGCGCTTTCGTCAGCGTCGCCGGCAGCCATATCTCGTCACTTACCAGCCGCGGCCTCGCCACCATCGTCGGCTCGCGCAGCGTCCAAGCAGAAGACCTTGAAAAAGCGATGAGCGTGGCGCGCAATATTGCCATTCCCCATAATCGCGAGATTCTGCATGTCGTCCCGCGCAGCTACACGCTCGACAGCCAGGATGGCATCCGCAGCCCCATCGGGATGCACTGCTTCCGCCTAGAGGTCGACGCGCATATTATCACCGCCTCCACAACTAGCCTGGCTAATCTCGAAGACGCGGTCGAATCAGCCGGTGTCCTGGTTGATCGCTTCATCCTTAATCCATTGGCAGCGGGTGATGCGGTTCTGACCGATCATGAACGGGAGATGGGCGCGGTCGTCATCGACATCGGCGGCGGCACAACTGACCTTGCGATCTTCATTGACGGCACCGTCTGGCATACGGCGATCATCCCGGTCGGCGGCAATCACGTCACACAAGACATAACCTACTGGATGCGAGTGCCCTTTGGCTTGGCGGAACAGGTCAAAATCCAGAGGGGCCATGCCGATATGAACGCCGTCAGCGAATCTGAGGTATTTCCCGTCGAACCCTTCGGCGGCGAAATCTTGCCAGTGTCCCGCCGAGATCTGGCTATGGTTATTGAAGCGCGCTTGGAAGAAATCTTCGAGCTGGTGGAAAAGGAAATCAAACGCTCGGGTTATGCTGGCCTGCTCCGCGCTGGCGCCGTCATCACTGGCGGCAGTTCACAGTTGCCGGGCTATCGCGATCTTGCTTCCCGCATCTTGAATCTGCCTGTGCGCCTGGCCCATCCGGAGCGGATCACCGGCATCGCCGATACATTGAAGAATCCATCCTATAGCACGAGTGTCGGCTTGCTGCGGCTCGGGCTGGAAATGGATTCTGTGACGGAGCCGGAACTGGTAAGTAATATGGGGCTGCCTGTCAACAATTGGAGCCGGCGAATGAACGATTTCTTGCGGCGTTTCTTGCCACAAGACGAGCAGAGATAATTTAGGCGGGTTAATGTTTATTTTTGCCTCTTATTTGATTTGCAGTAGTTTTGAATCTGCGTACAATGATTTCAGAAACTTGCGGTATGCGCTCAGCAACCTGCTGATTCACGAGGGTAGTCATTATGGTCAATGATTTAATTACTGGGGAAAACTTCGCCCAGATCAAGGTCGTTGGGGTTGGTGGTGGCGGCGGCAACGCTGTCAACCGCATGATCAACGAAGGCTTGGGCGGCGTTGAGTTTATCGCGGTCAACACCGATAACCAGGCGCTCATGCTGTCCAAAGCGAAGACGCGCGTACGCATCGGCGATAAGTTGACACGCGGGCTCGGCGCTGGCGGGAATCCTGAAATCGGGCGGAAGGCTGCGGAAGAAAGCTCCGAAGATCTGCTCGAGGTCCTTCGTGGTTCCGATATGATCTTCGTCGCCTGTGGCATGGGCGGCGGCACCGGCACCGGCGCTTCACCCGTCATCGCCCAAATCGCCAAGGAGCTTGGCGCATTGACCATCGGCGTTGTCACCCGCCCCTTCACCTTTGAAGGCACTCGCCGCGCCCAATTGGCGAAGACCGGCATTGAGGCTTTAAAAAGCCAGGTCGATACACTGATCGTCATCCCAAACGATCGCTTGCTGCAAATGGCGGATAAGCGTTCAACGCTGCAGCAAGCCTTCTCGCTCGCTGACGATGTGCTGCGGCAAGGCATCCAAGGTATTTCCGAACTGATCACCGTGCCCGGGCTAATCAATCTCGACTTCGCTGATGTGCGCACGGTCATGTCGGAAGGTGGCGCTGCCTTGATGGCAGTCGGCCGCGCCTCAGGCGATGATCGCGCTCGCTCCGCCGCCGAAATGGCGATCACTAGCGGCTTGCTCGATGTCACCATTGACGGCGCGCGCGGCATACTCTTTTCGATCACCGGTGGCAGCGATTTGACGCTGTTCGAGGTCAACGAGGCCGCAGCCATTATCAAGGACAGCGCGCATCCGGAATGTAACCTGATCTTCGGCGCTCACATCGACGAGAGCATGGGCGATGAAGTCCATATCACGGTCATCGCTACTGGCTTTGAACGCAGCCGGCTGGAGACGACGATGAAAGAAGCCGGCGCCTTGCCCATCCGGCAGACAACGCCTTTGCCACAGCCGCCCGCGGTTCAACGCCCTATCTACGAAGATGTCGAAGTGCAAGCCCCGTCCGAAAGCGCTTCCGCCAGCAGCGGCGGTTCTTCCTCCTTCCAGCGCAGCCGCTTGGCGCCGCCGTCGCCGCAAGAAGACCCGCGTACCTATGACAACATCGATCCCAAGAACACGGAGCTGCCGGCCTTCCTGCGCAAACGCAATCGGCGTCAATAGAAGCGTGCTAAGTTAATATACGGTTTCAACGAGGCGGGCGTGGCTCGCCTCTTTTTGTTTCCTGGGTTCAAGGTTTTACGCCAATTTCGAGATATGAGTTTTGCTACCCTCTATACAGTGTTGATAGAGTATAGCGGTGGATGCGCTATCGGACTTCAAACTGAAATCCTGCAAAATCAAATAGGCAGTTTGCTTGATAAGTGCTATAAAAGAGCTATAGTTTTTAAGCCACGATATTGCAACATGATGGCCGTCAGCGGACACCATCTGTGCCACAGAAGGTCCAGGTTTGGATTCGCATCGCTCTACGCAGAATCAGTTGCCGCAGCGCGCATATACAGTTCAGGATGTTTTCGTCATGATTCAGTCTCAGACAACCACAAGCGAATTACATGAACTTGGGTACAAGATATTCCTCGATCGCTATGCCCAAAAGGACATGACGCGCAGCAGTCTAACCGTCGGCGACACGGTCATTGTGGTTGTCAACGCCAAAACCGGGCAGCGCGAAATCGGCCAAGCGATCGCCATAGACCTGCCGCAAGTCACGGTCCGGCTGCTTGATGGCGAGACGGTCGTTCGCGATCTGGAACATGTCGATAAGCCAATCGAAACGCAGCCCGAGCAGATGATGGCTCGCGTCGCGCGGGGCGTCGCGGCGGTCGAAGCGAGTCCGGCGAAACAGGATGAATGGTCCGAGAAATTCCGCTGGTTGCTCGATGACTGGAAGTTCGTGCCGGGCGGACGAATCCTCACCGCCGCCGGCACAGACCAGGATCTGACCTTTTACAACTGCTACGTCATCCCCTCGCCAGAGGACTCGCGCGAAGGGATTATGACAACCCTGACTCAGATGACGGAAATCATGTCCCGCGGTGGCGGCGTCGGCATCAATCTTTCGACATTGCGTCCGCGGCATGCCTATGTCAAAGGAGTAAATGGAAGATCAAGCGGGGCGGTATCCTGGGGCGGGCTTTATAGTTTTGTCACCGGTCTTATCGAACAAGGGGGCAGCCGCCGCGGCGCCTTGATGCTGATCTTGAACGACTGGCACCCGGATATCATCAATTTCATCAACAGCAAGCGGCAATCCGGAAAGATTACTAACGCGAATATCAGCGTCGGCGTCTCCGACAAATTGATGGAAGCGGTGGCCGCCGACGCCGATTGGGAACTGCTCTTCCCCGATACCCGCGATCCAGACTACGACGAGCTATGGGATGGTGACCTGGAGACATGGGTCGCAGCCGGTAGACCGGTAATCAGTTACAAGACCATAAAAGCGCAGGAACTTTGGGACGCTATCATCGAGAGCGCCTGGGCGAGCGCGGAGCCCGGCGTGTGGTTCCGTGAACGCAGCAACAAAATGGCCAACAGTTGGTACTTCAATCCGCAGATCTGCACCAATCCCTGCGGTGAACAGCCTCTAGGCGCCTTTTCCGTGTGCAACCTGGGCGCAATCAATCTTTCGCGCTTTTATGATGAAGCAGCGCATGATGTCGCCTGGGAAGATTTGAAAACAACCGTGCAGTATTCAACGCGCTTCCTCGATAATGTCATCGATACCACGCCCTACTTCTTCGAGGAAAACAGAGACGTGCAGCTTTCCGAACGACGCGTCGGCTTGGGCACAATGGGCATCGCCGAATTGATGCTGAAGCTCGGTGTCCGTTACGGCAGCGACGAATCGGTCGAATTGATCGATGAGATTTACAGAACAATTGCTGTAACCGCCTACGAGACCTCAAGCGATCTGGCGGTCGAAAAGAGCGCTTTCCCGATGCTTGACGCGGAGAAGTTCCTCGAAAGCGGCTTCATGCAGGCCATGCCGGCTGCTGTGCGGGACAAGGTGCGTCAGGATGGCATTCGTAATGTCACCTTGCTAACCCAGGCGCCAACCGGCACGACCGGCACCATGGTTAATACCTCCACCGGCGTTGAGCCTTTCTTCTCCTGGGTCTATTACCGCAAGAGTCGTCTTGGCTTGCACGAAGAGCAGGTGCCCATCGTCAAAGAGTGGTATGAGGCGCATCCAAATGCGCAGGAACTGCCCGAATACTTTGTCACAGCGATGGACCTGTCTCCCCAAGAGCACATCAAAGTGCAGGGCGCTTTCCAACGCTGGATCGACAGCGCCATTTCCAAAACCTGCAACGTGCCAAATGACTACACGGTCGAGCAGGTCAGCGAACTCTTCAAATACATGTATGAGCTCGGTTGCAAAGGCGGCACGATTTACCGTGACGGCAGCCGAAACGAGCAGGTGCTCATGCTCAAAGGCGATGAGCGCGCCGAAAGCGAAATGGGAGATTTGAAATCGGCGGCATCGACGGAGAATGCCGAACCCGCCACGACGCCTCACCGCGTCTATCCGCGCCCCGAACGGCTCCAGGGCACATCGGTGAAAACTCAGACGCCCTTTGGCAAGGCTTATATCACCATCAACCGCGATGACCAAGGCAATCCTTTCGAGGTATTTGTCGCCATCGGCAAAGCGGGCAGCGATATCCAGGCCGATGCCGAGAGCTTGGGGCGTATGATCTCTCTGCAATTGCGTACAACCGCGCCCCATAACCGCCGCGATATGTTGAAGCTCATCATCGAGCAATTGGAAGATATCGGCGGCGCCCGTCCCATCGGTTTTGGTCCCAAGCGTGTACTGTCCCTGCCCGATGCCGTAGCGCGGGTATTGCAAGTGGAGTTCTTTCCCGAAGAGCAGCCGCAGCAACTCGACTTGCCGATTCAAAGCAGCGCCGCGCCTTCAAGCCCGGCTGCCGAAGCAGAAGGCGGCACGACCATCAATTCGTCGATATCCGGCGCCGATATGTGCCCCTCCTGCGGCACGATCACCTTGATCCGCGCCGAGAATTGCCGCAAGTGCCTCACCTGCGGCTACAGCGAATGCTAACATTCGCTACGGACAATGTCGTCTAGAAGCGCTCTTGGCTGACAGACACAAGATGAAATAAGCGGGGCACCAGCGGGCACCCCACTTGCATTGCACATGCTGGCCAGCCAATTTGTACGATCTATGTATGCTAGGAAATGATCCTTTGGAGCAACGGCGAATCTCATCGCTTCTGAAGCGGGCTCTGCTATTCCTCATCTGCGCTTTCCTGCTCTACTTTGTCATCTTCATCGCCGTTATCCACCATACCGGCACGATCGATACCGCAAAAGAATCCGATGTCATCATCGTGCTCGGCGCGGGCTTGCTGCGCGATGGCCGACCCGGCTGGGCATTGACCCGCCGCAGCCTTCAAGGCGCCGACCTTTGGCGGAAGGGCATGGCGTCTTATGTCTTATGCACCGGCGGGCAAGCTGAAACCTATCCGCGCTCGGAAGCCGTCGCCTGCCGCGAACTCCTGCTCACAGCCGGCTTGCCAACAGGCGCCATCTTGATGGAAGAACAGAGCCGCAGCACCGAAGAAAACGCCATTTTCAGCCGAGGAATACTCGACGAAATGGAATTTGACGACGTCCTCCTTGTCAGCGACAGCTACCACATGCTGCGCGCGACTTGGCTTTTTCAATTGCAAGGCATTAACTCCACCAGTAGTCCAGTGCCGTCTAATCGCATTCGCGATCCGCTCTCTTATCCCTACTCGCTGCTCCGCGAGTTTCTTGCCTTTCACTGGCACTTCCTCAAGGAAGCCTTTCATATTCCGCTGACTCATCTTAATGGCGTCTGATTCGCCCGGGCAATTCGACGACTCACAAGCATCGACTTTCGAATATAATCTCTCTTGACCAACATGTTCACCGACCGCACTGTTGCGAGGAGGGACTAATGCCAAAGTACATTTGTATCGGAGCGCCCTATTATCTGGGTGAATCCAAGCCAGACCGCCGCGAAGTTGATGCGCTGCGTCGAAGCGGCATTGCGGAAGAGCTTGATGCGGAATGGGTCGATATCGAGCCAGATTTCAGCGCCGCTGATGATCCAGTCGTGGCGGTCAACCGCGCCCTGGCCGCCGCCATACGCGCCAATCTCGACAAAGTGCCGGTAGTTTTCGCCAATGATTGCACGAGCTGCCTGGGCATGGTCAAAGGGTTGATTCCAAAGTCGCCTGTCATCCTCTGGTATGACTCACACGGCGACTTCAACACACCCGAGACCAGCCCGAGCGGATTCCTCGGCGGCATGCCTTTGGCGGCGCTGGTGGGGCGCGGCAACCAACATCTGATGCGCGGCGTCGATCTCCCGCCAATCCCCGAAACCGATGTGATCATCACCGATGTCCGCAACCTCGATCCCGAAGAAGGCGACATGCTCCGCAGCAGCGATGTCACCATCCACGAGACGCTTGACTCGCTGCGACTATGGGACCTGCCCGATCGACCACTCTACATCCACTTCGATACCGATGTCGTCGATTGTGACGAAATGCCCGCCATGAGCTATCCAGAGCCGAATGGACCGACTTTGGATGAGTGCATCCTGTCGCTGGAGCGCGTCCTCGCCCAAGGCAATATAGCCGCGATTCTATTCAGCCTGTGGAACGAAACACTCGAAGGCGGCGACCAAGCGATGGCGGCTACACGTAAGCTGATTCTCACGCTGAAAGCAATCTGACAAAATCCCAGCCGCTGACTTGCGCGCCGTCGAAAATGAGCATATCCTCTACTATTGTGACTGTAAGGGGAAAGTTGCATTGTACACTGACAACGAGATATTGTTTCCGCACTACGCCATACCAGCGCTGCGCAATACGCGCGGGGAAAAGTGGCGGCGGTTGATTGACAGCATATCCCAGAAGGATGAAACCAGCGTAGAAGTCATCGCCCTCATGGCGGTGATGATCGAACTGAATGGCTGCCTGCCTTGTGAAACCGATAGCTACCGAGCGATGCGCGGCTGCACAGCCTGCGCTCAGCAGACCCTGCGGCGTTTCAAAGGCAGCGACGAAGAACTGATTAGCGCTTACAAAGTGTCGCTCGCGAAGTTTCAACAAGTCGACTTCGTCTTCGACAGCTGACGATTCCCCTCATTTGACTCGTAGTTGACAACCTTCGCAGACGCGTGTTAAACTCTGCTTCCGCGCAGTGATACAGTCTGTGCGGATTTTACCTGTGATGAATAATTGAAAGGTCGTGCAACAATAGCCAATTCACCTCACCGGATCAACGGGGATATTCGCGGAGTGCGTGAAGTTCGGTTGATTGACGATACCAATACTAACATTGGCGTCGTTAACATAGGGTATGCGCAAGATCGGGCTGACGATGTTGGCTTGGACTTGGTTGAAGTCGCGCCTAAGGCCAACCCGCCAGTTTGCCGAATTATGGATTATGGCAAATTCCAATACGAACAGCGCCGCAAGGAACGTAAGTCGAAGAAGAATCAGATCAAGGTAACCGTCAAGGAGATACAACTGCGTCCGAAGACAGATGAATATCATCTGCAATTCGATATCAAGCGCGCGGAAAAATGGCTGCTCGAAGGCAAAAAAGTGAAATTCCGAGTGCGCTTCCGCGGGCGCGAGATTACCCATCAACATATCGGACGGGATAGACTGGGCAAAATAGAAGAAGCATTAAAAGAAGTAGGCGTCGTTGAGCAGCGCCCCAATATGGAAGGCAGGGACATGCTCATGATTTTGGCGCCGTCCAAGGAAATAAAACAGAGCACGGAGAAACAGTAGTGCCACGCAAGAAGAAATCGACCAAGTATAAACTCAAGACGCACAAGGCGACCGCCAAGCGATTCCGCATGACGGCTACCGGCAAGATTGTACGCACGAAGGGCGGCAAGAGTCACTTGCGCCGGCGCTCGGCAAAGCGCGTCAAGCGGCAATGGGACAAGACAATGGAAGTCGGCGAGAAGGCGATGCAACGCCGCATCCGCCGCCTTGCTCCCTATCTCGGCAGATACAAGGCGAACCCGCCCGCATAGACGAAAAACAGCGATCTGGATCCTAAGCCCGGCGCGACATGATGCCGGGCAATTCATGTACGGAGAATTGACATGGCAAGAACGAGAACCGGCTTCGTCAGACGCCGCCGACACAAAAAAGTCCTGAAGCTCACTAAAGGGCAGTGGGGAACGCGCAGCAAGAATTTCAAGCGCGCGAACGAGGCGATGATGCGCAGCCTCTGGTACGCCTACCGCGATCGTCGCCAGCGCCGCCGTCAACTCCGCCGTCTGTGGATACAGCGTATCAATGCCGCCGCCCGCATCAATGGCATGAAATATAGTCAATTGGTGCACGGCTTGAAACGCGCCAATATCGAGCTGGACCGCAAGAGCCTCGCGGGCATCGCTGTGAATGATGCCGAGACTTTCAGCAAGATCGTGGACCTGACAAGACAAAGCCTGTAGTCTCGCGTCAAAATCTGCCAGCAAAGTCAAAGGGTCTGGTAACTGACCCTTTTTCTATTTATTGGGACCGCCGCATGGATGCCATCAGCAGCACACAGAACAAGCGCGTCCGCTACGTCAAGTCGCTGCAGACAAAACCTCGGCTTCGGCGCAGCGAACGCAAACTGGTCCTCGAAGGCGAACGCTTGATCGCTGATGCGCTAAGGAGCGGCGGCAAGCCCAAGCTCGTGTTCTATTCTGCCAAGCAAGCCGACTACGAAGTCATCGCCCGTCTGCAGAATCGCAAGTGCGAACTGCTCGCCGTTAACGATGAGATACTCCGCTACGTCAGCGATACACAGCAGCCCTCGGGCATCCTGGCCGTGTTTGCCATACCCAAGCCGCCGATTCCGCGAGGGGCAACCCGCGTCTTGATTCTTGATGCTGTCCGCGAGCCGGGCAATCTCGGTACCATTCTGCGGACTGCGGCCGCCGCCGGCGTCCAAATGGCGATTCTAGCGCCGGGCTGCGTCGATCCCTTTAATCCGAAGGTCATGCGGTCGGGCATGGGCGCGCATTTTCGTCTGCCAATAGTCGAAGCGTCTTGGACGGAAATCGCTGCTTTCTGCCAAGACCTGACCATCTACGCTGCGAGCGCAGATTCCGCTTGTGCTTATACAGCCGTTGATTGGCAATCCGCTTGGGCATTGATCGTCGGCAACGAAGCGCACGGCATCAGCCGAGAAGCGCAACAAATGTCCCAGCGCATCATCTCGATTCCGATGTCCGCCGCGTCTGAATCAATCAATGTCGCCAGCGCGGCAGCGGTGATCCTCTTTGAAACGCAGCGACAGCGACTCAGCGACACTTGAGATGGATATCCGCCAGCCCCACTTCACTTGCGAGGCTCGCTGCGGTAGACTTGCGAAACATTAGAAGCAGTCACATTGCAGGAGAATACGATTCATGGCTAAAGAATATGATGTCGCCGTGCTCGGCGCCGGTCCCGGCGGTTATGTCGGCGCCATCCGCGCCAGCCAACTTGGACTCAAGACAGCCATCATCGAAAAGAAATACTGGGGCGGCATCTGCCTGAACGTCGGCTGCATCCCGTCAAAAGCGCTGCTGCGCAATGCCGAACTCGCTTACATCCTCCAGCATCAAGCCGACACCTTCGGCATCAGTGGGGACTTCACCCTGGACTACAGCAAAGCTTTCAAACGCAGCCGCCGCGTAGCCAATGGCTTGACCAAAGGCGTGCAATTCCTGATGCGCAAAAACAAAATCGACACCTTTGAAGGCTGGGCGACCATTAACGATGCCAATAGCCTGACTGTCAACCTCAATAAAGGTGATAGCCAGACGATTCACTTCAAAAACCTGATTATCGCAACCGGCGCCAGCACACGCTTGCTCCCGGGCACGGCGCTAAGTGAACGCGTCGTCACCTACGAAGAACAAATCATGGAAGACGAGCTTCCCGCTAGCATCATCATCGCCGGCGCCGGCGCTATCGGCGTCGAATTCGCTTACATCATGTGCAATTACGGCGTCGATGTGACCCTGGTCGAATACCTCGATCGCATCCTGCCTTTGGAAGACCCGGAAATCAGCGCTGAACTGGCTAAAGCCTTCAAGAAGCTCGGTATCAAGATCTTGACGGACACCCGCGTCGATTCAATCGACGACAGCAGCGAGCAAGTCGAAGTCGCAGTTACGCATTCGGACGAGACACAGGAGACGCTGCGGTCCGAGCGCGTACTGCAAGCAATTGGCTTTCAGCCGCGCGTCGAAGGGTATGGGCTGGAATCGCTGGGGGTCGCGCTTAACAACGCCAGCGGCATCGCCATCAATGAGAAGATGCAAAGCAATATCCCTCACATTTACGCCATCGGTGATGTCACCGCCAAACTAATGCTGGCGCATGTGGCCGAGACGATGGGTGTGGTTGCCGCCGAGAATATCGCCGGCGCCCCGACGGTGACGCTCGACTTTGATATGATGCCGCGCGCGACATACTGCCAGCCCCAGGTCGCCAGTTTCGGCTACACGGAAACCCAGGCAAAAGAACGCGGCTACGAGATCAATGTCGCCAAGTTCCCCTTCCAAGCCAACGGCAAAGCCAGAGGCATGGGCGATGCGATTGGCTTCGTCAAAGTCATCAGCGACAAGAAATACGGCGAAATCCTCGGCGCGCACATGATCGGACATGATGTTACCGAACTCCTGCCCGAATTGACTTTGGCCCGCTCGGCCGAATTGACACCAGAAGATATCGCTCGCAACGTGCACGCGCACCCAACGCTCAGTGAAGCGCTGAAGGAAGCTGCGCACGGCTTGGAGGGCCATTTCCTCAATATCTAACCGCCAGCAATTGGCGCGCAGTAACGTATCAGCCTGTCGGCACTTTGTCTGTTTCATCGCCAACAATCGATGATTAAGCTGGTGAAGTTGAGTTGCCCGCCCTTGTTGCGCTGGTCGTGGTCAGCCGAGCGCCCGACAAAGCCATCCTCCGCCTTCCAAGCCCGCTGATGAAAGCGCCCGCTGTCATCGAAGTATTCCAGCAGTTCAAACTGATAGTCTTGTTCACGGAGCAACTCGCTTATGAGATCGCAGGTGTAGAGCGCCTTGTGATCATCCGCGCCTTCGCCGATGCCGCCCGGGCGCACACGCGCGATATAGTCGCTGTCGGGATGATTGCCATCGGGCACAGCAATGCGGATGCGGCCGCTCGCCGACAGATGCTGCCGGGCAAATGCCAGAAAATGGGCGAACTCAGCAGTCGTCAAATGCTCGAAGACGTGCTCGGCCAGCATTCTGTCAATTGACATCGGCGGGAACAACAGCACCCAATGCTCGCGCTTGCGCACATCAAAAGCGGGGACATCGGTGGCGATCCAACCTTGAAAGCGCGTCTGCCCCGCTCCAATAATCACTTTGACCGCACGGCCCCCGTCGATAGTTTGCCGAACCTCTTCACGGATTCGCATCTGGTCACGCCGTAATTCACGCCTGCGGCGGTAGCCCCGAACAAAGGGCGCATAAATCGGGCGCAAGAGCCGCTTTAGCTGAACCATCGCCACCGCTATTCTTCGACAGTGAAGTGGAACAATGGCAGAATCGTCCCCACTTCGCCGGTGGTCAGGTCCCTGCCGCTTACCTTGGCGCTGCTCTGATAGCGGTCATAGACTATGACGACGACCCGGTAATCGCCCGGTGGCAGATCGGCAGTCGACAGTTCGACCACATACCACTTCAGAACATTGTCGTACAGATGTCGATCCGGCGCTTGGCGCATGTTCTGCCAAGCCGGAGTGATGATCTGTATCGAGACATTGAATTCCTCAAGCAATTCGCGCTCAGTAACTTCCCAACCCGTGAATACTCGGATGACACTCTGGTCGCGGTTATGGTCAACGAACTTATCTACAATTGTGATGCCGTTATCATAATGAATCGGCTGGTAGACGCGCTCGCATGTCAGCGACCGATCGACATAGCGCTGAACCTGCAAATCCGGTTCTGCCAGCACGATGGCGCAGGGTCGATAATGCTGCCGCAGCAGCGCTTCAACCTCCGCCAAATTCCCCGGCGCTGAGGACGGATCGTAAGTGAAAAGCAAGTAGGGGTGGTCCTCCAGCCTTTCTGTCAGGTCCATCGCCAACTCGTCGCCGGAAAAGAAACTCGGTACGAAAGTCCCATCAATGCCGAGCAGCGTTTCCATGTAATAATCTGCTGTTGATTTGCCTCGTTTGCCACGGTGATTAACGAAACCGGTCGCCGTGAAGCCCAGTAGGAAATCCTGCGGCTCGGTTTTGCCGCGCAGCGCTTCGACGTAGTCCGCCATTGGCGGATAGGCGTGGACGATGCCCACCGTGCCTTGATGCAAGAGATAGTCGTCCGCCCGCCGCAACGCAAACCCCGAGACCAAGTACACAGCCAGGATAACAAGCGGGACCCAACGCCACTTGAACCAAGCCAGGCCGCTGCCGATGACCAGCGCCCACATGCCCCAAGCGACGAAAAAATAACGGGATCGCCGCAAGGGTATCAGCCCAACTGCCTCATTTGCCACAAGGAGTACAACAAGAACTGTTGCTGCCAGAAACCAAAACCTGAGAACGCGACGCCGCCAGTCACGCTGACGCAAATAAAACATAGCAGCCAACATAACAGTCACCAGAACCAAGGGATTGCCGTTGCTTAGCAAGCGGACAAATATGCCGATCGCCTGTTCAAGCGTGATGGCGTCATAAGCAGTATCGAACTTCGTTGTTAGTCCTGTTAACGTGACCGGCAGCCAAGGCAGATACAGCGTGCCAGCGGCGAACATTGCCAGCGCCACCTGATACCATGCTTTTGAACGCTTGACGAAAAACAGATGATAGATGCCTAGTCCGATGTGGAAGAATATGGAAAAGGGCTGGGCGTAGAGACAAAACGCGGCGCTAATCGCCAGTCCAGCCCAGTGATACCAATGCGTCGGCCGTTTTCTGCTGACCAGATAGAAATAGTGCCATGCCAGCGCCATGATCAGCGCGAACTGCAGGCTATACATGCGAATTTCATGCAGATAATCCAGCCAGAAGACATTCAAGCCCAGAAACGCAGCCGCCCAGATTCCGCTCCAGCGATCAATGAAGTCAGCGCCGACGCGATAGGTCCAGGCGAGCGCAATGACGCCGAAGTAAAGCGGCAGACAACGCAAGGCAATATGATGCCAGCCAACGAGCGAAGCCCAGCCGGCCACAAGCTCAAAGAAAAACGGACTGTGCTTTGGGCTGTACTCGCGCACGGAATGAATTACATCGAGTGGTGAAAATGGCCCAGTCACACCGCCCGCATGGCTGATCGAAGTTAATTCGTCATACCAAATCAAGTCGGCGCCCAAGCCCCCCGCCGCCATGAATGCCACCAGCAGCAGCAGCGGGAGCATCAGGCTCCAATGCGCTTTCACAATCGACAACGTAAGATCGGCTTTTTCGCTCATCGTCGTCAGCTATGTGTCAACTGTAAAGATCAACACCGAAAATATGTCGCTGGCTTGACCTGTGGTCATATCCACGCCCGGGACCTTCTTGATGGTGTAACGATCGTAAAGAATGACCATCGCGTTATAATCGCCCGCCGGCAAGTCTTCGGTTGAGAGCTCGACCGCGTACCAGGTCAGTATATTGTCGTAAAGATGCCGGTCAGGCGCTTGCCTTACGCTCTGCCAATCGGGCCCGATGATTTGCACCGATACATTGTAATGTTCGAGTTGCGCGTCATCAGCAACTTCCCAGCCGGTGAGAACTCGAACTGTCTTCGCCTCTTCATCGTAGTCAGCAGACGCATCAATGATCTTGATGCCGTTGTCGTAGTGGATTTCATGATACTCGCGATCACATGCCAGCGTGTGGAAAGCGTACCGCTGCACATACACTTTTTGGGTATCTACGAGAATTTCGCAGGGAGCGTAGTCTTGCTCAAGCAGCGTATTGACTTCAGAAAAGTTGCTCGGCAGGTTGCTCGGCTCATAAGTGAAGAGCAAATATGGATGGTTGCCCACCCGTCGGTCAAACTCTTCATGGAGTTCGCTTCCCGCCAACTCTGTATAGATAAAGGCGCCGTGAATACCGAGCACAGCCTGTGAATAGTATTCGACAGTGCTAAAGCCATACCGCAAGCCATTGTTCCACAATGGATATTCGATAAAGCTCAGGATGGCATCTTGCGGGTGAGCTATGCCTTGCAGCGCATCGGCGAATCGATGGAACGGGGGATGCGGCAAGAGCAAGGAATGATGACCCGCGTACTCCCATTTTTCTGACTGCTGATAGATATGGTAACCGCCAGCCAGCCAGACAAGCGCAAACAGTGGGACGACAATCTGCCAGCGAGGCACCGACATGAGAAAATGCGCGAATAGAACAAGCGCAAAAGTCAAAGCTACCAGGAAATAGCGCAGGCGAGTGGTCGAAACAAAGTGATAGCGCTCGTGGAACAGGAAGAGCGACAGCATCATGACGGCAACAAGCAGAACCAAACGCAGGACTGCAGGCGACCGCTGCCGCCAGAGCGTCCATCCGCCCGCGATAATCAGTAGCACCCAGAGCAACTCTTCACCGTTCGCAAAGACATTCGCCAGTATCGTTACTAGCTCCGATGAGGCGACCGCCTTGGATCTAATCAAGACACTGTTGGTGTCTCTCGAAAAACTAGCCGCGAGCACCGATATATACGGCAGAAACGTCAACAATCCCGCTCCCCATGCCACGACAACGCCGAACCACCTTCGACTTCTGACCGCGAGGAGAAGATGATGAACGCCCAAGCCAAGTATGATAAAGACGGAAAATGGATGCGTGTAGAGCAGAGCGCTTGCCGTTCCGGCAAATATTATCCAGCTTGCTATGCCTGCTTTGCCCCCCGCCATGAGTCGCCAATAGTGCCAGGCATGCGCGACGCTCAAAAAAATCCACAATGTATAATTCCGCATTTCATGAAAATAGATGATGATGAAGGCGTTTGTCGCGAACAAGAATGCTGCGAGACAGGCTGTCCGACGATTGAGCATATCGGCCGAAAGGCGATACAACCAGGCAATGGACAGCAGGCCGAATAGAAGCGACAAATAGCGCAGCGGCACTTGCAACCATCCCACCAAATGCGCCCATCCCGCTCCAATAATGTAGTAGAGTAGAAGGCTATTTGGATCGCGAGAAACGACGGACTTGACGATATGAGGAATACTACTTGGCGGATCCTCAGCGCCCATGGCTGAAACAGAAGCCATCTCATCTACCCATAAGATGTCCGCATTAAGCTGGGCCGCGCCCAAAGCAAAGCCCAGGAGCATGATCATCACCATGACCAAGAGCGACGCTCTGCGCGAGATCATGTGCCTTTCCTTGCCTTCGGAAGCGCGCGATACTCCGGCGCCAAGATGCCGAACTGCCAGAGACTCTGAAACGCGTCCCGTTTGTAAACCCGATCGCGCCAAACACCTTCCAGCGTGAAACCGGCTTTCCTCAGCAGCGCGGCCGAAGCGGCATTGCCCTCGACCACGTCCGCTTCCACACGATGTACATCCAAGCGCTCAAAGCAGAATTCCAGGACCGTCGCCAAAGCCTCGCTCATGATGCCCCGCCGCCAATAATCCGAATGCAGCTCATAGCCGACCTCCACCCGCCGATGCCGTGTTTCGTAAAGATGAAAGCCACAAGACCCGATCATTCGGTTGTCTGGTTTGAGCGCAATCGCCCAGCGGATCCCGGACTGCTCTGCAAAGATGCGCTCCGCCCAGCGGATGATTGCCGCCCCGACCGCGTCGCTGGGCTGTCCGTCAAAATCAATCAGATAGTCGAGTACGCCCGGACTATGCCAGACCGCCATCCAATCGCGATGATCGGCCTCAGTGATGCGCCGCAACATAAGCCGCTGTGTCTCAAGCATTGGTGTTTCTGCAAAGTCGAACTGCGTCACAAGCGCCTCCAAACCTGGTCCTAGCCCGCAATATGCCCGGCATGCCGCGTCATCTTAGCGATCTCCATCAGCGCATTTGCCTGCCGACATGCTAAAGGCGCTCAACGATGATCTCGACAATATCGGCAACCCGCGGGCCATCATCACTCTCACTGCGCGCATCTTCAAACATGCGCGTGCAAAATGGGCAGCCAACCGCCAGGATGTCGGCGCCGGTTGAGGCGGCTTCCTGAAATCGTTCGAGATTGACCTTGCGCTCGCCCTGTTCTTCTTCCTTCCAAAGCTGCCCGCCGCCAGCGCCACAGCAAAAAGAATTTGCCCGATTGCGCGGCATCTCAACCAGAGACGCACCCGACGCATTCAGCACATTGCGTGGCGCGTCAAATACATTATTGTGCCGTCCGAGATAGCAGGGATCGTGAAAGGTCACATTGCTCCAATTCGAGGGGCTCGCGCTCGTTGGCAGCTTGCCCGCAGCAATCAACTCTTCGATTAGCTCGCTATGATGAATAACTTCGTAGTCGCCACCGAAGGCATGGTACTCTTTGCCAATGTTGTGATAGCAATGCGGGCAAGTGACAACAATGCGTTTAGGCTTGACATCGTTGAGCAAAGCCACATTCGCCGATGCCAACTCAAAGTACAAGTATTCATTGCCAGCCCGCCGCGCCACATCGCCGGTACAACTCTCATCCTCACCCAGAATCGCGAAGTTAACGCTTGCTGCATGCAGCACCTTGACCAATGCCCGCGCCGTTTGCTGGGCTCGCGGATCATAACTGACGGCGCAGCCGGTCCAATACAGAACGTCAAAGTCCGGATTCTCAGCGACGGTCGGCACCGGGAAATCCAGCCCGACCGTCCAGTTGCTACGCGGCTCCGCGATCTGCCAGGGATTCCCCTGGCGCTCCATGCCGTTGAAAGCGCCCTGCAGCTCATTAGGGAACTCGCTCCCCATCAGAACGGCATCGCGCCGGATATCCAAGATGTCGAACATAGGTTCATTGCCCACCGGGCAGATGTCGATGCAGGCGCCGCAAGCCGTGCAAGCCCAAAGCGCCGATTCGCTTAAAAGATTGCCCGCCAAAGTCCACTCCGATTTGGCTCCGCTTGCCAGGGCCTCCCAATGTTCTTTGATAAGAAAGCGTTTATTGACTTCCAGCGCAGCCGGCGAGAGCTCCTTGCCAGTCACATACGC
The DNA here is from genome assembly GCA_011523735.1 of Chloroflexota bacterium. Taxonomy (GTDB): domain Bacteria; phylum Chloroflexota; class Anaerolineae; order Aggregatilineales; family Phototrophicaceae; genus UBA6055. The sequence goes on from WTGB01000028.1 coordinate 96,693, forward strand.
TGGGCAAACATCTTGGCAGCGGTTGCACATAATGCAAGCAAAGCTGTCCAAGATCTGTGTCTTTTGAAGATCTTCGAGCTTGCCCGCCCCAAATTGCTCAAGAGCCTCATCCTCGAAATCCAGCGGCGTCAATTCACCCATTGAGCGACGCCGCGGACGCGTCAGGAAATTCAGCGGCGCCATGAAAAGGTGCGCATGCTTGCTCTGCGGAAAATAAGGCAAAAACACCAGAATCCCGCCCAAAGCGATCCACCAAAACAGATGCCGCAATACCTCCAGCGCATCACGGTTCAGCCCGCCCCATACAACTGCAACCGATGTCGCAAAAGGCATAAATATGTCATCATCGTGCTGCGCGACCGCCACCGACTCGCCCAGGAAACGCGCGCCAACGTGAAAGACGATGAAGGCCGCTACGATCATCGAATCCAACGTGACAGCGCCGGCGGCGACTTGGCGATGCAGCAGGATATTGTCATGGAAGCCCAGCGCCGTTCTGTTTGGCAAGATCAGTCGCCTCAAGACGAAATAGACTATCCCGACCAAGACAACGATGCTCAGAATATCACTGAGTAAGCGAAAACCATCGTAGAACCTGTCCGCTGCCCAGAGATGCCTCTCGAAATCCGGGATGAATCCAATCAGCAAGTCGATCGCATTAACCAGGAAATACCAGGTGAAACCCAAAACCACGCCCCAATGAATCAGGCTGGTCAAGCGGCGCGTCTTGAGCGTCGTCCGCTGTGTGATATACACAGCCAGTGCTTTTAATGCCCGGCGCAGGATACCCTTAAGATCTAACTCGCCCTGACCGCGACCGATGATCAAAAACATCTCTTTGAAGCCAGCATAACTTGCGCCCAAAGAAAACAGCGCAAGCAGCACGAACAGCATCTTCTCTACGTCAGTCAGCATCGGTCCCGGCTCGCTTTTCCAGCGCTTGGCGCGCTCTTCTTGCACCGCTTCAGTTTACCATTGGGCAGGGTTTTCACGAAAGCGCCCAGAACTTGACCATCGCGCCCACTGCCGAGGCATGTAAGCTTGCAGATGCGTCAGCCATCTGTAGAATGAGCTTTAAAATGCAAATGACTGTAAGGAGTGACTTTCATGATTGACTTCTCACCTATGCGCGATGGGGAACTGAGCTATCTCGAATACGCCGCGCAGGAAAACATCGGACCTTCTGAGCTGCGAAGCCTCAGCGACGAAAGCGTTGATTTTCTGCTCAGCCTGCTAGAAAACCTCGCCGACGCCGATATCGTCTTTGATCCGGACGATCCTGGCGCCGATGACCCCTTCGCCGTCGAGGGCGAAGAGCATATCGGCTGGAATTTCGGCCACCTCATCGCCCATGTCACCGCCAGCTCCGAAGAAGGCGCCGCCTTAAGCTCACTTTTGGCGAGGGGAATCCCGGCTTCAGAACGCCCGCGTTACGAAACGCCCTGGCGCGATATCACCACCGTCGCCCAAGTACGTCAACGCTTGGAAGAGAGCCGCCGCATGCGCAACGCCTACCTCGAAACCTGGCCCGACGCGCCCCTGCTGCATGTCGTCCGCGATGTCTCAGAACGCTTCACTGCCCGCTTCGGCGAGATGAACGCGCCGGCCGCTTTCCTGTTCGGCCTGTCGCATGAGGTAGGCCACTACGAGCAAATCGAAGAGGTCAAGCGGCAAGCGCTGGCCGCCCGCGCAACCGCCCTTTAGGCGCCACTGGCGTCCTCGATTCTGGAGGCTTGATGAGCAAATTCATCGCGCCGCGCGCGCCCAAGGGCTTTCGTGACTTCTTGCCCGATACGATGCTGCGCCGCAATTATGTCATCGACATCATCACCGAAGAGTTTCATCGCTTCGGCTTTGAACCCATCGACACGCCCATCCTCGAACTCCACGAGACGCTCTTCGGCAAATACGGGGAAGACGCTGAAAAGCTCATCTTCACCGCCCAGCACGGTCGTAGCGCGCGTGAACCACTGGCGATGCGCTACGATTTGACTGTGCCGCTAGCCCGCATCATCGGGCAATACGAAAGCCAACTGAATCTTCCCTTCAAACGCTACCATATCGCGCCGGTCTTCCGCGGCGAGCGGCCGCAGCGCGGTCGTTACCGCGAGTTCTGGCAATGCGACGCCGATACCGTTGGCATCGCCAGCATCAGCGCCGACGCCGAAATCGTCAGCCTGATGCACCGCATCTTGCGCCGCCTCGGCTTCCCGCAATACGTCATAAAGATCAATCATAGGCAACTGCTCGTCGCCATCGGCGAGTTTTCCGGCGTCCCAGCCGCTCAATTGCCCGACCTCTATCGCAGCGTCGACAAGTTCGACAAGATCGGCGCGGACGGCGTTCGCAGAGAATTGACCGAGCGAGGCATCGCCGCCGACGCCCTGGCGCGCATGATGGACCTGATCCAGGCGAAGGAACCAGGAACAAGCAGCCTCGATCTCATTGCCGATGCCATCGGCGCGAACGCCAGCGGTTTGAAAGACTTGCGGGAACTGGCTGACCTGCTGGCCGACGCGGGCCTACCGCCCGAACGCTACGATTTCGATTTCACCATGGTGCGCGGCCTCGGCTACTACACTGGTCCCATCTTCGAGACGGTCATCTCCGAGCCGAACCTGGGCAGCGTCACCGGCGGCGGACGCTACGACAATCTCATCGGCATGTTCCGCCGCCAGAGCCTGCCCACTACCGGCACCTCCTTCGGCATCGAACGCATCATTGACCTTATGGACGAACTCGACCTGTATCCCGCCCACCTCGGCGGTACGCTGGTTCAAGCGCTCGTGACCGTCTTCAGCGACGAGACAAGCAGCGCCTCAATGCGTATCGCCGACACTTTGCGCCAAGCGGGCATCAACACCGAGCTGTATCTGGAAACGCGCAAACTGGGAAGACAATTCGCCTACGCCGACAAGAAGGGCATTCCTTTGGTCGCCATCGCCGGTCCCGACGAGATCGAGGCGGGTGTCGTAAAGCTGCGTCGTCTGCGAGATGGTCAGGAAGTCACCGTTCTTATACCGGATCTGGCCGCGGTAGCCCGGAACCTACTCGCCGAGCGTGGTACGTCCGGATGATCTCTCTCCCCCGCTCCAGCGGCATCCTGCTCCACCCCACTTCCCTGCCCGGTCCTTATGGCATCGGCGATCTGGGCGCCGGCGCCTACCGCTTCGTCGACTGGCTTGAGGCGCATGGCCAGTCCATTTGGCAGGTCCTGCCCTTGGGACCGACCAGCTACGGGGATTCGCCTTATCAGACGCTCTCCGCCTTCGCCGGCAACAGCAACCTCATCAGCCTTGACCTGCTCGTCCAGGATGGCTTGCTGCAGCGCAGCGATCTGGCCGACGCGCCACCCTTCCCCCGTGGCAAAGTCGACTACGGCTGGATTATCCCGTACCACAATCAGAAGCTGTCAACCGCCTGGCACAACTTCATGATGGGCAATCATCCGGTTTTGCGGCGCGAATACAAGCAATTTCTGGACGCGCATCACTTCTGGCTGGAAGACTTTGCCCTCTTCATCGCCCTCAAGCGGCAGCATCAACTGCGTCCCTGGGTGGAGTGGGAAAGCGAATTGCGCCAGCGCGAATCTACCGCCATCACAAACGCCGCCGCTAGATTAGCGGAACACATCGACTCCGAACGCTTCCGCCAGTGGCTTTTCCACCGTCAATGGACCGCTCTGAAAGCTTACGCGGGCAGCAAAGGCATCCGCCTCTTCGGTGACCTGCCGATATTCGTCGCTCATGATAGTGCTGATGTCTGGGCGCATCAGCATGAATACTGTCTCGATGACAGCGGCAACCCAACAGTGATTGCCGGCGTGCCGCCCGATTATTTCAGCCCGACGGGCCAACGCTGGGGCAACCCGCTCTACCGCTGGGATGTGATGCATTCCAACGGATACAGTTGGTGGATCGAACGCATCAAAAGCCTGCTGAACCTGGTCGATTACATCCGCATCGATCACTTCCGCGGCTTCGAAGCCTATTGGGAGATACCCGCATCCGAACCAACCGCCGTCAAGGGACAGTGGGTCAAGGGACCCGGCGCTGCTTTCTTCGAAGCGATACAGAGCGCTCTGGGCGAACTGCCCATCATCGCCGAAGACCTTGGCGTCATCACAGCCGGCGTGGAAAAGCTGCGCGATGACTTCGCTTTGCCCGGCATGAAAGTCCTGCAATTCGCCTGGAGTGACCCCGCCAATCCATTCCTGCCCCACAACCACACGGTCAATTGCATCGTCTACACCGGCACCCACGACAACAACACAACGCGCGGCTGGTGGGAGAATGAGGTCGGCGAGCGGACGCACAGCTTCGTCAAAGACTATCTCGGTCAAGATGTCCACGATATCGTCTGGACTCTGGCGCGGGTCGGCATGCGTTCTCCCGCCCGCGTCTTCATCATGCCGCTGCAAGACGTACTCGGGTTGGGCGCAAATGCGCGCATGAATACGCCCGGCGCGTCCGCTGGCAATTGGACCTGGCGCTTCACCGAGAGCGCGCTGACCCACCCGGGCAAAGACGCCCTCTTGCACATCACGCGCCTGTATCAACGGCACCCCGACCAACAAGCGCAGACCGATATGACAAACGCAAATGCTTGAGCAGCGACATGTTTCTGAGATTCTGTAAGGCTTGTCCGATACTTGAATATTGGCGACCAACTGCGCCTGCTTGCCCCCGCCTCATACGCGACCATTTAGTCGCCTATTCCCACCGCATTTATGCTACCCTGATCAACATGGAAAACAGATCGATATGCCAGCGCTCTATCCGAAAACATGACCTGCCCAAGTCAAATTACAACGTGTATCGCGTAAAATCCGCTTCTTCAACGTGGAAATTGCCGCTCTATCTATACAGTATCGATAGAGGCTGGCATTATGCCATCCTGTTCCTGTCCTGTACCATAATTCTTTCATCCATTTTTGGACCTCTGCATATCCTTTTATTCTCCTTTTTTGGTCTTTTTTCATCCTTTGCTTATGTAACGGAATGAACCTGACAGGACACAGAAATGGCGAGTAGCAAACCATGACAAATCTACCGCCTTGGGCGGCATACATCCATCACGACAGCTCAGAGACCTGCCTCAGCGACATCACGCCGCGCATCGGCGATATCGTCAACGTGTCGATTCGCGTACCGTGTGAAGCAGACCTAAGCGCTCTGTTCCTGCGCAGCCGTCCCGATGGCGAATGGAAGCGCATCCGAATGGCGCAGGACTCGCAGCAGGGCTGGTATGACACCTGGTCGGCCGAGCTGCCAATCACGATGTATCACAACAATTACTGCTTTCATTTCTTGACGGGCAGTCAATCATTCTATTTCACTCAAGCGGGCTTGAGCCCCATCGATAGCCCCGACTGGTTCAATTTCACCGTCCTCGGCGACTACGATCCGCCCGCCTGGGTGCGCGGGCAGGTCTTCTACCAGATATTTCCCGAGCGCTTCGCCAATGGCGACCCAAGCAACGATCGGCAAACCGGCGAGCCAACTTTGATGGGCAAGCCGGCGCTCAAACGCGATTGGGGCGAACTGCCCCAGCCTTACCCGGAATCACGCACAGTCGAATTCTTCGGCGGCGACCTCCAAGGCATCACCCAGAATCTGGACTATTTGACCGACCTGGGGGTAACCGCGCTTTACATCTGCCCCATATTCGACGCCGAGACAAACCATTTCTATGACATCCGCAACTTTGACCAGGTCGCTGCCTCCCTCGGCGGCAACGAGGCGCTGGCGGAACTGCGCCATGAACTCAGTCAACGCGGTATGAAACTCATCCTGGACATCACGCCAAATCACATCGGCTTTCATCATCCCTGGTACATCGATGCGCGGACGAACCCCGACGCCGAAACTGGCGAGTTCTTCTATCGCGATCCGGATACCGGCGCTGTCGAATACTGGCTCGGCGTGCCCGTCATCGTCAAGCTCAACTACAGCAGCCAAAAGCTGCGCGACCGCATGTACCGCGCCGACAACAGTTCAATGCGCAAGTGGTTGCGTCCGCCCTACAGCATTGATGGCTATCGCCTCGATGTCGCCAATATGACCGGCAACTATCGCCGGACGCAATGCGGCAGCGATGTTTGGCGCGAGATGCGCGCCGCCATCAAAGCCGAAAATCCGGGCGCCTACATGATGGGCGAATTCTTCCAGGACAGCTCGCCCCAACTCCAGGGCGATCAGTTGGACGCCTCCATGAATTATCAAGGCTTCAATACGCCCGTCCGCCGCTGGCTGGGCAAAGGCGACTTGGGCGTAGCGGAGCATCAACCATTTGGGGATCCTAACCCGCTGCCCACGGAGTCGCTTGCGCTGCAATGGCAGGAATACCTAACGGCTATTCCCTACGTCATCGCCTTGCAGCAATTTAATCAGATCGGCAGTCACGACATCAGCCGAATACTGCGCGTTACCGAGGACGATCGCGCTCTTGTCAAGGCGGGTACAGCCCTGCTGATGGCTTTCCCTGGGGTGCCCTGCCTCTATTATGCCGACGAAATCGGCATGGATGGCGGGCATGACCCTGACAACCGCCGCTGCATGCCCTGGGACGACGCCCTCTGGGACCAGGACCTGCGCCGCTATCATCAGCGCCTCATCGCCATCCGCTGCAGTTCCCACGCTTTACAGCATGGCGGCTTCCAAATCCTGCATGCCGCCGGCGACCTGATCGCCTTTCAGCGTCAGTCCACCCAAGAGCAAATGATCCTGGCGGTCTGGCGGGGACCGTCGGATATGCCCGCGACGGATATTGACGCCAAGCTCGCGAACCTATCCGACGGCGCTAAACTCACCGATCTACTCACCGGCAACCGCTACGAAGTGTCCCGAAGCATTTTGCGCCTGCAGGGTTTGGCGCATGGTCAAGCGCTCTTTCTCCGCGTCGAGACCTGATAAAATGTACGCGCCTGAGTTTCGCTCCCAGTGCAACAGGGGATGAAGCAAGTGGACCAACGCAGCGTCTTTTTTGACGAATGGCTGCGCAGCTTGCGCGAGCAATATAAGCATGTCCTGCGCAGCAACGACAGCGTCACGTTGCCGACCCTGACCGCGGTCATGCACAACGTCGGCTTCAGCGAGGACGAGTTGAATCAACTCCGGCTCGAGGCGACAATGCATGTTGACGATGTACCCGACGATTTCGTCCCCGATCTTGATATAATCAATCCGCCTGAAACGGCGCAGCCTCATCCGGCCGAATGCCTCTGCCCGGCTTGCATTGATCTCGACGATGGCGCCCACGACGCTGAGGGGCAACCGGTAGCCTTGGAGCCATCCGACAATGCCGGTCCCATCTACCCGGCAGCGGATATCAGCGAGTTGGAGCCCGAAGAAGAAAGCGAGCCGGTCACATTTGAAGACCGCCTCGCGCTAGAAGCCGAAGCAGCGGAGGAGAGCGATAGCGAGCCGTCGCCTGACCAGGACGACCAAAGCGACGATGCAGAATCTGATCCCGATGCCCCGCAGCAAATGAGTCTCTTCTTCTGACGATGCCAATCACGGATGAAGACCGGCAGTGGATGCGCCTCGCCCTGGACGAAGCAAAGCGCGCCCTCGCCTCCAATGATGTGCCGATCGGCGCTATTGCCGTCCATGAGGGCCGGATCATCGGGCGTGGCTATAACCGCCGCGAAGCCGATAATGACCCCACCGCCCACGCCGAAATCATCGCGATTCGCGACGCGGCTGCGACTCTAGGCACATGGCGTCTGGACGGCGTGACTCTGTACTGCACGCTTGAGCCTTGCGCCATGTGCGCTGGTGCGATGGTCCTGGCGCGCTTGCCTCGGCTCGTCTACGCCGCGGCTGACCCCAAAGCGGGCGCCGCGGGCAGCATCACCGATATCACCCGCCACCACCGACTAAATCACCACGTCCATGTAGACCACGGTCTGTTCGCAGACGAAGCCGCTGAACAGCTCCGGGAGTTCTTCCGCCAGCTGCGCGCCGCCAACAAAGAATAAACCCGCCGACAGCAAGATCGCCTTCAATTCTCAGGCCGACTGTGTATACTAATTCTCTGCTTGGGAGAGGTGCCAGAGTGGACGATTGGGACTGTCTCGAAAACAGTTGTACCCTC
>WTGB01000127.1 GCA_011523735.1 Chloroflexota bacterium
AGGAATTCGCCGCCATTCGCATGGGCAGCCAAGCCCAGCGGCATCCACCAGAAGGGCCAGTCAACCGCCCATTGCACAATGTCTTCACTATCGAATCCAGCATCGCCCGGGTGACGGCCACTGCTGTCTTTTGTGAAGACCTTGCAGATCTCCAGAAATTCGTCCCATTCCCAGATCTCATCGTCCTGGAATCCCGGCGGCGTAATGCCTTCCGCCTCGAACATCTCGGCATTGTAGTAGAAGTGATGGGCCACCCAGGTCGAACCAATGCCATACCAGCGTCCGTTGACCTCACAGCGATTGGATTCCTGCGGCTCGATAAAGTAATTCGGCTGCCCCAAAAGCGGATCATTCTTGACCAGGTCAGTGATGTCCATCAAGGCGCCGCCCACAGCCAAGGTCTCGTAGTTATCGGACAGAATAAAACCCGTGTCCGGCGCCGTGCCCGCAGCAATGCTGGAAAGGAGGATGCGGCCGTATTCTCCGGCGTCCGGTGTGTGCAGCCATTCCACATCAACGTCCTCGTTTTCCGCCTCGAAGACTTCAATAGCCGCCTTGACGCCCTCATCTTCGGCTACCCCGCCCCAGCCGCCGAAGGTGATGTTGGTCACATCCTGCGCCAGCGCCGGCGGCAGATAACCGAGCTGCGCCAGCATAGCCGCCGCAGTCGCAGACCCGCCGGTCAACTTCAAGAACTCTCTACGTGATATACTCATGAATCTGCTCCTTTTTGAACACTTGCCAACAATTGAGTTTCCATCCGGGCTGCGAGACCCGGGCTACACCAATCTAGCTTGAGCGAATCCAGACGCGCATCTCGCCCAAATCGCGATTCGCCCACAGGTAATAAGGAATTGCCTTGAAATTGAATGCCGTCTCAATATAGCCCGTTTGGCTGTGGTGACGATAGAGCGCTGTACTGTCCTCGGCCGGCTCAATCCGAAGCGCCTGCCCTGAAATCACCGAAACGCCGCCCAAGAGCTCGCTGTCCAACGACGCGTCCAATTCGGAACTCTCAGGAATGCAGACATTCGCCAGGTGCGACCCATTGTCGACTTCTTCGAGACAGTAAACCAGCGGTCCACGCTGAAGCGCAATTTGGCCGGCGGTCTGACGGATGCTCGGATGCGGCATGACCCGCTCGACAGGCATGGCGAGCGTCAATTCCACACTGTCTCTATCAGACCATTCGCGCGACAGGATCACGTATCCCCGCTCAGCCGCCGCCGTCTGCGCCTCGCCGTTGACCAATAGCTGATAATCGTAGCACCAGTCGGGAATGCGCAGCGCCAGCTCAAAGGCTGCTGGTTGCACCGAATTTACAGTGATGCGCACTGCGCCATCCCAGGGGTATTGCGTCTCATTCACAAGCCGAATCTCTCCACCACCAACATCCAGAGTCACCGAGTTGTCATGATACATCTGGACGTAGACGCGATCGCCCGCCTGCGAATAGGCGTATTCGCCGATGCTCGCGATCAAGCGCGAGATATTCGGCGGGCAGCAAGGGCAGTGAAACCAGGGCGTACGGCGATGATGCCCACCTTCCATGTTTTCGTGCCAGCGACCTTGCGGGTTTACGCCCGGGTAAGCCGCCAGCGGATTGGCGTAAAAGAACTCGTCGCCGGCATGGGAAAGCCCGCTCAGGGACGAGTTATAGATTGCGAGCTCCATGACATCAATGTAGCGGCTGTCAGGATCGAGGTGAAACATGCGCTGCGCCCAGAAAGCCAGCGCGATGGCGGCGCAGGTCTCGCAGTAGGCGGTCTCGGTCGGCATATCATAGGCGAACGTGAAACCCTCGTTATGATGCGAAGGACCCACCCCGCCATGCACATACATCTGATGCCGCGTCAGGTCGTCCCAGAGCACACGCGACAATCTCAGCAGGCTTTCGTCGCCGGTCTCCAACGCCACATCGGCGATGCCGGCGTAGAGATAACAAGCTCGCACGGAGTGACCGTTCGCCTCGGTATGCTCGCGCAAGGGCAAATGCGCCTGACAGTAGCGATATGTCCGCGCCCAGTAATTCTCCGGGCTCTCGCCGCGATCATACGCCTCCTGATCGTAATAGTGCGGCGCCTGTCCTCGTTCGTCGACAAGGTAGGAAGCCAAATCCAAGAATCGCTGTTCGCCGGTTTCACGGTACATCTTGACCAGCGCCAGCTCAATCTCCGGGTGGCCCGGGTAACCGCGCCGTTTGCCGTCTTCTGAGCCGAATGTCGCCGCGATATGATCGGAAAAACGAGCGAGAACATCAAGCAGCTTGCGCTTGCCGGTGGCTTGATGGTAGGCAACCGCTGCTTCCATCAGGTGCCCGGCGTTATACATCTCGTGATTATCGCGCAGATTGGCCCACTGCCCTTCGGGGAAATGCACCGGGAAGTAGGTGTTGAGGTAGCCGTCATTGAACTGGGCATTCTCAATCGCGTCAATCAGCGTATCGGCGGTAGCTTCCAGCTCAGCGTCGGGATACGTCGCGAGGCTATAGGCGGCTGCTTCCAACCACTTGCCCGAATCCGAATCCCAAAACACGCGCACGCCGATCCGCTCGTGTGACGGCGGGGGATCAGCAGGACCCTCCATCGCCCAGGAAGCCACGCGCCCCGTCTCTTCCAACTTCTGATAGATGGCCGGGATCGTCACCTCGCGGTTTACGCGCTGCCGCTCTGCCCAGAAACCCTTAGCAATTGCCACTTGTTTTAGGGGAACCGGTCTGACTGTATCGCTATCCACGAGCTTCCTCCCTACAAAGCTGGTCAAGAGAATTCATTTGCGTGACCTCAATTAGTCGCAAACTAGCTGTATGAGAACGGCCAGTCAACAAGCAAGTTTATCGCAATTGCACGCTTCTGCAAATCGAGGACATGGCAACAAGTAATCCTGACTCAGGAAACAAGGAATGTAGAGGCGACCGGCGGTCACTGTCTACGCGACCCTTGGGGAGCCCGCATCAGACCCTCCGGACAGCCGGGTTATACTTTCGTAATTCACCACTCCCAAACAGGCGTATGGCGATTCTCCGGCGCCGCATCCGTCAGTCGTTCCGATAATGGGAAATCCCCGCGAGAAAGACAAAACCCCTCGCGGATAGCATGAGGGGCACCAAAATCACTAATTCAGTTGTAGCCCCTACGGGACTCGAACCCGTGTCTCCACCTTGAAAGGGTGGCA
>WTGB01000040.1 GCA_011523735.1 Chloroflexota bacterium
TCACGCGCGACGCGGACGCGGCAAGAGCATTCTACGGCGCGCTGCTGGGCTGGGAGTTTGATGGCGATGAGAATTACATTGACATCAGCAATCGCGGCCGGAGCAACGGCAGCATATTGCAAATGGACGAGAATTTCGGCGAGATACCGCCAATGTGGATGGTTTATTTCCGCGTCGCGGACATCGACGCGGCAATGAAGCGGGTCGAAGAATTGGGAGGCCGGGTGGTTACGCAGAAGATGGAAGCGCCGAATACGGGCTGGTTCACCGTTGTGGAAGACACGGCCGGCGCCGTCTTCTACATCAAGCAGTTTGAAAAAGCAGACACCTGGGAAGAATAGACCGTGTCTGCAAAACGACTGTAGGGGCGACAGGCGGCTGTGTCGGCGCGACCTACGTGATCTGCCATGTCACCCGAAAATATCAGTGTAGGGGTGAGCCATTGGGTCGCCCGCACTGACAGGAGAAGCTTCATGTACACGGTCAGCAAATATCCACACGGGACATTTAGCTGGGCCGATAACAGCTCGAGCGATCCGGAAGCGGCTAAAGCCTTCTATATGGCTCTCTTCGGCTGGAGCAAGAACGAGATCCCCATCGGCGAAGGCATGACCTACACCGTGTTTCAACTGGAGGGAGAAGACTGCGCGGCGCTGAGCGGCATGATGCCGGATCAGCTGCAGGCGGGCATCCGGTCGCAATGGAACAATTTTGTGACGGTTGCTGACGTGGATGCCCTGGCTGATGTGGTGAAGGCAAATGGCGGCACGGTCGTATATGGTCCGGAAGATGTCTTCGATAGCGGGCGCATGCTGCATATTCAGGATCCGACCGGCGCGGCGCTGAACTTGTGGCAGCCATACAACAGCATCGGCGCGGGCATCGTCAACACCGTCGGCGCCATGAGCTTCAACGAGCTTTGGACCCCCGATGTCGCCCGGGCGAAAGACTTCTACCAAGCCCTCTTCGGCTGGGAATACGATTTCGATGGCATCTTCACCAGCATATTCAATCGCGGACGCGCCAACGGCGGTATGCTCCAACTCGACGATGTCGAGCCACTCTGGCTGCCTCACTTCCACATCGCCGATGTCGATGCCGCCATCAGTCGTGTAAAGGAACTCGGCGGCGCGATCGAAATCGACAAGCAAGTGGATCCTGATGGCATGGGCTGGTCAGTCGTCGCCGACCCGGCCGGCGCGCTATTTTACATCATGGAGTTGGTCGAAGCGGATCCCTGGGTGGAGTAAGCGAAACTCCTGCGGCGGACGACCTGATAGTGATAGATCGCCCTTAGAAAGCGTGATTAGTATTGCAAAACTGGCGCGAAAATGCGAAAAGATTCTGCGTGACACCCCGAAGAAATGAGGCAATATCACAAATTCCGTTCTATTTCGCACACAGCGTCGGCCCCTCTCGCCATCTCTATGGCAGCGTTGTTGTCGCAAATCATTGGGGAAGGGTGACTTGACGATATAGAAGGGATATATTTCCCAGAATAGCACGCTAATGAACATAAAATACCATGTTCTATCAGAGTACTTCCCCTCTCCGAATCACCGGGTCGCGTAGACACTGACCTTCGAGAGGGGGAGCGGCCGGTAATTTTGTCGGAGTATGTGAAATGCGCGCAGGCGGGCGAGCCGAGGGTCGGCCCTACATATATCATTTCCTGCGTCAGGAGTAATTGTTGCCCTGTCCTCAATTCTGACCACTCCCGGATCTCCGGCGGCTTTCGGCTTCCTTGGGAAAGACGCTATAATCAGGCGCGATCACATTAGAATGATAGCAAGTTTTTTGAAAGGGCAAATAATGAGCGAAGACTTGAAGACGCGAGAGGCGAGCAAGAATCGACATGGGATCGCCACGGCGCTAGGCGCAGTGTTGTGCATAGCCTTTGGCTTGGTCACGCGAAACGACCTGCTTTTTGGTCTTGTCATGGCAACCGTATATGGCGCCGGCATGCAGGCAGGCGTCCGGATTTCGCAAACGATCGGCAAGAATCAGGAAGGTCCCGCGGTGCCGGCGAAAATTACGGGTCAGATTGCCTTTGGCATTCTTGTGGGGCTGGCAATCGCTGTCGTGGAAGGCACGGGCGCCGTCACGCCCATGGAAGGCGACAACATCATCATCACCATCATCAAGCATTTCTTTGACCTGCATGCTGCAGTCTTTGTCACTATTGGCGCGCTGGTCGGCGGCTACCTGCACGGGATGCATTCCGACTAGCGGCGCTTCTATGGCGCTGTTGGGGAGCGTCGAGTAAGATGGGCGACCCGCCGGCTCGCCCCTACAATTTTGCGTGTGGGCGGGGTAGAAAAACTTGTCCTGTCCTGAGCCCCGCGCGTGTCAGGGAGTAGAAAATGTGATATACTAACAGTACTGACCAGTCAGTACTGGAGTTGCAGATGGACATACCGGGTCATGACAGCCGCTCCACGCGCGAGCGCATCCTCGATGCGGCCATGAATATCTTCAGCGCCAAAGGCTTCCACGATACCAAGCTGGACGAAATTGTTTCGGAAGCCAGCATCAGCAAGGGCTCGATCTATTTTCACTTCCCCAACAAAGAGAAGCTTTTCATCGCCCTGGTCGATCAATTCGCCGATGTGATCGAGCGGCGCGCCAAAGAAGCTATCCAGGGCGAGGCGCGGGGTATCGGTCGGGTGCGAGCCGCGTTGGAAGCTGTCCTCGAGACTTTCGGCAAGTATCGTGTGCCCGCCAAATTGCTCCTGGTCCAGGCGGTCGGCTTGGGCACGGTCTTCGAGCGCAAGCGCATGGAAGTCAACGACCGCTTCGCCCGGCTCATCAAGACCTACCTCGATGAAGCGGTGGCGGATGGCTCTATCGCGCCGGTGGATACGCATATCGTCTCGCATGCCTGGATGGGCGCCATCTACAACGTGGTGATTCAGTGGGTCTACACCGGCGAGCCCAGCAAGGACGAGATCATGGGCAGCTTGCTGCCGCTGCTGCTGAAGAGCGTCGACTACCGGGACTGATTTATGGACTCCACCCCAGGGCTAAATGTCCCGCTGAATCAGCGCTATGGCAGGCTGCTCAGCTGCAGCATCGCTTGTGGCGGCTTGAGCCTGGCCGGTTTCCTGGCGGCGGCTGAGGGTCAAGCCCGCTTCTACTGGGAGAGCCAAAATGCTTCGGTCGCCTTCGCCGGTGCGGGCATGGCGGTTGAGCTTATAGCCTGGGGCGAGGGACGCTATCGGCAAATCGAAGATCATGCGCGTCAACTTTTTGCCGGCGCCCATCTGGCCGATGAAGACAATCGGCTGAGCGAGCCCCGTCTTTTCGGCGGTTTCGCTTTCCGGGAGGATTTCACGCCCGACAATACCTGGTCTATTTACGCGCCCGCTATCTTTGCGCTGCCCCATTATCAGTTGGCGGGCAGCGGGGACCGGATGTGGCTGACGATCAACACGCAGATTCCACCCGAGGAGGATCCCGCGCCGCTCATTCCTGACTTGCGGGCGGCGCTGCATGAGAAGGTCGCTCAACTCAAGCTCCGCGAGCGGGCATCATCCGCTGAGGAGCAGAGCGCCATCCAAAGCATCAATTATCCGATGAGTTACGCTATGTGGGCGGGTATGATTGGGGCCGCGACCGACCGCATCCGCGGGGAGGAACTGAACAAGGTTGTCCTGGCGCGCGCGGCTGAATTGCGTTTCGCCGGGCGGATCCGGCCTTTGCCGATTCTGCGGTATCTGGAGGCGCATTATGCCGAGTGCTATCGTTTCCTCTTCGAGCCGCGTCCTTATCATGCCTTCTACGGCGCTTCGCCCGAATTGCTGGCGGCTGTGCAAGGCAAGCAAGTTTCGACTATGGCGCTGGCGGGCAGCATCGGACGCGGCGCAAAAGCCGCCGAAGATCAGGCTCTGGGTAAAGCTTTAATGGGCAGCGCAAAAGACCGTCATGAACACCGGATCGTCGTCGAGAAGATGCGCGATCGCCTGGCGGGGTTGACTGATGCGCTGGAAATATCGCCGGTAGAACTGCTCAAACTCAGCAATATCCAACATCTGAATACGCCGATTCAGGGGGCTTTGACGCGGGAAACCGGCATCCTGCCCCTGGTCGAGGCGCTGCACCCGACGCCGGCTCTGGGCGGCGATCCTCGTCAGGAGGCGCTGCAGTTGATACGCGAGTTGGAGCCGATCCCACGCGGCTGGTATGGCGCGCCTGTCGGCTGGATTGACGCGCGGCTGGAGGGCGAGTTCGCCGTCGCGATCCGCTCGGCTGTCGCGCAGGAGAATCGCGCCTGGATCTACGCCGGCGGCGGCATCGTCGCCGAAAGCGAGCCGAAAAGCGAATGGGAAGAATCGGCGCTGAAGTTCCGTCCCATGCTGGATGCGCACGGAAGTGGTGAACAATAGCATGCCCAACCCCAACACACTCTACGCCAATACCTTCATCGATGCCCTGGTTGCCGGGGGTCTGACGCGCTTCTGCCTCTCGCCCGGTTCCCGTCACACGCCGCTGGTGCTGGCGCTGGCGCGGCATCGAGAGAGCATCGATATCAGCTCGCACCTGGACGAACGGAGCGCCGCCTTCTTCGCCTTGGGGCTGGCGATCGGCAGCGGCGAGCCAGCCGCGCTGGTCTGCACATCGGGCTCGGCGGCCGCCAACTACTTCCCGGCTATCATCGAGGCGCATCAGGCGCGTGTTCCTTTGCTCGTCCTCACTGCCGACCGGCCCCATGAGCTGCGCGGCAGCGGCGCCAACCAAACCATTGACCAGATCAAGCTCTACGGCGATTACGCCGACTTCTTCGCCGATGCCCTCTTGCCGGAAAGGGATCCGCCGCCGGTTGTGTTGCGTCACCTGCGGACGCTGGCCTTGCGCGCTCTCGATACAGCGCGGCGCCGGCCGGGTGTCGCCCATATCAATTTCCCCTTCCGCAAGCCCTTTGAGCCGGCAGCCGATGACAATCTGGAGATTGACCGACCCCCGCCGACGCAGTTCAGCAAGCGGCAATCCAATGGCAGCGCTGACCTGGCCGCGCTTCTCAACGCTGAGCTGCTGAATCGCCGGGGCATTATATATTTCGGACATGGCAGTTGCCGCAGCGATGCCGAGCGACGCACTTTGCAGCCCTGGGCGGGGCGCCTGTCTGATGTCACTGGCTATCCCATCCTGGCGGAATTCAGCTCAAACATGCGCTCGGCCGGGACCATCGGCGCTTACGAGAGCTTCATGACCGCGCCGGCGGTCGATTTCTTAGAGGTCGAAGTCGTCATCCGCTTTGGCGCGCCGCCGCTTTGCAAGGCGATGCAGGATTTCCTGGCGAAGGCGGAACTGGCCTGCCACATCTATTGCAGCCGCGCTGGCGAGTGGGCTGACGATACGCATAGCCTCACCCAGCACCTGACCATCGATCCGGCTGGTGTCTCGGCGGAGGACTGGGATGCTTTCCCGCCCGCGGGTTCTCAGGACTGGCGCGGTCGCATGCGTCGTATCGACGCACTCGCCCGCAATGCCATCGCCGAAGAGATCGCGAGCGGCGACTACTTCGATGGCGCGGTACTGCATGATGTTGTCGATCTCATTCCGGCTGGCAGCGCGCTGTTTGCCGGCAACAGCCTGCCGGTCCGCCACCTGGATCAGTTCGGCGGCGGGACGGACAAGCCGATCTTCGCCTTTGCCAATCGCGGCGCTTCCGGCATTGATGGCAATGTCTCGACCGCTCTGGGTATCGGCGCGGCGCGACGCGGCAAACCGCTCGTCGCTGTCCTGGGCGATATCACCTTGTATCATGATCTCAACGGCTTGCTCGCAATTCAGCGCTGTGGCGTACCGGTCACAATCGTGCTGCTCAACAACGATGGCGGCGGCATCTTTCAGCGCCTGCCCGCGCGCCGCTTTGAGCCGCATTTCAGCGATTATTTTATCACGCCGCATGGATTGGATTTCGCCCACGCTGCTCGACTGTACGGTCTCGACTACATTCGGGCAGAGGACCGCGAGTCATTTCGTGATGCCTTTCGCCGTTCGGTCGGGGCGGCGGGATCAATGCTCATCGAAGTCTGCACGGAGGCCATCGCCGATCTCAAGCGGCGGGCGGAGATTATGACGGCAGTGCGCGAGTCCTTGAAGACTCTCGACTCATAACCGCATGACAACAAGATAGAAGGAGAATAGGAATGACAACAACAGCGGAACAGCAAGCGCGGATCAAAACGGAAGACCTCATGCGCCTGGTCGATTGGCGGGAGGTCAAGGCCTACGAGGACATCACCTACCACAAAGCCGAGGGGATCGCGCGTATCGCTTTCGACCGGCCGAATATACGCAACGCATTCCGCCCCAAGACGATCGACGAGATGACGGAAGCGGTTCTGCATGCCTGGCATGATGGCGAGGTCGGCGTCTTGTGGATCACGGCTAACGGACCCAGCACGAAGGACGGCATCTGGTCCTTCTGCGCTGGCGGGGACCAGAAAGTGCGCGGGCATTCCGGCTATGTCGGCGATGATGGCGTGCCGCGCCTCAACGTCCTGCAATTGCAGCGCTACATCCGCAACATCCCCAAGCCGGTGATCGCCGTCGTGCCGGGGTATGCCATTGGCGGCGGCCACGTCCTGCATGTCTGCTGCGACCTGACGATTTCAAGCGACAACGCCATCTACGGCCAGACCGGACCTATCGTCGGCAGCTTCGATGCCGGCTTCGGATCGTCTTTTCTAGCGGCACATATCGGCCAGAAGAAAGCGCGGGAGATCTGGTTCCTCTGCCGTCAATACAGCGCCGCGCAAGCCGAGGAGATGGGCATGGTCAACACTGTTGTGCCGCTCGCTGAACTGGAACGCGAGGCGCTGCAATGGTCGCGGGAAATCCTGAGCAAAAGCCCGATCGCCCTGCGTTTCATCAAAGCGGGCATGAACGCCGAGCTTGATGGGCAGACCGGCGTACAAGTCCTGGCGGGCGATGCTACCATGCTCTTTTATATGACCGATGAAGGCAGCGAGGGCAAGAACGCTTTCCTCGAAGGTCGCAAACCCGATTTCAGCAAGTTCCCGCGGCGCGCCTAGGCACAGGCTGGCAGACTGTGAGTAACCTCCGATTTCCGCTGAACCCTGAGCCCGACAAGATCTTCTTTGCGCTTGAGGACAGCGGGTGGACCTTCGCCGATGTAAGTCGTTATGTAGCGCTGACCTGCGAGACTATTTTGAGCGATACCGAGGTCAAGCCTGGAGACAGGGTGGCGATACTGATGCCAAAGCCCGTGCCCTTTGCCCTGACCCTGCTAGCGTTGATGCGGATGCGCGTCGTTAGCGCGCCGTTGAATACGCGGCTGACCGCGGGCGAGCTCGCCTGGCAGGTAAAGAACGCGAACTGCCGGCTGGTGATATGCGAAAGGGAGATGCTGGCGCTTACGAGCGCGATGGACAGGCAAATCTTCGAATTGCCGACGATGACCATTCACGATCGGGTTAGCAAGTTTGACGACTGGGGCATGTTGCATTTCGATGATGATTTCGCCATCATCCATACCTCCGGCACGAGCGGCAGACCCAAAGCGGCAATCCTGACATACGGCAACATTTTCCGAAGCGCGCAAGCGTCCGCGCAGAAGCTGGGCAAATTGCAGAATGAGCGCTGGCTGTGTGTCTTGCCGCTCTACCATGTCGGCGGTTTGAGCATCATTCTGCGGTCGCTGATATATGGCAGCGCGGTCGAGTTCGGTCGATTCGATGCAGGCGAGACCAATCGGGTATTAAGCGACAATCCGATAACACTGGTCTCGCTTGTGCCGACCATGCTGAAGCGCTTGCTGGATGCCAAGACAGGCCCCTGGAATCCCCGCCTGCGCTTGATTCTGCTCGGTGGCGAAGCGCCATCGACCGAGTTGCTCACCCGCTGCGCCGCCGAGAATCTGCCCATCGCGACGACTTATGGTCTCACCGAAACAGCCTCGCAAGTCGCCACCGCCCTGTCCGAGCTCGTCTACCGCAAACCGGGCACGGTCGGCAAGCCACTGATGGGTACGCAAGCGCGCATCGTTGATGAGGGGGGCGACGAGGCCGCGGCGAATGTCCTGGGCGAAGTGCTGGTCAAAGGCGGCACGGTCATGCGCGGTTATTACAGGGAGCCGGGGGCCACGGCGAAGGCTCTGCGCGATGGCTGGCTGCACACCGGCGATATCGGTTATCTGGACGAAGATGGCGATCTCTTCATCTTGCAGCGCCGCGAAGACCTCATCGTCAGCGGCGGCGAAAATATCTATCCAGCCGAGGTGGAGGATGTCCTGCGGAAACATCCGGCCGTCGCCGAAGCGGTCGTGCTGGGTTTGACGGACGCGCAGTGGGGGCAGCGGGTCGCGGCCGTCATCGAAACGCGAGCCGGTCAGTCCGCCACAGTCGAAGAGATCAGGGCGTTCGCGCGCGAACAGCTGGCGGGCTACAAGATCCCGCGCCAAATTACCTTCGTGGCCGCGCTGCCGCGCACCGCTTCCGGCAAGGTCCAGCGCCGCGAAGCGCGGAAAGTCTTCCCCGATGCGCCTCAGAGCAAACTCTAGCGGACATCGCTACAACGTTGAGGTCGCCGGCGCCGGCCCAGCCCTGCTCTTGCTGCATGGCTTCACGGGCGATGGCGGCGCCTGGCATGATTTTGCCTCCGACCTATCGGGAGACTTTCGCGTCATTCGTCTCGACATCCTGGGGCAGGGCGAGAGCGACATGCCGGCTCAAGTCGCGAGCTATGCCATGTCGGCGGTCGCGGCGGATATCATCGACTTGCTCAATCAACTGGAAATCACAGCCGCGCAGCTGCTCGGCTATTCGATGGGCGGGCGACTGGCATTGTATTTGGCGTTGCATTATCCTGAGCGTTTCATGTCGCTCATGCTGGAAAGCGCATCGCCCGGCTTGGCGGACTCGGGTGAGCGCGTGGAACGCCGCCGCCGCGATGAGACCCTCGCCGATAAACTCGAAGCGCGGGGCATAGACTGGTTCGTTGATTTTTGGGAGCGCTTGCCGCTTTGGGCATCGCAAGCCAACCTGCCGCTGACAGTCCTGGAGGCGCAACGCAGACAGCGTCTGGCTAATGATCCCCGCGGACTGGCGAACAGCCTGCGCGGTATGGGCGCCGGCGCCCAGCCCAGCCTCTGGCAGGCCTTGTCAGCCCTTACGATTCCGACGCTCTTGCTCGTCGGCGAATATGATGACAAGTTTCGGCGGATAAATCAGGCGATGGCGGAGAAGATTCCCAAGTCCAGACTGGTCCTCATCCCGTCCGCTGGGCACAACAGCCATCTGGAGAATCCGGCGGCTTTCGCGCGGGCGGTCCGCTCATTTCTGCAGGGCGTCTAAGGCGGCGTCGACGAAGTCATCATATTGCGCTCGCATCTTCTCGGCGGCATTAGCATCGGCGGCGAAGGTCGCGAAATGCGATAAACGGGCCGCGCCCCAGAGATCCCAGAATGGCCGCGCGCTAATGTCCAAGGCGCTGTTCAGCGAAAGATACCCCGCGGTATACAGCTCCATCGCCTCCGCGCCCAGCGCCCAGAGCATTTCCAGCCGGCTCTTGCACAAGTCCGCCAGGGGATCGCCCAGCATGGCATCCTCCCAATCGACAATGCCGGTCAATTGATCGCCCTCCCAAAGCAGATTGCCGAGCCAGAAATCGCCATGCAGCAAGACAGGCGCATTCAGGCGGATTCCGCCAAAAGCGGCGCGCAGGGCGGCGCGAATCCGCTTGTCGCCTCGCCTCCGCCCGTTAATATCAGCCGCCAGAACATCCGCCAGCCGGGGCAAAAACGTTGGCTTACTATCGACCGCATGAAGTGCGTTTAAGGTCGTAGCCAACTGCAGACAAAAGATCGGCAGATCCTCGGCGCTGAAACGAGGCGCGCCGCCAAGGAAGGATGTAATGAGAAAGGGCGGCTCATGATCCGTGACGAGCGCAAGCGGTTCCGCCACCGGGAGCCCGGCTGCCCGCAAGCTCCCCAAGAGTCGATATTCCTGCCGCGCGACAGCCGGGTTGAAGGCGCGATCCGCTTCGCTATGACCGAGCAAGACCAGTTGTTCAGAGCTTTCCTCACAGCCAACGTGCAGAAGACATGCGCGGCGGCTGAGAGGCTGGCGGCCGCGCAGCGTCCAGCGCGGGTTGATGCGGCTCAAGGCAGGACCGACTGCATGCGAAGCAATTTTCATAGTGATGGATTGTCAATAGCTTTAACTTGGGTGGTCGGCTAATCGAGAACCGGTTCATCCACCAGCTTCCAGTTCGCCGGCAGATAGACGATGCCGCGATGCTCCATTCGTTCGAGGACATCGTTATTGCCGTGGACATCAAATGTGTACGCAT
The DNA here is from genome assembly GCA_011523735.1 of Chloroflexota bacterium. Classification (GTDB taxonomy): domain Bacteria; phylum Chloroflexota; class Anaerolineae; order Aggregatilineales; family Phototrophicaceae; genus UBA6055. Next base: position 10,318 of record WTGB01000040.1, read on the forward strand.
AAGAGGCCGAATCAATCACCGGTCCCGCCACTTCCCGCGCCACCACATCAATCCAGTACTGCCCCGGCAGCAGGTTGATATTTGCAATGCGGCATTCCAGCGTGCAGTCCTCCCGCAGGGGCAAAGAGTGCCGCATCGAGCTGGGCAGATCAATATAACTGACGACTGTCCCCGCCGGGTCCACGATGCGCAGCGAGAATCGATATGAGGATGTTGGCTCTTTGACGCTCAGGGCAATACGGACATCGACCGTGTCGCCGGTGGAGAAGCCCGTGATCTCCGCGCTATTGACGATATCGTGCAGGGTAATCCCAATGACGCGAAAGGCGCCCGTGCCCTCGCGCATATCGGCCGCGAGCAATTCCTTGCCGGCGATCACCGTCGAGCGGTCCATCGAACGCTTGAAATAGGCATTCAAAATGTCGCTTGGCGAACCTTGGGCGGTCATCGAGCCGTCTTGCACATAGATCGCCCGCTCGCAGAGGCGTTCAATCGAATAGGGATTGTGAGTCACAAAAATGACGGTCACGCCGCTATTTGAGAGTTCGTCCATGCGGTTCAGGCATTTCTTCTGAAAATTCACATCGCCGACCGAGAGCACTTCGTCGATCAGCAAAATATCGGCATCGACATTGACAGCCACGCTGAAGCCCAGCCGCGCTTGCATGCCGCTGGAATACTGCCAGACCGGCTTGTCCAGCCATTCACCCAATTCGGCGAAGGCTTCGACCTCGGGCATTTTCACGTCCATCTGCCGGGAGGAGAAACCCATGATTGCGCCCAGCAGTTTGATATTCTCTCGCCCGGTCAAATCCCGATGTATGCCCGCCGCCAATTCAATCATCGGGAAGAGCCGACCATTAACTTGCAGGCTGCCATAGGTCGCCGGGCTCACGCCGGCGATCAGCTTGAGCAAGGTGCTCTTGCCCGCGCCATTCCTGCCGACGATGCCCAGGGACTCGCCCTGCTTCACGTCAAAGGAGATATCGCGCAGCGCCCAGGGACCGTAAGCCTCGCGCTCCCGCTCATTTTCTCCGCGGAGGCGATCGACCTGCCGCTGCAACCAGGGACGCAAGGGCAAGCCATAACGCTTCCAGACATCCCGCACCTGTATCGCATATTCCCCGTTCATAGTCTCGTCTACCGGTCTGCGCCCAGATCAAATCACATCGGCGAAATAGCGCGACATAAGCTCGTACAGGGGATAAGCCAGCGCCGCCCCCAGACAAATCAAGAGCAGACTCGTCAGCAGCAGCGCGGCATCCGGCGACTGCCCAAAAACCAGGACCTTGCGAAAGCCATCAATGATGCCCACGGCCGGGTTCAGCGTATACACCAGCTGCAAATCGCTCTCCAATGCTTTCGCGCCATAGATGACCGGCGTCAGAATCAGCCAGACCTGCATGATATGCTGTATGCCATGCAGCAGGTCGCGGCGGTAGATCGTGAAGGCGGCAACGCCGATGCCGACCGTCCAACCCAGCATGATTGTCAGGGCGATCAAAACGGGCAGCCACAACCAGGCGCCGCTGATCGGTATCCCTAAGAGCAAAAGCGTCGCTACCAGGACGATGCCGGCCATGATGAAGTCGAAGAAGGTGGTCAAGACGACAACGAACGGAATGATCTGCCGCGGTATCGGCATCTTACGCAGCAGAACGCCATTCGCCAATACGCCATGCGGGATGCGCACCGCCGTGCTCTGGAACAAGGTCCAGGGTACGGTGGCGGCGAAGGTAAAAGCCAGGCGGGGCGCGCCTTCGGTATCGACATTGACCAGCCCGCCGAGAAAGCTGTAAATCACGGTCGCCAAGATCGCCGGGATAATCGCCCAGAGCGGACCCAGGAAGGTCCGGCGATAGCGAGCCCGAATATCGCGGCTGACCAGCGACATCAGCAGATTCCAGTACCCGAGCCACTGCTCGGCTCGGGTTTGCGCTGGGTTGTTATTGGACCACTGGCTCATTGAAAATCGGCTGACTTCCGTAGTGAATCATGCGCCCATTATCGCGCCTTGCGCCCAATTTTACAGCCACAAATCGCGCCGCGCTCAACGACCGGCTCCGCCTCCCTTAGTCTCTTTTGCTCCTCAGCTACAGACCACAGCAACTCAGCCATCCGCCCCAGCGTATTCTCATACATGGCCCGCTCCCCATACAAGGCAGCGCCATAGCGGACGCTAACCACCGAGTCGCGGTAGATAGGAAACATCATCTGAAATGTCGCAGCCAGAAAATGCCGCCTGTCAGCGTCGCGATAAGCCCGCACAATCGGGTTGCGCAGCGCCCTCCGCGAAATCACCCCGCCGACCGCCACCGGCAAGATCGCCAGCCCCGGCACATGCCGAGCGAAAATGACCATACTCCGCGACCAGTCCGCCAGGGACTCCCGCGCCAACTCAGGATACAAAGCGGGATCCGCCTCGATCTCGCCCCGCGGATAGAGCAGCAGCGACCCGCCGGCCCGCAAATGACGCAGCGCCCTCCGCATCGCAGTCTGCGGTTGAGCCGGTTCCACCACGATGACATGACGCCGAAAATGACGCAAGCCGGGCAAAATGCCGAAGTCATGCGCCAGCAGCTTGGTATCCCGCCGCGGCGATGACATCAGCAGCGAATGCGCATCGCCCAAGCCGGCGTGGTTGCCCACGAAGAGCACTGGTCCGGTCAGCGGGATATTTTCCGCGCCGTGGATGTGAATGCCGGCCGCGCCAATGCTCAGCAGCCATTCGCTCGCGCCCTTCAAATCGCCATCCCGCGCGATCATGCCTTCCATCTTCATGCCCAGCCGCGTCAGCTCGAGGACGAATGGCGCGCAGGCGATGTGCAAGGCTGCCTTGATCAGTGGGTTGCTGAAGCAGAAGGCTTCGACGACTGAGGTTGACATGGCTTGATATAGTGTAAAGCAACCGGGTCGGAGCCGGACGGGTAACTTGGCCAAGGCAATTCACGTATAGCTATGTAAGAAGGCAAGAAATCTTGGGAATGATAACCCTAGAGTAGCAGGCGTCCTCAAGATAAACAGGCTGGCAATGCTCACAGCACCTGCTAAATTCGATTGCGCCGGAGCCCAGAAAGTGCCATTGCATCCGCCAAGCCGCTATCGGCAGCCAGAGAGAATCGGTTCGGACCCAGATTACTCCTGAGTCAACTAGGATGAGACATGCCAGCAATCATATCGGATTTTCTGAAGCTGTTTCTTGACAGTCGGGTTTCGCTGGCATCCAAGTTTCTGTTCATTGCTCTTGTGGGTGTTTACCTTGTGCTGCCCATCGACTTGATACCAGATTTTCTTTTGCCGCTAGGGGTGGTAGACGATGGCGGTTTGATCCTGGCAGCAGTTGTCGCGTTTACGCGCCATGCTCGCAACCAAGTGGAAGATAACATTGTTGTGGCGCCTCCCGGCAGCGATGACATTGTCGTTTCGCCTTCGCATCAATCGGGCGCGTCGGAGGTCAAAAGCGCAGTCGTCCCAGCAGCAGCCACAAATTATAACCCTCCCACGCAGTACATCCACCACCAATCGCGCAGTTCAAGACCGAATTACGGCTGCCTAACTCTGTTTGCCCTGCTGATCCTATCGCCCTGCATAGGGCTTGCCCTTATCTTGCTGTCCGGCAACATGGCAATCAGCGGGATTCTCTCACCAATCATCAACCGGTTTAACCTCCCGGCCAGTGCGAATATTGTCTCCAGTCAAACCCTTGCCCTTAGCTTGCAAGGGCTTGGACAATTAATAACTGTGAGTAGCGAAGTCGCCAAGACGGACATACGTGTGTCTATCCATGAAGGCGCTCTCAATATGGGGTATTACAGCGCCAATCATGTAGCTTTTGGCAGCATCAAAGCAGGAATCGATATCACCGACTTTGACCGCGACGATGTCATCTATGATCTCCAAAACAACAGCTATACGTTGCGATTCCCGCCGCCGATCATTACCGACTGCAATATCGAACATATCGATCAATATGACTACTCCCTTACGCTGCTCCCGGCCGACTGGGATACGGTGCGGCAGCTTGCGGAGTATGAAGCTATCGAACGATTTCGGCAGGACGTGCTAGAAGGTGGCATTCTCGACGAAGCGCGAACGGAAGCGAGCCTGCGTCTGGGCACATTTGTCAGCGAATTAACGGGCAGCGCAGTCCGAATTGAATTTGCGGAAGCGGAGGCAGAAGCTGAGGCTGGCGATACTTGCCAGCCAGATTTTCCCGCTGGCTGGAAAAAAGATGAAGAGGGCGCATGGGTCAGGACGGGCTAGACGACCCTACCTTCCGCCCGTCATCAACAAACCCAGATGCTCAATATCCACATCTTTGTTCTCGACCTCGCCGACGATCCGCCCCTCATACATGACCGCGATCCGGTCCGACAGCGCCCGAATCTCATCCAGGTCCTCGCTGATGAGCAAGATCGCCGTGCCCTGGTCCCGCTCTTGCAGCAGCCGCTGATGAATGTATTCGGTCGCGCCGATGTCGACGCCGCGCGTGGGCTGGGCCGCGATCAACACGCCCGGATCCCGCGATAGCTCCCGCGCCAGCACCAGCTTCTGGATATTCCCGCCGGAGAGGCTCTTCACCAGCGTCTCCGTGCTCGGCGTCTTGATCTCAAAGGCTTTTATCGCCTCGCGGCAGGCTTCGCGGATCTTGCGAAACAGCATGAAGATCTTGCCCCAGGTGAACTTGGGATGACCGTGATCTTGCAGCACATAATTCTCAGCCACGCTGAATTCCTTGATCACGCCGTCAATCATCCGCTCCTCGGGGATGTAGGACAAACCCATGGCGTTCAGGGTCGATGGATGCGCGTTCGTCATATCGTTACCATCCACCACCACCTTGCCGGCCGTGATCGGACGCAAGCCGGTGATGCACTGCGCCAATTCCTGCTGCCCATTGCCCGAGACGCCGGCGATGCCGACGATTTCACCGCCGCGCAAATGCAGCGACACCCCGTCCAGGCCGACAGTGCCGCGGTTGCTCAAGGCGCTGAGGTCCTCCAGGATGAGCCGATCCTCGCGCGGATTGGGCGCGTTCTTCTCGTACTCCAGCAGCACGGCCCGGCCCACCATCATCTCAGCCAGTTTCGGTCTGGTGGCTTCGCTCGTGGGTATGGAGTTCACGCGCCGGCCATCCCGCAGCACCGTGACCCGATGGCTGATCGCCAGCACCTCATGCAGCTTGTGCGAGATGAACACCAAAGCGTGCCCATCATCCGCCAATTGCTTGAGGATGCGGAACAAGCCATCCACTTCCTGCGGCGTCAGCACGGCCGTCGGCTCATCGAGGATCAGCAGAGCCGCGCCTTTATACAGCGCCCTTAATATCTCCACCCGCTGCTGCTCGCCGACCGCAAGCTGCCAAATCGGCAAATCCGGATCGACTTTAAGATTATAAATTTCGGATAATTCCAGCACCCGCTCGCTGACCACGTCAAGATCGAGCCGCGCCCCGCGGGACGATTTCATGCCCAGGGCGATATTCTCCGCCACCGTCAATGACGGCACCAACATGAAATGCTGATGAATCATGCCGATGCCATGCTGGATGGCGTCCTGGGGATTGCGGATGGTCGTCTCCGCCCCGTTGATGCGGATCTGCCCCTCGTCCGGATGGTACAAGCCGTAGAGCATCTTCATCAGCGTCGACTTGCCCGCGCCATTCTCGCCCAGCAGCGCGTGGATCTCGCCCGATCGCACATCGAAATCGATCTTGTCGGCCGCCAAGACGCCGGGAAAACGCTTGACGATCCCGGTCATCTCAAGCTGGTTGATGGGTTCGTGCCCGGTGGGCAGCAGATTCGACTTCGGTTTTAGGCTTTCTGCCATAAGCAACTACCGTTTTGTACGGGCGACTGACGGGCTGTGTCTACGCGCCCTATCATGCCGCCCGCTTTTCCAGATACATTTTTCGGGCGATTTGATAAATCGCCCTTACAGGCCTCATTTGCGTTTGCGATTTGCAGGGGCGACTCTTAACTCGTCCGCCCACACACCTCAACTCCGCCACGCCTAGCTCCCCCTCCCCTTGTGGGAGAGGGGGCCGGGGGGTGAGGGGTGCTTACCCTACTTACCCCGCAAACTCCATTACCAAGCCGCCATTCGCCAGCGTCAGCACGTAGGATTCGCCGCCGAGCACGCCCGATTGGATATGACCGATCATGTCAGCCAAGATGACCTCCCACTTGTAAATTTGGAAGGCGACGGCGGAGTCGCCGGCAAGCTCAGCCTGGCTGGATTGCGTGCCGAACCAGCGCGCGCCGTTCTCAATGCCGACGGCGATGGCGCCAACCACCATCTGCGCCGTACCCGTCAGGATATCCGCGCCATTGGCGATATGCGTCTCGGCCGCCTCGGTCGCCAGCGGGACATCGCTGAAGGACTGGATATAGACAACATTGACCGTGGCATCCGGGTTGGATGCGCCGACGCCCGCCACGAAGCCGTCGACATAGAGCTTGGCATCGCCCACTTCGATCGGACCAACAACGCCGATGACGTTCGATTCCGTCATCAAACCCGCGATCACGCCATTGACGAAGCCGCCTTCATCGGAGGCTGCGGTGTAGGCAAATACGTTATCCAGGCCGAAAGTATTCTCGTCCGTGCCCCAGGCGAAGCTGACTTCGGGGAATTCCGCCGCCAGTTCTTCCACCACCGAGCCGAACTGCGAGCCATGGGCGATCACCAGATCATAATTGCCCGACGCCGCCCATTCGCGCAAGGCGACAGCGGCGTCATCGACGATGAAGGTGCCATCCTGGAAATCGAACTGGAAGGCGTCCTCACCCATTTCCGCTTGAATCGCCATCAAGCCGTCATAAATACTCTGGCTGAAAGCGAGATCGTTGGTCGCGCTCGGCGCAACCGCCGCAACACGAAATACATCGTCCTGCGCCAAACTCGGCATCACCCCGATGAACAGGGCAATTATCAAAGTAAGCAGTAGTGCTTTTTTCATGGGTTTTCTCTCCTTTAATGGATACTTGGCTTTATACCGGGCACATCGCCCGAGAATAAACAATCGCCTGTCTTCGGTTCTCAGTGACCTAGCCTTCACTGTCTTCATCCTCTTCTTCAGCCATTTCAGCTTCCGCCATCTCCGGGATCGGCACGATATCGCCCGAGATGATGCCGGCGATGGTCTCATCCGCAATCGCCATCAATTCATCGCTGATTTCGAAGTCCTTGTCATATTCCATCACGAGTCCTTCGTTTTCGAGCGTCAGCTTATAATATTCGCCGCCCAAAATGCCTTCTTGGATGTTGCTGATCATGTCCAGCAAGAGGACATCCCACTTGTAAATCTGGAAGGCAACACCGATGTCCTCAGAGAGTTCGTCTTGGCTGGCATCGGAACCGAACCAAAGCACATCGTTCGCCACGGCGACGGCGATAGGTCCGACAACCATTTGCGCCGTGCCGGTCAGGATATCGGCGCCGTTGGCAATATGCGTCTCGGCCGCCTCCGTCGCCAGCGGCACATCGCTGAAGGAGCCGATGAATACAATGTTTACTTCGATATCTTCAGCGACAGAAGCGACTCCGTTGGCGAAACCATCGGCATATAATTTGCCATCGCCGACTTCAATCGGTCCTACCAAGCCCACCACGCCAGTCTCAGTGAGGTGCGCCGCCAGAACGCCATTGAAGTATCCGCCTTCGTCCGAGGCGGCGGCATAACTGTAGACGTTGTCCATGCCAAAGGTGTCTTGCCGCGTGCCCCAGGCGAAGGACACATCGGTGAATTCAGCCGCCAGTTCCTCGACAATGGGTCCGTATTGCGAGCCATGCGCGATCACCAGCTGAAAATCGCCGGAGGCCGCCCAGTCACGCAAGGCGACGGCGGCGTCATCCACAATATACGTGCTGTCCTGAACCGTGAACTCAAAAGCCTCTTCCCCAAGTTCCGCTTGGATCGCCACCAGCGCGTCGTACATGCTTTGGCTGAAGGCAAGGTCATTGGTGGCGCTTGGCATCAAAGCGGCGATGCGGAATACCTCATCCTGCGCCTGCGAGACAATGCCGCTTAACGCACAGACAATTAACATGCCGACTATGAATATCTTTTTCATGATGTCTCCTCCAAGCATGCAGTTACAACTAAGTTAGTCGACTGTAGGGGCGACAGACGGGCTGTGTCTACGCGCCCTTGTATGTCGCCCGAAATCCGTCCAATAACTCTAATCTCCTAGTTTTCATCACTTGCTTTCAACTACTCGGTGCCCTCTGTGTACTCGGTGGTTAAAATACGTCCTACTCCCCCCGCTCATAAGGCCTTGTCAGCGCCGTCGGCTGCTCCTGCCGCTTGCTGGCGAAAATCAAAGCGATGATCGTGATCACATAGGGCGCCATCACCGCAAACTCCGACGGTATATCGGCGCCGATCACTTTGATCTGCAATTGCAGGGCGTTGACGAAACTGAAGAGCATCGCCCCCGCCGCCACCGCCCAGGGCCGCCAGCCGCCAAAATATACCAGCGCCACCGCGATGAAACCCTGGCCCGCCGTCAGATTCTGCTGGAACAGGTTGATCAGCGCGATCGACAGGGACGCTCCGGCCAGCCCGGCCAGCATCCCGCCTATCGTGGTCGTGGCATAACGGACCCGCGCCACGCTCACGCCCATGGCATCGGCCGCTTCCGGGTTCTGCCCGACCGCGCGGATCATCAAGCCGAAAGTCGTGTTATTCAGCACATAGGCCGAAATCGGCACTAAGGCGAAAGCCACATAGACCAGCAGATTGTGATTGAACAAGATCTCGCCCAGGATCGGCAGGTCGGTCAAAACCGGGAACTCGATCCGCGGGAAGCCCCTCACCGATTTGGGCGTGCCAACCCACTGCTGAAACAGCAGCTCGCTCAAACCCAGGCCGAAGAGATAGACGCCGATGCCGCTGATGCCCTGCTTGGCTTTCAAGGTCACGCTGACGAAGGCCATAGCCAAACCCATCAGACCGCCGATGATCAACGCAATCAGCACACCCCAGAGCAAGCTCACCGGCTCGCTCATCGAACCGGCCTGCTGCGCCGAGAATACGGCGTAGAATCCGCCGAAGGCGCCCATCAGCATCATGCCGTCCACGCCCAGGTTGAGTACGCCGCTGCGTTGCGCGAAGGTCTCGCCCAAAGCCGCGAAGATATAGGGCGTCGCCAGCCGAATAGCCGAGGCGAAGACGCTGGCGGTGAAAATGTCATCCAGCCCCATCAGCCGTCATCCTCCACGCTAGACTCCCCCTCCCTCATTTTGGGGGAGGAGGCCGGGGGGTGGGGGG
>WTGB01000072.1 GCA_011523735.1 Chloroflexota bacterium
CGCGGCGCGCGCCTTCAATAATCGTTTCATCGCCAACCAGGATGCCATAATCGATTAGACCTGTGATCGTGCCCGTAATGGAATGCATGTGCGTGCCAGCGGCATCAGCGATCGATCCATCGGCGCCAAACGCCATGTCGAGATTGTCCACGGCGAACCGGCGCGCTAGCTCCAGCGCTATCTCATCGGCCGATTGACGATAATACTGAACCAGCGGCCGAATGAGACGGCCTGTGGTTGCTGGCGGCGGCGCCAGAATACCGCTGAAGGCATTCGTCCAGCCGTCGGGACCGAGACTCCCAGCGGGAAAGCGCGCGCCGTCTCCAATCGCCCCCAGAATGGAGCGGCATAGGCGGTGCAGGGCTTGCCCCGCCTGCGCTTCTGCACGCCAATTCCAGAGCGCGAGCAATCCCAGCACCACTTCACGACAGTTGTGCATCGCGGCCACATCCGGTTGCCAAGGCGCTGGACGGTTCCAAGGCAAGCCGGACGCGTGACGCTCGAGGCTGTCGTAGAGCTGGTGTGCGAGCGCATCATAGATTTCGGTCTCGTCAGGCAATTCAATGATCCGTGAACAGCGACCGAGCGCATCCAGAAATCGACCGACCACATGGGGCGAGTCGAAAGGACCGTGCCGGATGCAGGTCGGCTGTTGGATCAATTCGTAGTGGAAGAATGGTATGTAGTACTGGCGCTCATCCACGTTGTTGATAATGAATTCAACACCCGAGGCGAGATGGCGCTTTAGATCAACTTCGCTTCTTCGGTCATACACGGTGTTTTGCCACTCCCTATTGCAGATTTCTACTCGAGCCTACCCGCCGCCCATTGGATACCGCGGCTGGTGACCAAGCGGAAATTCGGATTCTCATAGGCATTGTGGTCGTGGCCGGATTGGAAGCAGAAGACGCGCGCGTTCTTATAGCGTCGCGTCCAGGCGATGCTGCGCATGCTCTTGGGATCGTCGGTGAACAGGAGGATCTCGCTGTTGGCGTCCGGCTCTCTCATCACATAGGTCTCGTCCAGCATCACCCAGTCGCTCAGCCCCTGTGTGATTGGATGCCGCGGATTGGCAACCTGAACTTTAAGGTTGATGTCCATGTGCACGCGCCAACTGGAAGCTTTGATGCCGACTAGGCTGGCCCAGAGCGGCCAATCCGGATAGGCCAATAAGGCGTGGTGCAAAATGAAAATGCCTTGCTCGCTTTCACCCAATGTTTCCAGCGCCGCTTTGGTCGCCTGGTCGCCTTGGCTGTCCGAGCCACCGGGCGTCTCCTGGTGAAAGTTAAAGAAGAGCAGAACATCATATTCGGTGCGCCGCTCGCCAATATCGGCGACGAAATCCTCCATGTGCTGAGGGAAAACGTCGATTTCGGGCATGCTGCGGAAGGCAGTGTGAAAAGCCGGCACATCAAAAGGATGCTTGCCGGTTATCACGGCGGTCTTGATCTTTTCATCTGTGAATTCTAGGCTCATAAATTCTCCCGCGCTTGATTCAATAGCTCCTGTACTTTGACCGGCTGACCGGTGCGGCTGCTTTCGATCACGGCGAAGATTAAGGCAACCGACTGCAGATTGTCCTCGATGTTCGTCTTCATCGGCTCGCCGCCGTCCAGCCAATGCACAAACTGTTCGATCAGCCAGCTGTTCATCCATTTGGGACGCTGCAGCAGCGGGATTTCCTCACCCTCGCCTTCCGACTTGCTTACGCGCTGCTTTGTCGGGTCATAGGGAAAGCGCTCCAGCCGGCGCGCTTTGAGCACCAGTGTTCCAAGCTCGCACTCGGCGCGAAAGGTTTCCCCGTACCAGTCATGCAAGCCGACGGCATTTGTAGCAGCACCCTCGAAGAAGGCGCGGCCGCCATTCTCAAAGACCATCGTGACCAGCGCCTGCGAATCGCCGACATATTCGCCCCAGGGCGGATTCCACGTCTGCGCGTAGAGCGTATCACATTTTGCGCCAGCCAGGTCGGCGAGGATATCGAGTTGATGCACCGCGCCCTCGATCATCAGTGGATCGGGAATCTCGTGTCGAAACATGCCCCAGCTGCCATGTTTTCGCAGGTCGGAGGTGAGGTGGCAGATCAGGTAGTCCAATGTCCCGTAGCGCCCCGAGCGCAACTCCTGGCGCAGGCTCGTCTTATCTTGGTCGAAGCGATGGCTCATCGTCACGCCCATCTTGACGCCGGCACGCTTGACTTTATTGGCGATGCGCACGGAAGCGGCCAAAGAATCGGCAATCGGCTTTTCGGAGAGGATATGCAGATCGTGCGATAAAGCCGCATCGACAACTGCTTCGTGATGAGCCGGCGTTACTACAATCGAACAGAAATCGGCCGGGTTCTCGGCCAAGGCCTTTTTCAAGTTGGTGTAGCACTTTTCAGCCGGCAAGCCAAGCGTATCTTGCGCTACTTGCAAGGCTGCGGGGTTGATATCAACTGCGGCGACGACCTCGACCAAGCCCTCTTCGATGTTCGGCGGCAGTGCGGTTTCGCACCAGTCTCGTCCCATGGAGCCGAGCCCGATCTGGATCATTCGGTAAGTCATTGACTTTTGCTCAACGGCAGCCGTGGATCGCCAGGATTAACCGCGCAAGCCGCCAACGGTCAGTCCCGCAATGAAGCGGCGCATAAGTAGCAGATAGACGACGATCATGGGACCAGTCGAAATAATCGAAGCGGCGAACATGGTGACGTGATCTTGACGAAAACCGGCGGGCTTGAGCGTGGTGATGGCATAGGCGATGGTGTACTTGTCGGGCGACTGGAGAAAGACAGCTGGCAGCAGCAGATCGTTCCAGCTCCAAAGGAAAGCGAAGATAAGCACGGTGAGCACACCGGAACGAGCCAGTGGCACCATTATATGGCGGAAGACGCCCCACTCGCTGGCGCCTTCGACTCGACCGGCGTCGCCGAGCTCTTCCGGCAACGTCAGAAAAAACGATCGCATAAGCAGGGTTGGCACCGGTAGGAAGGTGGCCGTTGTTGTCAGAATCACTGCCGTGCGTGAGTTGGCTAGACCCAGGTGGCGCACGACGCGAGTTAGCGGTTCGAGGTAAGAGAAGACCGGCGTCACAATCGCCATC
>WTGB01000056.1 GCA_011523735.1 Chloroflexota bacterium
TTTCGACATACTCGCTGGTCAGCACGTTGATCGTGATCGTGCGAACCATGCGCAAGAGATACGCGGTCGAGGCAATCGTCAGGGTCATGGTTGGCATCACGACGTTGGGCAGCAAATCCGCGATCGGCGCGTCCGGGTTGCCCAGGGTCATCGAGGGAAAGAGCCCCAAGCCAACGCTCAGAGCCCAGATGAGCAAGGTGCCGATTACAAATTCCGGCGTGCTCATGCCCACGATCGAACCGGTCGAGATAATTGCATCCGCCGCTCGGTCGCGCCTTAAGCCAGCGGCGATGCCCAACAGGGTCGCCAAAGGTATGGTGACCAGTGAAGCCAGCCCGCCCAAGAGCAAGGAATTGCGCAGCCGAAAGCGGATTAACTCGACAACTGGCTTTTTGCGCGTCAGCGAGTCGCCGAAATCACCGCGCAGGGCATCGCCGACCCATTCGGCAAAGCGCTCCGTCGCCGGACGATTGAGGCCGTACTCTTCCCGCATGGCGGCCAAACCTTCTGGCGTCGCCCACTTGCCAAAGTAGGCTGTCGCCCAGTCACCCGGCAAAAGGTCGGTCATCGCAAAGACGACTATGGCGACGATTGTCAGCGTGATGACCGAGAATAATAAGCGCTGAACTATGAGCTTTAGCATCGCGCCAATACCTTAGTAATTCCAAGTAAGTTTCGACAATGCCTGCGGTATGATAGAAACTGCCCAATAATCGAAATGATGTAGGGGCGAGCCGGTGGCTCGCCCACTCTTGCTACAGATTTCCAATCACTTTTTCGCATGACTAACTTGGCAGTACTATACCATTCGGAAACCTCCCCTTGCCAGCCATCTAGTGATAAATCCACAGCCGGCAAAGGGAGGCTTAGAGGCCCCTCACCCCCACTTGCGTGCTTGGGGGCGAAGGGCATGCGAAATGGGGACTAGCCCAGCAAACGCTGGTTCTAGTCCTCCTCGATATAGAAGAGATGGATGTACTCGGTGAAGTTTCTGGTCACGCCCTTGACGCGGGAACGGAATACGTCAACGGCGGTGAAGAAGACCGGGTTCATCGTGCCGCTCTCTTGCGCGACCAATACCTGAGCCTGCCCCAAAAGCTCCTTGCGCTTGTCAAAGTCAAGCTCGGCGCCCGCGTCGATCAGCAGCTGTTCGAATTCCTCGCTGCACCATTTGGACATGTTGTTGCCCGACCCGCAGCCAAAGAGCTCTTTCATCCCGGATGACGCCTGGCGCTGGCCCCACCAATCAATGTAGAAAGCGTTCTTGCCAAAATGATCGGGGTAGTAGGTGTCGGCCGGCACTTGGTTGATCTCGATCCGGATGCCGGCTTCGGCCGCTTGTTCCTTGTAGGCGACAGCCAGCGGGATCACCGTGGGATAGACATCGCCAACCGTCAGCACAACATCTATTCCGTCCGGGTAACCCGCTTCAGCCAACAGTTCCACCGCTCTCTCGACATCCCGCGAACAATCCTGCTCAAGGAAATAGGGGTCTTTCTTCCAGACGGAGGTATCACAGGCGATGTCGCCTTGTCCGGCATAGACCACCTCAAGCGTCTCCTGGCGATCCTGAGCCAGCTTGAATGCCTGGACCACGCGCAGGTCATCGAAGGGCGGCTGCGTGACATCCATCGCAATCTGGGTAAAACCGCCAGAGTCCTGAATCAGGAAGGTGAAATCATCGTTCCCCTCGAATAGGGCGAAATTCTCAGCCTTAATCTGACCGATTCCCACGTAATCAAGTTGATCCGTGAGCAGCGCCTGAGCAATGCCAGCTGAGCCAGAGACGTGGTGGAGTTCAATGCCGGCCAACCCTGGCGGTCCCTCCCAGTAATCGTCGAAAGCCGCCAACACCGTCAGCCCGACGGGATTCTGCTCCACGACATAGAAGGCGTCAGTGCCGATGCCGGTTTCGGCAATGGTGTCGCCACTGCCTTCAGGGATCATTACCAAGCGCTTTTCCGACACTCTGAGGGGGAATTCAACATCAACCTGATGCAGCGGGATCACGATGGTGTAGTCGTCTGGCGCCGACATATTCTCCTCGTCGATGATCAGGTATTTGTCTCTGACAGGCGAGCCCGTGTCCGGGTCCAAGACACGCCGAATGCTGTAAAGCGCGTCGGCCGAAGTGAAATCCGACCCGTCATGAAACTTCACACCCTGTTCGAGATGGAAGGTCCACACCTGGCCCGTTTCGTCCGATTCCCAGGATGAAGCCAAGTCGGGGACGACGTAGGTCGCGCCCGTGTCCAAGCGAGTCAGCTGATTCCAGACATACTGCAGGACGAGTCCTTCTGCATTCGGTCCATGAGGATCGAGGTTGCTGGCGGGCGTAGTGCCGGCCTTCAAATGCCGCAATATGCCGCGGGTGTCTTCTTGCGCTCCGACGGTCGCCGTCAGCGCCAGCACAAGCGCTGCAAGAACGATCACTGCCAAAATGGAGCGATTCCTGGATTGTGAAAACATAAGTCTTCTTCCTCTCAATACCTTTTTTTGGAAATATCTTCCGATTGTGAGTATATCGTGCAGGGGGGGATTGCAAACTTTGGCCGCTATGGCGACGGGTCAGCCACCGTATGACCCATACAGCCAAGATTTATGTGAAACCTTGTAGACTCACGCGCGACAATGCCGCCGCCCTCGCAAAATACCTTGCGACCCGCCAGGTATTGCTCCCCCTCCCTGAAGCCTCGGATGCCCGCCATAGAGATGGCGGGAGGGGGGCTGGGGGGTGAGGTTGAAAAACCTGTCTTGTCCCCCACCGTGAGGCGGGGGTACTGATGTGGCCTAAGGCCCCGGGATGGGCTTGGACGGCGAAAAATTGAGGTTCATAAGTGTAAGGTACTTGTCCCCGGATGAGTTGCAGGATATGCTCTGCGAAAACGATTCAAAAGAAATGGAGGGCCGATCAAATGAACACTGACCTGACCCGGGAACAGATCGACTTTTATCAGGAGAACGGCTACATCATCATTGAAGACTTTTTAACGCCCGAGGAGCTGGAAAACTGGCGGCGGAATGTCGACGATGCGGTCGCGCAGCGCGAAGGGCGCGTTACCGCCGATGGCATGCTGGCCTCC
>WTGB01000088.1 GCA_011523735.1 Chloroflexota bacterium
TTTGGGGATGTTTTGGTGTGGAGGGGGCGAGTCACCGCCTCGCCCCTACGGGTTTGTGTGATGGTGGGCGAGTCACCGCCTCGCCCCTACGGGTTTCGCATGTGGGTGGGCGAGTCACCGCCTCGCCCCTACGGGTTTCGCATGTGGGTGGGCGAGTCACCGCCTCGCCCCTACGGGTTTCGTGAGGAGGGGTGGGGTTAGGCGAGCAGGAGGATGCCGGCGAAGGTCAGCGCGATGCCGATGGCTTTGGCGCGGCTCCAGCTTTGGCTGAACATCATAATGCCGACCAGGAACAATATGATGATTCGGGAGTTGTCGACGGCGATGGCGTAGGCGAGATTGGGGGATTTGGCGTAAGAGACGAATTGCGCGGCATTGCCGACGACGGCGCAAATGATTACGGCGATTATGAGGTGGATGTGGGAAAACTTGATTTTGAGAGACGATTTTTCAGCGATGGCGGCGCCGAGGAAGCCGATGCCCGCGACCAGCAAGACGATAATTATCGAGACTTCGCCGCTGAGGCCATCGTCGTTGGCGAAGCGCGCGAATATTGACAGCAGGGCAAAGAAGAAACCGCCCAGCAGCGCCCAGCTCAACCAGGCAATTTTCAGGTCTTTTGTTTTCATGCGCCAAGCGCCGGAGACAGCCAGCACGCCGGCGATGATCAAGATCATGCCGGCCAGGCGCAGTGGTTCAAAGACCGCGCCCAAGAGAAGGAGCGAGTAGATGTAGGTGATGATCAAGCGCCAAGCCATGATCGCTTCGACATAGCCGATATTGCCCTGCAGGCGGATGGCGCGGTTATAGGCGTAATTGCCAGCCATGCTGGACAGGCCGGAAAGCAGGAGAGGCAAGATGTTGCGGGCGATGGCGTCGATGTGCTCGGGGCGCAAGTACAGCGCGGCCAGGACGGCTGTCGCGCCCAGCCAAGCCCAGGTCATGTAGGTGTTAATCGGGTAATGATGCTTTTGCAGACGTTGGTAAACCAGAGCCTGCGCGGACAAGCCGACAGCGGAAAGCAGCGCGGCGGCAAACCAGTCCATAGCTACTCCAATCTCAAGATGACATCGCGAGGCAATACCTGGCGCAGCCGTTCTTCCACTTCGCTAAGCAGCATGGCGGTGGCGCCCCAGACCTTATGCCCCTGCACATCGTAATAGGGAACGCGAACATCATAGCCGCAGATCAGGCGCTGCTCGACGCGTTTGAAGCGCGTTTGCAGCAAGTCTTCCAGGGACAGGCTGAATACGGCGGCGACTTCTTCGGGATTAAGCGCAAAAGCGGGGAGGCCGATATGGCCAGCGACAACAGGAGAAACATCATAATGCGAAGCCGGGATGTAGAAGCGCGGCAACTCGCCGAGTATAAAAACCGCAGCGCCGCAGACGCCGATTTCCTCGCAGGTTTCGCGCCGGGCGGTGTGCCTGAGGGAGAGATCTTGCGGGTCGCGTTGGCCGCCGGGGAAGCTGACTTGCCCGCTGTGACCGCGCAAATCGGCGTTGCGCAAGGTCAAGACGATATGAAGCCGGCGATCTTCCGACTGGTAAACGAGAAGCATAACGGCGGCGGACTTCGGCGGAGCAGCGCGCTTTTGCCAGCCGCGCGGGGCCGGCGCCATGGGCTGTTGCGCCCGGGCGGAATCGAAATCCGGCAGCACGAGCGCCTGACGGAGATGCTCGAAAGTGATCAATCCAGCCAAACCTGCAAGCAGTGGTCTTTGCGCGGGAAGAATTTGCCGTTTCGGTCGGCTGGCAAGCCCAGCGCCTTTGGAATGAGCCGCAAGCGCAGTCGATCAAGCAGGGCGGTGTTGCTTGAGCGCCAGCTATCGAAAAGGCTTTGCATTTTCATAAATGACGCGGAACCGCCGAAGCTATGCACCAAACCGCCGCCAGCATAAGGCGCGCAGGCGACGCTGCCGGGCGTGAACAAGAGGATGCCATTGCCTTCCAGGCCGTAGTAGGTTTCACCATCGGGAATCGCGTAGACAGCGAAAACGTAGCGCGGGGGCTCGTGCAACATCAGGTGCAGTTGGAAGCCGAACCAAAAGTCTTCGGGCTTGACGTTTATGCCGAGGCGATGAATATCCTGATCTTCTGAGAACAACAGGTGCAGGGCAGCGGTATCGATTTTGTCGATATCGTCGGCCAGGATCTCGAGGGAGCTGCTGCCGACGCGCTTGCGCAGCTGCGGTCCAGCAGCCAAGCCTTGCAAATAGACGAAGGCGCAGGCTCGATTGTCGTTGCTGAGCAGGGTGCCGTCTCGCCCTTTGGTGAAGGCGGCGCTGACTTGCAGGCCGTCAAGCCAGATCGGGACAACCAGTTTTCCTTCTTCGCGCAGTTGCCGCAGCCAGTTTATCGGGACATCCCAAAGCCCGGCAGTGGCGATGATGCGGTCGTATTGCGCGCGGGGCTCATAACCGCTGGCGGCATCGCGATTGACCACGTGGACATCGGACATGCGGGCCGCGTGGAGGTTGTCTTGGGCGCGCTCGCTGAGGTCATGGTCGATTTCCAGCGTGGTGACGCGTCCGCTATCGCCGACAATGTATTTGATCAGGGCGGCGTTGAAGCCGGTGGCTGTGCCGATTTCCAGCACGTTCAGGCCGGGGCTGAGGGCAAGCTGCTCGAGCATGATGGCCATCATGGTCGGTTGACTGGCGGAGCTGATGGTCTCGCCTTGGGAACCGGTTTTCAGTGTTATGGCTTGATCGCGGTAGACAGCCTGCGGGTCGACACGGGGCAAAAACAAATGGCGCGGGATAGCGGAAAAAGCCATCGCCACGCCAGCATCTGCGAGTACCTGATTACGTTTAAGTTCTTCGACCAGGTCGCGCTGCAGCTGTTCGAGGTCAGCCTCTGGCATACCAGGCTCTGCGTTTGCGCAGGGAAACGCCGGCTTCTGCGCCACTGCGGCGCGCGGTGCGCACTCGGCCGCGGGAATCGATATGAACCTGTCCGGCCTTTTGCAGTCGTTCAAACTCTTCGGGTGTGATGGCTGGAGCCGGTTCGCCACCCAAGCGCTCCAGGCGATCACCCATATCTTCGTTCGATGGACCGTTCAGGTTTTCGTCATTATCTTCGCTGCGATTTCTGTTTTCGTCGCTCATGCCCTACCTCTATTGTGACGCCGAATTACAAGCCACCGTAGATAGATCTGGTTTTCACGGCGCTTAGGACTACGTTCTATAGTTTAGACGATAGACGCCGCCTTTGCCAAGTTCTATTCAGCGTCTGTAGAGGCGAAAATCTCAGTGAGCTG
The DNA here is from genome assembly GCA_011523735.1 of Chloroflexota bacterium. Classification (GTDB taxonomy): domain Bacteria; phylum Chloroflexota; class Anaerolineae; order Aggregatilineales; family Phototrophicaceae; genus UBA6055. The sequence goes on from WTGB01000088.1 coordinate 3,262, forward strand.
AGCGGCGGCTGCGCAGGGTTGCCTGCCGGAAGGCAACTGCGCGGTCAGTTTCTAACTTTATATACGGCAATCTCGTCAGGCGGTCGCAGCGCGCGGGAAACGACGTGCCCTACGATCATAGCTGAGCGAGCTTTGCAACTGCGGCCCGGTGGTAGTGAAGCAGCATGGACTCTATAACCGAGTTGAAGTCCTGCGCTTCTCGCAGGTCGTCGTAGGCGGCGTACAAGCCGGTATAGCTTTCGGTGAGCGCTAGAGCCGGCGGATCCAAGGGCAGTTCAAGGTAGCCGGCAGGTTGTGACCAGGCGTAGGCATAGATGTATGGTCGCTCCAAGCCCGGGCTGAAGGGCGCGAAGCCAAAGGCGATCTGCGGGTCGCTGCGCTCGTTGGTCTGCTCGGTAGGAAAGCAAATGAAGGCGGTATCGAAGTGGTGGGGCCATAGAACCAGCGGCGTCATGAAGCCGTTCAGTTTCGCCCGAAAGCGAGCCAAGGCGGTGTACAAGGCGTTGAAGGCGATCAAGCAGTCCACAGCCAGCGCGGGATCGATCGCGAGCGTCTCGCTGCCCGTGATATGTTTCATAGACGGCGCGATTGAGCAAGGGCAGTCGGCAAAAGCGGTTCGCAGTTTCTCGGCAAGTGAAATCTGCGAATGTCCGTGAACATCAAGCGCAAATACGATTTTCTTAGAACGAGTTAAGTTAAGACGCAGCGTGTTGAGGTTGAACTCGAGCATAGCGCCGCAAGACAGTGTCGTGGTGGAGAAGCCGGCAGCGGTCAAGTCCAGGCTGAAGTGCAGATCGTTGGGCAGGGGATCAGAGCAGGCGACGCGCAGAGCGCCAAGGACGAGAGCGACTTGATGCAAGGCAGCGCGCGTGCCTTCCCAGTTCAGCAAACTTGGCAGCGTCATGTCTTTTCCTTTCTCGCTAGCCTGGCGGATGTATTCCTACATCTTGAATTAAGGATATGCTATTCCAAGGTTCTAGCGCAGGAATTATTGTACATAGTGTAGCAAAAACATGGGCACACTTGAAAATAGCTGTGTGATGACCCCGGTGCTGAAAGATGATATAAACTGTCGGGTCTCATCGTAAGCTGCTCGGCGGCAGCGATAAGAACTGTCGCGCTGACAGAAAGTAACAAGTCTTCTCCTCCCATGAGCAAGGGAGTTCGTTACAAAAAGGAGAGCAGAAATTCATGAGTCCTTATCTTTCCAAGAGCGTACAGAGCTTGCGTCCATCGGGCATCCGCCGTTATTTTGACATCGCGGCGACGATGGACGATGTAGTGACGCTCGGGATTGGCGAGCCGAACTTCGTCACGCCCGCGCATATCCTGGATGCGGGCCTGCAGAGCCTGCGCGATGGTCATACTGGTTATACCTCAAACGCGGGGGTTTATGAATTACGCGCGGCGATAGCGGATCATATCGAGAGCCGATACGGCTTGCGGTATGCGGCGGAAGACGAGGTGCTCGTCACGGTGGGGGTAAGCGAGGCGCTTTATCTGGCGCTGAAGATCTTGCTCGATCCGGGCGATGAAGTGCTGGTCGTGGAACCCTGTTTCGTTGCGAATCCGGCGCTGGTTGAAACGGCGGGCGGCGTGCCTGTCATGGTGCCTACCGCCGTCGAGGATGACTTCCAGGTGACGGGCGCGGCGCTGGAAGAGCGGATCACCGCTCGGACCAAGGCGATCTTGCTCAGCTACCCCAGCAATCCGACGGGCGCGGCGCTGACGCTTGAGCATCTTTTGCAAGTTGCCGACGCGGCTGAACGGCACGATCTGGTGGTTATCTCGGATGAGATCTATGAGCGGCTGGTATATGGCTTGGAGCACATAAATTTTGCTACTTTGCCGAATATGTTCGAGCGGACGATCGTCCTGAGCGGCATGAGCAAGTCTTATGCGATGACCGGTTGGCGCATCGGCTATGTGACCGCGCCGCGAGCCTTCACTGAAGCGATGTACAAGATTCATCAGTATCTGATTATGTCGGCGCCGACTATGGGGCAGGCGGCGGCGCTGGAGGCGATACGCTGCGGCGAAGATGATATTGAGGCGATGCGGCTTGAATATGACAAGCGGCGGCGGCTGATCGTGGATGGATTCAACCGGCTTGGATTGACCTGTTTTGAGCCGCGGGGCGCCTTTTACGCCTTCCCCAGTATTGCGATCACAGGCATGGACGATGAGCAGTTCTGCGAAGAATTATTGCTGGAAGAGCGGCTGGCTTTGATACCTGGCAGCGCCTTCGGCGAGAGCGGACGGGGTTTTGCGCGCGCGAGTTATGCCACAAGCGAGGCGAATATCCAGGCGGCGCTCGACCGGTTGGAGCGTTTTCTGATGAAACGGGGTTTGCTGCAAGTGGGCGCCGCGCCGGTCGCTTTTCTACCCCTCACCCCAAACCCCTCTCCCACAAGGGGAGAGGGGCTGATCTTGCCCCGTTTTGGCAGACACTGAATTTGTGTAATACTGCGTCTCTTCGAATTGCATGGGGCTGGGGACAGGACAGTTTTTACCGGGCAGGATATCGTCGTATATTTTGTGCTTTCTTGGGGTTTTTCGGGCGACCTGATAGGGCGCGTAGGTCGGGTAGGCACAGACCGTCAGTCGCCCGTACAAGGCTTGATCAGTAGTGTGCGCGACGGTCGCGTTTCTACCCCTCACCCCCGGCCCCTCTCCCACAAGGGGAGAGGGGGGACATGTTTGCCGGACAGTAATTGTCGGCGCTTAAAATGGTGATTTGCGGGGAGGGGGCCTGATAGGTCGCGTAGACACAGACCGCCGGTCGTCCGCGGGTTTTTGGTTTACATTTTCGGGCGATTCACAGAATCGCCCCTACGGATTTCGCGGGGAGGGGCGCGATTTCCATTTGAAGCGATTGCGCTGTACCTAAGCAGCATACCCTTGCGCCTGGCGGGTTTTGCACTACATTAGTGCTTGTGTTTGTGTTTGGCTTTGGGAAGCAAAGATGAGCGCATGGAAGACGGTCGTGGGCTTGGAAGTCCACGCCGAGTTAGAAACTTCCAGCAAGATGTTCAGCGGTTGTCCGGTGGTGGACAGCGTCGAGGCGGCGCCGAACTCGGCTGTGGATCCTTTGTCGCTGGGCATGCCGGGCACGCTGCCCGTCATCAATATGCAGGCGATGGAATATGGCATCATGGTCGGCTTGGCATTGAATTGCGAGATACCGCCGATCAATCAATTCGCGCGGAAGAATTATTTTTATCCCGATTTGCCCAAAGGTTACCAAATCAGCCAATATGACCGTCCGCTGGCTATCAATGGCTACGTCAGTATTGAGCTTGAGGATGGGTCCAGCAAAGACATTCGCGTGCGGCGGGCGCATATGGAAGAGGACACGGGCAAGCTGAGCCATGTCATGGGCGGCAGTCTGGTGGATTACAATCGCGCTGGCGTGCCTTTATTGGAGATCGTTTCCGAGCCGGATATCAGCAGCGCGGAGGAAGCGGCTCGCTATGCGCGGAAGCTGCGGTCAATCCTGCGCTATCTGGGCGTCAACAGCGGCGACATGTCCAAGGGGATCTTGCGCTTCGAGGCGAATGTCAGCGTGAGGCATGGGACGGACAGGGAGCTGCGAGAACGCACCGAGATCAAGAACCTCAACAGCATCCGCAATATGGTCAAGGCGATTGAATATGAAGTTCAGCGTCAGATCAAGCTGTATCGCAGTGGCGAGACAGTCAAGCCGGCCACGCTCGGCTGGGATGAAAGCGCGCAGCGGATAACCGTGCAGCGCTATAAAGAGCGGGCCGATGAATATCGCTATTTTCCGGAGCCCGACTTGCCGATTGTGGAAGTGAGCCGGGAGTGGGTGGAAGAGATTAGAGCCAAGCTGCCCGCCCTGCCGGACGAATTGCAGGAGACATTTGTAGAGGACTATGGGCTTAGCGCTGTGGACGCCGCTGTGCTCACCGCGGAACGCGCGGTTGCCAGCTTTTATGAAGCGCTCATCGAATGCGGGGCGGAGGCCAAGACAGCCGCCAATTGGCTTAGTACAGAGTTGTTCCGCTTGATGAAGCGCAAAGAGATCGAACGGGAAGATATAGAAAGCATCCCGATAAGCGCGAGCGCTTTCGCCGGTTTGCTCTCGCTCGTGCAAGAGGGCGTCATCAATCAAAGTACGGCGCGAAAGCAAGTGCTGCCCGCGATGTGGGAAACGGGCAAGCAAGCGCGTACAATTGTCGATGAGCGGGGACTGGCGCAAGTATCGGACGCTAACTTGATCGGCGAGAAAGTTGACCAGGTACTTAATGCCAACGCCGACATGGCGCAGCGTTATCTGGCGGGCAACGATAAAATACTCAACGCGATATTTGGCCGGATTATGGGCGAGTTGCGGGGCAAGGGCGACCCGGCGATTGTGCGCAGCGTACTGTTGGATAAACTTGAGGACCTGAAACAGAATTAGGCGATTATCGGGAGCAGATCAAAATGACTTGGCATCAGACAATTGTTGTGGGCAACTTGGGGCGCGACCCTGAACTTCGGTATATGCAGAGCGGGGACCCCGTTTGCAACTTTAGCGTGGCGGTGAGCGAACGTTGGCGCGACCGGCAATCAGGGGAACAGCGGGAAAAGACAACTTGGTATAGCGTTTCGGTTTGGGGACCGCAGGCTGAGAACTGCAACACGTACCTTGCGAGAGGTCGTAGAGTTCTGGTGACTGGAACCGTGTCTGCAAGATCATATATAAACAACAATGGCGAAGCAGCCGCTTCACTTGACTTGAGAGCGCGAGAGGTGCGTTTCCTCGGCGGACGCGGCGATGGCGACCAGGGTGGCGGCGGCTGGCAAGGGGGCGGCCAGCAACGCGGCGGCGGTCAGCGAGGCGGGGGACAGCAGAGCCAGCAGCGGGGCGACCGGGCGTCAAACTATCCGGATGCGCCGGCGTCCATTGACGACATTCCATTTTAATCCGTTCCGGTTTTGGGCGGTATTTTTGCAGTCAGTAGTACCAAGTACGTAATGAAAATACGGAGATGTCCTCTTTCCAAGGCTTGTCGGGTACTGGCGTGAATTCGGGACAGATTGGGTCTAACCCCCTCACCCACAAGGGGCTGAGGAGCGGCCATGTTTGCCGGACAGTTATTGTCGGCGCTACATATGGTGATTTGCGGGCGACTCACAATTCACCCCTCACCCCCCGGCCCCCTCTCCCACAGGGGGAGAGGGGGTGACGCTTGGCACGGGTTTGGGATTTGTGGGCGATGCACAGGGGCGCCCCTACGGATTTCGCAGAGTTGAGGCAAGAAGAATTGGCGATTTCTCGTCAAAATGGAACAGAAAGTTGGCTTACAGAACACAGTTTTGAAAGGTGTCCGCTCCTCAGCCCACAAGGGGTGCGCGTAGGTCGCGTAGGTCGCGTAGACACAGACCGCCGACACAGACCGCCGACACAGCACTTCGAGAGGGGGAGCGCACTGATAGAGGATAATATTATCTGTTCAAATATGTGTGATTCTAGTGATTTTATCCCTGTCATCATTGTCAAGTCACCGTAATTGATTATTTACATGACTAACTTGGTTTTACTTCTGTGGTCTTGTCCAGTTTCGATGTCGATCTAAGCGGTCAGAATGCGCTTGTGACGGGCGCTGGCAGCGGTCATGGGCGGGCGATCGCTCTGGCATTGGCCGGGAGCGGCGCGTCGGTTTCCGTCAGCGACATCAATATCGAGCGGGCAGAGTCTCTCGTCGAGCAGATTGAAGCTGGCGGCGGCCGCGCCATAGCGCTGCATGCGGATGTGTCCAATCGCTTTCAGGCGGCGAATATGATCGAGCAGACACGGGAGGCATTCGGCGGATTAGACATCCTGGTGAATGCGGCGGAGGTCTTTCATCCTGAGCCTTTGCTTGGAATTGACGAATGGAATTGGCGTCGGCAACTCGAGGTGAATATCACCGGGGCATTTTTTTGTTTGCAACTGGCGGCGCGGGTGATGGCTGATGAAGGCGGGGGCCGGATTATCAATTTAATCGCAACTGAAGCGCTGCATTCGACGATCCCGGCTGGCATTGGCTATTTGGCGGGAAAGGCTGGTCTTGTCGCTATGACACGGCAAGCCGCGCGCGAATTGGCGCCTCAGGGGATTCGCGTGAATGGCATCGCAGCGGGGCAGAATAAGGAAGATTGGAGTCTGCCCCCCGAAGCGGATTTGGATATTTATGAGGGTCCGGCGGATATTGGCGGCGCGGCGCTATTCCTGTGTTCGGAGGCGGCGCGCTCCGTCAGCGGGCAGGTGCTGGTCATTCAAGGGTAGCCGCTGCGGTCAGTCGCCGGTCGCGATACACCCCTCACCCCCCGGCCCCCTCTCCCACAAGGGGAGAGGGGGAGCGCCTAGCAAGCGGCCGGTAAGTTATGTCGAAGTTTGTAAAAATGTGTGCAGAATGTGTTGATGTGCAACTAGAGTCATTCTTCTTCTCATATCTAGTGGCGCGTAGACACCCACTAGGCCGCCGGTCGTCCCTACAAATGACTAAATTGGACGAATTTTATGCCGAGGGCGCGCAGATTTCTATTGCGGCAAACGCGCATTGCGAATCCTATAGCAAATCAATACGGCGAGCATAGTCATCTGCGAGTTCGCGCCACAGGTCGATATTCCAGTAGCAGCGGGCGGCGCCGGAGGGCGAGGGCAGCACAAAGAAGCGAGTCTTGCCCAGGCGAGCATCTTGCCAGCCATAGGCGACGGGCTTGGCAGTTGGCAGTTGATTCCAAGCGCGCCAGGCGGTTTTGCTGGTGAAGGCGACAATCTGCGGTTGAAAATGGGCGATCTTTTGGCTCAGTTGATCCGGTTGAAAGTCGCTGGGGCGCAACTGGCTGTCGTTGCCAGCGGCGGATTTCGCTACATCGGTCAAGCCGATTTTCAAGTCAAGCAGGGCGGGAAATTCATTGGGACAGTAGAGACGTGGCGTGATTCCCGTCTCCCATAGCGCCTGCCAGAATGCGTTGCTGGGGTTGGCGTAATAGGCGCCGGCGCGGGCCGAAACTTCGCTGGCGGCTGTGCCGCAGAAGACCAGAACCAGCCCATAGTCGAGCTGATCGGGCAGAATCTCACTCATCTGCTTCGGGTCCGCCGGCGACAAGCTGCAAATTTTTCTGATGAGTTTCGGCGTAAAACGAAGCCAGTTCCGCTGGCAGGTCGAAGCGTCGGTCGCCAGTCAAAGCGCGCAGATAGGCGATGGTGCGGTCAAGGGCAGCGCGCCCTTCATAAGAGCCGTGCGAGGGGATGGTTTGCACGAGGTCGTCCCGCTCCGCCCAGGTCTCCAATGCAGCCAGCCAGTCGTCAAGAAGTTCAGCGTCATTGACGACCGGCAGCGGCGTCTCGAAGGTATCGCCGCCCAGAAGCAGGCCCCATTCGGGTATCCAGCCGACTATGCAATCGCGGGTATGGCCGGGCAGATGATGCAATTCCAGGCTGAGCCCACCGAGGTCCAGCGTCAGGGACTTGCTGAAACTGAGGTTTGGGGGGACGAGGCGCAGCGCATCCCATCTTCCCAATTGTTCCAGGCGCATACGGTTTAAGGTCTCCGGCACATCATCGTCGAATCGACGCCGGCATTCGGCATGGGCGACGATATCGACAGGGGCGCGCGTGAAGCCCGCCGTACCCCAGCAATGATCCCAATCGGCGTGGCTGTAGATTAGATGGAAGGGTTTATCCGCCAACATCGAGGAGACAGCGGCGACATCGGAGGGGTGCGCCAGGCTGTCCCAGACGGCCGCGAAGCGTTCGCCGATAATGAGAGCGCCGCGGACCGAGACGCCAGACACTGTTGCCTCGTATAGCCACAGATTTTGGCGGATTTCTTGCAAGGAAGGCATCGCTTTCTTCAGTGCGGACACGGGGGTGGAGAGCAGCCGCCCGGCAGGACCGAGGCCGGGCGGGCGAAGAAGAAAATCGTCTTACTGCAAATCTACCGCAAGTTCCGGCACCAGTTGGAAAGTGTCGATGACGGCGAGCCAGGGAAACTCGGATTGCTGGACCGAGAGCAGGTTTTCATTGAGGTTGCGCATCCGCAAGTTGGCGACATGCAGGCGATTGTCCGTGCCATTGAGCATGATGAGCAAGCCGCTTTCCACTTCGCCGTCGAGCGTCCGGTAGCGATAAGAGACCTTGTAGCCCGGGGCTCCGGCGACCTGCACCGCTTCAACCGAGCGGGCTTTGATGCCGCTGCGCTGTTCTTCGATCCAATCGCTGGCGTCTTCTTCGCTGCTGATCGCGACATCGAAGGTGGCTACCGCCAGCGTCAAGTCATCGCCGATGATCGTCGCCGGCAGACCGGGGGCGGCGTCCGTCACCTCCCAATCCGAGGGATAACGCAGGATATGCTTGTCAAGATTGTCAAAATAGGCCTCCCAGCCAAAGGGCGCATCGGCATACATGGGCAGGCGCTCGATGCCGTCAGCGACGCCTTGCAAGATGAATTTGAGTTCCCGCGGCGCGTTCTCCGCCATGACGACGCGAACGGTGTAGATATCTCCCGCTTCAATCCAGGATTCCTGCCGGGCGATCATGTGAGATCTTCCGCGCGACAGGTTAAAGTCGATTTGCACTTTGCCGTCTTCGGTTGTCTTTCGGCTGGTTTCGTGCCAGCGGGAATAGCCGCTCCAGGTATGGTTGAGCCAGGTTTTATCGAGGAAAGCGCTGAGGGCGTCGAGGTCGGCAATGCCCGCGTGGTTTTTGCTGATGCGCACTTCCACAAGACTCATATACGCGCTGTTGGTCAGGCTGGCGCGCAGTTCGTCCGGGGTGTTGCTGCCGCTGCCAGCGATCCAGCCGGTCGGGGCAGTGACAGTGAACAGCCCTGAACTGTGAAGATATTTGCTGTCAAAATTGATGGCTGAAATATCGGGGGGAGCGGGCAGGGTCGGCTCAGGAAATGGGGTCGGGGCGGCTTCCGCTTCGATGTCAGCCTGGCCGATATTTCCTGTCAACATCGGAAGGATCAAACTGCCGACCATGGCGATCGTCATGATGATCCCGATGATATAAGTAAAGGTCTTGGTGGTTTTATTCATTCAAACGCAACTCCGGAAATGCGGTGAAAACGGCGTCATCATAACGCAAAAGCCCAACACTGTTAAGCAAGACTTTTTCCCTCTATAATCCGCGCGGCTGAAAAGTGACCCAAGCAGTTGATCGTTCGCTGGAGACGGCGGACGGCAGCGTTATGCGCCCACTAATACAACACAACGGAAAGCAGGATAGGCAGTTCAATGACCGATGCAAACTTTGCAAGCCGACCACTGACCTTGAACGATGCGAGCGCGTATGTGGATACTGTCAACGCGATATCGGAGCACATCGGCATCGGGGACAAGATACAAGCTGAAAGCGCGCTCCTGGAATGGCAAGAGCCCGGTTTCGATCTGGGCAGTTCCTCGATTGGCTTCTTTGATGACAACGGATTGATAGCTGGATACGCGACATTCTGGGCGACGGGTGAAAAGCCGGTGCGGCCGGGTCTCCATTGGGGCGTGCATCCCCTTTACCGGGAAGCCAAGCTTGAAAGCCAGTTGCTGGGTTGGGGGCAGAAGCAAGCGGAAGGCGTCATCGCGCGTTGCCCGCCGGATGCGCGCATCAGTCTTTGGAGTGGCACGCACAAGGGACATGCCTTTGCCGAAGGGGCCTTGGCAAGGGCTGGTTTTCGCGAGAGCCGCTCATTCTATGATATGGAAATCGAACTAAGGGAACGGCCTGTGCCGCCGCCTTTTCCGGCTGGCATCAAGACGCGTCCTTATCGCCATGAAAAGGATCTGCCGCTGTTGGTCGATGTCGTGCGCGATGCCTTTTCCGATCACTTTGGTTACATTGAACAGCCTTTCGAGAAAGACCTGGAGTTGTTCCGTCATTGGCTGGACAATGACCCCTACTTCGACCCGGAGCTGGTGATATTCCCGGTGGCGGAAGACACGGGGCTAGCGGTCGGCTGCCTGCTTGGCTTGACGCAGGACTATCGCGATCCTTCGGCTGGCTTTGTCGATACAGTCGGCGTGCGGCGAGCGTATCGGCGGCGCGGCCTGGCAACGGCGATGCTGCAGCATAGTTTCGCGATGTTTTGGGATCGTGGGAAGAAGAAGGTGCATTTGGATGTGGATAGCGAAAGCTTAACCAACGCGGTCGCGCTATATGAACGTGTGGGGATGCGCGTGTATCGGCGGTATGCTGTGTATGAGAAGCTGCTGCGCGAGGGCGCCGAGTTGGCGAAGGTGGCGCTGGAATGAGGGGTTTATGCTGAAGATCAAGACGGGCTATGCGGAGGTCAATGGCGCGCGGCTCTATTATGAGATCGCGGGCAGCGGCACAGCATTCATTATGATCCATGCCGGCATCGCCGATTGCCGCATGTGGGATAATGAGTTTGAGGCTTTCGCCGAGAGTCATTTGGTTATGCGCTTCGACATGCGCGGCTATGGGAAGAGCTTGCCGGTCGAAGGAGAGTTTAATATTCAGGATGATTTGACGGCGCTGCTGGAAACGCTGGAGATCCCCGCGCCGGCAATTTTGATGGGCTGTTCCATGGGGGGCGGACTGGCGATTGATTATGCTCTCGAAGAGCCGGAAAAGGTGTCGGCGCTGATTCTGGTCGGCAGCGGTCCGGCGGGGCTTGAGCTTGATGTGGAGGGACCGGATGCGCTGTTTGCCCAGTCGGAAGCGGCGTTTCAGGCGGGAGAGCTGGATCGCGTCGCTGAATTGGATATGCAGATTTGGTTTGACGGCAGGGGGCGCGGGAGGGAAGATGTCGATGCGCTTGCCCGCCAGAAAGCTTATGAGATGGCGCGCCTGGTGACGGAGCATGAATACAAGGATATTGGCAAGCATGTACGCAGGTCCTTTGACAAGCCGGCGGCTGAGAGGCTGCCTGAGTTAACTATGCCGGTCTTGGCGGCAGTCGGCGAGAATGATCTGCCGTATTTGCGGCTGGCTGCGGATTATATGGTTGAGCATCTGCCAAAGGCGAGCAAAGTTCTAATTCCAGACGCGGGGCATCTGCCGAATATGGAGCAGCCGGAATTGTTCCGGGCAAGAGTGGTCGAGTTTCTGGCTGAGGCTTGATTAGGGGCTTTCTTTTCCGCCGTCCTCAGTCATGCTGAGCATACAACCTCTCCGCCCTCAGCATCAATTCAGACAGCGGTATCTCTAAAGCGTCTGCCAGGATCAGCATTGTCCTCACAGTAGGCGATTTTACGTTCCTCTCAATTTGGCTGACATAAGTAACGTGATAGCCGGCTTTGAAGCTCAAAGCCTCTTGGGACAAGTTTAGTTCCTTTCGACGCTCCCTGATAGCCTGCCCAAGCGCTTCACCAAAATCTCTCATTCTTTAGTCTATGGATAAGAGCATTTGCTATTCCATAGACTATCGGTCTATAATGTGATAGTCTTTTCGATTGCATCGCAACCCGCTCACTTTATCGGGCGCATCGAAAAAGATCGGAGCCAGAGACTGAAACAGACTAAGAGGAAAGCCGCTCAAGAGCCGTGTTCACGTGTAGCGATCATAGCGGCCATCCTTTTGACAGCCGCCGTCGTGGTATTCGCAATCCTGACTCTGATCGTTCTAGTTAGAGGTGGCTTTACGGGGATTTGAGACGAGTGTCAAATTGATTGGCAAGGCTTGGAGCAGTTTGACTTAGGCTGGATGAGGTATGCCCTTCGCATCCGGCAGTCACCTGTACTTAGATCTGAAACGAAAATACAATGGAGAGACGGAAACATGATAGGAGACGGGTCGTGAGCAAGAAAAAGAGACGCCGAAGCAAAGCTCAAACAAGAAACAACCCGCCTCCGGCCAAGCTGCACATCGACGAGACAGTCCAGAGTGTCGCCAAGTCAGACAAGCCCGGTATAGCCACATTCAAACGGGACTAATCCCGCTTGCTGGCACTTTGGTATATAAGTCCCTTGATGTACTCTTGATTTCGAATTGACATTGGCAGATGGGACCCGCAGAAAATAACGAAGACCGCTACGAGGACATCCTCAAAAGGATCGCCGAGCGCCGACCCTTCGGCAGCAAGTGGCGCGAGATCTTGCCGCAGAGTCCACATGAGCGCGCTCTCGACCGCATCAACGCTTACGACAGCCTGGCTTATCTGTCGCGGGGGGAATACGAACAATGGCTGTGTTATGGACCGAAGAGCCTGCGCGGATCAGCCTGGTCGGGCGTCGTCGTTTGGGCGCATCGCAAGGGGTATCACGGTTATCAGACGCTGACGCTGCATGGGGTCTGGGCGCATTACGCTGATGACCAAATCTTGCTCAGTATCGGCTCGCGTCATGTGCCCTACAGCGCGCCGGTTTATGATGCCGGCGTATACCGGGTCGCCATCCAGAGCAACTTCAGAATCTACTACGATGATGGGGGGCAAGCGCCTGAGCAAGGCGATGGCCTGCTCTATCGCTGCGCCTACAGCGAAGGAGAACGCCTGCAACATCGTCAGGCGCTCAAGGAAATCGTCAAGCAATGGGGGCGGGAGTTGGGCTCCGCCTAATCCTCATCTTCGTCGAATTCGATATCGGTGGTCAGGCCGGAGGCGGCCAGGTCGGCAAGGGATATGTTGCCCTCGTCTTCTTTGACGAGCATGCTGACACCTTGTTTCAGCCTCTCGCCACAGACGAGGCAATCGGGGTCGCGTCCGATCTCGATCCAGATGGCAGTGTGGGGGGCGTTCTCCTGCCCTTCAATGATCTCCATAGCGTTGTTGGCGACGATCAACGTATTGGCAGGCATCGTTTCGTAGGCGCTGGTTCCGCGCAGCAGTTCGTTAATAATGAGGTCGGCCTGAATACCGGCGACTTTGGTCACGTTCACCCACAAGCCCGGTTCCGCTTCCAAGACGCCGGCTTCATCAATCATGCCGTAGTCGAGATCGCCGACCGGATTCAGCGAGACCATGACGCCGTCGCGGGTGGCTTCCGACCAGCAGGCATAGCAGGGACCGTCAAAGGGTTTGATGATGACATGGTCTCCGCCTTCGCCCCGTTCATAGACGCCGGCGTAAGAGGCGCTGAGGCGTTTTTCCAGGCATTTCTCATTGATGGCGTATTTGACTTGTTCATGATCGACCGCCACAACCAGAATATCGACATCGTCCAGGCAATCCCAGTGGTCTTCAATCAAACCCTCGCGCAGTTCGATGCGCGCAGCCGGATTCCGGTTGAGGATGAGATCGGCAACGGCGCTGGCTTTATTCTGGCCGACATAGCGCAGATCAGCGATGTGACGGGCGATGTTGCCGCGCTCAAGCAGATCATGGTCAACCAGCACAAAGTTGGCGACACCGCTCATCGCCAGGCTGAGCGCCACGAAGCCGCCGCCGGAGCCCAAGCCGACAACCGCTACTTTCTTTTCCGCCAGCTTGCCCAGGTTGTCTGAGCCGATCAGCCTCTCGACGCGTTCCCAAATGTCAGCCATGTCAACGTGCCTCATTATCGGTCTGTTTTTCGTCCATGAAGCCGGCCATGTCGGGGCGATTATCGCCGCTGTCCGAGTCAGCATCGCGGTCGGAGTCGGGATCGGCGCCGAGCAAGGTGATATCGTCGTCCAAAAGGACTGGAATGTTCACTGACGCTGGCTGGCGCAAACCCATATCCACTTCGATGGCGATGACAAAATCGATGAGATATTTGTCGTTGGTCCATTGCCAATCCGGCGGATCGGCGATCGGCGCGGCGACTTCCCACAGCTTTTGGAATGAGGCGACCGGGTCCATCAAGTCCAGTCCGGCGACAAAAGGCGCCTGAAAAGCCCGGGGCGCGGAATGTGGATAGTCGTGCTGGGTGACGAACAGGAGAAAGAAGCTGGCGCCTTGCCGAATCGTAAAGAAACAAAATTCCAGCGGCACCTCGCCATCGCATTCGTAGAAGAGCGTGCGGACGAGCAAGCCATCATCGACAAGGGCAAGGGTCTCGCTGGACAAGCGGTCCGCCAAGACGACATGCCAGCCATATTTCATCATCTGCGGCAGCTCAGCGGCCGGCACGACCTTGGGATGGACGGGCTGAAACACGCGGACATCGCGATGGATGTACCACCAATCCACCCGCATATCGGTGCCATTTTCCATCGGCACGGTGATGTAATTGACAGCCAGGTCAGTTTCGCCAATTATCGGCGCGTGACCGACCGTGACGATGGGCACGAGCAGGGAATCCATGCCCAACTCGTCATCATCCAGCCAGGACAGGGCGGTCATCAAGTCGCCGTGGCTCGGCTGAATCATTGAACCGGGCTGTTTGTGCCAGTCGCCAAGATAGCGCAGCGGGACATCAAAGCGGTCGAGCAGGTCATCGGTGCCGCGATGCTGCTCGCGATGGAAATACCAATTCTCTTGCAGCCACCAGATGACCTCGTCTTGCAAGGCGTCGCCCTGCTGAAAGGTGTGGGAGCGCCGGACGGCGGTTTCATCGGGGGAAATGGTATCGAGCACATAAATAGTGGGCAGACCTTCGGGGGTATCGTCTTCCACGATAAAGCCAACCATTGCCTCGCCGGTTTCATCCGCCATATATTGGCTCGCTGCGGAGAGCATGCGTTCCACCGCCCGCTGCGACAAGACCAGGTTGGGTACGATACCGCGTGAAATCATCGCCATTCCTCGCAAGCGCTTCCTGATATGTTCAAACTCGATATGAACGAGCTTGAGGATTTCTGGCTCTTCCCGCATCCGCATGATCAGCGCCTCCGACGGCGGGGCAATGGCGTGCTCGCTTTGATGCGTTCTTCAATGCCGGGCCAGTTGCCGGTGGAGCGCCAGGTGTAATAGGCGTAGAGCCATTGAATCGCCCAACCGCCGACGGTCACCGCAGTTGATTTGGAAGGGTTCCAGCCATACTGTTCGCCGTCTTTGGGGTTAAACAGGCAGAGTTGGCCATCTTCATATTGGTGTTTCTCGCTGTAAATGCGCGGCTTGATGCAATAGGCTTCCGCGGGCCGATTGGGGTATTCCTTGGGATAGACCAGCTTGAGGCTGTGATTCGGCGAATCGAGGATGCTCATGTTGATTTCGACCATGCCTTGCCAGTAAAGCAAGCCACCAAAGGGCGGGACGACCAATTTGAAAGTATTGCCAAAGGTGGCTTTCATCGCCTCCACTTCCCATACGAGGCGGGCGGAGACATTCTTGCGCGAGCCCCACCAATTGGACATAGACTGAACTCCGAATTCCGGTTTGAGCCATCTTATGCAATCAACTTTATTGTCTATGGCAAGCCTTGTCTAGGTTGAGCCGCATGAAAATGTCATGCCTTCTTATTTTTCGGAGGGCCTGATAGGTCGCGTAGGTCGCTTTTCTACCCCTCACCCCCGGCCCCTTTCTCGCCATCTCTAGTGCGCGCAGACACTGCGCTACTGGCGAGCATCACAAGGGGCTGAGGAGCGGATATGTTTGCCGGACAGTTATTGTCGGCGCTAAAAATGGTGATTTGCGGGCGACCTACCAGGTCGCCCCTACGGATTTCGCAGAGTTGGGGCAAGAAGAATTGGCGATTTCTCGTCAAAATGGAACAGAAAGTTGGCTTACAGAACACAGTTTTGAAAGGTGTCCGCTCCTCAGCTCACAAGGGGAGAGGGGGGCAGTTTTTTTCAGCGAGCAGGATATCGCCAGCAATATCGGGAATTCTTTGGCGTTTTCGGGCGACTCACAGAGTCGCCCCTACACGGTTTCGCGGGGAGAGGCGGGCGACTCACAGGGGCGCCTCTACAAGGCTTGTCCGGTAGTGTGCGTTTGATATGCACAATTCGCCCCTCAGCACAAGGGCTGAGGCGGGGCAGTTTTTTCAGCGAGCAG
>WTGB01000003.1 GCA_011523735.1 Chloroflexota bacterium
AGTTGAGGCAAGAAGAATTGGCGATTTCTCGTCAAAATGGAACAGAAAGTTGGCTGACAGAACACAGTTTTGAAAGGCGTCGCTCCTCAGCCCACAGGGTAGAAAGTCACGCATTTTCCGATAATACCAATCAAGCCCTACATGTCGTCGCAAGGTGAGCCGTTCTCGTGCAGGCAACTGATGCGCCAGACATGTTCGTCGCGTTCGAGCAACGCGTCGGCAGCAGCCGGTCCCCAAGTGCCGGGACTGTAACATTGCATGGGCGGCGCGGCGGGATCAGCGCGCCAGCCTTCAATGACAGGATCGACAATCTTCCAGGCGCTCTCGATTTCGTCGCTGCGGATGAAGAGTTGGGCATCGCCGTTGATGGCATCGAGGATCAGGCGCTCATAGGCATCCGGCAAATTATCGGCGATGAAGGCGTTTTTATAGTGCAATTCCATATCGACTGACTTCGCGATCTGCTGGTCGGGGATTTTCGCTTTGATGGTCAAGTGCATGCCTTCGTCAGGCTGAATGCAGATGGAAAGCACATTGCGCGCATAGTCGTCCCGCTCGGTCAGTTCAAAGATGCTGTTGGGCGGGCGCTTGAACTGGATATTGACCTGGGTCGTCTTTTGCCGCATGGCTTTGCCCGAACGCAGGTAAAAGGGAATATCTTTCCAGCGCCAATTATCGATGAAGAGCTTGAGCGCGGCGTAAGTCGGCGTGGATGAATCGGGCGCGACGCCGTCAGCGCGGCGATAACCTTCGTATTGGGCGCGAACGGTATCCTCAAGCTTGACGGCGCGGGCGGCTTGCAGGACCTTAACTTTTTCGTTGCGCAGGGCGACGGCATCGAAAGCTGAGGGCGGCTCCATGGCGATCAGCGAAAGCAACTGCAGCATGTGGTTCTGGACCATGTCGCGCATGACGCCGGAGCCGTCGTAATAGCCGGCCCGCGTGCCGACATCGACCGTCTCAGCGACGGTCACCTGTACATTGCTGATATGACTGCGATTCCAGACGGGCTCGAAGATGGTATTGGCGAAGCGCATGAAGAGGATATTCTGCGCTGTTTCCTTGCCGAGGTAATGGTCGATGCGGTAGACCTGCGATTCATCGAAGACCTTGTGCAGCACGCGGTTCAGCGACTGGGCTGTCTCCAAGTTATAGCCGAAAGGTTTTTCGATGACGATGCGCCGCCAGCCGCCATTTTCCCGCGCCATATCGAGCGCGCCGAGGTTGCGTATGACATCGGCGTAAAATTCCGGCGCGATCGACAGGTAGTAAAGGCGATTGCTGGCGCCGCCATCCAATGCCTCCAGGTCATCTTTGAGGTTGCAGTAGGTCTCCGGCTGCGGCAGATTGACCTTGCTGTAGGAGAGCGTCTCGCGGAAGCATTCCCAGGCGCGTTCGTCATAGATCGGTCCAGCGTAGTTGAGCAGCGATTGATGGGCGTGGTCAATCAACGTGGCGTCGGTCCATTCGCGCCGGCCGACGCCGACGATCCGCAGGCGATCGGGCAAGCGTCCTTTTATGAAATTGCTGAAGAGCGAGGGGATGAGCTTGCGGCGCGCAAGATCACCGGTCACGCCAAAGATGGCTATCACAGTTGGTCGGTCTGTCATCGCCGATCCTGTTCTCCAAGTGAGTGGCGGGTATTCTAGCGTATATTCGCGATTGCAACGAATATAGCGAAATTCGAACCACAGCCGCTCGCAAGATGGAACTTGGCTCACACAAAATAGTGCACTCTTAATTGTGAGAGTGTGTAAGGCTTGTCCGGTACTCGGCGCTCGTGCAATTCGCCCCTCAGCCCGGTCCCCCTCCTCATCATAAAGAGGAGGAGCCGCCATCCCTATGGCGGTCATCACAAGAGGCGCGCGTAGACACAGCCCGCCGGTCGCCCCTACAACGATTCTTTCGTAGTTGGGGGAGAAGCGGGCAAGCCTTACAGATATTTTCGGTTTTTTGCCCGCCAGTTTATTTTGCTATATCTTCATTACCTTCCTTGAACTGCTGGGTTACACTCGGCTTATATTTTGTGGATAGGAAACCGGGGAGGTTCAGAGCAATGAAGAGTGACATTGTTGGCGTGGGCGTGATCGGCGCGGGCATGATCGGGACGGTACACGCGGGGAATCTGGCGCGGCGGACCATGGGCGCGCGGGTGGCAGCGGTGATGGATATTGATCGCGCTCGGGCTGAAGCAGTGGCGGCTGAGTGTGGCGCAAAAGCCAGCAGCGATGCGGCTGAGTTGATCGCCGATCCCGCGGTGCAGGCCGTGCTCATCGCCAGTCCCGATGCCAGCCACGCCGAGTTGACCATGGCCTGTATCGAGGCGGGCAAGCCGGCCCTCTGCGAAAAGCCCATGGCGACGACCGCAGCGGATGGCGAGCGGGTCCTGCGCGCCGAGTTGGCAGCCGGGCGGCGGCTGGCGCAAGTAGGTTTCATGCGCGTTTATGATCGGACACATGTTGATGTCTATGAGATGCTGCGCGCGGGCGAGCTGGGCAGGGCGCTGCATTGCCGCAGCGTGCATATCAACCCGTGGACGGGACCGAAGACTATCGAGAATGCGCTGGTCAACTCGCTGATTCACGACATCCACTCGGTACGCTGGCTGATGGGAGAGGAGATTGACCGGGTCTATGTGCAGTGGCTGCCGTCCCAAGCTGACGAGCCGCGGAGCGCGCGTTTCGCCGTTGTTCAGTTGCGCTTCGCCAGCGGCGCGCTCGGCACTATGGAGTGGAGCGGCGACTCGGGTTATGGCTACGAGGTGATGGTGGAAGTCGCGGGCGAGCGTGGCACGGCGCGGTCGGTAAGCCACACCGGTCCTGTCTTGCGGCGCGGCTCGACCGTCGCGCAAGAAGTGACGCCGAATTGGCCTCAGCGCTTCGCCCAGGCTTATATTGATGAGGCGCAGGTCTGGGTCGATTCGATCCGAAACGGTGAGCCGACCGGTCCTTCAGCCTGGGATGGCTATATGTCGCTGGTGGTGGCTGCTGCCTGCATTCGTTCGACGGAGACGGGTTTGCCGGAGGTCCCGGTCGGGATTGAGCGGCCGGACATGTATTACGCAGT
>WTGB01000169.1 GCA_011523735.1 Chloroflexota bacterium
CGAACTGATCGAAAGCGACAAACACGCCGTACAGGGGGTGCTGCCGATAGAACCGATTGAGATTATGATTGCGCCCCGCTCCAATGCCATTGGCAAGACGCTCTCGGAATTGAAACTCAACCGCGACGCCGGCTTGTTGGCGATGGCGCTTTGGCGCGACGGGCAGAGCTTCCACACCGATGTCCGCAAGATGCCACTCCAAGTCGGTGATGCGATTCTGGTCGTGGGCACATCCTCAGATATTCAAAACCTGTCGCAGAACAGCAATTTCATCCTGCCAGCCGGCAAATACTCGGCGCAGACAATTGAAAGCCGCAAAGCGCCCTACGCCATCCTCATCACCGCCAGCGCGCTCGCGCTCGCCATCTTGAACATCATCCCGCTGCCCATCGCTATGCTGGCCGGGGCGGCCACCATGGCGCTCAGCGGCTGCCTGTCGATGCAGCAATTCTACACGGCGGTGGACTGGCGGACGATCTTTTTGGTCGCTGGCATGCTGCCGCTCAGTCTCGCCATCACCGAGACCGGCTTGGCTGACCGCGTCGGCGCGTTCCTTGAGTTAAGTCTTATGAACGCCAGCCCGCTTCTGCTGTTTGCAGTCATCGCCCTGCTGACGATGGTGGTCGTACAAGTCATCGGCGGGCAAGTAACGCCGCTGCTGGTCGGTCCAATCGCCATCAAAGCCGCGCTGCAAATGGGCATCGACCCGCGGGCAATGGCGGTGGCGGTCGCCATGGCTTGCTCGCTGGCATTCATCACGCCAATTTCCCATCCGGTGAATATTCTGATGATGGGACCCGGCGGCTACAAGTTCAGCGACTTCTTTAAGGTGGGCGTCGGCATAACCATCGTCACGCTGGTCACTATGCTGCTGGGCTTGGCGCTGCTGTGGGGGGTCTAGATTAGGCGCCGACATATCTGTCAGCGGTCCCATCGTCAAGCTGACAGCGGCTACCTGTCTTCCTCATCCCAGCCCCGATAAAATTCCCGCAGATACGCCGCCAAATCCGGCGACGCCCTGCCCGCCGCAAAATCCAGCCGCGCGTAAATCTCCCGCTCGACCTCGTCGATGTCAACTTTGACATGCGCTCCATCACGCAGCAGCCACTCGCCCGCGACCATGACCTGCCGCACATGCTCCCGCTTGACGCGGCGCAGCAGAAATTCCGGCAGCAACTCCGGCGGCGGAAAATCAGGCGGCGCCCATTTGCCGCGTATGCCCTCCCAATCCAGCAGGACCAGATCGGCCGGCGCGCCAACCTCAAGCCGCCCCAGACGCGCTCCCGCGCCGAAGCTGATATCGGCGGCGATTTGCGTGCCCATCCGCCAGGCGTCGCTCGCGCTGAGATCAGCCGCCGCCAGGCCGCTGCGATTCGCCAGCGTCCAAGCCAGGCGCATTTCGCGGAGGAAGTCCTGGTCGTCGTCCAGCGACTGCCCATCCAAGCCGATGCCGATGGGGATACCGGCCGCGACCATCCGCGCGACGGGCGCGAGACCGCTGCGCAGGCGCAAGTTGCTGCTGAGGTTATGGGCCACGCCGACGCCCCGCTCCGCCAGCAAGTCGATGTCCTCCTCCTCGACCCAGACCATGTGCGCCAGCGTCAGCCACTCTCCGAGCGCCCCAATATCTTCTAGGTGCCGAAGGAAACCCTTTCCCCAGGTCTTGCGGGCGTAGTGACGCTGGTAGCGCGTTTCGAGCAGGTGCATCTGCACGCGACTGTCCCGCCGCCGCGCCCAATCGCAAGCACGCTGAATCAGCGCATCGCTGCACCACTGGCCGCCAGCCGGACTGACCTGAATATGAACCCGGTGCTCCGAGCTATCATGGAAAGCGGCGTAAAGATCATCGAGCATATCGAAGTAAGCCTCTGCGCTCAAGTCGATGCGGTCGGCAGCATCAAACTGCGCGCGCAGTTCAGGCGGCAGCGACGCAAGGAAGCGCTCGCGCTCGGCGTAGACCAGCATATTCTGGTCGATGATGGGCGGGTGCATAGCCACGCGAAGGCCGGCGTCTCGATAGCCGCGGATCGCCTCCGGGATCTCCGCCGGCATCCCCGCCCAACTGCCCGGGTTGTGGCTGTGCGCCACGCCCGTTACGCCGCTTCGCAGCAGTTCAAGACCCGAATAGAGCGCGGCGAGATAAGGCGGTATCTGTGGCAAGCGGCCCAGACGAGCCAGCCAGATTTCCAGGAAGTCATCGGCCGCGCCCAGCGTCAAAGTGCCCAGCGCCCGCCCGTGGTCGTGGGCGTTGGTGAAAGCGGAGCTAAGGATGAAACTGTCGCCGCCCGCAAGTTCGGCATCCGGATAGCGGGAGAGGAGATCTGCGAACTTGCCCGCGGTAATGATGCGCCCGCTATCAATGCAAAGGGCGTGGTCGAGGACCGCCTCGCCGCCGATAAGCGTGTAGCGCGCACCGACGATCTGCGGCATCAGGCGAAGAGGCCGGCTTGCTGACCGCCGTCAATCACGAAGACCTGACCCGTGACCATCCTGGCGGCATCGGAAGCCAGGTAGACCGCCATTTCGGCGACATCATCGGCGCTGATCAAGCCTGGCAAGGGTTGATAACCCGCCAGGAAAGCATCGCGCTCACTTGGCGGGAAGCCCTCGTTGAGGGGCGTATCGACATAGCCGGGGCAGATCACGTTGCAGCGAATATAATCACGGGCGTAGTCGAGGGCGATGGAGCGCGTCAAGTTGACCACACCGGCTTTGGCGACCGAGTAGGCGGCTTTGTTCCTGGCGGCGCGGATGCCGAAGGTGCCGGCGGTATTCAAGATGCAGCCGCCGCCCGCCTCGATCATCAAGGGAATGACAGCTTTCGCGCACAAGAAGACCGACTTGAGATTGATGTTCAGGCATTCGTCCCAGTCCGCCTCGCTGATATCGCCGACGGGACCGGAAGGGCTGATGCCGGCATTGTTGAAGAGGACATTGGGGGCACCGAGCTGGCTGACCGTCCGCTCGATCATGCGCTCGACATCGGCGGCGCGGGAGACATCAGCTTGAATGGCGACTGCCGTCTCGCCGGAGTCCGCGAGACTCTGCGCCACCGCCTGCGCTTTGGATAGCGTGCGGTTGACGACGGCGACTTTGGCGCCCTCGCGCGCGAAAGCCAGACAACTGGCCGCGCCGATGCCGGAGCCGCCGCCGGTGACCAGTATGACTTTGTCGCGCAGTCTCATGTCGCCTCCGCTATTCGGGACCCGACACATCCATGAAAAGTACTGATTGCGGGCGACACAAGGGTCGCGTAGACACTGACCGTCTGTCGCCCTACAATTCGACTCATGGTTCGCCGTTAATCCAGCATCCAGCCGCCATCGACGAAAATCATCTCGCCGGTGATATAACGCGACTCGTCGGAAGCCAGGAAGAGGGCGAGATCGGCGACATCTTCCGGCAATCCCAAGCGGCGCAGAGGAATGCGGTTCTTCGCCCAGCGCTCGTTATCTTCCTGGCTGGGCAGCATGGGCGTGTCGATGATGCCGGGCGCCATCGAATTGGCGCGGATGCCCCGTGGACCGTATTCCAGAGCGATGCAACGCGTCATTGTCGCGACGGCGCCTTTAGTCGTGCAATAGGCGGATGAATCGACGAAAGCGACAGCCGCGCCAATAGATGCCAGATTGATAATGGAGCCTTTGATCTCCCGCTCCAGCCAATGGCGAATGACGATCTGGGAAGCCAGGAATACGCCGCGCACGTTGATATCCATGATGCGATCGTACTGCTCGTCGCTGGTCTGCTCAAAGGGCGCGTTGAAGAAGATGCCGGCGTTGTTGACCAGCACATCGATCATGCCGAATTGGGCGATGCCGGCGTCGACCAGTCCCTGCACATGACCGCGCTGGGAAACATCGACGCGCTGGTTCAGCGTAGTGACCCCGTGTGATTCAGCTTCCGCCGCGACAGCGTGCAGGCTCTCCAGGTTCAAGTCGCAGAGAACAAGATCCGCGCCTTCGGCGGCGAAGCGCAGGACGATCGCCCGACCGATGCCGCGCGCGGCGCCGGTGATCAGCGCAGTCTTGCCCGCTAGACGACCCATGCTCAACTCGTTTCGATATATGCGATGATCTCGCCGACTGGAATCTCGTCATCGACTTCGCAGCCGATCTCCATGACCACGCCGGCAGCCGGCGCTTCCAGCTCGGTGCTGACCTTCTCCGTTTCGATGAGCACGATGGCATCGCCCTCGGCGACGCTGTCACCTTCGGCCACCAGCCACTCGACGATCAAGCCGACTTCCATCGTCATCCCGAATTTCGGCATATAGACTGGCTCAAGCGCCACGTTTAGTTCCTTTCGCTTCGACTGTCACACAGCGCTCGGCGATGTTTTGACCCACTTTTACCACCGAGGGCGCAGAGTAGATAGAGGACACAGCGTTTTTCCTGGACGACCAAGCTATTTCTCGTCAACAAGCGTCACCCTAACGTCCGGCGCACAGCGGCGATCACATCGTCAACTGAGGGCAGGACGGCTTTCTCCAAAACCGGACTGAAGGGCATGGGCACATCCTTGTTGTTGACGCGCTGGGCAGGCGCTTTCAAGCTGCGGAAGGCTTCTTCGGCGACAGTAGCAGCCCACTCGCTGGCGGCGCTGCACGTCGGGAAGCTCTCATCGACGGCGACGAAACGTCCAGTCTTGGCGACGCTTTGCAGCACAGCGTCCTTATCCCAGGGCGAGAGCGTCCGCAGGTCGATGACCTCGGCTTCGATGCCCTCTTTCGCCAGCTTATTGGCGGCGCCCAAGGCAGTGTAAACGGTCGAGCCGACAGCGCAGATGGTGACATCTGCGCCAACGCGCTTGACGTCAGCCACGCCGAGCGGGATGAGATATTCCTCGTCGGGGACATCGCCGCGTTTGCCGCCCAGCGAGAGCGAGTTCAGGAAAACGACCGGGTTGTCATCGCGAATGGCGGATTTCAGCAGCCCTTTGACATCGTAGGGTGTGCTGGGCAGGACGACTTTGATCTGCGGCATGTTCATGAAGAATTGATGCACGGACTGGCTGTGATGATGCCCGGCGCTGCTGCCCGCGCCATTCTGCGTCATGAAGACGACCGGCACATTGGTCTGCCCGCCGTACATATAGCGCATGGCACCGGCTTGATTGGCGATCTGGTCAAATGCCAGGTACATGAAGGTGCCGAACATCAAGTCGACGACCGGGCGCAAACCAGTGACCGCCGCGCCGATGCCCGCCCCCGCTACGCCCAGTTCCGATATCGGCGTATCAATGACGCGCTTGTCGCCGAATTCGGCATGCAAGCCGCGCGTGCCGGCAAAGACGCCGATCCGCACATCCTCGCCGATGAGCAGCACCTTCGGGTCGCGGCGCATCTCTTCGAAGAAGGCCTCATTTATCGCGGCGATGTACGTTTTGCGCGGCACTTATTGTCTCCCTGCATTCGTCATGGGCATCACACCCAGAGGTCCTCAAAGATGGAATCGACTTCCGGCAGCGGGCTCTCCCGGGCGAATTCGACCGCCTCCCGCGCGGCGCGGCTGATGCTCTCGTCGAGGCTTTCCAGTTCGTCAGCGGGGATCAAGTCCTTCTCGCTGACGTAAGTGTGCAGGAGGCGCAGCGGGTCCTTGGCTTGCGCCGCAGCCAATTCCGATTCGATGCGGTATTGCTGGCCGGCGAGAAAAGCTTCTTCGCCCTCGGCATGGCCGCCGCTGCGGTGGGTCTTGGCTTCAATGAGGGTCGGTCCCTGCCCGCTGCGGGCGCGCTCGACGGCGGCTGACGCGGCGCGGTACATCGCCAGCGCGTCAGTGCCATCAGCGACGATGCCCGGCAGGCCATATCCGGCGGCGCGATCGGCGATGTCCGCGATATTCATCGCCCGCGTCGCCGGCGTGAATTCGCCGTACTGGTTGTTCTCGCAGACGAAAATGACCGGCAGGTTCAGCGCCGAGGCGAGATTGAGCGATTCGTGGAAGCTGCCTTCGTTGGCGGCGCCATCGCCGAAGAAGCAGACCGAGACGCGCTCGCCCCCGCTGTACCAGGCGCTCAAGCCAGCGCCGACGGCGACAGGTATGCCTCCGCCGACGATGCCGCAAGCGCCGAGCATGCCGATATCGAAATCGGCGATGTGCATGGAGCCGCCTTTGCCTTTGCAATAGCCGGTCGCTTTGCCGAAGAGCTCAGCCATCATGCGCTTGATATCGCCGCCTTTGGCGATGACGTGACCGTGGCCCCGGTGCGTGCTGATGATGGTGTCCTCATCGGTGAGCGCGGCGCAGACTCCCGCGGCCACCGCTTCCTCGCCGATGTAGAGATGGACGAAGCCGGGCAGCTGCCCTTGCTTGAAGAGCTTGCCCACCTCTTCCTCGAACCGGCGGATGCGCAGGATTCGCGTATAGATATCGAGGATGGCGTCGATCGGGATATCGCGGTGGTCCACTGTTCCTCCTCAAGTCAGCAGGGCTTCGGCGGTTAGAGCCAACGTCTTGGTCGCGCTGATGATCTGCTCGATATCAATGCGCTCATCGACCATGGGCCAGCTGGGAATATAGCCCGGTCCATACTCGACGCAGCTGATGCCGACGCCTTTGAAGTGGCAGGTATCGGCGGTGGCGCCGATGCGATGGCCCGCGCCGATGTTGGGCTTCGCCCCGGTGACCTGCGTATGCGCTTCGACCAGCGCCTGGACCAGCGGCGAGTCTTTGGGCGTGGCGTCGCGGGCCGGCATGTTGGGCTGTCCTTCACTCTGCGGGATGATGAGTTCGTAGTCGAATTCGGGATCCGCCGCTTTGATCTGCTCGAGGCAGGCGCGCATATCCTCGCGGACGCTCGCTTCGGTCATGCCCGGGATGATGCGCAGGTCGAAACTCAAGGTCGTCGCGTCCTGATAGTGCTCGATATCCCGCAGCGCCATCGATGGATAGCCGGGGATGAGCGGATGCGGCTCATAGCGCAGCCAGCCGCCAGCGGCTCTCGACGGAATCTGTACGTAGGAGGGGCTGAAGGCGTCGATGACCAGCGCCGCTTTTTCAATCGGGTTGATATAGGGGACGCGATGCTTGAATTCGCCGAGGACGCGGATTTTGCCTTGCACGTAACCGACCGAGATCAGGCCGACATCGAGATTCCCGGCTTCGGTCACGATGCAGTAATCAGGACGGCAGCCGCTTTCGATGAGTTGCAAGGCGCCCACCCCGCCGCCGGTCTCAGCGACGACGCAAGCGAGAATGAGATCGCCTTTGAGCAAAATACCAGAGCGGCGTATCGCTTCTCCCGCCATCAGGATAGACGCCAAGCCCGCTTTCATATTCAGCGCGCCCAAGCCGTAGATCAGGCCGTCGACCAGTTCCCCGCCGAAGGGATCGTAGCGCCATTGATCGCGGCGGAAGACATCGCCATTCCAATCGCTGGTATCGCTGTGGCCGCAGAGCATGAGCGAAGGACCGCTCCCGTCGCCGCGGAGGCTGCCAATAGCCTGATGCGTGACGCCGCCATCACGCAAGGGCACTTCTTGCAGGTCGACATCGTAGCCGCGCGCGCTCAGCCAGTCAGCGAGCCAGTGACCGATTTCGGATTCCCGCCAGAGGAAGGAAGGGATGCGAATCAACTGCTGTGTGAGTTCGACGCATTCTTGATCCTGGATGTGATCGAGGAGCGCGGACATCGTCACTCGCCGTCGTCGGCGACTGCCCAGACATCAAAGCCGACTTGCGCGCCGCCCCAGAGCTCCGCCACGCCGATGGTGTTGCGCGTGGGGTAAGGGGGAGCGAAGTAATCGCAGTAGATGGCGTCCATCTCGGCAAAGCGGCTGATATCGGTGAGGGAGACGTTGACGCGGACGACATGATTCATGGAGCAGCCGGACCCTTCCAGCACCGCTTTGATGTTATCCAACGCTTGCCGGACCTCGGCTTCGAAGCCGCCGCTGACCAAGCCGGAGCCATCGGGCAATGTGCCGAGATAGCCGGAGGTGACGATCAAATTGCCCTGACGCAATGCCTGGCTGTAGGCGCTGGTGGGCAGGGGCGCCGCCGGTGTCAGGATGGCTTCAAGTTCAGGCATGGCTCAAGCTCCATTGAGCGAGTTGTCATCGGTCTTGTCGCGCGCTTCGGTGAGATAGTTGTAAATGGTGGAGCGGCTCAAGCTGAGTTCTTCCGCGATCAGCGTGACCGCTTTTTTGACTTGGAAAGCGCCTTTTTCGTCCAGGCGGGCGATGAGATCGATCTTGTCTTCCTTGGACATGATAGGCAACTCGGCCTCCATTTCGCTGACGGCTTCGCGCAGGACGGTGTGAATAGTGCGCTGAATGTCATCGGAGAGGGTTTCGCTGACCTCCGCGCCGGCATCGAGAGCCAGGAACTCGCCCAGGAAACGCTGGAAGCCGGCGAAGATGCCGATATCGAGGTTGATGCAAAGAGCGCCGTAAGCGCTGCCGTCTTCGGCGCGCAGGAACATGGTGCAGGATTTCATATTGCGGCCGTTGGGCAGGAAGGTCTGATAATTGTAAAAGTCTCGCACAGTGTTGCCGCTGCGCGCTTGCGTCAGCAGCAGGTCAGTGGCGGCGCCGCCGACTTTGCGCCCGCTGATGTTGCCTTCGATGTGGATGATGGAATGCTCGAGATCGCTGAAATCGTGTATGACGACTTCGCAGTAAGGCGCGAAAAGTTTGGCGATGCCGACCGACATCTGCTTGAGCAAGGCGAAGGTCGCTTCTTTGTTTGATGTGTCGATGGCTTGGAGCAGAGTCATTGGAGGCGTTTCTTCGCAGCGCCAGCACTTCCGAATGATTTGAGGGCGGCGAAAATTTGCAATTCAGCGCCGCCTGATAAACAATATTTCCAAGAATTATACAAAGTGTAAAGAGGCTGCGCAAGAAATGGCGGATGAGAGGCAGGCGAAGAACGGGGTCTTGTATTCGCAGAAGGGACCGCCGACGCTCGACGAAATGACGGGACCGGAAGTCGAGCAAGCCTTGAAGCGGAGTGATGTCCTGCTGCTGCCGGTGGGCGCGACCGAGGCGCATGGCGCGCATCTGCCGCTGGGCACGGATTCCTTCGAGGCGCGGGAGAATTGCCGGCGGGCGGCGCTGCGATTGGAAGCGCTGGGCTGCCCGGTCATCATTGGTCCGGTCATCCCCTTCGGCACATCGAGTTTTCATCTGGGCTTCGTCGGCACGATCAGCTTGAGTTCGCGGACGATAATCAGTCTGCTCACGGAGGTTTGCCTGAGCTTGTATCAGACCGGCTTCCGCAAGTTCGCCCTGGTGCACGGACATGATGGCAACTTGCCTGCCATGATGGTGGCGGCGCAGGACCTAGTCGATCAAACATCGGAGGCCCAAGCGATGGTGCTGAACTGGCTGACGCCGCTGAGCAAGGTCTATCATACGATTCAAACCTCGAAGAAGCAGGAAGGGCATGGCGGCGAGGGCGAGACAGCCCGCATCCTGGTGACGCATCCGCAGCTGGTGAAGCTCGACCGGGCTGTGAAGCATCACGTTCCGCCGGAGGATATGCGCAAGATACAAGGACCGGAGCATATCAAGACCGGCGGCGGCATCTTTTATGCGACGCGGCGCTACAAGGATCACACGCCTCACGGGCACATCGGCGACCCGGCGCTGGCGACGGCGGAGACCGGGAACAAGGGTTACGATGTCATCGCCGAGTGGCTGGCGCGGGTCATCGCCCGGGATTATTTCGGGCGGGATATCGATCCAAATGAGATACTGCGTTTGGACGAAGGTGAGTGAATGGCTTGTTTTTGACAGGCGGGCGCTACGCGTTATAATCACATGAACGCTGGACACTTTGTAGATTATCTGTACACAATGTGCAAAGCATCGGCGGAAGTTGTAGGCGTTATAAATGACTGGTCATAGCCAGGAGAAAGGTTTTTGAAAATGTTCAGAGTGCGTTTACTGGGCAAAGTGCTATTGGTTCTATTGCTGCTCCTCAGCTTGGGGACGGCAACGGCGCAAGACCCGCAATATGGCGGAACGCTGGTATTTGGCGCCGAATCGATGGGAGATTCCTTCGATATCGGCTTCTGGCATGGCTTCGGCGGCGTGCATGTGATTGACTCCATCGGCGAAGGTTTGGTCCGCGCCGATTTCGAGAACGGCGGGGCGCTGCCCGGCTTGGCCGAATCCTGGGAGATATCCGATGATGGCTTGGTCTATACCTTCCATATCCGCGAGGGCATGAGCTTCCATGATGGCGAGCCGGTCACCGCCGGCGCGATCGTGCGCAGCATGACCCGTCCGATAAACCCGGAGGATCCCAGCTACATTGAAGGCATGTATATGTATGCCAACCAAGGCACCGGCAACTGGGAATCGATCGAGGCGGTTGATGACCACACTATCGTCCTGACATTGATCGAGCCGAACGCGACGCAACTGATGGTGTTTTCACGCCCGGATGGTGTCATCATCAGCCCGAAGGCGCTGGACGAGTATGGCACCGAAGTCGGCTTGAATATGGCGGCGGCCGGTCCCTTCAAGATCGAGCGATTTGTGCCCGGGCAAGAAGCGGTCCTGGTCGCCAACGAAGATTATTGGGCGGGACGGCCTTATGTTGACCGGGTCGTGATCCGCGCCTTCCCTGATGAAGCGGCGATCTTGGCGGCGCTTGAAGCGGGCGAGATTGACATGACGCTATACGCGCCCTTCACAGCCGTGCCGCGCTTGCAGGCATCCGACCACGTCCGCGTCGAAGTTGGCGCGCCCCTGGTCAACCTCTTTGCCGGCGCCAACGTGGCTATGGCGCCGCTCGATAACTTGCACGTCCGTCTTGCCGTCAACAACGCCCTCGATCGCGAAGTGCTGATTGAAGCCGGCTTGAACGGTTTCGCCGAAATGCCCGCCAGCCTGATCGGTCCACTGGACCTCGGCTTTGACGAAGCCGGGCGCGGAGTCAGCGTTTACGATCCCGAAAGCGCCCGCGCCCACCTGGAAGCCTCCGGGCTGGAGCTTCCGGTTTCGCTGGAATTGGCTTTCGAGAACAATCGTTTCTGGCCGCAACTGGCGGAACTGATTGAGGCGGATCTGGAAGCGGTTGGCTTCGATGTCACGCTGGACCGCCTGGATACCGGGTCATTCTGGGGCAAGGTGGGCGATGGCGCGACGCAACTGAGCATCAACCAACGCTCGACCTTCGTGCCTGACCCGCACGGCAAGGCAATTCTGATGGCGCGGGCCGGCGCCGAGGGCAGCCAGACCCAGCATCAGGCGCTGGAAGCCGCTGACGAGATCGACGCGCTGATAACAGCTGGCATCACCACGGCTGTCCCGGAAGAGCGCGCGGCGATCTATCAGGAGTTCCAGGCATTGATGCTGGAGCAAATGCCGTATATCTATATCGGCTACTTGACGCCGCCGATCTTCGTCAACAAACGCGTTCAAGATGTCGAGACTTACGGCACGGCCGGCGGGCGCATCAACTTGCGCGGGACCTGGCTTTCGGAATAGTCGGCGAATCAATCAAGCGAATATGGCTTCTTCTGCAACGGGAGAAGCCATATTTGCTTTAGGGACCTGTCAGCCATTAGACTAGGCACAAGCCTGAAGTCGATTTGAGAGTGGCGCAATTTGCGACAGGAGAGGAGTTCCCTAACGCGGATCGGCGCTTTTTGGCGTCGGCACGATATCGCTCTTGTCGGCACGGCGATCTTCGCAGTCATCCTGCTCATCACCCTTTTTGCCTCAGCGGTCGCGCCTTACGACCCGATGGGACGCAATATCAAGAATCGCTTCGCGGCGCCCTCGGCCGCCAATATCTTCGGCACGGATCAACTGGGGCGCGATGTCCTGTCGCGCGTGATTTACGGCGGACGTCCGATACTGTCGGCGAGCTTCAGCGCGGTTGCCGCGGCGCTGGCGGCTGGCATCCTGATCGGCGTGGCGGGAGGGTATATCGGCGGTCCCCTGGATACGGCGCTGATGCGTCTGATGGATGTCATGCTGAGTTTCCCATCGATCCTGCTGGCGATTCTGATCGTGGCGACCTTGGGCGTCGGCCAGCTCAATGTGACTGTGGCGATCGGCTTCTCGATGGTGCCGATCTTTGCCAGGCTGGCGCGTTCGATTGTGATAACGCTCGCCCATGAGGAGTATGTGCTGGCGGCGCGCTCGCTTGGCGCTTCGGATGGCCATATCGTGTGGCGGCATATCCTGCCGAATATGCTGCCGCCGATCATCGTGCAAGCCTCAGCCATGCTGGCGGTGGCCATAAGCACAGCCTCGGCGTTGAACTTCATCGGCTTGGGCGTGGAGCCGGGCACGCCCGATTGGGGCATGATGGTGGCCGAGGGTCAGCGCTTGATCTTTGACGCGCCGCACGTGCCGCTCTTCCCGGGATTGGTGATCACGGTCACGGTGCTCAGCGTGAATTATATGGGCGATGGCCTGCGGGATCATCTCGATCCAAAACTGCGGCGGCAGGGCGCGTGAGCGGGTGGCGACATGATTCAGTACTTGCTCCGACGCGTGATATGGCTGCCGGTAGTGATATGGGCGGTGAGCAGCATGACCTTCCTGGCTTTGCGGATCGTGCCGGGCAATCCGATTCAAACGATTCAGAACCAGGTGATGGACCGCAGTCAGCTAGCGGAAGTGGAGGCGGTCTGGGGCTTGGACCGGCCGATCACTGAGCAGTATGTCAGTTTCCTGTCTCGGCTGGTTCGCGGTGATCTGGGCTTGTCGATGAGCAGCGGCGTGCCCATCCGCCGGATGATATTCGAGCGCATGCCGCCGACGATAGAACTGGCGGTGGTTTCGCTGGTGATTAGCAGCGGGCTGGGTGTGCTGGCGGGGGTGGCATCAGTGACGATACGCAACCGCGCCATCGATTTCGGCGTGAGGACGCTGTCGATACTGGGCTTGTCCCTGCCGATCTTCTGGGTCGGCATCATGTTGATCATCCTGTTTTCGGTCAACCTGCGCTGGACGCCGACCAACGGGCGCATCGGACCCGGCGTGGATTATGAAGTCATCACCAATTTCATGTTTTTCGACCTGGCTGTGACGGGCAACTGGGAAGCCTATCGCAGCTACCTGCGGCATCTGGTTTTGCCCGGCGTGACGATAGGCTTGACCTCGGCCGGCTTCGTCGCGCGGCTGACGCGCTCGGCCATGTTGGAAGTGATGGGCTCGGATTATGTTCGGACGGCGCGGGCGAAAGGTTTATACGAACGCGATGTCATCTGGAGGCACGCCATGCGCAATGCCTTGCTGCCGATTGTCACATTGCAAGGCTTGCAGTTCGGCGCGATCCTGGGCGGCGCGGTGATTACGGAGCGGGTCTTTTCTTATCCCGGCATGGGGACCTGGTTGTTGGATGGCATCCTCGAGCGCGATTATTCGGTGGTGCAAGGCGGCATTATATTCGTCGCGCTCGCTTATGTGCTGATGAATATGCTGGTGGACATGCTCTATCATGTCATCGACCCGCGCTTGCGGACGCCAAAATAAAGTTTAGCGCCGTCAAGCAGGCCAGGCAGGCAGCTAAGAAAACATTTGTTAGGTAAACAGTCCTAAAGTATACTCAAAGAATACATTCATTATTTGCCTGCGGTGACAGTCGACGGAGCAATATGTCTATGGTTGCAGCGACCTCTTCGGCCGATAGCCAAACCGAGAGTAGACTCAGCGGCAACATGCGATTTTTGCTGCGCGGACTGGTCGTGGCGGTGATCGTCGCCATCGTTATGTCCTTGGGCAATGTGAACATCGGCGCGATTGGTCAGGGCTTGGCCTATGCGCTGGCGGGCGTCACAGTTTACTTGACCTTCCGCGTGTTGGGCTTTGTCGACTTGACGGTGGATGGCGCCTTTCCCATCGGCGCGGCGACTTGCGCGGTGCTTATCGTGAGCGGCCAAAGCCCGGAGGTCGCGATAGTGGCGGCCTTTGTCACGGGGGCGCTGACCGGGCTGGCGACCGCTTTGATCGATATTATCTTCAAAATCGAGGGTTTGCTGGCGAGCATAATCGTCATCACCGCCGCTTACACGGTTACCCTGCACATCATGGGCGGCAAGAGCAATATCCCCCTCCTGGGCGAAGAGACGCTGATAAGCCGTTACTCGCGGGATTTTCGCAGTTGGCTGGTCGAGCAACTCGGCGATCAAATGCGCCGGCAATCGACCAACTTGCTGGAGATCATGCTCTTCGGCTTAATCGTCATCATCGTGCTCGTCATACTCTACTGGTTCTTGCGCTCGGAGATCGGCTTGGCGATACGGGCGACGGGCAAGAACCCGCAGATGGTCCGCGCGACCGGCTTGAACCACAATTTGATGATCGCGATTGGGCTGATGATGGCGAATGGGCTGGCGGGCATCGCGGGCGCGCTGGTTGCGCAGCAATTCGGATTTGCCGATGTGAGCCTGGGTTTTGGCTTGATCGTGCGTGGTTTGGCGGCGGTGATCATCGGCGAAGTCTTGCTGCGGCCCCGGTCGGTAGGTCAACTGCTGGTGGCGGCGACGGCGGGTATGCTGATCTTCGATATTTCGCGCGCCTGGATTTTCAGCGCGCTGGACCTGCCCACGACCGATATTCAGTTCGTCAGCGCCCTGGTCGTCTTGGCCGCGCTGGGCGCGCCGACGCTCTATGACCGCTGGAAGAGCTACAGGCAGAGACATAGCGGCTAGGGGAGACCATGCTTTCACTCGACCATGTATCGGTAACATTCAACGAAGGCACGCCGAATGAAGTGCGCGCTTTGCAGGACTTGTCCTTATTCGTGGCGGAAGGCGAATTCATCACGGTGATCGGCTCCAACGGCGCCGGCAAAAGCACACTCTTCAACGTGATCTCGGGGGCGGTGGCGCCCAAAGCCGGTCGCATCGAGTTGGATGGGCGGGACATCACCCATTGGCCCGAATATCGCCGCTCCTATGATATCGGCCGCGTCTTTCAGGATCCGCGTCTGGGCACCTGTCCCGGCTTAACAATCCGCGAGAATCTGTCGCTGGCGGCGATTCACGGACGCCGAGCCGGCTTCCGCCGCGATGTGAAGGCGGACGAGGAAGCCTGGTTCATCGAGCAATTGGCGCAGCAGCAACTGGGCTTGGAGCGCCGGCTTGACGCCGATGTCGCCCTGCTCAGCGGCGGACAGCGGCAAGCGATCACGCTGGCGATGGCCACCCTGGTCAAGCCGAAATTGCTGCTGCTGGATGAGCATACAGCGGCGCTGGACCCCAACGCAGCCGAGCAGGTCATCTCGCTGACGCAGCAACTGGCGGAGGCGCAAGACCTCTGCGTCGTGATGATCACCCACAGTATGCAGCAAGCTTGTGATTTGGGCGATCGCGTCATCATGATGAACCGGGGCCAGATTGTATTCGAAATCGCCGGAGAAGAGCGTAAGAACCTGAAACCTCCGGATCTGATTGATCGTTTCCATTCCTTGCAAGACGGGACCGAACTCTCCGACGCGCAGTTGCTCGGTTAGGCCGTTGGATTTCGAGTCCGCGCGCCAGGCTAAGGTCCGTCAGTTTGCGCGGAGAAGTGATTCATCAAAGAAAATCAGATAAGGAATGGCTTTGTTGAATCCTGAACGAGGAGAATCAACGCAATGAAAAATGCTTTGCTGCTGGTCATCTTTGTCGCGTTGCTAATCGTTCCCGCTGCGGGCGCGCAGGACGATGACAAGCCGACGGTCGCATGGTTGAAATGGGGTGATTCGCGCAATGTCGCCCTGGCGGAAAAAGCCATCCTGGACATGCTGCAAGTTTACGGCTTGATCAACGACGAAGAACGCGCGCTGCTGGATGAGGAACGCTCCATCGAGGGCGAGCGCATAGACATCATTTATGGCGACGCTTTGTTTGACCGCATGGAGGCGAATGTTATCATCGACGAAGCCATCGACAGAGGCGCCGATGTTTTCGTCACCTTCACCACCCAGATGACGCAAATCGTCTATTATTCCATCCGCGAATTCATCGACCCGCCCAAACTAATATTCACCGTGACATCGGGACCTTACATCACCGGCGTCGCGGATTCCTCCTGCATCAAGCCCGATTTCGTCATCGGTACGGTGCCGGTAACCGATTATGAAGATATCGTGCCCTTGCTGCGGATGCAGAACCCGGACATACAGGTGGCGGGCGCAATCTGGTCGCCCCAGCAGCGCGCCAGCGAAGTCGGTGTCTCGCGCATCAAGGCAATCGCCCAGTCGCTTGAACCGCCCTTGACCATCGTCGATGAAACCATCGTCGTTACGCCTGACTTGTATCAGGCGGTCCAGAATCTGGCTGATCGAGGCGCTGAAGCCATCATCATCCCCATCTTCACCTTCCAGGGATTCAGCCTGCTGCTGTCGCTGACGTATGATTACGGGCTTCCGGTCCTCTTCTCCGCGCCGCAGAACGCCTACCGCGGCGGCACGATCGGCGGCGGCTTTTTCGGTCTCTACAAACAAGGGGTCATCGCCGGCAACATGCTGATCGGCCATCTCAACGGCGATTACGATATCGCCACAACCGGCATCTACGAGAGCGATGACTTCGCTTACACCGTCAATCTTGACGCCGCCGACCTGCAGGGCGTCGAGATACCGCAAGCCATGCTGGACGGGGCGGCTTATGTGGTCGAGAACGGGGTAACAGAGCAAGGCGTCACGCTCCAATGGCCAGAAGTCGAAATCACACTGCCGGATATGCCGCTCGAAGAGCGTCGCGCGGCCGACCTGGAATTCCTCGCCGGGCTTGAATGCACCGTGGAGATGATCGCCGAGCAGCAAGCCGCGCTGGACGCCGCTGACTGAGATACGGCCGCCGTCCGTTTGATTGACGTTCGCCACTATCACCTTATACTAATTGAAGAGCCTTAAACTACATTTGTCTCAAAACTGAATGAGGAGGAGATTCATGTTCGGACGAGTACTGCTTTTTGCTACATTGTTGATGGCGATGCTTGCCCCGGCGGCTCTGGCGCAAGATAATGGCAATCCGACGATCGCCTTCCTGCGTTACGCCGGTACCGCTCCCGTCACCGAAGCTACAAAGGGACTCCTCGATTCCCTTGAAGCATACGGCTATCTGACTTCCGCGGAGCGCGCCGCCTTGAATGAGTCCTATGATCTCGAAGGCGAAAATCTCAATCTCTTGTATCGGGATGCCGGTTTCGACCTGCCATCGGTCAATCTGATGGTGGAAGAAGTATTGGACAAAGGCGCGGATGTGTTGATTACCGTCACGACGCAGGTCGCTCAGATCGCCGTGAATGCCACGCGCGATATGGACGACCCGCCGGCGATTCTCTTCAGTCTGGTCACGACGCCCTTCTCTACCGGGATTGCTGACGCGCCCTGCGTCAAGCCAGATCATGTCACGGGTACGCAGCCCTTGATGTCATTCGCGGATTATGTGCCGCTGGTTATGGTGCAGAATCCGGATATCAAAGTCATTGGCACCATCGTATCACCGGATCAACCGACCAGCCTTCTTGGCGCTGAGATTATCACGGGGATTGCGGAGTCGCTTGGTTTGACAGTCGAGGTCGCCTCGGCTGTTACCCCGGCCGACCTGAATGTTGCGGCGGAGAGTCTATTGGGCAAGGGCGTGGAAGCCATCGTTCTTGTCATCAATCCATTGACGCTGCAAGGCACACCCGTTCTGGTTCAGCTGACAGCGGAATACGGCGTGCCGCTGTACGCGCCGATCATACAGCAAGTCTATCGCGGGGCGACAGTGGGCGCGGGTTTCCATAGCTTTTATCAAGAAGGAGTGATCGCGGCTCGCATCCTGAATGCCTATCTCAGCGGCGATATTGGTATCGCGGATATCGCCATCAATCAGTCGCGTAGTTTTGGGGTAGCCATAAACCTGGATACAGCGGCTGCGCAAGGCCTGGAAATCTCGGGGGACTTGCTGGCGATGGCGAATTTCCTCATTCAAGACGGGGAAAGGTCCACGGGCTTGGCGGCAGACGTCGATAATACCGCCACGAATCCGCAAGCGATGTCCGCTGAGGAGCGCCGCGCGGCCGATCTTGAATTCCTCGCCGGGCTTGAATGTACGCCCGAACGCATCGCCGAGGAACAAGCCGCTCTGGACGCCGCTAGCGAATAGCGCCACAGCAAGCGCATAACCGTAAATCGAGGGCGTTCGCTACAGATTGCCCTCTTTTGTTTCCGCCGCGATCGGCTTTTGCAATTCGCGCCAGTTTTTGTGATATGATGAAAGGGTAGCGTCATCTTAGGGCGCGCTTATCAAATGAGAAGCAGCAAACATGGAGGAAACCTATGTATCGGAGAATACTGATTGGACTTCTGATAGCGGCGCTCTTGGTCGCTGCTCCGGCGGCGCTGGCGCAAGACGATGACAAGCCAACAATCGCCTTCCTGAGATATCGAGCCAGCGGTACAGAAGATGTCGCGAAACCCGGTATATGGGATGTCTTGCAGGCTCATGAACTGATTTCGCCATCCGAGCGCGAATTGCTGGATGAGAACCTGGATCTGAACGGCGAGCATATCAACGTCTTTTGGCTGGACGCGGCAAGCGACGTAACCAACATCAACGCCATGGTCGAGAAAACGCTGGATCGCGGCGCCGACATTCTTCTGACTTTTTCAACGCCGGTCACCCAGATTACCGCAAACATCACCAAGGAGATGGATGACCCGCCGGTTCTGCTCTTCGCCATCGTCAGCGCTCCGTATTCCGCCGGCATCGCTGATTCCTCTTGCATAAAGATGCCTCATGTCAGCGGTACGCACGTAACGATTCCTTACGAGCAATATGTGG
>WTGB01000012.1 GCA_011523735.1 Chloroflexota bacterium
AAGCCCGGCACATCCTGCCGCGGCAGTATCACCGTACCGCCCAACTCAGGCACGCGCGCCATATCGGCATCCAGGTCATCGCTGTGGAAATACAGAAGCACATCGCCCGGCTTCATGCCGTCGCCCACCGGCGAAAGCGCTGCGTTCATATCCACACCGGTACTGAACATGGTGTAGGTGAAATCGCCGCCCATTGGGATATCCTGCGCTTGCCAACCCAGCAGCGAACCGTAAAAAGCCTTCTGCGCCTCATTGTCGGCCGAGGGAATCTCTACATGTACGATCGGACGCATTATGGTTACTCCTTCGCAAAGTGAATGTCTGTTCGTTGCGCCGATCTTAGATTGTTTGTTCTAGCCTTGTCAAGCCCTTTTTGTTTATTTGCTGCGCCCGTTTTACTGATTGAATAAACCACCTTGCCAAGCAGGTGCAAGACTTGTCTTTTCCATGAGCGCGCTTGGTCTGCGCCGCCGAGCTTCCTGCGGCGACCTTGTCTCATCCCCTTCTACACAAATCTAACGCACCTTTCGCCCATATCCTGCGTATACTGTTATGTGATTCGAAATCATTTGCGGCATAGATTATCCAAAGCGAAATGGCAGTCGAGGTGACTAGATGCGCGTCATAGTGCATACGGGCAAAGGCGGGGTCGGCAAAACAAGTATCTCGGCGGCGACGGCGCTGCGCTGCGCCGAAATGGGACTGAAGACCATTGTGATCAGCACCGATACTGCGCACAGTCTCGGCGACGCCCTTGACGTAGAAGTAGGTCCCGAAGCCACAAAAATCTCCGAAAACCTCTGGGCACAAGAAGTTGATACTCGCTACTCCATGCAAAAATACTGGGGCAGGATCCAGGAATACCTCGGCGCCTTCTTCAACCGTGAAGGTATCGCCAAAGTCAACGCCGCCGAAGTCACCATCATCCCGGGCTTGGAGGAGGGTGCCCAATTGCTCTGGATCAGCGAATACTTCCAAGCCGATGAATACGATGTGCTCATCGTGGACGCCGCGCCCACCGCCGAGACCATTCGCCTGCTCAGTCTGCCCGATGTGACGCGCTGGTGGGTCGAGCGCTTGATGCGCATTGCTCGCGGCCTGGACAGCGTCATCCGCCCGGTGCAAAAGCTCCTGGCTCGCGGCAAGAAAAACGACCTCGGCATTGACATTGCCGAAAATGCCTGGGATCAGGTGCAGTTGCTCTTTGATACGCTCGATGGCGTGCGCGAATTGCTCACCGATCCGGAATACGCCAGCATTCGTCTCGTGGTCAATCCCGAGCGCATGGTCATCCGCGAAACCCAGCGCACCTACACTTACCTCAATCTCTACGACTACGCCACCGATGCCATCCTCGTGAATCGCGTTTTTCCCGACGAAATCGAAGATCCTTTCTTCAATACCTGGAAGAAGCGCCAAGCCAAGAACATCGAATTCGTGCGCGAAGCTTTCGGCAGCTTGCCCCTGCTCAAAGCGCCGCTCTTCGGCGAAGAAGTCGGCGGCCTCGATATGCTGCGCCGCCTCGCCGATGAACTTTACGGCGATCGCAACCCGGCCGAACGTCTCTTTGATGGCGTCGTGCACAAGCTCGAACAGCTCGATGGCGGTTCACGATGGGTGCTGCGCGTGCCTATCGGTTTCGCCCGCAAAGAGCAGCTTGATCTCTACCGCTCGCGGGAAGAGATCACCCTCAGCGTCGGACCCTACCGCCGCAACATCGTCCTGCCTGACCAACTCCAGCACCTCGAAATCACCAGCGCGAAGTTCGAGGACAAATTCCTCAACATCCGCTTTGAAGAACAGGCCTCATAAAAGGCTTGAAAAGGCGCCGGCTCTCTATACAGTTGTCTCGTTTATGTGGGGAAGGGCAGGCTAGATATCGCCCGCCCAGATGATTGAGGGTTTAGTCGTCCAACTCGACTCTGATCTTGCCGCCGGTGCTGCTGCTGGCGCTCTCTTCTTCTTCATCCGCTGCCAGGTTGGCGCTGGCTTGCCGCTCCTGCTCGGCCGCGCGCCGCGCATCCGGGTCTTCCATCTCACTGGCTTTCTTGATCTCATCAATGGCGGCGTCAATCAGGACGCGGAAACCGGTGGCGAATTCATTCCCGGCTTTCTGCGTATGCTCTTTGAAGCCCGGCGGCAATAAGGATTCCATCGCCTTGCCAAACTCCTCCAAGCCGCGGCGCTGATGAAAAATGAATTGCTCTAGCGGGGTTTCCGCCGTTTCATCTTCCGGCGCCTCCGGTTGCGGATTCATCTCCTCGGCCATAGCATCGCTCCTCAGCTGCCCTCGGTTATCACTACACTATACGCCCGCTCGCCACAATGGTTGCGCGTGTTCTGACAACTCAGCGTGGCTTATTTGCGACTTATAGAGAATCTAGTCGTCCTCGTCCGATAGTGCGTTGAGCAGGACCAAGTCCTGCTGGGCCGCCCGCCCGCGCCAGACATAACTGAGTATCAAGAGTCCTAGGATACCGAAAGTGGCGATCAAGCCCAAAGCCAGATAGAGCGAATTGTCCGGCGTGATAAAGAAACCCAGCAGTGTCCGATTATAGGCATCGGCCAGCGCGGCCAAACCGCCTGGCGCCCCTTCTTGCAGCGCGACATAGCTGTCATTGCCGAAGATCATGCCCATCGCGCTCAGCCCGCCCCGCTCATAGACCTGCCATTCGCCGCTCGGCAACTCGATGATTCCCTTGTCATCCAGCGAGCCTAACTCCACATCGGCGATTTGTTGGAGCGCTCGCCCGATTTCCGGCGCCGCATCGTCGAGCCTGTCGTCGGCCTGCGCCAGCGTCAGCAGCACGGTGCGCGCTTCCGGCGCTCTCTCCACAAAGCTGATGACGATGACATGCGCATCGTCTTGTCGCGCCATCACCGATGCCGTGGTCGTCGTGTCAATATCGAAGATCAGAGTATGCCAGGTCCCATCCGCCAGATTGACCTTGTCGCTGTACACCGACGGACCGACCGCTTTGCCCAGCCAATCAGCGAGATCCGATTGGGCTGCAGCAAGCGGGTCAGCGCCGGCCACGAGCGCCGTGCGGATCGTCGCCTCTGCCTCCGCCAAATGAAACTGGGCGACCGCCTCAGTTGTCTGATCGCTCCAGCCTTCCAGGACCGGCACGTTAAAACCCCGTGCTTGCACATAAGATACTGACTCGCTGCTGTCCTGTGCAAATGCGCCGCCCAGCGCCAGCAAGGCGACAAAGAGTGAGGCGATTGTCCTGCGCAGTCTCGGCATCATCTAATCACTCAGCGCTTTCAACTTCAATCGATTCAAAGATTCCAGGCGATCCTCCAACCGATACCGATGCCACATCAAGGTGATCGGCATGATTGTCAGCCACAGCAGCAGCGACGGGACCAAAGCGATTATGACGCCGCTGGTCGCCTCGAAGCTGCCTTGGGCGTTCTGCGGGCTGGCGCCGACGATGACCGGGTGAATCGTCTCCGGCACGATGCGGATGATGAATAGCGTTATCAAGACGGTGACGAAGGCGAATATGCCATAGACCGACATGAAACTGCGCCTGCGGGCAGTATCGTCTATGCCGGCGCGCAGCATCAGATAAGCCGCGTAGGTCAGGCACATCACGGCCGCCGAGGTCAGGCGCGGATCCCAGGTCCACCAGGTATTCCAGATGGGCCGCGCCCATATCGCGCCGGTCAGCAGATTGATCAAGGCGAAAGCCAGCCCGACTTCCACGCCCGCTAGCGCGATCTTGTCCCACTTCTCGCTCCCGCGCGCGAGCGCCATGATGCCGCCAACTACCGTCAGCCCAAAGGCGGTGAAGGCGCCGAAGAACGACGGCATGTGAATATAGAATAGCCGCTGCACTTCGCCCTGCTGAATATCAGTGCCCGCCGCGAACAAGCCCAGATACAGCGTCCCCGCGAAGCCCAGGGCGGTCAGGATGGTCAACGCTCTTAACAGCCGCGGCATGGACCTCGATTCGAGTTCTTGGACCAATGTCTTCTCCGTTTCTCTCGCTCCCTCAGGGTTATGTCAAAAACCTGCAAAAGTCTACCAAAAAAATCTCTAGGGCTACAGGTTTGCTTGTCGCCTTCCGCATTCCGATTACTCCTCGACGACATATTTATAAAGAAGCAGGCAAAGGACCAGATAGATGACGGTGATGCCCAAGAGCAGTTGGAACCATACCTGCCACTCCGATGCGCCAGTCAAGATGCCCTTGGTCGCGCGCACCGCCGTCAGCAAGAAGGGCAATGCTATCGGCAGCATGGCGATTGGCAGCAATGCTTCGCGCGCTCGCGTTTGCACCGTCATAGTCGCCAGCAGCGTCCCGATCGCGCAGAAACCGAAGATCCCTGTCAGCGTCGTCAAGATCAACCGCCCGTCCAGCATATTCATGCCATAAAGCGCGGTCATCAAGGGCAGCAGCAGGAAACCTACCAACCCGGTGAAGAGCGCATTGCCCGCCAGTTTGCCGACGAATATCGCCGAGCGCGATACCGGCGCCAGCAGCAGCGCGTCAAGATTGCCTTGATCGTACTCCTGGGCCAGGCTGCGGTTGAGACCCAGCAGGCTGGCGAAGATCAGCGTCACCCAGAGCACCCCGCTCACCGCTTCCTCCCGCGCGGTCCGGTCCAGTTCCAGCGCGAAGCTGAAGACCAGGATGCTCAAGAGCGCGAATATCGCCGTCATGCTGAGCAGCTCGCGTGAACGCAACTCGACGCGCAGATCCTTGCTGGCGATGGCAAGCACGGTCTCGATATAGGCGGTCTTCATGCGCTTGCGGCTTGATAAATCGGGATCATTTCGTCCTCTTCGACGGCACCGTCGTAAGCGACTCGGCCACGCGACAAGATCAAGGCTCTCCCCGCGGTCTGCGGCAAGCGCTCCAATTGATGCGTGCTCAAGATGATCGTCCGCCCCTCCTGCCATGCCGTCGCCAGCAATGCATCCAGCGATTCCGCCGCCCTCTGATCGAGACCGCTGTAGGGCTCATCCAGCAGCAGCAGATCCGGCTGGTGCAAGACGGCGCGCGCGATGCTCAAGCGCTGCTTCATCCCCCGCGAAAAGCTCCTTACCAAGGTGTCCGCCCGGCGGAGCAAGCCCACCTGACGCAGCAAGTCCCGGCTGCGAGTCTCACATTCGGTCCGCTCAATCCCATACAAGCGGCCGAAAAAAGCGAGATTCTCCCGCGCCGTCAAATTCTCATAGAGCAACGGACGATGCGCGACCAAGCCAATCTGCGCTCGCAGTTCCATCGCCTCTCGCGGCAGTTCCCAGCCCCCAATGCGAACCGTACCGGCGCTCGGCTTGCTCAATCCGCTTAGCAAGCGCAGCAGCGTCGATTTTCCGCTGCCATTTGCCCCGAGCAGCAGCACAAACTCTCCCCGCGCCACGCTGAAATCCAGACGCTGCAAAGCCGGCAGGACGCCAAAGACCTTGCTCAACTGTTCGACTTCTATGATCGCGCGCTCGCCGGTCATCGCTGCTTACTCGTCTCCCGCCATCAACTCAGCCAGTTGCGCCTTGAGTTCAGTCCGCTTGTGATGATACAGATCATGATTGATCCGCCCCTGATCGTGATCTTCGTCGAGCCGCGCCAACTCCGCCACTAGCCTGTCTATCTCGCTTGCGCTGCTATCGCGGCGGCGCCTCATCAGGCCAAAAGCGCCCAGCAGGGCGGCCGCAAAAACTCCCGCGCCGGCCAGCAAGGCGGGCAGGCTCTCCCGCGTCACGATCGTTTGATCGCCCCTGCTCGTAGGATTGCCACTTATGGTGAGGCTGAGCTTGGGCTCGCTATCGACGCGCAAGCGCCCGCTGTACACGCGAAAAGATTCGCCGGCGGCGCCATCGTCCTCCAGTTGCAGCAGATCGCTTTGCACGCTGAGCCCTTCCATAAGCGTCACGCTCAATTCGGCGTCAATCAAGTAGTTGAAACTCTGCTCGATATTCGCTTCGCCGTCGTAAGGCAGGAAAAACTCCAATATGACCTGATGCGAATCGCCCGGGGGCACAGGCAGCGTGTCAATGAGGGAATCCGGTATGTTCTCCATATCCTCGATAACAACGTAGCGCCCATTCTCATCGCCGCTCATAATACGCGCGCCAAGCGGGAATTGCACCAGCAAGACCGCCTCGCGTCCATCATCGAAGCCGCGCCCGCTCGTGAAGATGCGGTCCGACTTGTTGTGAAAGCCGATAATCTGCGAGATATACAGTCCCGCGCCCAAATCCGCCAACTCGACCTCATCGACAAAAAGATCAATCCGCGAGACGCTGAGCACAGTGGGGTCCTGCGTCAAGTCGTAAAGTGTAATCGTAACATCACTCGCGCTCCCCGCTGACAGTTGCCGACTAAAAAGGCGCCCCCGATAAACCGCGCTGACGACATACCTGAAAGCTTCCGTCAACGGAATATCCTCGAAGCTGAAATTCAAGTCCGCATCCACAGTCGTCTCGGCCTGGCTGAACCCCAGTTCAGCGTTGCCGTACTGCAACTGCAGGACCGTATCGGCCGGGACGACGCCACCAGCGCTGCCGTGCCGGACGCGCCCGGCGATGCGGCTCAGCGGGACCTGCGCTCCCTCAGTGACCGGACCAACTGCGGGTCCCGAGACCAAGTCCAGCGACTCTGAGCGCAGATAAGCGACAACCGCGCCAATCTCCTCCCCGGTCAGCCCGCTGTCAAAACGCTCAATGTTCAGTTGCTCGCCATATTTCGCATCGCTGTAGACAGGCGCGATCATAGTTGGCATCTCGCATTCGCCGCACTTCTTAGACCATAAGGCCTTGCCCGCCTCCAACAGCGCATCGTCATAGCTCAGACTATAACTGTACAGCGCCACATCCCAACGTTCGGCTTCTGTCAGCGCATTCTTCCAGGGCGGCATCAGGTTCTCGATCCTGCCCTCCGT
Source organism: Chloroflexota bacterium (assembly GCA_011523735.1). Classification (GTDB taxonomy): domain Bacteria; phylum Chloroflexota; class Anaerolineae; order Aggregatilineales; family Phototrophicaceae; genus UBA6055. The sequence goes on from WTGB01000012.1 coordinate 6,895, forward strand.
GATTATCCTGAACCATTCCAGCGGCGACTTTAGCGATACCGCAGCCCGGTCGGTCATGTCGGGTGGCTTGGCGATGCTGCCCGCCAACACCAGTTCCCCCTGACCATCGCCGTTCTGGCCATGACAGTCCGTGCAGCGCTCGGCGAAAATCCGCGCGCCGTTATCGATGTCCGGCTGCCAAGCGCTCGTTATCGGAGCCGGCTTGGCAGCGGGGCGCGCCACCGTCGCCACAATATCCGGCTCGCCGCCCAAACCACTGCAGCCGCCGAGCGCAAATGCGAACAGAAAGAGGAAAACCAGCCGCCGCAAAATCAACCTCGCCCCTGGCTCGACGCGCCTTGATTAGCCGTCACGCCGCCTTCTCGATAGACCCTCACCGCCGCTTCTATCGCCCGGTCGATGCGCTGGGCATCTTCCGAACTGGCAGCCAAGCTCCGCTCCTTGTCCAATTCATCCAGCGCGCGCAGCAAAATAATTCCCCGCCGCACCCAAACTTCGCGTTCTTCCCGCTGGTCCGCCGCGCTGATCTTGCCGGTCGCGAAGTCTTCGTCCAAGTCGCGGATATTCGTCAAAACCCGCTCATAATAGGTCCGCAGTTGCTCCTGCTGCTGTTGCCAGCTGTCCCCTTCTTGCTTGCCGGGGCGCCGTGATTGAAACAGCGGACGCGCCACGATCGCCATAGCGATGCCAGCCAGAAGAAGCGAAATCAACAAGCCAGCAATGCTCATGGTTACTCCGCCAGCAGCGCTTCGATCGCGCTACTCACCAGGTCATAGTTGACGCTGCCGATATAAAACTGCCGCACATTGCCCTGCCGGTCGATGAGGAAACTTTCCGGCGGACCTTCGACCCGATACAAATTGGTCGCATATTGACCCAAGTCCTCGCCATTGGGATAGGTGATGCCGAATTCGGCGATAAAATCAAGCGCTTTCTGTTTTGAACTCTCCAACATATTAATGCCCAGCAGTGTGAAACCCTCAGCCTGATAATCGATATGCAGCGCCTGCAAGTCGGGCGCTTCATCGCGGCATGGCGGGCACCAACTCGCCCAGAAGTTGATCAGCACTACATTCCCAAGATATTCCGACAGCGTGAAATCCTTGCCGTCAAAGAGCTTCAGTTGGAAATCTGGCGCCGGTCCGCTTAGAGGCCGGCCGCGGTTGCGCTCGCTTAGCTGCCAGCCCAATAGCAGCGCAAATACGATCACGCCCAGCAGCAGGATCGGACAAGCCAAGCCGCGTGGCTCTCGCGCTGACTTGCCTGAATCCATGAAGGCGAACTTGTCAATTTGAGTCATGGTATTGATAAGTGCGAAATCGCCTCAACGCCGCGCCCGCAGATCTTCTTCCAGCCGCTGTCGATAGACATCGTCGGTTGTTTCTCCGCTGGCCACAACCTCTTGCGGGGGACCCAGTCTCTGCCGCACCCCAAATATACGGAATGTATGCAAGCCCACCCCGATCGCCAGAGCTGTCGCCAGCAGTGGCATTATCATCGTCAGCGCCCGCAGCACCGGATCTTGCGGCACACCCACCACATGATCGCCAAAGCGCGCCACGAAGCTGTCAATGACCTCCTGCTCGCTGCGCCCGGCCGTCAATTGGGCGCGAATCTCCTCTTTCCATTCCAGGCAGGCGCCCGTCTGGCATTCGTCCAGCGGGATGTTCTCGCAGACCGGGCAGTACATCCGCTCCGCCACGCGAATCACATCATTGTCCGTCGCCGTATCGTCTTGAGCCTTGGCAAAAGCTGTCACAAAAAAAAGCAGGAAAACCAGCATTACTCCCGGTGCGAGCGTATGCTTGCTCTCCCGCTTGAGATGCTGAGGGGCGGCCATGTTTGAATTGGCAACGTTTGGTTGCAACGGGTCAGCCACCGGCTGCCCCCTACAGGACTCATTTATGTTTGAGATTTGTAGGGGCGACTCGGTGAGTCGCCCGCAAGTTACCAATCTCGCCTGCGATACTACTCTTTCGTGAAAAGTGTCCGCTCCCCCTCTCCAATGCATTGGGGAGGGGGCTGGGGGGAGGGGTAGACAAAGCCATGAAATCATCCGCTGACCCTCTCACGCTTCCGCGGCGGCGCCGGCAGGGCTTTGGGATACACCGCGATGGCGGTGCCGATGATCAGCACAAGCCCGCCCCACCAGACCAGGTTGACCAGCGGATTGATGTAGATGCGGAAGGTCGCCCGCTCATAATCGCCGCCGATCAGCAGCACATAGAAGTCATTCTCCAGCGTGCTGTGCGCCCCGGCGATGGTCATCGGCATCTGCGCATAATCGTCTATTCGCGGTCTTAGCGTTGTGATCTCAATGCCGTTGCGGAAGAGTGTCACCGGCGTGATATTCATCATCCGCCCGTCAACCGCTTGCGCCCGGATAAAATCATCGTAGCGAAGCGTATAATCCTGAACCGCTATCATCTCGCCCCGCGCCACCGTGTGCTGTACCTCAGTCTGAAATACCGAGCTGCCGATGACGCCAATGCCGATTACCGTGACGCCCAAATGCACGATGTAACCGCCATAACGTCTTTGATTGCGCCGGAACAGCGCCAGCGTCGCCCGCAGCCAGCTTTCATCCAAAGAGCGTCGCCGTGCCGCCGCCCCGCGATAGATTTCGTAGAGCGCGACGTAACCGGCGAATAGCACGACGCCGTAGCCTAAAAACGCCACAAGCAGGCTCGTCCCGCTCGCCCAAAAGGCCATGACGCTAAGCCCCGTCAAAGCCAGCGGCAATCGCAGCGCCCCGCCCAGGCGCGCCAAAGAAGTTGCTCCCCAGGCTGAGAGCGGCGCTGCGCCCATCAAGATATACATGGCGATGAACAGCGGCACGACGAAGAATTCGAAGGTCTCCGCGCCGATGGTCACTTCTGCGCCGAAGAACAACTCTGATGTGATCGGCAAGCCGAAGCTGCCCCAGAATATCGCGATGAACAGGGCGATGAAGACCACATTGTTCAGCACAAAAAGCGACTCGCGGCTGAGGAAATTGGCGAACTGGTGCTCATCATTTAATTCGCCTCGCCGCCAGCGCCAGAACAGCATCGTCAGCGCTACCAGCGTGATGACCGCCCAAAAGGCTAACATGGGGAAACCCACCTCGCTGCGGGCGAAACTGTGCACGCTCTCGATCACGCCGCTGCGCGTGGCAAAAGTGCCGAACATTACCGCCGAGAATGTCGCGATGACCAGCAGCATATTCCACAGCTTGAGCATCCCGCGCTTTTCCTGAATCATGACGCTGTGGATGAAAGCCGTCCCCACCAGCCAGGGCAGGAAAGCCGCGTTCTCCACCGGGTCCCAGCCCCAGTAGCCACCCCAGCCCAGGACATCATAAGCCCAGCGCCCGCCGAGGATCAGACCCAGGCTGAGGAAGATCCAGGCAATCAGCGACCAACGTCGCGTCGCTTTGATCCAGCCGGTCGAGAGTTCGCCGCTGGCCAAAGCCGCCAGAGCAAAGGCGAAAGGAATGGTAAAACCGACGAAGCCCAGATACAGCATCGGCGGATGGATGATCATGCCGAAATGCCGCAGCAGCGGATTCAAGCCTCGCGCGCCCGCTCGCAGCGCCGCTTCCGATGGCGCCACCGCGCCGGCCGGTATAAGCGCGCTCGATAGCTCCTGTTCGCCCAGCGGCGCATCCGGCAGCAGCCACCAGCGCTCAAACGGATTCTCGATGAAAAGCGATAAGCCCAGGAAGAAAACCAGGGTGGCCATCATGGCAGCGATCGCGTAAGGCATCAGCCGCCGCTCGCTGCGCCAGTTGAGCCCGATCGCGGCGAATGTGAAAATGCTCATCAGCAGCGACCAGAAGAGCAGTGAGCCCCGCTGCGAGCCCCAGAGCGCCGTGAAGCGGTAGAGTGCCGGCGTCCGCGGATCGGTCACCTCATAGACATAACTGATCTGATATTGCTCGGTCAAAAGCGCGCAGACCAGCATGACCGTTGACACTAGCAGCGCCGGCAAAGTCAGCAGCGCGGCATTGCGCCCGCTGCATAGCAGACCTTCAGAATGTTTGCGCGCGCCAAGCAATGACGCGAGGGCCCCGTAAACCGCCAGTGCAAAGGCGATTGCCAATGACGCCAGCCCGACCTCAGCCAACATCACTGGTGTTCCGGTATCTTGCTCAAACCTTCAGGACCAGTGCTCTCTTCGAAACGGCTCGGGCATTTCAGCAGCAGCTCGGTCGCCTGGAATATCCCATCCGCGCCCAAAGCGCCGGTGAGTATCGCCTGCGCTTCATGCTGCAGCAGGTCCGGCATGGCCGCGTCTTCCACTCTTACACGCAGACGCGCCGCCGCCGGATCCAGCAGTGCCTCGTGCAATGCTGTCGCCAGGTCCTCATAGACGCTGGGGATATTCACGATCTCAAACTGAATAACCGCCTTCTCGCTGTCATAATCGATCGTCTCGCCATCGACCGCGCCCGAGATGCGCAAGGTCTGCCCATGGTAGGTCTGATCCTGCAGCAGTTCTTCTACCGTGATGAAGTAACGCGCGCCCTGCAACGTGCCCGAGATCAACAGGTAAAGCACCGCTACCAAAATGACGACGCCAGCCGTCAGAAACTTGACCCGTTCCGATCGTTTCGGCTTTTCCAAGTTTTTTGGCTTTTCCCAACTGAAGTCTGTCATGTTAAACCTAGTCCAGATTGCCAGCCTCTAACTCCGATTATAGCGGAATTGTGATTTCTGTCACGATCCGCTCTCGCGTGCCATGCCCAGGGACCGCGGCGTATGCTCCCGCTCCCGTGGGTCTAGCAGCGCCAGCAATCCCATCACCCCGACATTGCAGAATAACAGCGGCGCCAGAATCGGCGACCCCCGCAGAAAACGCTCGACTACGATCGCGCCAGAAGCCGTCAAACTCGATTCGCCGTGCAAGAAGAATCCGACGATGCCGACCAAGATCAGCAGCAGCATCGCAACCGCGTGAACGACGATGTCGCCAGAATTAGGCCTCTGCAGGATCCCTATGAACAAGCTCGTCGTGAAACCAAATAAAGCCGCCGACGCCGGCAGCCATACCCAGACATTATCGAAGCGGATCCGAGCGTGGTCTAGGATGCTGCTGATTAATGTCGCCAGGATGAAAATCGCTGTGATCAGCATGTAGGCGCGGGTCTTGCTGTATGGCATCTGTACCTGCCGCTCGCCAAACAAACGCAGGCGGCCGCTATCGACAGGCGCTTCCACCCAGGCGGCGCTGATGCCTAGGATGCTGATCAAAATGAAGAAGAGCGGTCCGATCACCGGCGGCGCCCATATCAAGGCGCCAACCGCCTCGAGGCTCAAGAGCCCGCTATCCAGCAGCACGGTACGATTCAAATGGAACCAGGCACCCAACAAGCCGACCGCGATCCCGATGATGAAAACCAGATTCGCCAGCCGCGTCGCTCGCGGACGATCATGCAGCGCTATGGCGCCCGCCCCCAGCAGCGCGATGCCAGCCAGGACCCCATACACAATCGGAATCCATTCGTTCGGCTTGATCGTGCCGTTGATGCTATGCGCCAGATAAATGTCGCCGGCGATGAACAGTTGATTAAAAGCCGCCAGCAGCAGGAAAAACTGATCGCGGCTCAATGGCAGGCGAATATGCCGCAAGCGCGGCGCAGCTTCCGCCAGCAGATACATGCCTAGCTCCCGCTCGGCTCGGCGTCATCGCTTAAGCCGGCTTTTTCCAGCAACTCGGCGACGATCGCCTCCAATTCGGCTTGATCGCGCAATATCTCGTAGGCCCCGTGCCACTGCACATAATCGGGACCGCCCATCCAGGCGCCGAATTTAGCCGTCCGCCCCCAATGATGCCAGAGATCAAAGTGAATGAAATCTATTGGCTGGTCAAAGGCTTCGGCTGTCAGCAAGCCCGCTTCTCGCGCCGGCGCGATTGTCTCATTGCTCAACTGTACCCGCCGATTGATCTCTTCCACCAAAGCATCGGCGTCCACATAGAATTCCTCGATGAAAGCGCGGCTGTGGCATTCTGTGCAGACTGCCTGCATCTGTGTCATATTGTCTTCCCAATTGGGGCGGCGTGCGCTCTGCGGCGCGAACAAATACCAGGTCAAGCGGTCGCCGACATCATGGGTCGTCGGCGCGCCGCCGAAGCCGCTGATGTGGCAGGTCGCGCAGGTCGGCGCCGGAAAGTCCCGCACGGTCAGCGTACCCGGTTCAGCCTCCCAGTTCCAATCATCGCCGCCGGTCAAATAAGCGATGCCGTGGAAGGACTCTATGTAAATCTCGTATTGCGGATGATCGGGTCCAATATGGCAATGATTGCAGGTCTCGGGCTTGCGCGCCTGCTCCAAACTGAACTCGTGCCGCAGATGACATTCCTGGCATTGCCCGACCGAGCCATCTGCGGCCGGCGCGCCAATATCGTGGCAGCCCGCGCAGGCAAACTTCGTGATCGCCGGTCCCTCCTTCTCGAAGAGAGCGTTGCGCATGCGATCGGGATTGTACGTGCCTTCTTCAATAGATTGATAGAGCGCCAGGTGCTCCTCGTTTAAGCCCTCTGTCCCCCACATCGCGATGTAGGCGGGCAGGCCATGCCGGCTCTGATTCATCTGCGCCGCCTGGTCTTCGTGACAGGTCGCGCATTTCGCTGTTGTCGGCACGGTCAGGATATGACTGCCGTGATGTTCCTTTGAATCCGGATAACCTTCCGCGACTTCGTGGCAGTTCTGACAAGTGACATTCGCCGCCGCCATCGAACTGCGGCTGTACTGCTCGATGATGCCTGGCGTCGTCCGCTGATGGCACGTTACGCAGGCGCCGCTGCTATCCAGCGCGACCGCCGCTGTTTCGTCCGTTTCACCCGAAACGCTCTGCCCGATCGCCGCGATGATGAAAGCCAGCGCCGGCACCACGATGACAACCACGATGCCCAAGACCACCAATCGCGCCGAAGCCAGCCAACCTGTCCTGCCTGACGTATCTGTCATGATCTGCGCCCCCAGCCACTGACTGGCGAAGTATCAACTCACGACGATTATAATGGTTCTTTCGAGAAAATTGTTATGGAATTGTGCAGATTATACAGGGAAAAGCATAGATTGCATGGTCAAAATAACAGAGAAGGAGAATCAGAGTGACATAACTGACTGGACGCGTTCGGGATCGGGATCTCCGTTTGAATCCAGGTTACTCATCCTCATCGCCCGTCGTCTGGCTCCAGCGGATCACCAGTACGCCAATCATGCCGGCTATGCCCAGAAACAGCACCAGCATCGCCAAACCGGCCGGCGAGGACGACGACTCAGCATCTTGCGCCCATACCGGACCGAGTTGCCCGCAGAATACAGCCAGCAACACGGCAATTCCTGCCGCCCAGCGCGATATCCTCAGATTCATATTTACCACTCCCCAAAACGCTATTGAGATCGCTCAAATTGTAGCTGCGCGCCGGCTCAAACGGAAGCGCTCAAGCTGCCATCTGGGCAATATCATAAATGGTGAAAGCCACCAGCAGCGCGAGGGCCGTCCCCGCCACGACCAAGTAGCGCCAGCGATGTGCGTAAAGTATCGTCCAAAACCGCCGCAGACTGAAGAAGATCGATACCATCGCCAGAATGTTGATCAATAGCAGAATCGGTACGGTCGCGTCAGCCGCGATGCCCAGCACCGGCAGCAGAAAGGGCAGCAGAACATACTGCAATAGGCAGCGCAAGCCTGAGAACATCAGCGAAAACGTCAGCGCATTCTCGGCCCTGCGCGTCGGTCCCGCCTCGCCGCGGCCATATATCGGCGCGGGCTTCACCAACAGCAACTGCGCCATCACATTATCAGCTCGGCTAACCTGAACGCTCATAAGCGCAATCCCTCAGTGCGCCTCGATACCTTCTTCTCCCATTTTATCACGGCACAGGCGCGTTTTTAAGCTCCTTATGCTGTGTGCGTCTTCGTGTTGCAAGCGCTTGGCCTACTCGGTGATAAAGCCATTGCTCTCACCCGTCCTGCAAAAACTGGTCCTGGCTATCAAGAAACGCGACCAGATCGGCAAGCTGTTGAACAGTTAGCTGCCCGCCATAGAATTCTGGCATCATGCCGGCATAATCCGGCGTGATATACGCCATGGGTTGCACGACGCTCTCGACCAGAAACTGGCGATGACTGTAATCGGCGAATTGCGGCAGCGCCAGCCGGATGTCGTTGACTCGTGTCCAGGTGCCGGCGGTCAAGGGCGCCACCGCTTCGTTCTCATGGCAGCCGGAACAGCCCAGCGCCGTGCCGCTCAGAGCCGGCTCCAAGCCGTTGTAGAGTAGCTGTCCCTGCAGCGGATCGCCATAAACCTCGTCCAACTCAAGCAGAATCGCGCCGACGTCACTGCCGACTGACTGCGCTGCGATCAGATCTTCAAGCGAGGCGAACATCAGCGCCTGCTCCAGCAGCCTGTCGACTTCCACCTCGTTTGGGGCATAACCACATTGCAGCGCCATCGACTGATACAAGGCGCCCAGCCGAAAGAGATTAGCGAGCGCGGCGTCAATATCAGCGGCGAAATCAAGCGCCAGAAACGACGCCAGCGTGGACTGCTGCTGCGCCAGTTCACCCGCGCTACAGCCTGCCTCTTCCTGCGCAACGCCGGTCAATGAAAAAACGAGAATGAGCAAGCTCAAGACGTATTGTCGCCGCATTTTGCGCCCTCCTCAAAATCCGTCCTGAGAGAAAGAAAAAGCCCCCGAAACGAGGGCTTATTAGCGTTCATACTCAGCGACCTATCACTGCGTCATCAGGTAGGCGACGATGTCCGCCAACTGCTGATCGATCATGCGGGTGCCGAAATTGTCTGGCATCAAGCCCGAACTGTAGCCGTCGACGACATAGTCACCCGGCAGCACGATACTTTCCACGATGTATTGCTCCACGGTATAACCGGCGAAGCGGGCTTCAGCCAGCCGTTCATTCTGGATGCGGGCGAAGGTGCCAACCGTATCCGGCGCGGATGCCCCGTTTTGATGACAATCCTTGCAGCCGAATTTGGCTTCATAGAGCAATACACCGCTTTCTGGGCTGCCCACGATCTCGTCCGCCTGCCAGCGCGACAAGATGCCCGAGACATCGGTGCCCGTCTTCTCCGGCTGCGGTCCTGTCGGCAAAGAACCATCCGCCAGCGGCTTGCCATACTGAGCCACGGCGCCGAAATCTTCCCTCGTCCAATTCGCGCCCTTATCCCAATTGAGGATGTAAGCCGCCAGATCTTCGATTTGGTCTTGCCGCAATTGCGCACCAGCCAGTTGCGACCAGGGCGCCATTCCCTCGCTGCTGAGCCAAACATTGCCGCTGCCGGGCCGACCGTGGATCAGCGTGGTCACGACATATCCCTGGAGGTCGCCTGCCCAGCCCACCTGCGCCAGACGTGTGCCATTATTGTTGAAGAATACCTCAACCTCGTTGATAGCGGTTCTGTCGCTGTCCACGATGGTATCCCAAAGCGGGAAGAGACCGTTCTCCACAGCCGTATTCAGCGTACCCAATATCTCGATGCGTTCCGCGACAGCGGCCTCAATGATCAATTGCTGTTCTTCTATCTCCGCTTCCAGGCTTTCAATCTCAGCCAGAATCTCATTCTGCCGCTCTTCCGATGGCGGATTCTCCGCGTCCGTCAGCTCAGTCAGCAAGCTCTCGATGTCCTTGTTCAAGCGCACCAAAGCTCGATTCGCATTAGTGATAGCGGCTGTCTGCAAGCCCACCGGGTCAAAGCCGAAGAGATGCGGATTATTCAAGCCCGGCGCGCGATCTTTGGCGCCATAGCCTTCTTCGCCATGACACTCGGAACACAGCGAGGCAAAAAGCTCGGCGCCGCGCTCAATCGAACGACCCGTGTGCTGCCGCACGAAGGCTTGCATGCGCGCCTCTTCGTTGATCGCCACCCAGCCCACCAGGATCATCATGCCGACGAACATCGTGATGCCGGCCATTACCCGGCCTTCGATTGACTTTATGAAGAGTAGTCGCCCCATGTAACGTCCTTGTAACCGATCCGCTCAATCTCTCGCCGCTGCTAATCGAAATAAGCCGATGCTTCATGGATGAACAGATGGGCGCTGTAGATGCGGCGCTCCGGCACCGGATTGCCCTCCGCGTCAAGCTTCTGCTCCTCTTCCGTCACCGGCTCGCCATTCTCGTCGAGCACCGGATTGCCCTCGCTATCCACTACTTCCACCGATTCCATCGCGTAGACCAGGATCGGTTCGCCCGCATCATCCAATTGGACTTCGCCGCCTTCGATCAAAACGCTGTCCCAACTCACGATCCAGTCCAGCCGCTTCAAGCCGACTTGATTATCCGTGATAACCAGCGCGCCCCAGACATTCGGCAGTTCCTTCGGCTCCGCGTCCAGATGATGGGCAAACTCTTCCATCACCCGCATCAGCTTCGGCGCTTCATCAACCGGTATGCTGCGGAAGCGCAAGGGCAGTTGATTCGCGCCCAAATGCTGATCCTTCAACTCCTGAATCATCTGCGCGAATTGACCGTTCGCCAAAACCTCCGCGTTGAACTCGGTGATCATGTCGTTCGCCGACATCTCATCAGATCCGTGCATCTGCGCCGTCGTATAGGCGCCGACAATCATCTGGTCGAAGGGAATCGTCCGCCCGATGCCGACCTTGCTATGCGCCGGCTCGAAGGTCAACTCATGCACGATCTCGGTCTCCGCCGAGGTCTGCACCGCGAACTTCGCCAAGCCCATATAACTCAATATCGTCGTCGCCGAGATCAGCAGCATGGCGATCGTCAGCATAAAGCGCCGATGCGCATAACGCCGGCTCGGCGTCACATCCAGATAGGGCAGCAGCGCCAAGCCACCCAGCGCGATCGTCGGAAAAGCCACGCCCCAGAAGAACTTGTCGCCCAGCTTCAACGCGCCCTGAATCCATAAGAAGTACCAAGGCGCGGTCGTGCCCAGCGGCGTCACCTGCGGATCGGCGTGATTCTCCAGCGGCGCATGATAGAACCAGATGCACAGCACCGTGATGATGAAGGTGGTCGCGCCCAGCCAGAACATCTCATAAGTCAACATATCGGGGATGAAATAAACACGCTTGTCCAGCGGCACGCGCTTGGCGCTGTCTTCGCCGATGTTTTCCTTCTTCGGCGGCAGGCTGTGGCCGTGGATGACCACTTTGTAATAATGCACGCCGAAGAAGACAAAAAGCAGCGCCGGCAGCAGCAAGACATGCAGCAGATAAAAACGCAGCAGACCATTAGCGCCCAACTCCGGCGCGCCACGCAGCAGCAAATTGACCTGATCGCCCACCACCGGCGTCGCCTCAGCCATCGACGCGCCGATCGTCACCGCCCACAGCGACAACTGATCCCAAGGCAGCAAGTAGCCGGAAAAACTAAGGAAGCCCGTAATCACCAGCAATAGCAAACCGCTGAACCAGGTGAATTGCCGCGGCTTCTTGTAACTACCCGTGATCCACGTTCGCATCATGTGCATCGCCACCACCGCCACCATGAACTCGGCGCCCAGGCGGTGCATATCCCGCATCAACT
>WTGB01000066.1:0-11543 GCA_011523735.1 Chloroflexota bacterium
GCCGCGGTTACGGACCAGGACAAGCCGGTGGTCATTCCCGAAAGCTGGTTGGCTGCTAAACAACAATGTCCTAGAAAATGTCGGCACGCTGATACGCGTCACTGGCAGCGGCTCTGGCGGCGTCGCCTCAACAATCAGCGTGAGGCGGCAAAACGGGGAAAGACTGGATCGTGAAGTCGCGGTCGGCGATGTCTGGCATTTGCCCGTGCCAGCGAGGGCCAGCGTCGAGTTGCGGATTCAAGCGCGGCGCGGTCTCTCCATCGGCGGCAAGCGGCGTCTGCGCCTGGAGCTCCGTGGCGGGCGCGGGGGCGTCTTGTTTGACGCTCGGCTGGATGCCATAAAGTCCGCAAGTACGATGACCGAGCGCGCGGTGAATATGCTGCGCTGGTTCGCCGCGGTTACGGACCAGGACAAGCCGGTGGTCATTCCCGAAAGCTGGTTGGCTGGGCCGGAAACCTAGTTATTCCAGTAGACGAACCGCAGGTCTACTTCACCGCGCCCATGGTCAAGCCGTCGACCACATTCTTGCGGATGAAGAGCGCCAGGAAGAATATCGGCACCATGACGACCATGCCGGCGGCCGCCATCTGTTCCCACATGATGCCGCGGGCGCCGCTGGTGGTCATCAGCGCGACCTGCATGGTGCGCATCTCGCGCCCGATAATCAGGGCGAAGAGGAACTCGTTCCAGGACATGATGAAGGCGAAGACTGAGGCGACCAGCACGCCGGGGCGGATCAACGGCAGCGAGATGAAGAAAAGGATTTGGAAGTCGTTGCAGCCGTCGACGAAGGCGGCTTCTTCGATCTCGCCGGGCAGCGCGTCGACGAAGCCTTTGATCATCCAGATGGCGTAGGGGAGCACGATGGACATATTGACGATGATCAAGCCCAGGCGCGTCCCGAGCAGCGGACTGCCAAAGATCTCGACGGTGCGGAAAAGCGTGAAGAAGGGGATGGCGACGACAATGGCCGGGATGAATTGCGTGGTCAGAATCCAGATGAGCAAGACGCCATTGCCCAGGAACTGATAGCGGCTGAAGGCGTAGGCGGCCAGCGTCGCCAGCGGTATGGCGATCAGGATGGTCGCGCCGGAGACGACGATGCTGTTGATGACATTGGGGAACATATTGCGTCCGACTTCGCCGCGTTCGCGCTCGGTGCCTTCGTTGATGATTACCGAGGCGTCGGAAAAGATGATCTCGAAGTTGTCCAGCGTCGGCGTGAAGATGATATCGGTCGTGTAGGCTTTTTCCTGCGATTTGACCGAGGTCAGCGCCAGCCAGAAGATTGGCAAAATTATGAAGGCGATGATGAGGAGCAGGGCGGCTGTCTCCAGCAGTTTCGCGCTTTGCTGCCGAAAGCCGGGTTTAATCCTTGAGGCGGTTGCGGCTGCCATCGTTCTACTCAGTCGCGATTCAAGACTAGCGATACATAAAGCGCGGCGCATATCGTCAATATGACGACCAGGATGTATGACTGCGCCGAGGCATAGCCGATATCCAAGCCGCGGACGAAGCCGACCTGGTGAATGTAATAATTGATGGTCTGGGTGGCGCGGACCGGTCCGCCGCCGGTCATCGTCACCACCTGGTCGAACATTTTCAGGGAGAAGATCGTCTTCAGCATTGTGACGATCAGGATGACGGGGCGGAGCAGGGGCAGGGTGACGCGGAAGAAGATCTGCACGCGGTTGGCGCCGTCTATGCGCGCCGCTTCGAAGATCTGCTCGTCAATGGAGCCCAAGGCGCCGACGAACATCAAGGCGATCAAGGGCGCCCAGCCCCAGGTCTCGCTCATCGCCAGCATGAAGAGCGCCCAGAATTTATCGCCCAGCCAGACGATGGACTCGCTCAGCAGCGGGATCTCGATGAGGGGCAGGGCATTCACGATGGATAGCAGGACATTGATGGGCTTGACGATGAGACTGTCGATGAGCAGGTCGTATATGCCGTAATTCTCGTTCAGCATGAAGCGCCAGCTGTAGCCCTTGAGCGCCGGACTGACGGCGAAGGGGAAGATGAGCAGCACTTTGGTCAGCGTATGCAGGCGACCGCCTTTCTGCACGATGACGGCGATGCCGAGGCCGATGACGACCGAGAGAGCCACGCTGATGACGGTGAACCAGAAAGTAACCTCCAGGCTGTTGATGAAGCGGGAGTCTCTGAACGCCAGCGTGTAGTTATCGAGGGTCAGCAAGCTCCAGTCGATGTGGAGGCCGCCTTCGCCGAATTGAATGGCGAATTGCGGCGGGTTGCGCAGCTTGTATTTGTGGAAGCTGAAGTAGAGGGCCGCGATCAAAGGGTAAATCGTCGTCAGGACGATGATGAGGAGGGCGGGTCCCACGAGCGCCCATGGGACCCAGCGTTTCTTGCGCATGGCTTATTCTGCCCCTCATCCCCGGCTCTTGCCCCCCTCAGTCCCACCGCTTCAAACGGGGGAGGGGAGCCATTGCTAGGGGGATTGGGTAAGCGGTCTAATCGTAGTAGCCGGCTGCTTCCATGACAAAGCGGACGTCTTCCGCAGCCAGGTCGAGCACGGCTTGCGTATCGGCCATGGAATCGACGGCGAGTTCGTTAATCGCTTCGGCCAGGATCGGGATGATCTCGGTGTATTCCGGGATCAGCGGGATGGTGCGGGCATTAGCCAAAACGGCCGAGGCTACGCTTAGCAGACCGTCGTGGAATTCATTCGCTTCAGGATCTGACAGAACCGAGAGTCGAACAGCGACGTTATTTACATACTCCTCATCCAACACAAGGCGGCGCTCGGTGATCGGGTGCGTCAGCCATTTCAGGTATTCCAACGCGGCGTCCAGGCTATCGGATTGCTTGAGCACGCCGACTGGCCAGAGGTAGCCGTAGGAGGCGGTATCGCCGCCTTCCCAGCCGGGCGCGGGCGCGAAGGCCGCGTTCTCAGCCACTTCCGGCACATCCGAAGTTCTCATACGACTGGCCATCCACCACCAACCGATGAACATGGCGGCGCGTCCCTGAATTAATTCTTGATTGGCTTCCTGCTCGTTCCAGGCGACCGATGCCTCCGGGCTGTAGCCATCGCGGACGTAGCTGATGTACTGCTCGGTCGCGGCTAAACCAATTTCGTTATTGAAGCTGGGCTCCCAGTTTTCGTCGAAAATATCGACGCCAGCGCCCCAGAGATGGCTGTACCAGTTGAAGAGATTCTGATCGACGTTCAAGCCGTAATACATAGCAATGGGAGCGATATCCATGCCAGCAGCTTCGATCGCTTCACCGATGGCGGAGATATCTTGCCAGGTCGCGGGCGGATCCATACCGATCGCTTCAAGCACGTCCGCGCGATAATGGAGCAGCAAGGGATGACCGCGGAAGGGCAAGCCGTAGATGGTGTCGCTCAGGCCGGTGGCCGCCCCTTGGTAAGCGGGACCATAGTCGTCCCAATCGATGCCGGCTTCTTCGACGAAGTCGTTGAGCGGATGCAAGAAGTCATAGATGTTGGTGCCCCAGGCGTCAACGAAGGCGACGATGTCAAATTCGGTATTGGGATTGGTGGCTTCCAGATAGAGCTGTTCCTGGAAGGAGCCGAAGGGCAGATCACCCCATGTGACCGTGATACCGGTCATTTCGGTGAATTCGGCGTCGCCTTTGGCCGCGGCCGAAGCAAATTGTGCTGCCGTACTGCAGCAGATCAGGAACTTCAGGTGCGTGCCGTCATAGGGTTTGCTCGCGTCCAAGCCGAATGTAGCGGGATCCATTACATCCTGCGCGAAGGCAGCGCCAAGGGGCAGGGACAAGAATAGGGCGAGCGCCAAGAGTAACGTAAGCTTGCGTGCAAAGGTCATGAGAAGTCCTTTCTCTAGCAAATCTTGATACGGTTGTCAGGTTTTCGATGTGGGAGTACGGCGAGACTGCGGGAGAGTCTAACACAGGTTTGGATTTATTCAAAAACGGCGGAGCAGTTTCAGTTGATGGGTTTCCAGGCGAAGATCTCGCCGTCCTTTTCAACCTTGCCCAAGCCGGGGAAGTCCAGGTGATAGAACAGGGTCAGCAATTCCTCATCGGCGCAGCGCTGCAGGGTACGTCGCCGGGTTTCCACTGCCAGAGCTCCGTCCGAGTCGAAGCCGAAATGCCAGTCGAGATGGTCGAATTGGAAGGCTTGGTGCAGCAGGTCGACCACATGCAGCAGCCACTTGCCGTCTGCTTCCACCAGCAGTCCCGAATGCCCTTGCGTGTGGCCAACGAGGTCGACCACTGTGACGCCCGGCGCGACTTCGTCCCCCGCGGCGACGAAGCTGAAACGGTCGCGCAGGCCTCGGAAGCGCTCCAGATTTTGGTCATCGCTCGCGGCCTGCCAGCGCGCCATCCATTCGTCCCATTCCGCTTGCATCGTCACGTAGCGGGCGTTGGGGTAGGCGAGCGATCCATCGGCATTGCATAAGCCTGCAATGTGGTCGCCGTGAAAATGCGTCAGATAGACAATATCAATATCAGCCGGCGCGATGCCCAGGCTGGCCAGCCCGCGCAGCACCCCGCCCATGCCCGGCGGACCGGTCTCGCCAAAGCCGACATCAGCCAGGATGCGCGTCCCGCCGCTGTTGACATAGAGCAAGTTAAGACTGCCGGAGGGCTCGTTGCCTCCCAGCGCCGCCGCCACTTCGGCCGGGTCGGCATTGGGGTAGCGCGCGATGACCGAGTCGCGGTCCATGAATGCCGCGCCTTCTTGCAGCACGGCGCATTCGATGTCGCCGATTGTCAATTGATAAACGCTCATGAAAGACTTCCTTTCGTGGCTAGTCCGTTTGATTGGGCTGCTGTTGCCGGCTCGAGTCGCCGGGCTAGCCGCCGACAAGTGCAAGCGCCGTCAGTAAAAAGATGAGACCGGCGCTCATCCGTCCCAAGAGCGCCGCGCCGGTCGACCCGGTATAGACTTTCAGCAGGCAGAAGAGAATCCCAATGCTCATGGGGAATACGATGCCATGCCAGAGTTGATCGTAGAATGGATATGCCTCGATGAACACCAACTGATACAAGATCGTGTACACTGCCGCCGTCCCGATCACGCCGCCCCAATGACCAAAGGTCCAGCGCATTCGCGGCAGCAACACTCCTTGTATGACCAGCGTCTCCGCCAGGGGCTGCAAGGCGACTAACTGGATAAGCGCCAGCAAAATGCCCAGGGCACCTTTCGGCTGAAAGCCCCAGATTAGCGGCAGGGGCCAGAATTCCCCGCTTGCCAGGCTGACCGCCAGATCGAGCGCCAGCGCTATCGCAATGCCGATGAGAAGCGACATCGGCAGCGGCAGCTCGCCTCTGACCAGCCGCAGGGCATGCCAGCTTTCTTCGCTGCTGCGGCGGCTGACCAGAACAAAGACGATCGCCACCGCCAAGCCTATCATCCAGCTCTGCATCAGTTCAAATGGGAAAACAACATCGCGGGTGTTTCCCGTTGATGCCATCACTGCCGAAACCAGCGCCGGACCAATAAGCGCGAGGCAGACAAACATGACAGCGACCGTCAGTAGAGCGCTCAGCAAGCTCCAGGGCGGTTCCAACTTCTCTGGCAGAGAAAGTTTCGCCAGCAAGCTCATTTCTCGCCGGTCTACGGGGTCTTCACTCATCGACGCTACTCCTCATTGCCGCATGACCATCTCATAGACGGCTGCGGTCTCTTGCGCGGTCTTGCGCCAGGTGTAATTGCTGGCCAGCGCCAAGCCCTGGTTGATCATAGCGTCGCGCAGGGGTTGCTGAATCAAGAGGGCGATGATGGCGCCCGCCATCTCCCGCGCATTATTGACGATATAGGCGGCATCTTCCAGTATCTCTTCAAAGACGATGGCGTCCGATGTCACCACCGGCGTGCCGGCCGCCATCGCTTCCAGCGCCATCAAGCCGAAGCCCTCGTACAAACTGGGAAAGACGAAGACATCGGCCAGCCGAAACAGGGCCGGCTTGTCCGCCTCATCAACAAAGCCGATCCAGCGCAGATAGTCGTCAATCTTTAGCTGGCGGCTGTATTCGGGCAAGTCGGGGAATAGCTTGTCATCGTAAGGCGGCTCGCGCCCAGCCAGCACCAGGGGGAAGGCATCGCCATCGGCTTCGCCGACGTAGGTGTAAGCCAGCAGCAGCGTATTGACCTGCTTGCGCCAATCGAAGCCGCCGAGATAGAGCACGAACTGCTCCGGCAGGTCATACTTCGCGCGGACGGCTTCGTCATTTTCAGCGCCGATTCGGGGATGAAATCGTTCGTCCGGCGCCAGGTAGGTCACCGTGATGTCCTCATCCGCGATGCCCAACTGCTCTTCTATATCGATCTTGGCGGTCTCGCTTATCGTGATGATGTGATTGCTGCCGCGTGCCGCCGCGCTGACTAGCGAGGTATAAGCGTTAGTGAAAAGGCCCTGATTGTAGATGGGATAAAGCAGGGGGATGACATCGAGCACGGTGGTCACCAGCCTGACCGGGCAAGCTAGCGGTGTACCCCAATAGGGCACATGCGCGATATCCGCTTCGATCTCGCGGGCGAGGCGGGGGAAGGTCCGCTGCTCAAATACGACTTTGCCGAGTTTGCTCTTTCGTTTGCGTTTGCCGGTTTCGATTGCGTGGACGCTAGTCGGAAGATCCGGCGGCGTGGAGATATGCGGCGGCAGGATGAGCGAAATCTTCAGCTCAGGCGCGATCGCCAACAAGTTCTTCAAAAGGTGGCGCAAGTATTGTCCGCTGCCGGTGGACACCTGGTCATAAAACCAGCCGTTGATAGCGATGTGCACGGCGTCCTCCGACGATGAAACTCTTTTTGCTGTCAGCGAGCTTTCATGGTTGCGCGCTCAACATCTCGCTTTGAATATGCGCGATGATCTGGTCGATGGTGTCATTGAGCGGCGTGCTCGGCTGCCAGCCGATCGCGGCGCCGATCTTCTCGATGCTGGGCACGCGCCGGCGAAAATCTTCGAAGCCCGGCTGGGCATACGCTTGATCATAAGGCACAAGCTGTATCTCGGAGGCGCTGTCCGCCCGGTCACGGATGCGCCGCGCCAAATCCATGATGCTGGTCTCTTCGTCGCTGCCGATATTGTAGAGTTCGCCAATTGTCGTATCGCACTCGGCCAAAGCCTGGATCGCGCCGACGACATCATAAACATTAGCAAAACAGCGCCGCTGCCGTCCGTCCCCATAGACCTGAATTGTCTCGTTCGCCAGCGCCCAACGCACGAAGCGCGGCACGACCATGCCATACTGACCCACCTGCCGCGGTCCCACCGTATTGAACAGGCGAAACAGCGTCACCGGCAAGCCAATCTCGGCATGATAGGCGAAGGCGAGAAATTCGTCGATCGCCTTGGAGGCGGCATAGCTCCAGCGGCTGCGCCTGGTTGGTCCGGAGAGCGTGTCATCATCCTCGCGGAAGGGGAACTTCACGCCTTTGCCATAGACCTCGGATGTCGAGGCGATCAGCACGCGCCGGCGATAGCGACTGGCTGTCTGGAGGATCATCTCCGTGCCGCCGATATTGACTTCAATGGTATTGATGGGACGATCAATGATATTGCGCACGCCCACCGCCGCCGCCAGATGAAAGATGATGTCGCATTCGCTGACCAGGCGGTCAATGACGTGGATATTGCGGATGTCCTCGACGGCGTAACCGAAATTGGGGTTGGGTTCCAGATGCTCGATATTGTGCAGGCGCCCGGTGGACAAGTTGTCGATGACGGTCACCCGATAGCCATTGGCCAGCAACTGTTCGGCAAGATGGCTGCCGATAAAGCCGGCGCCACCGGTGATCAAAGCGCGGATCATAGACGCTCCTTTCGCGAGTAAAGCAGTGATGTTACACGTGGATTTTACACCTGAACGGCAATCGTTACTTAGTCAGTCCGAGCAGGCGTCATTTCCGCCGCGCCAAATACAGCAGCGCGACCGTCTCCCGAAGGGCGACCCCGGCAAATTCCCGGTTGACAAGCGCGCTTATCTCCGTGAAGAGTTGTCGTCTTGTTGCTGGCGGGAGGGCAGTGTGGTCGGAAAAGGTGCCGAGCAGGTCGACATAAGCCTCCACGCTGTATTTAGTCAAGACATAGTGTTTATGGATAGCGAGATCGCCGAAGAAGCCGCTACCAGGGATGAGTTCGGCGTATTCCGTGCTGACCTCATCGGGGCCGGGCGGGAGCGTGTAATCCCGCGCCATCTCCGGCACGACGCGCCTGTAGACCGCTTGCAGCGCATTCACATGCTCACGGCTGGCAGCGGTCAAGACAGGGCGATGCCAGAAGAGCGCCAGCGCCCCGCCCGGTTTCAGCAGGCTATGCGCCTTCCTGAAGCTGATAGCCGGATCGATCCAGTGAAAGGCGGTCGCCGCGTAAACCAGGTCATAGGCGCGCGGGGGCAGCGCGACGGTCTCGAAGTCGGCATTTTTGACTCTCACGTTAGGAAACTGCATCAATTTCTGGCGGGCGATGGCGGCGAGTTCCTTGCCCAGTTCGATACAATCGATCGCGTAGCCGCGCTCTGCCAGCGGCAAGGTCGCTTGGCCTGTGCCAGAGCCGATTTCGAGCAACCGCGCTTCTTCGCCGAGATTGGCAAAGGCGATGATGTCGTCGAAGAGTTCCGCCGGATATGCCGGGCGGGCGCGATCGTAAAGCTGGGCGATCGGGTTGTATGATTTGCGGCGCTCGCTCATGGTCAGGCTCAGAACCGATTCGCCATCGAGCTGACATAGCCGGTCAGCTCAGCGTAGCCGTAGCCGGTCTTGTCGCCGCTGACCCGCACTGCCCCCTCCCAATAAACGATGCCGGCGCCGTGCAGTTCCTGGTCCGCCAGCAGGGGCGTCACGTCTATCTGAAAGCTGTCATCAGCGAGAATATGAACCTCCCAGCGAGCCGGGTATTGCGCTCCGCTGTGCGGGCTGCGCCATTTAGCCGTTGATTTGATGCGGATGTCGCCAGCGCCAAGTTTGCGCGTGCTGCCATCGGGCTGTATAACGAGCCCGCCAAAAGTCGGCTCGATGCCGCCATCCGTCAGCCGAATCTGCCCTACCATAAGCTCGCTGTTGTCATCAAAGATCAAGCCGAACCAATCCCAGCCCTGGGCGTTTTCACCCAAAGCCGAGGTGCTGAATTCATGATCCATCCAGGTATTGCCCGCCACGGCAAGGGTCTCCCCGCCGACCCTCAGGCTGCCGCTAGTGAGCAAACGGCTCAGGCTGTAATAGTAGCTGGCGTTGCCGATCTCTTCGCTCTTCGGGCTGAGTCCCTGGTCGCCTTGCAGGGCGGGCGGCTTGACCTGTCGCAGGTGCAAGTCAATGGCGAAGTCCCGGCTGGCGGCGCTGATGCGGGTCACTGTCGCGTCGTCGTTTTCCGCGCGCACATTCCAGTCTTCCAGCCAGACGCGATAGACCGGCGTCACTGTCGCGCCCGCCAAGCCCGCGCCGCCGCGAGCGTAACGGACATCGTGGTAGAAGTCCCCCGCCGCGATGTCGCTGACAGTGAAGTGCGCCATGTATATGTCATTCGTTCGGAATTCGGAAGTCGACTCCACGGCGATGGGGGAGACCGCCCGGCGAAATATCGTGAATTGAAAGCCGAAGCGTCTGTCTTCCGCCGTCGCCAGGACGCCGGTGTAATACCACCACTCGGTTTGGAAGTCCGGGTGGGCGCCATGATCGCGCGGGAAGCGCCAGTCCCAGGGTCCAATCGCGCGGGCGAAACCGTCAGGATCCTGCGGGGGCGCTTCCAATTGTGTGCGGGCGCTGAGGGTACTGCCGTTCAGGGGCTCGGTCAGGCTCAAGCCGAAGATGACGATCAGCCCAATGAGGAGCAGAAATGTGACGATGCGCCAGTTCACGATGCCGCCTTGCGGAGAGCCGATCCTTATAACAAACGCTGATTATGCTTGAGATATTGGCTCGCGGCAAGGATGCGCGGCATGGCAAAACCAGGCATGGGGGCACTTGCCAGCGGCACAGCGCCAGGTTTATCTTCTCTCTCAATATGTCGAAAAGAGCCTCGATATTCGCGTCATTCGCTTTGCGGAAAAACTTGCGACAATTGATTTGGCTGTATATAATTTTCTCTAGGTATGGGAATAGAAAATATTTTTAGATATATGTCACGCTAAATTGTCTCATTTCAGCAAATCATCGCCGCGTCCACGCTTGTGCTACGGCATCCTGAAGACCCTTCATTTTGCCTGCTGTTGTTAATAGAGCGCCCGTTCATCGGTGGCGATATAAGTTTTTAAAAGAGTTTCTCATGATTTCACTGTTCTCTTTTAGTCCGCCCGCCATCAGCGCATTTCCGCCGGACCGGGGCGGCATCCAGCGGAAGCTGCTCCCCTTGGCGATGCTGCTCGTCGTATTTGTCACGCATACAGAGGACGTATAATCTCTATGCCTCAAAAAATGGAATCTCTATGCCCTCTATGTCTCAGTGGTGAATCCATTGCATGGAATTCGGTATGCGTCTCAAGTCCTTGAATTTCGCCACTCCCCCGGCCGGACAGGTATTTGACAACTTTTCTCAGTTTAAGATAAAGTATTTGTACTAAAACATACTAAATGACCTTATGTGGTAAGAGCATGAATAATCACAAGACCTTAAGAAAGTGTTCGTTGCTTTGCCTGGCGGGATTCCTGCTGTGGATGGCGACAAGCGCGCTGGCGCAGAATGCTCCCGAACATGTGCGGGCTGTGAGAAGCTGCGATGGCAACGTTACCGTAGACTGGTCGGCAGTGGCGGGCGCCTCCGGCTACAGAGTTTCCTACCGTGGCTCGGGCGATAGCGGCGAACGCTCAGGGGGATCAACCGGAGAAACAGAACTTTCTCTCGGTAAGCTGAAACCGGGGACATACGATATTTATGTGGATACTGACCAGGGAACTTGGGGGACGACCACTGCGAGCCTGGGCATGGCTTACTGCCCGTCACATACTCTGCCGCCGCAGTATCATTGCGCCGAGATAACAGACCGCGTGATCGTTAGCGGCATCGGAAAAGGTACGAACTGCCAGTCGGTCATCCCTGGCGGGATCGGTGATCCATCATTGATCGCCGCTGGCGTGCTTGATGCGATCGACATTTGGGGGCGCGCTTCCAAAGTGCGGTTCTGCTTCCTGCAACACGGAAGGCTAAAGTTTGTGGACACCGCTGCATCGCCGAGAACGATATCGGATTTGGCAGTTGAAACTATCGATGGCATGACCTGCGGCACGATTGACCGGACCGGGATGGTGGTGCTCCTGCAAGCCGGCGAGACAGCCGGCGAGGCGGACGATATTCCGCCGGTTTCGGTGGAAACGGGTCCCAGCTCGTCAACATTCTGTCAAGTAACAACGACGGGTCATCTCAAACTCCGATCGGGTTCCTCCACGGATGAGGAGATCATCGGTTATGTGCCGAGCGGTGAAAGTCTGCGCCTGCTATCGCAGAACAAGTATTGGTTCAATGTTGAATATCTGGGGGTAGAAGGCTGGATCGGCGCGCGTTACACATCCGATAGCCATTGCGATGGCGCGGTCGGGCTTGCGTCTGCCGCAGCGGAATTGCAGGGTTGCGGCATCATCACGACGGGTC
>WTGB01000066.1:11643-18294 GCA_011523735.1 Chloroflexota bacterium
GATCATCGACTATGTGCCGAGTGGAGAAAGTCCGCGCGCGCTATCGCGGAACCGGTATTGGTTCAATGTTGAATATTTGGGGCAGGAAGGCTGGATCGGCGCGCGTTATGTGAGCGTCGACTGTGACGGGACGTTTGGGCTTGCGTCTGCCGCAGCGGAATTGCAGGGTTGCGGCATCATCACGACGGGTCATCTCAAACTGCGGGCTGAGCCTTCGGTGGCTGCCGAGATCATCGACTATGTGCCGAGTGGAGAAAGTCCGCGCGCGCTATCGCGGAACCGGCATTGGTTCAATGTTGAATATCTGGACAAAGCGGGCTGGATCGGCGCGGGTTATGTGAGCGAAGCTGATGACTGCGGCTGGTAGGACGTTCCTGAAAGTTCGACGGTCCCTGGAGAGATGAGGGCGGATTTCAGTTAACGACGCCGGCGACATCGAGGGCGGCGTGCAGCAGCACGTTGCAGACAGCTTCGAGGTCGGCCGGTTCGGCGCTTTCGGATTCGTGATGGCTGATGCCGTCTTTGCAAGGCGCGAAGAGCATCGCCGTCGGGACGCGCTCCGCCACGTAGCAGGCATCGTGCCCGGCGCCGGATGTGATGTACTGATGCGAGACGTCCAGTTGCTCGCAGGCTTTCTTTACCGCGGCGACGCAGTTCTCGTCGAAGGCGACGGGCGCGGTGTAGGAGATTTGCTCCAGCGAAAGATTCAAGCCAATCTCAGCAGCGGCTTCGGCGCAGACCTCGCGCAAAGCAGCGTCCATGGCAGCCAGCGTCTCGGCCGAGGGATGGCGCATATCAACGGTGAAATCGACTCGCCCCGGAATGATATTGCGGGAGCCGGGTCCCACCTCGACCTGGCTGCCGACTGTGCCGCGGGCCAGCGGAGCGTGTTCCTGGGCGATGTCATCAACCGCCTGCACGACCCGCGCCATGCCGAGCAGGGCGTTGCGCCTCCCGACCATCGGCGTCGAGCCGGTATGCTGGGCGAAGCCTTCCAGCGAGATATCGTACCAGCGGAAGCCTTGCGCCGTATCCACCACACCGACCGATATACCTCCCGCGTCGAGGATGGGACCTTGCTCGATATGGCATTCGAAGAAGGCGGAAAACTCGTGGTCCCGGACGGAGGCGTCCCCGTGATAGCCAATGCGCTTGAGCTCGTCGAGCACGGTCGCGCCGCTATCGACTGCGCGGCGGGATTGTGCCCAATCCAGCTCGAAGACGCCGCCATAGACGCCGGAAGCCAACATAGCCGGGGCGAAGCGCGCGCCTTCTTCATTCGTCCAGTTCACCACTTCCAGCGGCGCGATGGTATTGATGCTATGGTCGTTCAGCGTGCGAATAACTTCCAGACCGGCCAGCACGCCAAAGACGCCGTCGAACTTGCCGCCATAAGGCTGGGTGTCGAGGTGGCTGCCCATGCCGACTGGGGCGCGGTCGTCTTCAGCGCCGGCGCGGCGGGCGAACATATCGCCCATCTCGTCAATGGTCAGGGAAAGCCCGGCATCGGCGCACCAGGAGGCGAAGAGGTCGCGGGCAGCTTTGTCTTCATCGCTGAGCGTCAGGCGGTGGCTGCCGCCGTTTGCCGTCGCGCCGATCTCCGCCATCGCCATGATGCTGTCCCACAGGCGCGCGCCGTCGACGCGGATGTCACTTGTCATCGTCGTTCTCCTTAGGGTTATGCCTGTTCAGGCAATGTAGGGCGGTTTGGTATCGGCTTCCGTCACGAGCGGATCGTTTGAGCGCGCCTGTCGTTTGCGCAGGCAAGTTTTCAGCTGGGATATCACATTGCCGTAGCCCGGTTGATCGATGAGGTCCGTCCGCTCGTAGGGGTCCTCCAGCAGGTCAAAAAGCTGCCAGGTCACCGCGCCAGCGACTACGGTCTGTATCAGCTTGTGGCGCTCATCCTTGATGCTGCGCTGGTAGGGATTGCCCTCCGGAGAACCGAAGACGCTTTGATAGGCGGAGAAGATCAGCTTGCGGTGCTTGCTTGTGGCTTGGTTGAGTACGTTGGTCAGGCTGTGTCCGGCGCTGGTTTTGGGGATATCGACCCCCGCGAGTTGAAGCAGAGTGGGATAAAGATCATGCAAGTAAAGCATGGCGCTGCTCCGCAAGGCGGCTGGCGCGCCCGGACCGCGCATGATGAGGGGGATGCGCATGCTGTGGTCGTAGAGATTCTGCTTGCCCATCAAGCCGTGCTGGCCCACGCCCAAGCCATGATCTGAGGTATAGATGACGATGGTGTTGTCGCTTAAACCGCGCGCGTCAAGCGTGTCCAGGATGCGTCCGATTTCCATATCCATGTGTGAGATCATGCCGTAGTAATCGGCGATGTGGCGCTTGATTTCGGCTTCGGTTCGCGGGTAGCCGGCCAGCAATTCATCGCGGATATCGCGCACGCCGATGTCGAAGGGGTGCTCGGGCAGGAAGTTAGGCGGCAGTTCGATTTGGTCGGGATCGTACATGGCGTCGTAAGGCGCTGGCGGGGTGCGCGGATCGTGCGGCGAGGTGAAGGCGATGTAGGCAAAGAAGGGCTCATCGTCGGGTTCGCGCTTGTTCAGAAAATTGATCATTTCGTCGGTGAAGACCGTAGTCGCGTGGCCATCGGCGAGATAAGTATCCGCGGGCGGGTAGTTGCCATCGGGATCGAAGTCGTTGACCGGCATGGCATATTGATCGTTCATACCGCCGAAGAAGACCTTGCCGCTCTCGCCGAAGCAGCGGGCGTAACTGCCGCGCCGGTTATGCCATTTGCCCGTGCCGAAGGTAGTGTAGCCGTTCCCGCGCAGCAATTCCGGCAGCAGCGGGATATCGTCCGGCAGGGGGTCGGGCGTGTCGAAGAGATTGCGCCCGGTCATCAACATGCCGCGGCTGGGCATGCAGACGGCGCCCGAGGTCGAGCCCATGATATGCGCCTGCGTGAAGCAGATGCCGTCGGCGATCAACTGGTCGAAGGTTGGCGTCGAAACCGCCTCTGTTCCCAGCGCGCCGAGGGCGGAGTGGCGGTGGTCATCGGCGATCATGAAGAGAAAATTGGGTCTGGTCATTTTGACGATCTCATGCGTATGAATGACTATTTTCATCATACACTCTTGGCATAGGCGCTGCAAGCGGTCAAGGTCGGCCGCGGCTGTATGTCGTCATAACAATTTAAGAATTGTCTGATAAGCTTGGCATGTGATTGCTTGGTTGGATGGACAGGTGTTTACATGAATCGTCTGTTACCGGTGATATTGATTTTGTTTCTGCTATTTGCGCCGGTCGCGGCGCAAGGGCCGGAAGCCGCGCTGATATTGGAACATGATTCCGGCGTGGTGACGGGCTCCTGGAATGAGACGGAGACGGAGATCCTTACGGCGACGGAAGGCGGGTTGGCGCAGGTATGGTCGGCGGAGACCGGCGAGCTGTTGCTGGCGATCGACCATGGCGGCAGCCCCTTGACTGCGGCGCTGTGGGTGGATGCAGGCGCGGCGATTCTTTCGGCGGATGAGAGCGGTTTGGTCTTTTTGAGCGCCCGTGAAGATGGCGATGCTTTGCAGCGCTGGCAATTGGATGGCATGCCGATTGCGCTGGCGCTGAACACTGCGGGGACGCAGGCGCTGGCATTCACGGATGTGGGCGGCGGGGCGATTCTGTCGCTGCTGGATGGTGGTCTAGCCGCCGAATTCGATGCCAGAGCCGAAATCAGCGGGGCGGCATTCAGTGCGGACGAGACGCGGGTGCGCGCCTGGTCGGAAGATGGCACGGTCTACGCTTGGCATCTCACATCGGCTGAGAGCTTCGAGACGCGCCCGCCACATCGCGGCATGCTGCAAGGTTTGCTTTGGAATACGGATGATACGCGGGTGCTGGCCTGGTTCACTGATGGCTTGGTGAATGTGTACGAGTCTGACGGCTTGAGCATCGGCCGGGGGCGCATCAGCGGCCTACGTCATAACAGCTTCGCGCAGCAGGCGATCTGGTCGGCGGATGAGTCCATGGTGATGTCCTGGGCGGGCGATGATACTGTGCATATCTGGTCCGCCGATAGCGGGCGTTCGCAGCGCGTCTATCGTCATGAAGACTGGGTGATCGGCGCGCGCTGGGATCCAGCCGAGGAACGCGTTTTGTCCTGGTCGCATATTTATGTATATTTGTGGGAAGCCGAGCCCCGGCGCTTCCGCCATGGCAATCTGGTGCGCGGCGCCATCTGGAACAGCGATGCGACGCAGATCTTGTCCTGGTCCTGGGACAAGACGGCGCGGATATGGGATGCTTGAGCGGCGCTCAGAGCAAAAGCCCCAAGACAGCGACCAGGCTCAAGGGCGTCAGTACGCCGATCAGCGCGCCGATCAGAATCTGTATCGCGGTGTGGCGTTTGAGCACCAGCCGCGCCAATACCACCAGCATCAACAGTGGAACGAAGAGCAGGCTGTGACCTAAGCCGAAAATCACGGCGGTGGCTGAGATAATGCTGGCCATTGCCATAGCGTGCAGGCTGATATGGACGAAGAAGGTGCCAGCTAAAATGATAGTCAGTTCGACGATGCTGACGAGCGTGACGACTTGCAGGGTTGGGTCGGCGTCGAAATTGAACATGATTAGCAGTGAGGCAAAGCCCGCAAGGATGGCGATGGAATAGGGGATGTACCGCTCGCGGCTGAGGGGCATGTGCATATCGCTGATTTTTCCGCTGCGGACTTTGTAGGCGACGAAGAGCATCGGCGCGATGCAGATTGATAAGACGAAGAGCGAAGCAAACAGGAAGCCGGCGGCGCTGCTGTTGCCGGGCAGCGTGACGGAATACACCCAGATTGCCCAGGTCAGCGGTGGACTCAAGATCAGCGATACGGCGTGCGCCCACAGGGGGTCGTCGGTTTGCAAGCGGTGACGGAGCGCTGCGGGCAGCGGCAAACGGATATCCATCGGCGTCGTCCCTATTGCAAGCTCAATGCCTCATTATAGCGGCTAATAGGTATACCACAAACAGGTTAAGCGCATGTTATCCCGTCAAGACCGGGGGTGGCGTTTAGCCTGTCTTCAGTTCGGCCGAAGCCTGGTCCAGCAGCGCTAGCAAGCCCGTTGGATAAAGCGGCGGCGCGTCATCGCCACGGAAGAAATCGAGTGGTTTCCAACTGCCTTGGTAGAGGATGTCGCCGTCATCTTTGCCGATGATCTCGAGGTCATCTCGATTCATCGCCGGGTCAAGGAACTTGCCGTCGTAGATCAGCAGGATTTCGTGACCGGGATGCCCCTCGAAGCTGAAGATGTTCTCCAGCGCGCCGAGGTAAGTCAGGTCCACGACTTCGGCGTCGATCTCTTCGCGGACTTCGCGGATGACGGTCTCGCTGCCGCGCTCGCCAAATTCGATTCGGCCGCCGATGGGCCGGTAGAATGTTTGGGCTTTGCGCGAGTCATAGCCGCGGGAGACGAAGATCTTGTCGTCCCGCCGGAATACGCAGATTGCCAGAGGACGAATCCGCGCTTTCTTCTTTTTTTTCGGCATGTCCTTTTACCGCTATTTTCTGATTGCGGACGACTCACAGAGTCGCCCCTACAAATTCCCTATTGGCGTATTCCTGACGACTTGATAAGTCACCCCTACAAATTCTTGGTGTGCGCCAGCGGCTTACTCGGCTTCAAAGCGGGTGCCGAGCGCTTTCGGCGGGTCGGAACGCAGGAAGGCGCGCAGGCGGTGCTGGACGCCGCGAGGCATATATTGCAGCAGGCGCTCGGTGAGTCCGCCGCTGACGATGAGCAGAGTGACGATCATCAGCAGCCAGGGCAGGGTATTGAGCAGGACGAAGGGGAAATTGATCTCCTGGCCGAAGATGAACAAGCCGTTGGTCTGGATATTGCTGGAGACGGCGCGCAGGGCGGCGAATAGATAAGCGCCAAGGACAGCGCGGAAAGGATGCCAGCCGCCGAAGATCACGATGGCCAAGGCGATCCAGCCATCGCCTTGCATGGCGGGCGGGCTGGACCAGCCGGGTTTGACATTGAGCGAGTAGGCGGCCCCCGCCAAGCCCACCAGCGCACCACCCAGGAAGGTATACCAGTAGCGCAGACGCTGCACGGGGGCGCCGCGGGCATAAGCCGCTTCCGGTCGCTCGCCGATGGCGCGGAGGGCCAAGCCGCCCTTGGTGCGGAAGAGCCAGAACCAGATGGCGAACATCAAGAAGTAGCTGAAATAGACCAATACATTTTGCTGGAAGAAGATCGCGCCGAGGATGGGGATGTCCTCGAGGACCGGGATGGCGAATCGGGTAATCTGCGGACCGGGGATGCGGGTGTAATCCGCGCCGAGGAAACGCGCCAGATCAGCCGCCAGCAGGGTCAAGACGAAGCCGACCGCCACTTGGTCGCGCCGCAGCTTGATGCTGGAGAAGCCGACCAGCACCGCGATCAACGCGCCGACCAGCATGGCGACGGCGATGCCCAGGGCGATCTGCATGGGCACATCGAGAACGCCGGCTTCCTGTGCGGTCCAGGCGGCGGCGAAACCGAGGACAGCCGCCAGCGCCAGGCTGCCATCGAGCGAGAGATTGACAACGCCGGCCCGCTCGGTGATGGTCTCGCCCAGGCTGGCGATGACCAGTGGTGTGGCGGTGCCGATGATGCTGCCGAGGGTGTTGAGGAATTCTTCGTTCATCTTGAATCCCCCCCATCCCC
>WTGB01000045.1 GCA_011523735.1 Chloroflexota bacterium
CGTGTCCAATATTTGAGGACCACTACACCCTCACCCCCCAGCCCCCTCTCCCACAGGGGGAGAGGGGGTGACGCTATGTGCAAAACAGAACGGAATTTGTGATATTGCCTCGTTTCTGCGGGGTGTCGCGCAGGATTTTGCCGCATGTTCGCGCCAGTTTTGCAATACCAATCAAGCCTTACAGCGGTTCTTTCGTGGTTGGGAGAGAATCGCGGACAAGCCGTACGCAATTTTTTGCCAAGAGATTTCTGCTGTAGAAAAGGGCAGATTACACGATACAATGTTTCGTTTGTGAGACGAGTCATTAGCAAGGGGTAACCGATGGTACAGCCGGTCGCAAGGGTAAACGTAGCGCCGAAACTTCCCGCCCAACTGCGCAGATTGCATGAGCTCACTTACAACCTGTGCTGGGCATGGGATCATGAAGCCATATCCCTGTTTAGGCGTCTGGATCCGGACCTGTGGGAGGAGACGCATCACAATCCGGAATGGATGCTGGGCTTGATGGATCAAGAGAGGCTGAACGCGCTGGTGGGAGATACGTCTTTCATGGCGCATTATGCGCGGGTCTGCCGCAGCTATGATGAATATATGCGGGCTGAGGACACCTGGTTTGAAAGGCAGTACGGGGATTTGCAAGCGCAGCCGGCAATTGCGTATTTCTCGATGGAATTCGGGCTGACGGAGTGCTTGCAGAATTATTCGGGCGGTTTGGGCGTGCTCAGCGGCGATCATTTGAAGAGCGCCAGCGACTTGAACATCCCGCTGGTTGGGGTGGGCATTTTGTATCAGGAGGGCTATTTCCAGCAGTATCTCAACGCGGATGGATACCAGCTTGAGTCTTACCCCATAAATGATTATGTGAACTTGCCGGTGGAGCTACAGACCGATGAGCGGGGGACGCCGATCAAGATTTGTGTGCCGTTGCCGGGCCGGGAGTTGGTCGCGCAGATTTGGAAAGTACAGGTTGGGCGGGTGTCGTTGTATTTGCTGGACAGCAATATCGACGAGAACGCCTGGGAGGAGGACCGCAATCTCACGGACAGGCTTTATGGTGGCGACCGGCGGACGAGGATCCGTCAGGAGATTCTGCTAGGCATGGGTGGTGTTCGGCTGCTGCGCGCCTTGGGCATCCGCGCCGATATCTTCCACATGAATGAGGGACATTCCGCCTTTCTGCTTTTGGAGCGGATCCGCAATTATATGCAGGACGATGACTTGAGTTTCGAGCAAGCGCGGGCGATGACAGCGGCGAGCAGCGTCTTCACGGTGCATACGCCGGTGCCGGCCGGTTTGGAACGCTTTGGCTTTGATCTCATAGATGAGCATTTCAGCGATTTGATGGGCGAGTTGGGCATAAGTCGCGATCAGTTTCTCGATCTTGGGCGGGAGAACATGGGGCATTATGAATTGTTTTCCATGTCAGTGATGGCGCTGAATTTGTCATCGGGGACAAATGGCGTGGCGCAGTTGCACGGGGCGGTTTCGCGGGCGATGTGGAATTGGGTCTATCCTAATGTGCCAGAGCATGAAGTGCCGATTCGCGCGATCACAAATGGGGTGCATGTTCAGACTTGGGTCAGCCAGGAGATGGCGCAGTTGTTTGATCGCTACCTGGACCCCGGCTGGCGCTCGGAAGAATCTCGGCGGGAGATTTGGGAAGGGGTGAAGACTATCCCGGATGCGGAATTGTGGCGCACGCACGTACGCCGGCGGGAACGGCTGGTCGCTTTTGCGCGAGATCGACTTCGCTTGCAGTTGCAGCGGCGCGGCATGTCGCAGACGGAGATCGAAGCGGCTGATGAAGTGCTGAATCCGGATGCGCTGACGATTGGCTTTGCCAGGCGCTTCGCGACCTACAAACGCGCGACCCTGATTTTGCGTGATTTGGGTCGCTTGCGCCGCTTGGTGACTGACGCTGACAGACCGGTGCAGTTTATCTTCGCGGGCAAGGCGCATCCGCATGACAATGAAGGCAAGGAGTTCATCCGCACGATTGTCAATGTGGCGCGCGATCAGGACTTCCGCAATTCCATCGTTTTTCTGGAAAACTACGATATGAATGTCGCGCGGTATATGGTGCAGGGCGTCGATGTGTGGCTGAACAACCCGCGACGTCCGAAGGAAGCTAGCGGCACAAGCGGCATGAAGGTCATTTACAACGGGGGCTTGAATTGCAGCATTCCGGATGGCTGGTGGGCGGAGGCTTATTCGCCGGATTTGGGCTGGTCGATCGGTCATGGCGAGGAATACGACGAAGAAGAATGGGCGCATCAGGACTATGTTGAGAGCCAGGCGCTTTACAATCTCTTGGAGCAGGATATCGTGCCGCTTTTCTACCGGCAGGCGCGGGATGGCCTGCCGCGCGAGTGGATTCGCCGGGTCAAACGCAGCATGACGGAGTTGGCGCATTTCTTCAATACGCATCGTATGGTGCAGGAGTACGCCGATGAGTTTTATCTCCCGCGCTTCCTGGTGAGCCAGGCAATGAGCGCATCAGATTTCAGCGGGACGGCTTCTTTCGTTGATTGGCGAAAGAAGCTTGACCAGGTCTGGCACGAGGTACGCGTATTGGATGTGGACATTCGCGATGGCGATGTTGAGATAGGCAGCCGGACGGATATTCATGCGCGCGTGGTATTGGGCAGTTTGCAGCATGAAGATGTGAAAGTGCAGCTCTATTACGGCATGCTGGACAGCGCGGGGAATATCCGCGATGGAAAGTACGTGGATATGCGGATTCAGTATGAGAATGGCAGCGGCGTTTATACCTTCACGGCTGAGCACGTTTTTCGCTTGACGGGCAATGTTGGCTTTTCGGTGCGGGTATTGCCTTATCACGAATATCTGCATACGTCATTTGTGCCGCAGAAGATTGTGTGGGCTTGATGTATTGGGAAGGGGCGTCCAGTAGTGTGGGGCTCGCACAATTCGCCCGCTTTCCAACATGGGGTTGAGGGGGCATGTTTGCCGGACAGTTATTGTCGGCGCTAAAAGGGGTGATTTGCGGGCGACCGAATCGCCCCTACACGGTTTCGCAGAGAGGGGCAGGTGGCGCGGGGTCGGGGGAGGCTCACATTGACCAGGTTGTTAGCTTCGACTAGAATATGCGCGCAGTCATATAGGTTGTGCGGACGATGAAATATCATATCTGGACGCTCGGCTGTCAGATGAATGTGGCCGACTCGCAGTTGCTGGCATCTGAGTTGGAGAAGCTGGGGCATCGCGCGGCGCCCCAAGCTGAAGATGCCGACATTATGGTGGTCAATACCTGCGTCGTGCGGCAGAGCGCCGAAGACAAGGGACTGGGTCGCCTGCACTTGCTGAACAAGGTCAAGCAAGCGCAGCCGGAAAAGGTGATCGGCGTGATGGGCTGTATGGTGGGCGTGCGGGATCCGCTTTGGATGCGGCAGCGCTTGCCTTATGTTGATGTTTTCATGGCGCCGTCGGATCCGGCGCCGATGGTCAGTTTCCTTAGGGAACGGATGGACGAGTCGGATGTGCTAGAGTTGGAAGCGGCGGCCCGACAAGAACGCGATGCGCTGCAAGATGGCGAACTCATATTGCCCTTGCATGAACGCGGTCGGTTGGTCAGCGCGCATGTTCCGATCGTCTATGGCTGTTCGCATGCCTGCACCTTTTGCATCATCCCGTTCCGGCGCGGCAGCGAGCGCAGCCGGCCTGTGGGCGAGATTGTGGCGCAGGTGCGCAGCCTGGCAGGGCAGGGCGTGAAGGAAGCGACGCTGCTGGGGCAGATCGTCGATCGCTATGGCAAGGACATCCCCGATGGACCGGATCTGGCGGATTTGCTGCGCGTTGTGCACAGTGTGGCGGAAGAGGTCGGGCTGGAGAGGATTCGGTTTTTGACGAGTCATCCGAACTGGATGACCGAAAAGCTGCTGAAGACGGTCGCGGATTTGCCGCGTGTAATGCCGCATATTGAGGCGCCAATTCAGGCGGGGGATGATACTGTGCTGGCGCGGATGCGGCGCGGTTACACCGCCGACCAATACCGCAAGCTGGTGGCGAAAATCCGCAAGATCATACCGGATGCGGCAATTCATACGGATATCATCGTCGGTTTCCCCGGCGAGACGCGCGAGCAGTTTATGGAAACATACAAGGTGCTGGAAGAGCTCAAGCTCGACAAGGCGCATTTGGCGCGCTACAGCCCGCGTCCGCAGACGGTAAGCGCGCGGCGGATGATTGACGATGTGCCGGAAGAGGAAAAGCGAGAACGGCATCGGATGCTGGAGGACTTGCAGGCGCGGGTGGTGGCGGAGATCAATGCGAAATATCTCGGTCAGCAGGTCGAAGTGCTGGTCGAAGGTCGGCACAGGGGCAGATGGCGCGGGCGCACAGCGCAGAACAAGTTGGTCTTCTTTGAAGCGGCGGGCGACTGGAAGGGCAGGCTGGCGCAGGTAGAAATCACCTGGACGGGTCCCTGGAGCATGCAGGCGCGCTTGCCGGAGGGGGAGCGACAATTGGATCCGCTGCTTGTCGTCGCTGGTTAATGAGAGAGCAGTATCGCCGCATAGTTCGAGCGGTACGATGCCATGCGCTGCCAATTTGCGTCTGCCTGCTTTTGATCGGCTGCAACCTTCAAGGTCGTTCTGACAATTCGACTCAGAATCAAGCGACAGCGGTACCGGCTGGACCACCGACAATTCAGATTGAGTCGCCGAGCGATGGGGATGAATTTGTCATCGGCGAAGAGATTCTGGTTTCTGTTGTGGCGGCGGACAGCGTCGGCGTGAATCGCGTGCAGTTGTTTGTCGATAATCAGATCGTGCGAACGGTGTCTTCAGAGTCGCTGCAAGGGGATTTGTCTTTGCCGGCGGTGCTCAATTATTCGCCGCAGCGATCTGATATCGGTACGATTACATTGCGGGCGCTGGCCTATCGCGGCGCGGTCGTGAGTGAGCCGGACGAGATCACCGTTGTCGTGCGCGAATCACCGGCGGAAGTACTCGCCACACCGGTGCAGCAAGGCAATATCCCATTTATTCCGAACGATGGCTTATGCCGCGCGCTGGTCAATGTTGGCTTGAATTTCCGCAGGGGACCGAGCACCAGTTACCAGATCATCACAGTTTTGCGCAGTGGCACGCTGGCGCCCATTACCGGACGCAACAGCGCGCACAGTTGGTGGCGCTTGAATGTTGACAGTCAGATGGGATGGGTCAGCGGCGATTTCACGACTGAGTATGGTGATTGCAGCACGGTGGCGGTGGTGGCTGGCTGAGCGCAGTTTGATTGGTGGGACTTTTCAGATGTGCTAAAATCCAAATAAGCCGCCAGCGAGTTTTTTAGTAAGATTCCCCAGGTTTCGCGATGACGATTGTGATAAAGCAGATCATGCTGATCACGCGCAACGTGCAGTTTGCAATTGACGTGAAGCGCGCGTTGGAGGCGCTCGGCGAATATAGCGTGACGACAGTGGCCGATGTGCGGAATGCCATCGAGCGATTGCGAGACGCGCCTCAGCATTTGGTATTGCTGGATACGGAGAATTTGACCGTTTCGCCAGCGATAATGATTGAGATGATTCGTTCGCGGCAGACGGGAACGGCAATTGTTCTGGCGCCCGATCGTGATTCGGTGCATGAACTGGCGCGGCGTTATCGAGTAGAAGGGGTTGTTGATATTCCGGTGATGGCGCGCTCGCTGATTCCGATTTTGGAGGATTCGCTACAGGGAGCCTATGGTGTGCTGCCGCAGACGGAGGAAGAGGCGCCGGTCGAAGTCAGCGAAGACACGGTCACGATTGAGTCACTTGTTGGAGATCTTTTCGAGGATGAACCTGGGCTGAATTATACGCGGCGGCGCTTGCAGGCATCGCTGGAGTTGCTGAATCCGCGACCGGAACAAGCTGCGGCAAAGGAGGCGCTGGAACTTTTGGTGGAGCCAGATGACGACAGCGACACTGTGCGTTTTCGCTATATCAAGACAGGTGATGATCGGGCGTCGACGACCTTGGCTTTTGGCGGGGCGCTGGCTGAGGAAACGCCGATGGCTGCGGGCGGCGACAGCGAAACGGTCAGAGATTTGGCGAAAACATTGGCGGCGGAAGCCAGAGGCGAATCTCGGTCTCTGGGCAGGCGGGTCCCGCAGGCCGAAGAAAGCGATGAGATTGATATTGAGGATAGCGCGGCATTCGAACGCATGCTGAATACGGTTCTGGACGAAAGCACTGCGCTGGAAAACCTGACCATTGAATCTCTCTTTGATACGACGCAGGAGTTGCCGGGCGCTTTGGGCACAGGCGCCGTGCCGGCTTGGCTGCGCGAGACGGAGAAATTCATCAAGGAGCCGAGCTTCCTGCCAGAGAGTTTGCCGACGATAGAATCCGTTGCTGGCGTTGGGGAAACTACTGTACCTTCAGTTGTGGATGAGCCGGGGTCAGTGACAGAGCAAGACGCAGCGGCGGATCTCCCGGACACCGAAGCACGAGCCGCGCAAGATGATCAGCCCGATAAGGATTTGATGTTTCCAACGTGGTCGCCGCTTTCCAGCCGCGATAGCGATCCTTTGCTGGCGCAGCTTGCGGTTACGATGACACGTATAATGAGCGACTTGACGGCGGATGCGACGGTTCTCACACGGGATAACCGCATCGTCGCTTTTTCGGGCGACATGGCGCTTAGCGATTTCCGGGCGTTGCGAAAAGCCGTCGCCGATGACTGGGCTGCTGAAGGCGGTCAATCACGCATCCGTTTCGTTAAGCTGCCAAGTGCGGAATCAGAATACATGCTTTGTTCGAGGAGCACTGTCGGCGGACATTGTTTGACCTTGATTTTCGCCGGGAGCAAGCATTTAAGCGATATTCGCCGGCAGGGCGATCGTATGCTGCGGGCGCTGGCGAAGGCGCCTGAAAATGAGGCGTTCGCGCAGTTGGATGAATATGTCGATGGCGGGTCAGCCGCGTCCGATGCAAAGCAGCCGTTCGCTTTCGTCTGGATGGTGGCGGATCCGGCGCTTGCCCTGCGAAAGGCTTTGGCGGAGCAACTGGTATTCTGGTTGGAAGTCCAGCTAAATGGTTTGAACTGGCGCGTGCATCGACTGGATGTGCATCAAGATTTCGTATATTTGTATGCCGATGCGCCGGGGCGGGCATCGCCGGAATTCCTGGCTCGAACAGTTATGGAACGTTCGCGCAAAATCGCTTGTTCGGAGGACAAAGGACTATCGGCGGATTTATGGGCGGATGCTTATTTGGTGCTTCAGCCGGGACGGGATATGGATGAGCGAGAGTTGCGGAACTTCTTGCAATTCGCCCGCGGTTGAGGGACCTTGACATTTGCAGATCTTGTCCGCTTGCGTCGACTCAGGTCTAACTAGGGCAGCCGCTTCAAAATCAGTATCCACTATGACAGCGACAAGTGAAACTAAAACTTGATAACAGAGAGACAGAAGTAAAACCAAGTTAGTCGTGTAATTTGTGGTCGGTAGGGATGGCGTAGGCGGGCGACCCAAGGGTCGCCCCTACAGATTACGCAGAATTTCTGTGACCTCGGCGCCTTTGTGATGAAAGTAATTTCAAGCGATTGCCCTAGGTCTAACTGTAACTGTGATATTAGCTCCGCGTCGACTATACTTTCCCCTAATCAAGCTCGGAAATAGCATTGGGTCGGAGACATGGAAACACGACCGGTTTTGTATTTGATCGATGGTCATGCGCTGGCGTATCGCAGTTATTTTGCGCTGCAGCGGGGGGGATTCACGACATCTACGGGGGAAAGCACGAGCGCGGTATATGGCTTCAGCCGGACGCTGCTGGATGTATATGAGCACCATCAGCCGAAGTATCTGGCGGTTACGTTTGATGAGGGCTTGAGCGCGCGGGAAGAGATTTATCCCGAATACAAGGCGACACGGGAAAAAATGCCGGATGATTTGCGGAGCCAGTTGGAGCGGATTCGAGAATTGGTGGAGGCTTTCAACATCCCGTGCTTGACCATGCCCAATATGGAGGCGGATGACATCTTGGGCACGATCAGCCGGCAAGCGGTGGAGCAGGGTCTGGATGTGCATATTGCCACGGGCGATCGCGATATTCTTCAGTTGCTTGGTCCGCATGTGCGGGTGCAGTTGCCTCAGCGCGGCGGCGCCGATGTCGTGATGGATGTGGCTGCTTTTCGTGAGAAGTATGATATCGAGCCGAGCCAGTTGGTGGATCTCAAGGCTATGATGGGCGACAGTTCGGACAATATCCCGGGCGTGGCCGGCGTAGGCGAAAAGTCGGCTACGAAGCTGCTGCTTGAATTCGGCGACCTGGATACCATATACGAGAATCTGGACAATATTGGTACGCGGGTGCGCAATCGGTTGATCGCCGGCAAGGATATGGCGTATCTAAGTCGCGAGTTGGCGACCATCATGCGCGATCTTGATATCCAGCTCGATCTGGAAGCCTGCGTTGGTCGGGATTTCGATTTGAGCTTGGTGGATACCGTTTTCGCGGAACTTGAATTCCGCAGCCTGCGGGAGCGGCTGCATAAGGTATCAGGGCAGCTGCAGGGCGAAGAATTTGAGTCGAGCATCGTGTACGCGCATGAAGTCGTTGAGACCGTGGTCGTGCGTGATGAGGCGCAACTGGAGCAATTAGTCGCTGCGTTGAATGGCGCGGAAATGATCGCCTTCGATACGGAGACGACCAGCATCGATCAGATGTCGGCGGAGTTGGTTGGCATATCGCTGGCGGTTGACGGGCAGCGCGGTTATTACGTGCCGGTGGGGCATCGGTCGGTCGGCGGCGACGGGCATGTCGATATGTTCGCAGAGCCAGTAGGCGATCAGTTGCCCATCGATAGTGTGATTGAGGCCTTACGCGGTCCGCTGGAAGACCCGGGCATCCCGAAGTTGGCGCATAATGCCGTGTATGATTTGATGATCTTGCAGCGCTATGGCATTGATGTCGCGCCGATCACGTTTGATACGATGCTGGCGGAATGGGTCAAGAATCCGATCAGCAAATTTCTAGGTTTGAAAGCGCTGACGGCGCAGACGCTTGATATCCAGATGACGGAGATTTCGGACTTGCTGGGCAAGGGCAAGAAGCAGACGACGATGGATATGGTTGAGATTGATGCGGTCGGGCCTTATGCGGCGGCCGATGCCGCGATGACAGCGCGCCTGGTTGAACCGTTGGAAAGTGAGTTGAGCGGCACAAAGCTCGAGCGAGTTTACCGGTCGCTTGAGATGCCGCTGATACCGATCATCGCCAGCATGCAGTACAAGGGCGTCACGCTCGATGTGGATTATCTGGACGATATGAGCCGCCGCCTGGCGTCTGACATTGCCGGTTTGGAGGTAGCGATACACGACGAAGGCAACATTGGCAAATTCAATATTGGCAGCCCGAAACAGCTCAACAACGTGCTGTTTGAAGTTTTAGAATTGCCGACCGATGGATTAAAGAAGACAAAGCTCGGCTATTCTACCGATGCAACCACGCTGGATGCGCTGCGGGACAAGCATCCGATTATCAACATGATCGTGGAATACCGCGAGCTATCGAAGTTGAAAAGCACTTATGTTGACGCGCTGCCGGCGCTGGTCAACAAGCGCACTGGGCGCTTGCATACGAGTTACAATCAGGCTGGTTCGGCGACGGGGCGCTTTAGCAGCAACAGTCCGAATTTGCAGAATATCCCAATCCGAACCGAGTTGGGGCGGGAGGTGCGCCGCGCGTTTGTGGCGCCAGCGGGTTATGTCTTGCTCGCTGTCGACTACAATCAGATTGAACTGCGCGTCATGGCGCATATCAGCGAAGACGAGACTTTGATCAGCGCCTTTCATCAGGGACTTGATATCCATCAGGCGACGGCCGCAGCTGTGAACGATATTGCGCCAGAAGAAGTCTCGTATGAGCAGCGTAATTTCGCCAAGCGGGTGAATTTCGGTTTGATGTACGGCATGGGCGCGTTTCGTCTGGCGCGCGAGAGTGATCTGACGCGGGAGGAGGCGGAGGCCTTTATCAAGACCTATTTTGAACGGATGCCCGGTGTGGAGCAGTACATCAATAATACGAAAGCTTATGTATGGCAGCATGGTTACACTGAGACGCTCTATGGGCGCCGGCGGATTTATCCGGCGATCAAGTCGAATGGCAATCGCCGCAGCACCGCCGCGGAAGAGCGGGCCGCTATCAATATGCCCATTCAGGGGACGGCGGCGGATATACTTAAGCAGTCGATGATTAACTTATATGGCAAACTGGCGGATGCGCGCTTTGATACGGCGATGATCTTGCAGGTGCATGACGAACTCGTTCTGGAAGTGAAGGAAGAGGAATTGCCAGCGGTCACCAAGCTGGTGGTTGAGACGATGGAGACGGCATTTCCGGATGGCAAGCCTTTACGAGTGCCGTTAAAGGCGAACGCAAGCAGCGGGCAAAACTGGCGCGATATGGATGAGTTTGCAGGGCAATCGCTTCAAAATTGACATTTGCTGGGACGAGAAAATCAAACTGAAATTTAACTACAGAGAACACAGAGGGCACAGAGGAAAACCCTTTATTACATGGACATTCGCCAATTTATTATTCCAAAGTGATATTCAGTGACGGGCCAAAGACTATTTTCCTGCCTTTCGAAGAAGCGAAGAGCCATTTCAAACTTAAACCTTGTCCGCTTTGTGGTCTTTGTGGTGAAAAATATTTAAAAGCGATTGCCCTGGATGAGATTGCCTGAGAGTTGGATGATGTCCGCGGGCCGAATAGTATATGGTGTTTGAGTTGTCCCTCGGTCCATGCGCAGGAGAGTGAACAGGTCTATATGAGACATTTTCTGGATTTGGCAAGCTGCTCGACGGATGAGTTGCATGATTTGATTGACTTGGCGCTTTGCTTGAAGGCGGAATGGCGGGACGGCGGCAATGAGCCGGTTTTATGCGGCAAGACGCTGGGCATGATATTTCAAAAGCCCTCTTTGCGGACGCGCGTTTCCTTTGAAATGGGAATGAAGCATCTTGGCGGCGATGCGATAATGCTGGGGGCACAGGAAATTGGTTTGGGCGTGCGTGAGAGCGTACCTGATGTGGCGCGGGTGTTATCGAGCTATGTGCAGGGGATGATGGCGCGGGTTTTCGATCATCAGGATGTCCTTGAACTGGCTGAGTATTCCCGTGTGCCGGTGATCAACGGTCTGAGCGACGATTATCATCCCTGTCAGGCGCTGGCGGATATCCTCACGATCCGCGAGCGCTTTGGCAGGCTGGGGGACTTGAAGCTGGCATTTGTGGGCGATGGCAACAACGTGGCGGCCTCGGTGGCGCTGGCTTGCGCGCATTTCGGGATCGACTTTAGTATCGCCACTCCCGAAGGTTATGAGATGAAAGCGCCGATCCGAGAGCAGGCTATTGAGATTGCGAAAGGGAACGGAACGGTTATTGAGATGCAAACACATCCGCAATTGGCGGTGGCGGAAGCGGATGTCGTGTATACCGATACCTGGGTGAGCATGGGGCAAGAAGCGGAAGCGAGGGAGCGGGCTGGCGAATTTGGGGCATTCCAAGTCAATGCGGATTTG
Source organism: Chloroflexota bacterium (assembly GCA_011523735.1). GTDB lineage: Bacteria > Chloroflexota > Anaerolineae > Aggregatilineales > Phototrophicaceae > UBA6055. Next base: position 11,532 of record WTGB01000045.1, read on the forward strand.
CTGCGGCAGGCAAAGCCGACAGCGATCGTCATGCACTGCCTGCCGGCACATCGCGGCGATGAGATCACTGACGAAGTTATAGACGGCGCGCAGTCTCAAGTTTTTGCGCAAGCGGAAAACCGCATGCATGCGCAGAAGGCGATTTTAGCCCGGCTGTTGGCCTGAGGACGGGAGAGTTTTTCAGGACCACTACACCCTCACCCCCCGGGCGCCCTCTCCTACAGGGGGTGCGCGTGGACAGCACTAGGCCGCCGACACAGCCTAGCAGTCGCTTTTCTACCCCTCACCCCCCGGCCCCCTCTCCCACAAGGGGAGAGGGGGAGCTAGATTTGGCGGATTTTGTAATAATTTGTTGACTTTCGTAAGGATCGTCCCTTATATATGTATTGTTTCAATATTTTTCCAGTTATCTTTGCGTATGAATTTAGTGGCGGACAAGCCTTACAAAAGACTAAATTGAGTGGATTCAGTCCGTTTGCGCTGGTTTTCATTTCCCGTGATTGCTCTGATGCAGGCGCGGATTAGACAGCGCAAGGCATTAAACGATGTTAGAATGTCATAACTTCGTGTTGCTGGTTGTGTTAATATAAGCGGCTAATTTTGTTTGGTCGAGCCTTGCCAGCGGGCCTTGAGTTGGCGGAAAAAGCGTGTGGAACAAATCCTTCTAATTTTGCAGAGCCTGGGATTGACAGACATTGTCGATATCGGCATCGTCACGTTGCTCTTTTACAGCATCACGTTCATGTTTCGCGGAACGCAGGCTGTGGCGTTGTTTCGGGGGATAGCGCTGATCGTTATCGGTTTGATCTCGATCGCGGCGATATTGCGCCTGGAGGCATTGAGCTGGCTGATCGCAAACAGTTTGACCGCTTTGGCGATCGCCATTCCGGTGATATTCCAGCCTGAGATACGGCGTGTATTGGAGCGGTTGGGACGGGGCTCGATCATTGGGACGCTGCAAGCGCCGCAAGAGATCCGCGTGTCTGTGATCAGCGAGGTCTGCGCTGCGACAGAGAAGCTCTCGGAGCGGCGTCATGGCGCTTTAATCGTCTTGCAGCGCAACAGCAGCTTGCAGGAATATATTCGCACAGGCATTCGGCTGGACAGCGTGGTTAGCACCGATCTGCTGGCGACGGTGTTTTGGCCGAAGACCGAACTGCACGATGGGGCGGTGATCATTGATCGCAGCGGGCGGATTGCTTCGGCGTCTTCAGTGCTGCCGATCACAGCCAGCCGCAATCTGCCGAATCCCAATTTGGGCACACGACATCGCGCGGCGGTGGGCATTAGCGAAGTCGGCGATGCGCTATGCGTGATTGTGTCTGAGGAGACGGGGAAGATTTCCGTGACCAACGCCGGGCGGATGATACTCGACCTCGATTCGCAGCGACTAAGGCTGATCCTCAACGCTTATTACGGTCCGGCGGAGGACGCATCGCTCTCGCTGCGTGGACGACTGCGAGAGATGCTTGGGGATCTCAGGCTGCGGATGCAAACTCGCAACAGCAGGCAACGGGCGCAGTCATGATTCGGCGGATGATGCGCTCGGAGATGGCGGGCAATCTGCTTTGGCTGACGGTTTCGGCTTTGCTGGCGACGGCGGTATGGTATATCGCGGTTACCTCAGCGGATCCTATCCGGCAGCGCCGATTCATCGGCATTCCTATCCAATACATATCCGGCAATTCAGCCGTAGTGACCAATAGTCCGACGCGTACGGTTGAGGTCACGATTCAGGGATCGCAGTCGGTAGTATCGTCTCAACTGGCAAACAATATTCTGGTGCGGGCGGATTTATCCCAGCTTGGACCGGGGACGCATTTGGTCCCGCTTAAGGCGGACATCGTGCAGTCGAACATTGGCGGCTTGCGCCGATTGGTTTCTCAAGTCGACCCGGCTCGAATACCTGTGGAGCTTGAGCAACGAGTATCGCAAGAGAACAGGATCATCATTGAGCTTTCAGAAGCGCCGCCGGTTGGCTTCCGCAATGACGAGCCGGCGCCGAACATCGAGCAGGTGATCGTGAGCGGGGCAGCCAGCCGGGTGTCGCAAGTTGTGGCGGTGCGGGGGGAATTGGACTTATCGGCGAGCCGCAATCCAATAGAAGTCGATTTGCGCTTGCGCGCGGTTGATGCCGATGGGAAGCGGGTGGACGGTGTGGAGCTTGAACCGCAAACCGCCTCTGTCTCCGTTAATATCACGCGGCGAGACGATATCCGGCAGATAGCGGTGCGCCCCAACGTCCTGCTAAAGACGCTGCCCGAAGGCTTCACGTTGAAGAACCAAAGTTACGATCCTGAATCTCTGTTTGTGAGTGGCGCGCCGGAGCAGTTGGCGAAGATCGCGGACACGTTATTGACAGCGCCAATCAGCCTTGCGGACCGTGAAGAAGGGTTTGTGACGAGTGTGCCCATCCAATTGCCCGATGAAGAATTGTTTGTGATGGGCGGCGACAGCAACATTACCGTTTCCATTGAAATTATACCGATCGTCGTCTCCCGCCAAATTGACAGCATTGATGTCGGGCAGATTGGATTGGCTGAGGATTACGCGGTGTCCATTGTGCCGACGACGGTATCGGCAATTATCACGGGACCGGTGGTCCAAGTTGAGGCGCTTAAGCCAGAGGATATCCAAGTGATAGTCGATTTGCATGGCTTGGCGCCGGGCGTATACGACATTAGTCCCTCCATTTCCATCACACAAGGGGATTTGAGCGAGGACAACGTTTCGCTTTCTCCGGCCGAAGTGAATGTCGAGGTCACCTCACCGGAGGCGTCGGAGTCGGGGGACGATCCGCTGGATCCTGTCGACGAGGGCGTATCTTCCTGAGCGACACTTCAACCTGAACCTCGGATGACAGGATAGGGCGCCCCTACATAATTTTCCGCTCTGGCGGGCGACTCACAGAGTCGCCCCTACAATTTTCGCCAGATAAGATGCTTGTGATTGCTGTCCCGCCGCTCTCATATATGACCAAATCAAACTTGTTTTGTCCTCGGACCTGAACCCGCAGTGGCGCGCAGGGTATGTTTTCCCTACCGAAAGCTATGGCGCGGGACTAAAATTGCCTTGTCATTATTAGTGGACTTCGGGAGCCAGACCGCAATATGCCAAGAAAGAAAATCGTCGCTTTGGCGGGGCGTCCTAACGTCGGCAAGAGTACGTTGTTCAACCGGCTTGTGGGAGAGCGGCTGGCGGTAACGCACGAGATTCCAGGCACGACGCGCGATCGTTTGCACGGTGAGACTTATTGGAACGGGGTTAGCTTCCACGTTGTTGATACGGGCGGGATTGAGGTGTATCAGCCAGCGGGCTCTCGTGACGAATCGCCACTAGCGGAAGGGAGCGCCGATTTTGTCGCCGAGATCATCGACCAGGCGATGGTCGCCATCGAGGACGCGGATGTTATCGTGTTGGTGGTAGACGCGCAATTCGGCGTTACGGCAGCTGACGAAGCGGTTGCCGAAATTCTACGGCGCTCGGACAAGCCCGTCTTGGTAGCGGCGAACAAAATAGATGAAAAGCGACAGGAGTATGGCGCCTACGACTTTTACAGCTTGGGCTTGGAGACGGTTGTCGGCATAAGCGCGATACATGGGCTAGGGGTCGGCGATTTGCTCGATGAACTGGTTTACAGGCTAGGCGATCGGACCTCAGATTACGATGATGAGGACGAGGACGATCACTTGAAGATCGCGATTGTTGGCCGCCCGAACGCCGGCAAGAGCACCTTGTTGAACAAACTTATCGGGCAAGATCGCGCGATCGTCAGCGATGTCGCCGGTACGACGCGCGATGCGATAGATACGGATATCACGTTTTTTGGCGAGCGGGTCACGCTTATCGATACGGCTGGCATCCGGCGCCGCGGACGCATAGAAGCCGGCGTCGAGAGGTACAGCGTAATCCGCGCGATGAAGGCGATCGGGCGGGCCGATGTCGCGCTGCTGGTTATTGATGCCGACGTGGGCGTAACAGAACAGGATGAGCATATCGCCGGGTATATCATCGATGAATACAAGAGCCTGGTCATCGTTGTGAACAAATGGGATGCGGTCGAAAAGGACGCGTTTACCATGAATGCTTTCAGCGAGTCCATTCGTGATCGTTTACATTTTGTCCACTACGCCCCGGTCATATTCATCAGCGCATTGCATGGCAAGCGGGTTCATCAAGTGCTGGAGGTAGCGCATAGAGTATGGGAGGCGCGGTTCTTAAGAATGCCGACGTCTGAGGTGAATCGGGTGATGCGGCAGGCGGTAGAAAGACATCCGCCTCACAGGAAGGGCACTAAACGGCTCAAGTTTCTGTACGCGTCGCAGGTGAGGACCGATCCCCCGTTAATTCTCTTTCACGTTAACGACCCTTCGCAGGTGCACTTCACTTACAAGCGCTATTTGGAGAATCAATTCCGCGAAGCTTACGAATTTGAAGGCACGCCAATACGCATGAGTTTCCGCGCGCGGGACAGCAGGCAGGCGGAATCTCGAGCCAGAAGAACTGACGAGAGCTAATGTTTGCGGGTGTCTTGCACGATGGGCATGGATCGGGGGCGAAATCCATTGCGATGGCCGGGTTGGAATCTTATAATTTGTGCTGTCATCGGTTCAAGAGAAATCCGCGCCACAGCGTCTAGCGGCGGAGCGATAAGGAGCGCAGATGTTTCGCAGCCACACTGTAGATTTGCCTCGCCCAAGCCTTAAGACATCCGGTTATGTTGTGGAGATTGTCAGCACGGTAGTTTTTGTCATTGCGGTCACGGTTTTGTTTGACTTGGCGATACCGCGATCGCTGGTCGACGGGCATAGTATGGAGCCGACTTTTCATGGAGACGACCGCTTGGTGGTAAGTCGCGCGCATTATCTGCTGGGGAAGCCCGAGCGCGGCGATATTGTCGTCTTCAACTCGCTGGTCCCGAGTGAAGCGGAACGCGGGATCATGCTAATCAAGCGCGTGGTTGGATTGCCGGGTGAAATGGTAGAATTACGCGATCAGCAGGTGTACGTTGATGGTGAACTGCTGGATGAGCCATATACCAAAGAAGCCTGTCGCATATCGCGCTGTAGCGATGCGAGTTGGACCTTGGAAGTGAATGAATATTTTGTGATGGGCGACAATCGCAATAACAGCCGGGATTCGCGGCGTTTTGGCGCCGTGCCGCTACAAAAGATTGTGGGGCGGGTGATATTCCGGTACTTTCCGCTGGGTTCTATCGGGATCATTCCGAACTAGGACGGTGTAAGGATGGATGCCAAAGCCAGAGGTTATGCCTGCCCGCGCTGCACTGTGGGCCGTTGCACAGCACAGACCACGACCTTCGTCGATGTTTACCACGGGCAACTGTTGAACATGCCTAATACACGCGCCTTTATTTGCGATGTCTGCCATTTTGTCGAATTTGAGCAGGAGATGCTGGGCGCGCTTTGGGAAGAATTGTACGGCGAAGTTGCCCGTGACGATGCGCAGACTGTTGCGGGGCACAAACGCAGTTCGACATACGGCGAGGGCTAAAGCTCTAACGCGGCGAAGTCGCTATCTATGAGGAAGTGTCTAATGTCAATGTCCGCGCAAACTGAGAGTGAGGCGCGCGCGCTGATTTGCCGCGTCGGGCGATTGATGTACGGGAGGGGTTTTATTGATGGCAGTGCTGGAAATATCAGCGTTCGTCTGGCTGAGGAGCGCGTCTTGGTTAGCCCCAGTGGACTTGCGACAGGATTTCTGGAACCGGACCATTTGATCGTCGTCAATCTTGCTGGCGACCGTGTCGATATACCGACGGCGGCAAACGCGACCTTGCGGCCGACATCGGAGAGCGCCATGCACCTCGAGTGCTATCGCCGGAGAGACGACATACGGGGAGTAGTGCATGCGCATCCGCCGACGGCGGTGGCGCTGACATTGGCGGGCTTTGATTTTCAGCAGTGCATCATCCCGGAGATGGTGGTGCTGCTGGGCTTGGTGCCGACTGCGCCGTATTCTACGCCCTCGAGCACGGAAAACAGCCAAGCGATCAAAGGACTGATTCGTGAACACGATGCGATTATGTTATCGAATCACGGGTCCTTGACAGTGGCGAAGTCACTATGGGAGGCTTATCTCATGCTGGAATCGCTTGAGCACAACGCGACGATTCTGCATCGGGCGCTTCAGGTCAATGATTGTCTCAAGCCGATTCCGCCGGATCAGATTGAAAAGCTGTTGGCTTATCGGCAGCAGTTTGGTTTGCTGCGCCCCGGCGATCGTGAACGGTTTGCGCGTCATATCAAGAGCGGTGGTAAGGAAGGCACAAGAGAATCTTGACTTTGCTGCGATGCCGCTGTAGCATGTACCCGCTTGCTGGCCCCTTCGTCTAGCGGCCTAGGATGCCACCCTTTCAAGGTGGAGACACGGG
>WTGB01000086.1:0-11991 GCA_011523735.1 Chloroflexota bacterium
GGACTGGTGTATCAGTCGGAGTGTCCGTTGGCGTTGGCGTGTCGCTTGGGACTGGTGTATCAGTCGGAGTGTCCGTTGGCGTTGGCGTATCGCTTGGGACTGGTGTATCAGTCGGAGTGTCCGTTGGCGATGGCGTGTCGCTTGGGACTGGTGTATCAGTCGGAGTGTCCGTTGGCGATGGCGTGTCGGTCGGGACTGGCGTGTCCGTTGGCGTATCAGTCGGCGATGGCGTGTCAGTTGGGACTGGTGTGTCCGTTGGCGTATCAGTCGGCGTTGCCGTATCGGTTGGGACTGGCGTGTCCGTCGGGGTATCAGTCGGCGATGGCGTATCGCTTGGGACTGGCGTGTCCGTCGGGGTATCAGTCGGCGATGGCGTGTCAGTTGGGACTGGTGTGTCCGTCGGTGTATCCGTCGGCGATGGCGTGTCGCTTGGGACTGGTGTGTCCGTTGGCGTATCAGTCGGCGTTGCCGTATCGGTCGGGACCGGTGTATCCGTCGGCGATGGCGTGTCGCTTGGGACTGGTGTGTCCGTTGGCGTGTCACTTGGCACTGGGGTTTCCGTCGGAACCGGCGTATCGGTCGGTACTGGCGTATCCGTCGGCACGTCGGTTGGGATCAGCGTATCCGTCGGAACCGGGGTATTCGTTGGCGTGTCACTTGGCACTGGCGTATCGGTCGGAACCGGCGTATCAGTCGGCACATCGGTTGGGATCGGTGTGTCAGTCGGCACGTCGGTTGGAACCAGCGTGTCAGTTGGGACCGCAGTGCTCGTTGCTGTATCAGTCGGGAGCGGCGTATCGGTCGGCATGTCAGTCGGGATGGCTGTGTCAGTCGGGACCGGCGTATTTGTTGGCGCTTGAGTCGGGACCGGTGTGTCGGTCGGCGCCGGCGTATCCGTTGGGATCGGTGTTGCAGTGGGCGCGGCTGCGGTCGCGGTCTGCGCTTCGGCTGCTTCCGCCGTCTCCGTAATCTCCACATCCGGCGTCGCTGTGAATGTGGGTCTGTCGGTGGCTGTGGAGGTCGCCGTCGGCGTATCGGTGTTGGTCGGCGTGAACGTTGCGGTGGACGTATCAGTCGGCAGCGGCGTAAAAGTCGGCGTCGGCGGCAATTCTACCGTGAAGGGCAATCGCACTGTCGTCGTCTCGCCGCCTTCATTCGTAACGGAAACCAGCGCCTCATGCTCGCCGTCGCCTAGTTCTTCCGCTGGGATGGTGAAGTTATCTTCCTCGATACGTTCAGGCGGTCCGCCGTTATAAGACACTTCGACGCTGGTGATCTCGGTCTGTCCGCCAGTTTCCAGGTTGACCGTCTGCGACGCGTTGAGCACGGCATCCACCACGATTCCGCCTAGCACAACCGTTGGCGGCAGGGCGGCGACCTCGAATTCGATCGTCTCCACCGTCTCCGCCCCGGCTTCATCCACCGCGCGGATTGCGACAGTATTCCTGCCAGGTGGCAAATCCGCCGCATTCAAAATGAAGTCCAACCGGTCGCCCGTGACGACAGTGGCGACATCCGGCTCAACCGTCAAGCTGGCAATCGGTGACTGTCCTAGCGCGATAATGCTGCCGAGGACCGTGTCGCTGACCACCGTGTCGTCTGTCAATCCCTCAATCTCGAGCCGCGGCGGTATCCGTTCCACTTCAAAGGTCTTTTCCACCGTTGTTGTCTGCCCGCCGACATTGGTCGCCCGGATGCTCAAGGTATGTTCCTCTGGCGGCAAGGTGAAGGGATCCAAATCAAAATCGTAGGGCGCTTCGCTATCGACCTTGACCACCTCGCCGTTGACAATGAACTCGACTTGTGTGATCTCGGTCTGCCCGCCCGCATCAACGGAGATGATTTCGGCGTCGACGATTTCTTCTTCCGCCGCTGTCTCGAAGTCGTCGCTCACTCGCGGCGGCAAAGCGGCAATCTCAAACTCCGTGCTTAGCTCGCCCACATCGCCTTCGACATCCTGAACCCTGATATCCAGTTGATACTCGCCCGGCAGTTGCGTCTCCGGCTCGATCGTATAGGACTCATCGGTCGAGACGACTTCGCCGTCAACCGCGTATTCAATGCTCTCAATATCCTGGTCGGCGCGAATCTCAACCGTAATCTGCGTATCTTCCCGCAAGGCTTCCGTGAAGATATCCTCCGGCAAGAAGAGCAGGGGCACCGGTATCGGCGCCCGCAGCCTGGCTCTGCCAGAGGCCGTCTGGCCCTCGGCGGTCCTGACGTTAAGCGTAAACTCATAGCGCTCGCCATCGGCTGGCACATCGACGTTCAGGCTTACGATATATTGACTGCGGAAAAGGAAAGCCAGATTGCGATAGATAGCGCCCAATTCCTCCGGCGTCGGCGAATCATAGAACTCAGCATTCGATTCTGACGCGATTGCTTCGAGGAAGCGTCGGTCGATGTGCCAGCCCAAGCCAATCGAATACACCGGCACGCCATGAATCGTCGCGGCGCGTATGCTTTCATCGCGGCTGTGCTCGCTGACATCGCCGTATTCGCCGCCATCGCTGAGGATCACCACCGCCTTGCGCTCCAGCGGCGCTTCGATAGCCGTCTCGATGCCCAGCAAGGTCGCGTCGTAGAGAGCGGTCTTCCCGCCATAAGCCAGGTTGTCAATCGCTCGAATGAGCCGCTCGCGGTCAGTCGTGTAATCCAGGACCAAGCGCGCATCGTTGCTGAAAGTGACGATGGCTACGGGATCATCCGGGCTCAGCGCCTCCAGATAACTGCGCGCGGCCGCCTGCGCCTGGGTCAGCGGCCTGTCCGCCATGCTGCTGCTGGTATCTATCACCAATACGCTGGCGAAGTCCAAATCATCATCGGTGACATTTTCCACACCGGTGACCTGCGCCAAACCCGCCAAATCCCCCCCAATGGAGAAGTTGTCGACGTCTAAACCCGATACTAACTGCCCGCTGGAATCCAATACGCTGGCGTGGATCGCCACCTGGGACAGATCAGTTGAGGTGATGCCGATGATATCCAGGCTGATGCCAGAGTCTTGGGGATAAACTAGGCTAAAGGGCAGAAAAATGAGGAGCGCAATGATCGCTCGTAACAGGCGTCGGTTCAACTCGGGCTCCCCAAATAGTTTAGGTAATTTCACGCATGTCCGCGGACGGTACATTCAATTGTCGCGGGCATCTGGCTTGCCAGCGGAAATCGCGCAAATTATAGGTAACTTGCCGCCCAAATAACAGTGCTAAAGCTCCGTGCTGCCGCCGCCTGTTTCCGGTCGCGCGCGTCCCCCGGTTGCTGTGTCTAGACGCCACCATATCGCGCCTGCACGGCCACCAGCCAATGGTGGATCGGCGCCAGCTTTTCGAAGCGTTCGAAGCAGACATCGATCAACTCTGGAGACGCGATTACACTCGGCGCGATATCGTGGCCGCCGGCATGCAAGTTATTGTATTTCAGCCACTCAGCGCGCGGATGATCCTTGGCATAGCCGCGCGGCACCGTCTTATAATGCAAACCGCTGACGCTGTAACCGGTCGCCTCCACTTGTCGCACAGTCTCGACGAGCGCCTCGCCCAGCTCCTCATCCACCACCGCCTGTCGATAGGCTTCCAGCATCGGCTTGGGAAACTGAAACATGCCCGCCATCATGCCGGCGTCATCCGGACTGATCTGCATGCCAAAAGCCGGATGCTGCATCTTCTTGCCGCTGCCATGCCACCACATCATAGCGATGTTCACTTTATAAGGCGACTTGTCCTTGCTGAAGCGCGTATCGCGCGTCCAGCGCATCAGCGAGCCGCTGCCATTTGTGCGGGTGTCGACCACGATATCCGGATCGAGCGACTTGAGCCGCGCGCCCATCGCCGCCACCCATTCCAAGGCCGGCGCCTTGACCGCCTCATCGAAGCGCCCCCGGTTGGCGGCGAAGAATTCCCGCGTATTATTCTCCCGCAGTTCGCGCAGGAAGGCTTGCGTTTCAGACGGAAAGCCAGGGAATACGCTCATGCTCAGGTCCTTTTTTTCGCTGTGACAGATCAGCGATTCTAACAAAGCTCCCAGCGCTGTCAAATCTGCCTGGCGGGCCGGGCAGCCCAGCGCCGCCTATTTCGACTAGTCAAACGGTATCGCCTCAGGCACAATGCCCTGAAATGAAACCCTTCACTCAATCACCAAAGGATGAACGCATGTCCTGGATACGGTCCCTTCTCGCCTTGCCGCTTCTCGCATTCCTTGCCTCCCTCGCTTTTGCGCAAGACCCATCCAGCCCACAGGCGCTCTGTGATGCCGCCGAGCCGGCCGAGCTGACCATGATGCAATTTGCGGAAGCTGAATACGTGCTGGAGCCGGCTGTCGATTATCGCGCCATCCTTTGCACCAGCGCCGGCCCCATCTACCTCGATCTCTATGAAAAGCTGACGCCGATCACTGTTAATAACTTCGTCTTCCTGGCGCAGCAAGGTTACTACGACAGCACCTCTTTCCACCGCGTCATCCCGGATTTCATGGCCCAAGGCGGCGACCCCACCGGCAGCGGGCGCGGCGGACCCGGCTACCGCTTCGGCGACGAGCCGGTTGGGTTCCTGACCTTCGATCGACCCGGCTTGCTGGCGATGGCGAACGCCGGTCCCGGCACCAACGGGAGCCAATTCTTCATCACCACCGCGCCAACGCCCCATCTCAATTACAAGCACACGATCTTCGGCGATGTGCTGTTCGGGCAAGATGCCGTCGAAGCTATCCGCGAGCGTGACCCGCAGACGGCCTCCGGTCCGGGCGAGGCGCTGCGCACCGTGCTGATCATCACCGATCCAAACGCCATAGACAGCGACGAGACTGAAATCGCGCCTGCTACTGAAGCGGAAGTCAGCAACGCTTTCGATTCCTTCACCGATGCGCTGCCGGCCGGGCTGCCGCTCGTGGATGAGCACTCTGGCTATTTCTCGACCGAGGCGCTGGCAGCGACTGTGGCGGATGAACTGCAGGATGGCTTTGCCGCCTTCGCTGAGGAATACGGCCATCAGTATCGCTATAGGATGCAAATCGCAAACGGCGAATGCGATCCAGCGGTTTTCTTTTCGTCGCTGGGTTACTGGGTGGATGTCTATGCCGACGCCGATTCCGCCAGCGCTGCCGTCCATGACGACTTCATGCGGCTGTGGCTGGATAACTTCGATTACGCCCCAGCTTCGGAATCCGCGACGGTCTATCTGCACAGCGCAGAAACCTGTGGCGGCGAAGAGGGTGTCCACCTGTTGTCGCTAAATCCACGGGGACGATTTCTCGCCACGCTTGATGTCCTGGTCGCCAAGTCGATCCTGGATCAAGTGCCGGCCGAGGCGCTCTTGAACAACCTGTCGCTGCAAATTGAAGGCGCGCTAGCCAAGATATTCAGGGCGGAAATCCGCTGAGTCATCGCGCCTTGAAACAAGCAAAATATTCAGCCACCTGGTGTTCTGCGCCGTAACTGAGCGAGCGTCTCGTCCCGCCCCGGCTGCTGGCAGATCTCCAGCGCCTCGATAAAGAGCGGCACATCATCCCGCCGCGCGGTACGCGCCATCCGCAGCAGGCGCTCGCCGAGTTCATCGTCCCGCGCCGCCGCCATCATCACCAAGCCATAGCGCCGCAAATCAGCATCGCGCGTATCAAGAATCAACTCTTCCAGCCGATCATAAAGGGCAGCTCTTCGCCCCTCGATAACATAGGTGATGATGCCCATCGACGCGGTCGGCTGGTCCAACTCCTGATACAAGTCGATAAGCTCCTTATACAAGCGATACGGGAAATCTTCGCCCAGAGACTCCAGCGCTTTGCCCGTCAATTCGCCTCGCCCCGTCTGCGCCATCCTCCCGCCATCGCGCAATAGAAACTGATAAATCGGCAAGCGCTGATTCGAAGCGACCAGCACATCAACCGCCGTCAGCGCCGGCTCGCAGTTGAAGACTGATGTATGCGGCTCGCCCAGAAAGCGTACCGCATAGAGGCAAGCCAGCGAGGGATCAATGGGCGCCAAGCCCGCCAGCGCGACCGCCCGCAAATTCTGCGCCACATCGTCTACCGGCTGCAAATAATAGGTCTCGACGCCCAGCTTGTAGATGTCGGCATCTTCCGGATGCTCGATATGCACCAGCAGGCGCGTGATGCTCTCGCGCAGCATGCCGGCTTTGTCCCGCTTGCCATCGGCCTGGAAGCGCAGATACTTCTCGCGCAATACCCCGCGATGCGATTCGTCCAGCGTCCTCCGCACCCACTCCGGCTTCAAGGCGCGCAGACACTCATCCAGGTGCCTCCGGCTATTCGTCCGCGCCAGCAATGCCAGCGCGAGGTCACGACGCGCTTCCGCTTCGACTGAATCGCGCAGCTTTTCATACAACTCAGCTTGCGTCGGCATGATCTGCCTGTCGCGAGTTCTCGCCACTGCCGCGCTGCAAATAGAGAATCACTGATATTTCCGTGTCCAATAATTCAGGACCACTACAGGTTGGATGTCAAGCCCTCCGCAGCCGCTCCGCCTCCAGCTCGACCACCGCCCGGCCATCCACATCGACGCAGACATTCACCAGCGGACGACCTTCCCAAGCCGGCAAAATCCGCCCCCCGGTAGCGGGCCAGGTCTTCCCCCGCCCCAAGCCCTGCCGGCCCACACGGATCGGCCAGCGCCGCACTTTGAAAAGCGACGGATCGAGCACGTAGGCGATCGCGCTGGAATCGTGCACGAAGATGCCTTCCGCCTCATAATTCGATTCGAAATAGCGCCGATAATGCGGCAGGATACGCACGATATGATCCGACATGGGGTTGCCGTGCCTCTCATATTCGGCGATGTCCTCCGGCCTCATGTGCACCCGCAGCGTGACATCCAAGCCCACCATCGTCACCTGCCAATCAGCGCCGAAGACCAGATCAGCCGCTTCCGGGTCGTTGCGGATATTCGCCTCGCCGGCCGGACTGGCATTGCCCGGCGCCAGCGCATTGCCGCCCATCAGCACCACCTCATCAACCCACTCAGTGATGCGCGGCTCCAAACGCAATGCCAGCGCTATATTGGTCAGCGGACCCACCGGCGCCAGCGTAATCTCGCCCGGCTGCGCGCGCAGCTGCTCGATGATGAATTCCGCCGCGCTGATATCGAGGGCCTTCCCGGCCGGATCCGGCAAGTTGATACCGCCCTGCCCGTCAGCCCCATGCACAAAGGGAACCGGACCTTCAAAAGGACTAGTCAGGGCATCGGAGGCGCCCGGCGCCACCGGGATGTCGCTCCGCCCGGCGATCTCCAGCAGGCGCAGCGCATTCTTCGTCGCCAGTTCCGTATGCACATTGCCGAATATCGTGGTCAGCCCCACTACCTCCAACTCCGGCGAGCAGAGCGCGAAGAAGATCGCCATCGTGTCGTCCACACCCGGGTCAGTATCAATGATGATTTTCCGCGGCATGCCCGCTCCTCTCCGTTTTTCTCTGTGTACTCGCTGTCCTCGGTGGTAAAAAATCAACCCGCGATAATCTTCACCTGTATGCTACGTCGGCGCGGCCCATCGAACTCGAAGAACATGATGCTCTGCGACCCGCCCAGCAGCAACTCCCCCGCCTCAATCGCCAGCGTGACGCTCTGCCCGACCAGCGCCGCTTTGATATGACCCGCCGCATCAGCCGGCGTATCGTACTGATGGGCGAAGTCCACCCGCTTCGGCACCAACCGCTGGATCTCCGCCAGCAGGTCAGCCGGCGTCGCCATATCCAGATTCGAGTTGATAGTGATGCCGGCGGTGGTATGCGGCACGATCAGGACACAGAGTCCCGCAGCCACGCCACTCTCGGCGACCGCCGCCCGCGCCTGCGCCGTGATGTCCACCAGCGCATCGCCGGCCGGTGTTTCGATATCGATCACTGTCATCATGTCAGTCTGATTCCCGTTCGCCTGTCCTCAAGTATTCGCTGCACCTCGGTCCGTGTCGGCACATTGCGCCCGGCTCCCGCTTTCATGACGCTGGCCGCGCCCATCGCGTTGCCGATTGTGCCACATTCCGCCGGGGAATACCCCTGCAATTCCGCCCAGATATAAGCGCCGGCAAAGGCATCGCCCGCGCCGATGGTATCGACGACCGCCGCAGCCGGGAAGCCGGGGCAAGCGATATCCAGATCCCGCCCCAACAGATGGCAGCCAGCAACGCCGCGCTTCAGCACGACGCGCAAATCCGGGTAGGCATCGATCAAACGGCGGCAAGCGGCGACATCGCTTTCGCCAGCGGCCACATAGCGAATCTCCTCATCTGTCAGCAGTAGCAAGTCAGCCGCCCGCAGCACCCGTTCCACACAGGCTCCCTCCAGTTGACCCAGGAACGGTCCCACATCGATATAAAGCGGCGTCGCGCTGGTTTCCATGAATTCAAGCACGCCCTCAACCAGTGGCGCCAGGCGTCGCTCAACCATGCTGTAACCAGACATGTAGACCACATCCGCCCGCTCCAGTTGGCTGACGGCAGCCGCCGACAAGGGTATCGGCGGGCTGTCGCCATACTTGCCCAGAAAGACATGCGCCGGATCTTGCGGATCGCTCAGCGCCACGACCAGGGTTGTGCTGCTGCCGGGCGGGACGACCAGCGCCGAAGTGTCGATGCCCGCCTCCGCCAGCATATCCACCAGCATGATTCCGTGAGCGTCATCGCCCACCACGCCCAGCGCCGCTCCCTCAAGACCGAGATTCCGCGCCGCCAGCAAGGTGCTGCAAGCGCCCCCCGGCTCGATCAGCAAAGTAGGCGTCATATAATGCGCATCCGCCTCGACCGGCAGCCGCGTTTCCAGCAGTATATCGACCACCACATCGCCGACTGTGACCAATCGTTTAGCCATCGACGGCCGACTTCGCGATCAGCGCTTCTAAACCGGCAGCGATCGCCGGCACATCATAAGATTGGAAAACCTCATCTCCTTCCAGCACAGCAACATCCGCCGCCGGAATCGCGTCAAAGCCGGCGAACGCGCCCGCCATCGCGCAGGCAATCGCGCCAATCGTATCGGCATCGCCCGAGAGATTCGCCGCCAGTATCGCCGTCTCCTTGGGGTCGCCTTCCGCCATCGCCAGCAGACCAAATGCCGCGCCCACCGTCTCCGGCACATTCAGCGTCGCGCCAACCTCGTCATAAATTCGCCGCAAGCGACTCCGCCTGTCGCCTTCGCTCGCAACGATCGCCAGCGCCTGCTCAATCTTGAAAGCCACCGAACAGCCGAACCAGCGCCGCCCGTACTCGCGCCCCATCTCCGCGCCCTGCAATCCAGCTTGTATCACTTTGTCGAGCGAAACGCCATCGACCGTCGCGGTCGCCACCGCCGCCGAAACCGCCGCTGCCCCCGATACCGCCGGTCCCGTGAAATGCGTCGGCATGCAGACCGTCACCGTATCCGCCACTGCTCCGGCGATATCGCCCGAATGCAAGATGCCTATTGGCGAGATGCGCATCGGCGCCCCGTTAGTATCGCCCCAAAGACCGGTACTGCGCGGATCCTCGCCCGCCTTCAGCGCCTTGACGCCCCGCCGCGTGCTCGGTCCAACATAAGGCGAATTGTCCCCATCAACCCGGTCGTACCAAGCCACCAGCCCACTCACCGCCGCCGCCAGCGTGACCGCCCCCGCGTCAATGACCGCCTGCGCGATGGAAAAGGCTTGCTCCGAATCGTCCGTGATGCGCCCGGCCGGCAAACCGGCATGTACCAGGTGGTCCTCCGGCGCCGCCTGCCAGCTATCCAGCCAGCCGAAGCAGCGCTCGGTATCGTCCGGATGCACCTGCGCCGGCATAGCGAAGGCATCACCCAACGCTTGCCCATAGAGTGTGCCGAGGATTTTATTTAGCATTCCCTTTCATCCGCCTCACTTCCTCTGTATCGAAAATGTAGAGGCGACTCTGTGAGTCGCCCGTATTCTCTGTGCCCTCTGTGTCGCTGTGCTCAGTCCCCGCTTTTCATCGTGAATAAGGAGGCTTGCACTAGCCAACTTGTCTACAACCGCTCTCTACGATCTTCAAGCTCCCGCCGGATGGCGTCAAGCAACTCAACGCTTCTGGCATGGTATTCATTGGCTCTGTCCGCCCGGTCTTCCAAGCGCTGCAGATCCGCTTTGGTTTCTTTACGCGCGTCTTCCATCCTGGAATCTATAGTCGTAAAGCGGACGTCTGTCTTGGCTGCCAGGCTCTCGATATCCGCTTTCAATTCAATGCGCGTTTTGTCCAACTTGAGATCCAGCTTGTCGATGCGATTATTCAACTCGGTATCCAGCTTGTCGATGCGATCGTCAATCCGCTGAATATCGCCTTTGGAAGGCATTCGCCAGACAAAGATGGCAACTATCACAAGCACCGAAATAACTTCAAATATGGCGCTGGAGTCAAATGTCAGATCCACTGTATCCGTCTCCTACCCGGTTACCTATAGAATAACAGACTTATTGATATTGCTGTACTCCTCACGCTCAGCCCGACCGCATCAACACCCGCCCGCCGATCATCCACCACACCAGCGCGCTCAACACCAGCGCAACCGCCAGCGCCAGCAGCGGCGCGAAAAACAGCGCCAGAAACAGCGTCAAGTAAATCCCCAGCGACACGATCGTCACCCCCGCGCTCGCAATCCAGCGCTCCTGAATGCGGAAAATATCGCTGACGAAGGGCAAGCCAATCACGAAGAGCGCGATCGACGCCGCGCCGATGACCAGACCAGCCGGGACCGCCGTCTCCGCCCCGCCGAAGCCATTGGGCGCCGACAAGATCGCCCCGCTCGTCACCACCCCGATAACCGCAAACATCATCAAGAGCATGTGCAAGATGCTGATGCGCTGGATCGAGCCCCAAAACGCCGCGTCGAAAGCCGCCCCCGAAGCTGTCCGCATCTCGCTCACCCGCTGCGATATCCGCCGCTGCAAAGCGTAAATCACCAGCGCCAGCACCGTCGCGAAATAAGGAATCGATTGCGGTAACTGCGACGGAATCTCCAGCGAGCCGATGCGGATGCCCAGCGCATCGAAGAAACCGAATACCAGCGACGCCACCATCGTGCCAGCCGGCGTCCCCCCGCCCAGCGATGGCGTCACCAAAGCGATGAAGCCGCGCCCGGCCGTCATATCGCGCTGAAATAGCTGCAAATACCCCATGCCCATGTGGATACCGCCCAAACCAGCGAAGAAACCGCTGATCATCAGCGCGTAATAGCGAATCCGCTTGACATTGATGCCCACCGACGCCGCCGCTTCCGGATTCTCCCCCACCGCCCGTAGGTGCATGCCAAAGGGCATCCGATACATAACGAAGGACACCACAAAGACGCCGATGAAGGCGATCCAGGTCATCACGCTCTGGTTGTCAAAAATATCGAAAAATATCGGTCCGATAAGCGGTATCTGATTGATGAATTCCGGCAGGCGAATGAAAGGCATCTGCAAGCTCGCCAGCGTGCTCGTATTGCCGCGATCGCCAGTCAACTCAAACATGATCGCCACCGTCGCCGACGAACCGAAGATATTCAGCGCGATGCCGGAGAGGAACAAGTCCCCCTTTAAGTCCAAATGAAATAAGGCCAGAATGAAAGAGAGCAGCAGCGACACGCATACCCCCAGCAGAAGTCCCAGCCAGGGACCGACCGTCACGCCCGTTTCAGCACCGAACCAATCCTGCGCATAAGCGCTGACCACCACGCCGGTGAAAGCCGACGACAGCATCATGCCCTCCAGGCCGATATTCAGCACGCCGGCTTTCTCAGAGATCAGCGCCCCCAGCGACGGCAGCAAAATCGGCGTCGTCACCCGCAAGATGGCGGCGAGGAAAACCGCGCTGAAAATCCCGTCAATGACATTCTCAAACATGACTATCCTCTAACCTGCGCGCCTCTCTATCCCGAAATCCGTAGGGGCGAGCCGGTGGGTCGCCCGCCCTTCACACGCGACGATCATAGGATGACCCTTTTGCCGTCCGAACCCCACGCATCGCAAACCTGTAGGGGCGAGCCGGTGGGTCGCCCGCCCTTCACACGCGACGATCATAGGATGAC
>WTGB01000086.1:12091-17910 GCA_011523735.1 Chloroflexota bacterium
TGCCGTCCGAACCCCACGCATCGCAAACCTGTAGGGGCGAGCCGGTGGGTCGCCCACATGCGAAAAACAATCTCGCGAAGAAAGCTCCCCCTCTCCCCTTGTGATACTCGCCATAGAGATGGCGAGAAAGGGGGCCGGGGGGTGAGGGGTCGACCATCAAACATCCGCCCCCTCCAAACTCTCAACCGCATGTCCCGTCTCATCAATATCCGCCCGCTTCTGCCGCGCCTGGAAGAATGTCACCAGCGCCTCCGCCGTGATCAGCAAGATAATGATCGCCTGAATCATCCGCACCACTTCGAAACTGACGTTGGCGTCCCGTTCCATAAATTGCGCCCCCGCCCGCAAATACGCGTAGAGCAAACCTGTGAAAGGCACGACCAGCACATTCAAGCGCGCCAGCAAAGCCACCACCACCCCTTCAAATGCCAGCGCGAAAGAGATATTGAGAATCAACTGCCGGTGAATGCCATTCGCGAGATGCATGCCCGCCAAGCCCGCCACGATCCCGCCAATCGCCATCACCAGCATGATCGTCCGCTTCGAATTGACCCCGCCATAATCGGCGAAACGCAAATTCGAGCCAATGATGCGAATCTCGTAACCCAGCGGCGTCCGGCGGATGAGCAGCCAGGAAATGAAGACGACAATCGCCAAAATGAAGACGGCGATGGTCACCTGCGTACTCTGGACGATGACGGGCAAAACCGCGTTTTCAGTGAATTTGGCCGAGGCGACATAACCGGCGTCCGGCGGCTTGAGCTGGAAGTTCAGCACCATCTCGAAGAAACGCGTGGCGATGACGTTGAGCATCAAGGTCGAGACCAACTCATTAGCGCCCAGATAAGCTTTTAAGGCGCCCGGAATTAAACCATAAATGAAACCAGCCGTCGCCGATGCCAGAATGATGAAAGGTATCAGTATCACGCCCGGCACATGCGGCGAATTGAGCGCGATGATGCCGCTGACCAACGCCCCGAAATAAAGCTGCCCCTCCGCGCCCAAACTGAATTGCTGCGCCCGGAACACAATCGCGAAGGACATGCCCAGCAATATCAGCGTGATCGCGTCCTGGATCCAGACGCCCCAGCGATTGACCCGCTCAATAGGACCCAGCAGCAGCGCCTCGAAAGCCAACTGCGATTGGCTCAGCGCCTCCGATAAGGCCGTGCCCGTTTCCACCTCTTCAGGCTTGGCATAGAGCGTGTAGACGCCAGCGGCCGGCAGCGCATAGCCTTCAATCACCGCATCCTTGACGCTCACCAGATCGTCAAAAGTCTCCTCGACTTGCAACGCAGTCGCCGAAGTCGCCGCCGCTAACACATCACCGGAAGCATCGCGCAATTCCACCAAGACGTCCACATCCGAGCGGCGATTCTTGGCATAAGCCAGCAGCGATACAATATCGCCCTCGCTACCCGCGAAGGTCCAGGCCACCTCCTCCACCGGCGCCACCACATTCGGCTTGTTGAATTCCCCGCCGCGCCGCTTGTTGTATTCCAGGTCGACCTCGTCATTCTCAACCGGCTCGGCCTCCGATACCACCTGTACGCGGAACTCCCCGCGCATGAAACGGTCGGCCGAATCCAGATTGAAGATGAAAGTCACCAGAAAGCCCAGCAGCAGCGCTACAATCACCGTCAGCAAGACGCGGATCGCCTGCCGCTTTAGCTCCACCACGAAGAGCAAAATGCAGCCGCCCACCAGCGCATTGACCAGCAGAATATTCTCCCAGGTCGCCGTGCCGGTCATCTTTTCCAGCGAGCCGTCAAACAGCGTGTTCGTGACGAAAAGCGTCACGATAATGCCAGCAACAGCCCCGATAATCAGCAGCAGGTGCTTGCGGAAAAAAGCGAAGTCCCTGCCCGGCGCTGCCGGCGCTTGCTTTCTCTGGACCGTCATGCGTAGCGCTCCATCTCTTCCGCCGGCTGCCGCTCCGCTCCCAGCATATAATAGCCGATCCGCTCTTCCGTCAAGCTCTCGTCATTCGGGAAGATCCCCACGATCTCGCCTTCATACATCACCATGATCCGGTCCGACAGCTTCATCACTTCCTGCAAATCCGCCGAAATCAGCAAAATCGCCAGACCCCCCGTCCGCTGATCCACCAACTCCTGATGAATAAATTCGATCGCGCCAATGTCCACGCCGCGCGTCGGCTGCGCCGCGATCAGCAGCTTCGGCGATGATGACAACTCCCGCGCCACCACCACCTTCTGCATGTTGCCGCCCGAGAGCGCATTGACCGGGATAGCGCCATTCGGCGCGATGATATTAAATTCGCGGATGAGACCCTGCCCGTTCTCCACAATCGCGTTGATATCCAGCAAACCCCGCCGCGTAAAAGGCTCGCGATAATAACGATCAATAATCAAATTATCATCAATTGACGAGGTCAGCGCCACCCCATTGGTCAAGCGGTCCTCCGGGATATGCGCCACCTGATGCTCCCGCACCGAGCGCGGACCCCGCCCCAATATCTGCTCCTCATTAATGAATGCTTCGCCAGCCGTGGGCGACCGCAAGCCGGTCAATACCTCCGCCAACTCCGTCTGCCCGTTGCCTTCGACTCCGGCAATGCCCAGGATTTCCCGCTGATAGACGCGGAAACTGACATGCTTCAGCAGTTGGTGACCACTGTCGTCAGCATAGGTCATGCCATTCACATCCAAGACTGGCGAACCCCGCGTCACCGCCGGCCGGTCAACCTGCATGAAGACCTCCCGCCCCACCATCATGCGCGCCAATTCCCGCTCGTCCGTCTCAGCTGTGTTGACCGTGCCGATCTTCCGCGCGTCCCGCATCACCGTCACCCGGTCCGATATCTCGATCACTTCTTTCAGCTTGTGCGTGATGAACACCACCGTCTTGCCGCCATCGACCAGGCTGCGTATCGCCGCGAACAAATCCTGCGTCTCGCTCGGCGTCAGCACCGCCGTCGGCTCATCAAGGATCAGAATCTCCGCCCCGCGATACAAGGCTTTGAGGATCTCCACCCGCTGCCGCATGCCCACCGGAATATCCGCGATCCGCGCGTTGGGGTTCACCGCCAGACCATATTCCGCCGAAAGCGCCTCGGTATCCGCGACCGCCTGCAAAAAATCGATGCGGACGCCTTGCTTCGTCTCGCGGTTCAAGATGATGTTCTGCGCCACCGTGAAAGAATCCACCAGCATGAAATTCTGATGCACCATGCCGATGCCCAACTCAATCGCGTCTTGCGGATTGCCAATGCTGACCTCTTCGTCGCGGATGGCGATCCGCCCCGATGTCGGCTGCTCCAAGCCATAGAGGAGCTTCATCAAGGTGGACTTGCCCGCGCCGTTCTCGCCCACCAGCGCGTGAATCTCCCCCGGCTCCACCGAGAAGTCGATGTCGTCGTTGGCATGCACGCCGTTAGGATAAATCTTGTGAATCGCTTGCGTTTCAATTATCGGCATAAGTTACTTCACCACAGCTTTGTTTGCTGTTTGTTGGGGCAACCCTTGGCTCGCCCGTCTCCACCGTATCGCTTGCCAGTGAGTCCCGCTTAGCGCTTGCCATCTAGTCTAGTGACTGTATTTCTCATCTTCTTTGACGAAATCAAAATCCCCAACAGAAGGAATCCGAAATGAAAACGTCGTCCCGCCATTCTTGTTAGATACCGCGAAATCGCCGCGATTGACAATGTCCATGCCGATCAATACATCGGTGTCCGTGAGTTCGCCCAATACTACCGCTACATCTGGAAAGTGGAAATTGCTGAACAATACCAGATTCACAAAATAGAACGGGACCTCATGTGTTGTTCCTTGGACATGATGTACGTGCGTATATCCGCCAGTCTCCAGGCCAAGCTCAGCGACCGCTTGGCTGGTAATCATGCTGTTTGTAGCCCCTGTATCCCACAAGGCGTTGAACTGCCGGCGCGGAGGTTGTGTAGTCTCGCTATCCGGCGCCCAAGCCTTATACACGGAACAGGGCGAAACAAGCCTGTTTCGGGTCGCGCTAGACTTTACTGTGAAGCTGTATCGTGCTGGATTCATCTGTACGACACCGGCACTATGCCGGGCGTACTTATGACAACGGTGAGCGCCTCGGGATCTTGACTAAGTGGCTGCATGAGCACCGTGCCGTATTCGTGTTCCGCGTACAGAGCGTTTGCGGCTTGCCGGTAGTCGTCGAATATGCCAAGCACTTCTTTTCCCTTAATGGCAACGAGCTTGCCATTGTGCTCCTGCGCCAGTTCCCGCTCGATACTGAGAAAGTACCTGTATTCCTTCATTAGCGGCTTCTTCATCAGAGCACCCTCTGCGCTACCTGTACACCTCGCATTCTAGCACATCGACAATCACGCCGTTATGAAACCGCGCAACTTCGATAATGTGTGTACGGGTCAGCCGGCGGCTGACCCGCTTCTAATCCCACAACAAAACTCCCCCTCTCCCCTTGTGGGAGAGGGGACCGGGGGTGAGGGGTATCCTACATATCCCCCATCATCAAATCGTCAATGCTCATGCCAGCCGTCGACATATCGGCGCAAGCCGTGCCCACCGCCGCCATCATGTCCTCGCTGGTGAAGACCGTCTGCACCTCAATGTCCCCATTGACCACAGCCGCTTCGGCCGCTTCCACCATCGCCTTGATCTCATCCGATGTCGCCGCATCGTAGAACTCGTTCTTCGCCAGGCCTACGCCGCCCTCGGGGATGCCCAGGCTCTCGGACGAACCATAAGGCAACGTGCCCTCCAGGTGCAGCGTGACCGCGCGGAAGATCGAGTTGTCCACATTCTTCAGCATACTGGTCAGGATGCGCTCAGCTTGATCCGGATCCGTCTCAGCCACGATCACCGCCTGATCCGAATCGACGCCGATGGCGAAGTGACCCTGTTCCTGCGCCGCTTCAAAGACGCCAACACCCGTGCCGCCCGCGACCTGGAAGACGATATCCGCGCCCTGCTCATACATCGCCAGCGTGATCTCCTTGCCCCGCGCCGGATCATTCCAGCTGCCGGCGTACTGCACGATGCTCTGCGATTCCGGATTCACCAGGCAGGCGCCCTGCTCATAACCGACAATGAAATCGTCAATGACCGGGATCTGCTGCCCGCCAACCGCGCCGATGATCGGGGCGTCATTCGTCCCTTCCATCATGCTCGTGGTGATAGCCGCCGCATAAACCCCCGCCAGGAAGCTGCCCTGGTTCTGCGCGTAAGTCATCGAATAGACATTGGCGCAAGCCTCAACACAAACATCCGGATTGTCATAGGGCATCGGCGCATCGTAGAACATGAAAAGCTTGTCCGGATAGCTATGCGCGTTCGCCGCCAGGAAGTCAATCATCTGGAAGGTGCCAGCGATCAAAATATCATAAGAATCGGTGTCCGCCATGACATCAAGCAAACCCGGCTCCCAATTCGCCGGATCAATGCCCAGCTCCACCGTGTCAATCTCGATGTCGTATTCGTCAGCGATCGCTTCCATGCCCCGTTGCGCGCTGTCAAAGAAAGACTTGTCGCCCAGCGTGCCGTTGATCACCGATACGATCTTCAGCGGCTCATCCTGGGCGAAAGCGCCGAACGCCATCAAAAACACCAGCAGCGCCGCAAGTACAAAACCTAATTTCTTCATTTGAATCCTCCATCAAACTTGAGTGAAATCAGAGTCAATTCTGATAGACGATAGTATACCCACGCCCGCACATTTCGGCAAAACTTGCCTAAGCACCAAGTAGAGGCAACATTGTATGTCCCCCGAACCCGGCATTACGGCCTCTTCAATCACATCAAAATATGTAGGGGCGACCGGCGGGCTGTGTCTACGCGCCCCACCAAGTCGCC
>WTGB01000091.1 GCA_011523735.1 Chloroflexota bacterium
GGCGGATTATCTCGAGCGGAATTATGGCGCAAAGGCGAACGCTGCTTTCATCCGAGAGGCAGCCGGCGTATATCGCGAGCGGGATCTTTTGCGGCGGTAAAACACGGCAGCGTTGCGGGGCAAGTCATCGGCTCGCTCGTTATCATGATTGCGTATACTTGGGCGACCCATCGGCTCGCCCCTACAGGGAAGCAATTTTGGAGACAGTAAATGTCCGGCAGTCCACTTGAATCCCACGTCAGCACGTACTCGCGCCCGACTGACTTGCGCATCACCGACTTACGCGTCGTCAATCTGAAGGCGCTGCCATTTGATGTCAGTTTGCTGCGGATCGACACTAATCAGGGCATCAGCGGCTATGGCGAAGTGAGGGATGGCGCCAGCCCGACCTATGCCCTCCTGCTGAAATCCCGCCTGCTGGGCGAGAACCCCTGCAACATCGACAAAATCTTCCGGGTGATCAAGCAGTTCGGCTTCCACGGGCGGCAGGGCGGCGGCGTCTGCGGCATTGAGATGGCGCTCTTTGATCTGGCGGGCAAAGCCTATGGCGTGCCGGCTTATCAGTTGGCCGGCGGCAAGTTCCGCGACAAAGCGCTGATCTATTGCGATACTGATTCCGTCCCTGATGGCGCGGTCATGGGGCAGCGCTTGAAGGCGCGCATGGAAGACGGCTTCAAATTCCTCAAGATGGATATCGGCATCGGCTTGCTGAAAGGGATCGAGGGTGCTATCTCCGCGCCACCGCAAGTGGATG
The DNA here is from genome assembly GCA_011523735.1 of Chloroflexota bacterium. Classification (GTDB taxonomy): domain Bacteria; phylum Chloroflexota; class Anaerolineae; order Aggregatilineales; family Phototrophicaceae; genus UBA6055. The sequence goes on from WTGB01000091.1 coordinate 755, forward strand.
TAGCGCGGCACATCATGCACCCTTTGCGGGGCATTCAACTCACCGAGCTCGGCATCGACGTCCTGGTTGAATACGTCCGACAGGTCCGCGACATCATCGGCTACGAGGTCCCGCTGGCGGCTGATCACTTCGGCTTCATCAATGTCGAATCCTGCATCCGCCTGGGGCAAGCGCTGGATCAATTCTCCCTGGCTTGGTACGAGGATATGATCCCCTGGCAGTTGACCGAGCAGTGGCTGCGACTGAAGCGGTCGGTGCTGACGCCGGTCTGCACCGGCGAGGACATCTACCTCAAAGAAGGTTTCATGCCCTTGCTCGCGGCGCAGGCGGTCTCGGTGATCCACCCTGATCTGGCCACTTCCGGCGGCATCATGGAGACGAAGAAGATCGGCGACCTGGCGCAGGATTATGGCATCCCGATGGCGATGCACTTCGCCGGCTCGCCCGTTTCCTTCCTGGCGAATATCCACTGCGCGGCCGCGACGGAGAATTTCTATGTGCTGGAGAATCACTCGGTCGACTTGCCCTGGTGGGAGGACCTCATCGATGGCATCGACAAGCCGCTGATCGTCGATGGTTACGCCCGCGTGCCGGAGGGACCCGGTCTCGGCTTCGGCGATCTCAATGAAGAGGTCATTCGCGAGCGTATGGATATGAGAAAAGGGCGGGACGCCGGTTACTTTGAGCCAACTGAGGCTTGGGATGATGAGACGTCTTGGGATCATCTTTGGAGTTGACCATGCGCATCAGGGACATCCACATCAGCCCGGTCGCCGTGCCGGATCCGCCTTTGCTCAACGCGGCCGGTTTGCACGCGCCCTACGCTCTGCGCCTCATCATCGAAATCGTGAGTGATGATGGCATCTCCGGCTGGGGAGAAATACCGGGCAGCGAGGCGACGCGCGCCGCCCTCGAACAAGTCCGCGGACATCTCATTGGCAGGGATCCCTGGGGGCTCAACGCGATATTCGCGGAGCTAGAGACGCTTGCGAACCCCGATGACCGCGGCGCGACGCCCTGGGATCAGCGCGCCTGGGTCCACGTCCAAAGCGCCATCGAAGTCGCCTGTTATGACTTGATGGGCAAGTCGGTCGGTCGTCCTGTCGTTGATCTGCTTGGCGGGGCTGTGCGTGAGCGTGTGCCTTTCGCCGCTTATCTCTTCTACAAATACGAAGGCGCGGGCGGCGAATTTGGCTTCGGGCGGGACGAGGCCGCTAGCGGTTGGGCGGCCGCGCGACAGGAAGCGGCGCTTGATCCGGCGGGCATCGTGGCGCAGGCTCAGGCGATGATTGAACGCTATGGCTTCAAGTCGATCAAGCTCAAAGGCGGCGCTTTTGAACCGCAAGTCGAGGTCGATTCGATCCTGGCGCTTCGGGAAGCATTCGGACCGGATGTGCCGCTGCGGCTTGATCCCAACGCCATCTGGCGGGTGGACACGGCCATCGCTGCGGGAGAACAATTGGAAGGCGTACTGGAATATTACGAAGATCCGGTGCGCGGACAAGAAAACATGGGCAGCGTTGCCCGCGCGCTTGATATCCCGCTGGCCACCAATATGTGCACCACGTCTTTTGACGACCTGCCCGGCAGCATCGCTCATCAATCCGAAGCCATCATCCTTTCCGATCATCATTTTTGGGGCGGCTTCCGCGCCTCGCTTGATCTGGCGCGTTTCTGCGCTGTCTTCGGCCGGGGGATGTCCATGCACTCCAACAGCCACCTCGGCATCTCGCTGGCGGCGATGGTCCACTTGGCGGCGGCTGTGCCCAATCTGACTTACGACTGCGATACGCATTATCCCTGGCAAGACGGGCATGATCTGCTTGTCGAGCCGCTGCAAATTGAGGACGGCGCGGTGGAGCTGCCTAGAGCGCCCGGCCTGGGCATCGAAGTAGACCGCGACAAGCTGGCGCAGTTGGGCGCGAACTATCTGGCTTGCGGCTTGACCGAGCGGGATGACGAAACCGAAATGGCTAAGGTGCAGCCTGGCTGGACCTTCCAAGCCACGCGGTGGTAGAGGTGAAGAATATGTCTATAGAAATGCCGGAACTCCTCGACGCCCTCGACAGCGTTATCAGCATCCCGCTCATTCCCTTCGATGGGTCGCGCATCGACTATGATGGGCATGCAAAGAATGTCGATTATTTCATGCGCAACAATAATCTGAGCGGCGGACGCCCGCGCGTCGTTTCCATCGCCGGCACCAGCCTCGTGCATCACATCGCCTACCGCGATCAGGTGAAGCTGCTCGATATCGCCGGTCAGCGCATGGATGGGCAGGGGGTCTTGATGGCGGCGCTCGCGCCTAATCCGCTGCCGGAAGCAACCGCATTGCTCAATCAGCTAGCCGCTCTGCCGCGAGCGCCTGATGTGTATCTGATCATGCCCCTAAGCGGCACCTATGGACCTGTGGGCTTGTATGAAACATTAATGCAATTTGCCGAGGAAGAGGCGCAGCGGCACGGAGCGCGCTTCCTCTATTATTATCGGCGTCCGCGCGACCGCGAGCAGATCATCCGCCTGATACAAGATTCGCCTCATGTCATCGGCGTCAAAATCGGCACGAACGAAGATGACGTGCTCCCCTTCGTCGAAGCGCTGGATGACAGCAAGATTGTCATTTGGGGCATAGGCGACCGCTCGACGGCCGCGGCCGAGATGGGCGCGCGGGGTCATACCTCCGGCATCAATATCGTTGTCGCGCGGGCTTCGGACGAGATCAACAACGCTCAGCGCCGCCGCGACTACGAAGCCGCCCGGCAGATAGAAAACGAAATCTCGCCTTTGGAAGACATCCGCTTCATGGAGGAGCGCGCTTACAATTATTCCGCCGTGATGGAGGCGATCAATTGCTCCGGCTTCGATGACGTGGTCGGCGGCCGCGGGGGACCTTTCAACCCGCGCGTCCCGCCCCATATCGCCCGCGACATCGAGCGCATTATGGCGTCGCTTGAGCATTATCATTACTAATTGATGGTATTCAATGACCCGCGAGACTCTGCGCCTCTTTGATGATGAACCTGCGAGATTCCGTCTACGGCAACGTCGAATTATGTAGGGGCGACCTATCAGGTTGCCCGAAAATGTAAGATACTGTTGCTGCGGGCGACCCACCGGGTCGCCCCTACATCGTCATTCTGTGAAACGAAGTATGCGAGGACCGCAAATGAAAATCACCGATGTGCAAGCCTGTGTCATTGGCCGGCAGGAACCCGATAGCGGCGGCAGCGTCTGGACCTTTGTGCGCGTCTACACCGATGAAGGCATCACCGGCACGGGCGAATGCAATTCCGGCGGTCCCGGTTTCTCAGGTTTCGCCACCAAAGCCGCCATCCTGGCGCTGCGCGAATCGCTCATCGGCGAAGACCCTTTCAACATCAACCTCATCTATGAGAAGCTGCGCCGGGCCGGGCGTTACGGCGGCGCCGGGAACGCGCCTCTGATCTTCGCGCTGACCGGCATCGACAACGCCCTGTATGACATCGTCGGCAAGGCGCTGGGCGTGCCGGTCTACAAGCTGCTGGGCGGCAAATTCCGCGACCGCATCCGCCTCTATGCCGATTGCCATTTCGGCGAGGAAGACAGTCCGGCCTCTTTCGGAGATAAGGCGCTGGAAGCGGTGGCTGAGGGTTATAGCGCGGTCAAATTCGATGTCGATTACACCGGGCACGGCAAGCTGGATGCCTACAACTGGACCGTCGGCGCCCAAGAGATGAGCCACATCATCAGCCTTGTCGAAGGGGTGCGCGAAGCCATCGGCTTTGAAGTCGACCTGGCTGTCGACTGCCACGGCCACTTTGACCTGCCTTCCGCCATTACCCTGGCGCGCGCGCTTGAGCCGCTGCGCCTGCTTTGGCTGGAAGAACCGGTGCCGGCCGAAAACGTGGACGCGCTGGCGCAGGTCCGCGCTTCGACCTCGACGATCATCTGCACCGGCGAAAATCAATACACCCGCTTCGACTTTCTGGAGCTTTTCGCCAAGGGGGCTTGCGATGTGATCATGCCGGACCTGGCGAAAGCCGGCGGCATCGCCGAAGGCAAGCGCATCGCCGACCTGGCTGACGCGCATTACATCCCCATCGCGCCGCACAATGTCTCATCGCCGCTAGGCATGATGGCCGCCTGCCACGTCATGGCGGCTGTGCCCAATTTTCTGTTTTTGGAGTTCCACGCCCGCTCGATTCCCTGGTGGAGCGAGCTCTGTGACGGCGAAAAACCTTTCGTGCAGGATGGCGTCATGACCGTGTCCGAGGCGCCCGGCATCGGCGTCGAATTGAACGATGAGATGGCGAAATCACTGCTTTGGAATGGGGATACGTATTTCGATTGAACTAAAGCGGCATTTGGCGGCGCTTAAACTAGGCGCTATACTTAGAGTCAGCGTAATAGGCACGCGGAGTTGGAACGAGATATGGATTGGGCTAATGTGCTGGAAAATGCGCTGCCGGTTTTCACAATTTGCGGCGTCTTTTTCTTGTGGCTGCGCCAGGACAACAAAAGGCTCGAAGACAAGATTGACGGGGATGTCACAAAGCTGCGCAATGACATGACCAAACAGAACGAGCAGCTGCGAAACGATATGAATACACGCTTTGATGCGGTCGAAGCTCGTCTGCGCGGGGTCGAAGCTCGTCTGCGCGGGGTCGAAACTGAACAAGCGCGTTTGGTCGGCTTGTTGGAAGGCTTGGCGCTGACGGACCGTCTTCCAGCACGAGAGGACGCCCTCGATTAGGCTGGTTGCTTCAATTGTCAGCTACAGAGTGACCGGCTGACCGCTGTCGCAAGCGCGCACGATGCCAAATACCAATTCCATGGTCTTGATATTGTCCTGGGCTGATGTGCCTGTCAATGTCCCCTGCGTCACCGCGCCGTAGAATTCACCCAGCAGATAATCCTGCGCCATGCGCTCCATGTGAACCAGCGGCACTTCCCGCCTCTCCTCATGCACATTAACCAGCGCGCCCGGTCCCTCGCCAACGCCCAGCAGCTTCTGCAAGACCACTTTATCATCCTCGACCAGCAGGACGCCGTGCTCGCATTCAAAACGCCAGTTGGCGTTCCAGGTGGTCTCCAGCGCCTGCGAACACCAGGAGCCGGTGTAACTGGCTTGCGCGCCATTGGCGAAGCTGATGTGGACCGAAGCGCTGGCGTCGCCGGCGTACCAGCTCCAGGGCGGGTTCCAACTCCGCGCGCTAATCGTCACCGCGTCGCTGCCCAGGAAGTAGCGCATGGCGTCGAATTGATGGATGGCCATATCGACGATCAGGGGATGCGCCATCTCTTCGCGGAAGCCGCCGAAATGCGGACCTTTGTAGAAGGCGATGTTTAGCGCCGCGACTGCGCCCAGTTCGCCGCTATCAAGGACGTTCTTGATCGTTTGCGAAAGCGGCAGATAACGATAATTCTGCGCCACGCTGCAGAGCACACCGGTGTCTTCCGCCGCGGCAGCAATCGCCCGAGCATCTTCCAGGTTGCCGGCCAGAGGCTTCTCTTGCATCACGGGCAAGCCGGCTTCCAGGGCGCAGACCGTCACCTCGCGATGAAACTGCGGCGGCGTCACATTGATCACGGCATCGGCAGCGACCGCTTCCAAGGCGGCTGGCAGGGAGGGGTAAATCCGCGCAGGATCCAGTCCATACGCTTCGGCTTGCTGGCGGGCGATGTCGTCGTTGATCTCGACGAAACCGGCGAAGTCGACGACTTCAGACTTCCCCACAGCATGCAGCCAGGCATTGCCCATCCCGCCGATACCGACTTGTATAACTTTCATGGCGTCGCCTCCGGATCAAGAATTTCGGACGGGGGTCTAGCGCACGCGCCCGCCATTGAAGCGCTGGAAAATCAAAGAGAGGATGATAATCAAGCCATAGAAGAATTGCGTGAAGAAGCCGGTCAAACCGGCCGCGATCACACCGGTTTCGATGAAGGCGACGATAGATGTCCCGATCGAGCCGCCGAAAACCGTGCCGATCCCGCCCCATGTCGGCGTGCCGCCGACGAACAAACCCGCCAGCACCGGCAGCAGCAAGCCATCGCCCGTCGTGGGCCACCAGACAAAATTGATCATCACCGAGAACACGCCGGCCAGCGCCGCGCCGATGCCGGTGAATATGAAGACCATAATGCGCGTGCGGTCGACATCAATGCCCATCTCGGCCGCGCTTTCGGGATTGTCCCCCACGCAATGCACGCGCACGCCGAAGCTGTGCCGGTTATAGAGGAAGACGCCCAGCGCCGTGAAAGCCAGCGCCCACAGCATCTGATTGGGAATGCCCTGATTTCCAACAATGTGGATGGTGTCGTCGGTCAGCAAGGTATGAATAAAGGTGCCGCGGACTTCCGAAATCGCGATGGAGAAACCCTCGACCAAGATATTGATAAAACCGCGCAAGAAGAAATTCATGCCGAGCGTAGCGACAAGGGCTGATAGCCCGACGCGCACCACGAGTATTCCATTGAGGAGGCCCAGGAATGCGCCGACAAGCAACGCCGCCGCAATGCCAATGAGCGGGTCGCCGCCTTGATCGACAATGGATACAAAGGCATAAGCCGCCAGTCCGACAACCGATGGAAAGGACAAGTCGATCTCGCCGGCGGTCACGACGAAGACCAGCGGCACGACCAGAAATATTGAGACCGGCAGCGCAATCATCACCGAGCGATAGGTCTTGAATTGCGAGAAGACCTCCGGGTTCGCCATCGTGAAGCCGATGAGCATCACGATCAGGAAGAGGGTGGACGTCAGCGCCCGCCGGTTGTTCCGCGACCACTTTACCAGCCCGCTCGCGTCTTCCCGCGCTATCTGCTGCTGCGTGCCTGCCCTGCTCCCAATCATGAATGATGTCTCCTAGCTAGGCTGGCGACGGCTCAGCCGCATGACCCATTTCGGCGATCTCTTGCATATGCTTGATGAGTATCTCGGCTGCTGGAATATTGGCTCTGTCCTCGGTCATGACGACTTTTCCTCTATCCAGGACGACAAAGCGGTCGGCAACATCAAATACATGGTAGATATTGTGCCCAATGAAAATAATGGAACGGCCTCGCGCCCGGACGTTTTCGATGAAACCAAATACCTTCGCCGTCTCAATCAGCGACAGCGCGGTGGTCGGCTCGTCCAGGACGATGAGATCGGCATCGAAATACAGCGCCCGCGCGATGGCTACACCTTGCCGCTCGCCGCCGGAGAGCGTCGCCACCGGCGAATCCGGATCGAATACCTTGGAGGTAAAGCCGATCTCGCGCATGAGACGGTTGGCTTCTTCGTACTGTGTGTTGACCTTGATGACGCCAAAACGATTCTTGATCTCCCGCCCCATGAAGATATTGCGCGTGATGGTCTGCTGCGGCGCCAGCGCGCGATCTTGATAGACGGTCTCAATGCCGGCATCGCGGGACTTGGCCGCGTTCCAATTCGACACTTCGCGTCCACGCACGATAATTTGCCCGCTGTCCGGCCGATGCACGCCCGATAGAATCTTGATCAGGGTAGACTTGCCAGCGCCGTTATCGCCGATTAGTCCAACCACCTCGCCGGGCCGCACGCCAAAGCTGATGCCATCTACCGCGTTAACGTTGCCGAAAGACTTGGTGACATCCCGCAATTCAATGATGTAATCGTTTTTCATTTCTTCTCCCCCATCCCCCAAGCCCTTCCCCCATAAAGAGGGAAGGGGAGCTTTCGCTTGGGGTTGCGACTGAGTCTAGTTGGGGTGGCGGGGGACTAGCGATAACCCGCGATGGCCAGTTCTTTGACCTGCTCGTAGTTGTTGACATCAATGAAACCCGCGCCGGTATCAGCATTCAACGGCGCCAAGCCGAACTTGGCTGTCTGGCAAATGCTGAGGATGGGCAGGTAGCCTTGCAGGAAGGGCTGCTGATCGGCAGTCAGGTGAATCCAGTCATCGGCGAAGCCTTGCATGATGAACTCGTTAGTGTCGAAACCGATCGCTTTGACCTGACCCGCTTCCAAGCCGGCTGCCTCGAAGTAGGTCTGCGTGTTGCCAAGCACCTGACCGCCGGAGAAGACTACCATCTTCGTGTCCGGGTTATCGGTGAGCGCCGCGACCATCGCCGGGATGCCAAGATTGGGATCGGCAGCCCAGGTCGGCGCCGAGTCCACATGAATGATTTGCATGCCGGCGTCTTCCAGCGCTTCCCAGGTTCCCAATTCGCGCAGGGCGCGTTCCCGCTGCGCTAGGTTCGCGAGGACAATCGCCTTGTCGCCTTCGCCGAAGCCAAACTGGCGCAGCGCCTCTTCGCCCAGGGCACGACCCTGTGATTGCAATTGCGCGCCGACATAACCGCCGCCATAACGCGCGCGGACCTGATCGACATCGACATTCTGGTACATCATGATGATGCCGGCTTCGGCCGCTTCCGCCGCCAGCGGCATGATCGCTTCGTTGCCCGGGTGCCCCATCATGGCGATGCCATCCGGCGCCTGCGCCACCGCTTCCCGCAACTGCTGCGTCATCAATTCGCTATCCCAGCCGGAAAAGACATATTCGACATTGGCGCCCAGATCGCGCTCGGCCGCCAGCGCGCCGCGATACACGATGCCGGCGAAGGCGTCGCCCTCGGTGCCGCCGGCGAAGAAGCGGATCGTCACGCCTTCACACCAGTGCGCCCGATCAAGGTCATCTTGCGCGAGCGCCGGGGCTGCCAAAGCGAATACCATCACTATGACCAGCAGAAGACTTGCGATGCTGTGTTTGTTAGACATTCTTGCCTCCAAAGAAATACGAGTGTAAACAAAAGTCAGCTTCTCAGACTGCCCTGCCAGCTTGCAAGCCTGGATCTGTAAATCTGACCTGGCGCAGTCTAACATCTTTTGCCGTCACCTGCCAATGCCCGCCGCGCTTGTGGCGGTTTGCCAGACACATACGGTACAATTGCGCAATCTGTAGGCATCCATTAGAATGCCGCAACAGATTATTGCAATTCTGTCAGTACCGCAAAGTTTTCTGCAAGGAGGAAAACATGTTCAAACGTATCTTGCTCGTCTCGCTTGTGGTGAGCCTCATGCTCCTCACATCAGCAGCCGTCATCGCCCAAGATGACATCCTGCTCTACGGCGGCAACCAGGACATCGACAATATCGACCCGGCTACCGGCGAAAACTACTCGATCAACGCCGCGCTGCGCAGCCTCTACGACGCGCTCTTTCTCGCTCGGGGCAGCGACATTGAACCGCATTTAGTGGCGAGCTATGAAGTCAACGATGACGCCACCGTCTGGACTTTCACGCTGCACGATCATGCCGTCTTCCAAGATGGCAGCCCGGTAACGGCCGAGGCCGTCGTCTACAGCTTCAACCGCATGATGGCGATTTCCGGTCCGCCGACTTGGCGCTGGGAAACGATCACCGATGAGAATTCGGCGCAAGCGCTGGATGAGCACACCGTTCAATTCACGCTGACCCAGCCCTACGCCCCCTTCATCGGTACGCTGACCCAGCTCTTCGTCGTTAATCCCGCCATCGTCGAAGCCAACGTGGGCGATGATATGGGCCAAACCTACCTCAAGGAGAACGCCGCCGGCTCCGGTCCTTTCACGCAAGGGCGCTGGGAAATCGGCAATATCTATGAATTCATCGCTGTCGACGATTACTGGGCGGGCTGGCGCGGCGATGACCATTTGGATGGCTTCGTGTGGATCATCCAGCGCGATGGCGCCACGCAATTGAACTCCTTGCTCGCCGGTGAAACTCACGTCGCCGATCAAGCGACTCCGAGCAAAAAGGATCAAATCATCGAGTCGCCGGATCATGTCTGGGAGGAGCATCCTGGCACTTACGTTAATACGTTGAAGATGAATAACCTCGGTGAATACACCAGCGATGTCAACCTGCGCAAAGCGATCGCACACGCCATGAACTATGAAGCCATGGTGCAGGCGCAGGAAGAAGCTGTCAGCCTGATGTTTGGGCCAACACCCGATTACATGCCGGGTTATGTCGGAACACTGGCTTACCCGACCTATGATTTGGACAAAGCGCGGGAATACATGGCGATGACGCCTTGGCCCGATGGCGGCATCTCGCTGGACTATGTTTATGTCACGGAACTCTCGCACGAGATAGTCCCAGGGCTGATCCTCCTGGAAGGACTGGCGGAGATCGGCATCGAGATGAACATGGTTCCCATGCTGTGGCCTGATATGGTCGCCAGTTGCGGCTCGCCGGAGACAGGGCCGGACATCATCAACATTTACACGGTGCCATCCTTCCTTGATCTCGATGCCCACCTATACAATCAGTATCACTCAGATCAGTGGGGCAGCTTCAATTCCTGCAGTTTCTACCAGAATGAGCGGGTTGATGAGCTGCTGGACACCGCGCGCGTCACGGGCGACGCCGGAATGCGCGAGGTAATGTACGTCGAGGCTCAGGAGATCATCAATGAGGACCAGCCTTCGGTTTGGATGTATACCCTGAGCAGCGGCACGGGGATGCACAACTGCGTGAAGGGCTATCGCTACTCGCCGTATTATCAGGTCACGGTGCTCTTCCAGGATCTGTGGATGGACGGGTGTTAGGTCGAAATCACGACTGTTGTAGGGGCGATCCACTGGATCGCCCTTCATTTCAGACAAGAGAATCGGGCGACCTGATAAGTCGCCCCTACTAATGTTTCTATGAGAGGGAATGACAGGCTTGCTGCAAGTTTCGCGCTAAGTTAAGTCTATTGATATGAACATCCGCTTCTACATCTTGCGGCGCATCGCCCTCCTCATACCGACTCTGCTCGGGTTGAGCATCCTGACCTTTTCCATCGCCCGCATCGTTCCCGGCGACCCGGTCGGCTTGGCGGCCGGTCCCCAAGCGACCGAAGAAATCAAGGCAGCCTTGCGGCGCGAATTGGGCTTGGACCAGCCCTTGCCCATCCAATACATCAACTACATGACCGGGCTCTTCCGCGGCGATTGGGGCGAATCGCTCTACACCCGACGCTCTGTCATCGGCGACCTGCGTACCTTCTGGCCCGCCACGCTCGAGTTGACCACCGCCGCTGTCTTCATCGCTACGGTCTTGGGCGTCCCGGCCGGCGTCATCTCGGCTATGTATCGCAACCGCCTGCCCGACCACGTCGCCCGCGTTCTGTCGCTCTTCTTCGTCAGCTTTCCTTCATTTTGGCTGGCGATGATCTTCCAGACCTGGTTCGGGCTCGAATTGGGCTGGTTCCCGATCAGCAAGCGATTGCCTGTGCTGGTCGCGCCGCCACCCGCCATCACCGGCTTGTTCTTGGTCGACAGCCTCATCCAACTTGATTTCGAGACCTTTTTGGTTTCATTCCGACATCTATTCATTCCGGCGCTTGTGCTCTCATTCGGCGCCTTCGCCAGCATCACCCGCATCACCCGCGCCAGCATGGTCGAAGCGCTGGAGAAAGACTTCGTGCGCATGGAGCGGGCCATCGGCATCCCTTATCGCGTCATCATCTTCAAATATGTGCTGCGCAACGCCCTCATCGCCACGATCACCGTCATCTCGCTCAACTTCGGCTGGCTGATGGCGGGCGCCATCCTCATCGAGACCATCTTCGATTGGCCCGGGCTCGGTTTGTACGCCGTCAAAGCATCGCTCAGCCTCGATTTCCAGCCGATCATGGGCATCGCCATCCTCTATGGCATCGTCTTCAGCATCGTGAATATCCTGACCGATATTGTCTACGGCATCCTGGACCCGAGGATTCGCTATGGCTGAGACGTCTAAGTTGCAGCCAGAAAAGCGCAAAAGCGCGCGCTCGGCCCGCTGGGAGAATATCGCCCGCGGCCTCTACCGTTTCCGCTCCAATACCCTGTCGATGGTCGGCTTGACGATGCTGATCTTCATCTTGCTGGTGGCCATCTTCGCGCCTGTCATCGCGCCTTATCCGGAAGACGCCAGCGGCAAGACCCGCGTCATCGCGCGCCTGCAGCCGCCCAGCGACGAATTCGCCTTCGGCACCGACAAGGTCGGCCGCGATATCTTCAGCCGCGTCGTCATGGGCACGGGCCTGGCGCTGCAAGTCGGCACGGTCATCATCCTGCTGGCGACCACCATCGGCGTCACCATCGGGGCGATTTCCGGTTACGCCGGCGGCTGGCTCGACGATCTGCTCATGCGCATTACCGATATCTTCCTCACCGTGCCGGCGCTGGTCCTGGCGATCGCCATCTCCGCTGCTTTAGGCAAAGGCATCATCAATGCCATGATCGGCATATCGCTGGTCTGGTGGCCCGGCTTCGCCCGCCTGACACGTAGCCTGGTTCTCTCTTTGCGCGAAGAACCCTTCGTGGAAGCGGCGTATGGCATCGGCGCCGGCCACATGCGCATCATATTCCGTCATATTCTGCCGAACGCCGTCTCGCCGATCATCATCAAGATGACCACCGACTTCGGTTTCGCCGTGCTCACCGCGGCCGCCCTCGGTTTCATCGGCTTGGGCGCGCAACCGCCGACGCCGGAATGGGGCGCCATGATCAATGATGGGCGCCGCTTCTTTCCCGATGAATGGTGGATCGCCACCTTTCCCGGCATGGCCATCTGGCTGATGGTCTTCAGTTGGAACCTCATCGGCGACGGCTTGCGCGATGTTTTGGATCCGCGTTCGCGGCGGTAGTGGATAGACGACTATCGTAGGGGTGATTTATCAAGTCGTCCGAAACCGCCGGTAGCCTCGTAAATTCGGGGCGGGCGACCAGGTTGGTCGTCCCTACAAATACGTGACTTAGTTTGCGATTCTGAAATGGACATGCCGGACCTGCTCAACATAGAAAACCTCCACCTGGAATTTGACACTTACGATGGCGTCGTCAAAGTGCTGGCCGGCGTTGACCTGCAAATGCGGCGCGGCGATGTGCTCGGCTTGGTCGGCGAGACCGGCTGCGGCAAATCCATGACGGCCCTCTCCGTTCCCCGCCTCATCCCCATGCCGCCGGGCCGCATCACCGCCGGGCGCGTCTCTTTCAATGGCGAGGACATCCTGAGCAAATCTGAAAGCGAGATGGAAGCTTTCCGCGCCCGCCATGTCGGCATGATTTTCCAGGACCCCGTTACCAACCTGAACCCGCTCTTCACCATCCGCGAGCAGCTCGTCGACGCCGTACTCTACCAGCGCGCCCAGGGCCAGAAAGTGCCCGGGCGCTGGCGCGGCTTCCTGCCGTCTGCCCGGCAAATGCGCCAGGAAGCCCATGAACGCGCCGTCGAGCTAATGCGCCTGACCGGCATCCCCGATGGCGACAAACGCATCTTCGATTACCCGCATCAATTCAGCGGCGGCATGCGGCAGCGCGTCTTGATCGCTATGGCGCTGGCCGGCGACCCCGACCTGCTGATCGCCGACGAACCGACCACCGCCCTAGATGTCACCATCCAGGCTCAAATCCTGCGCTTGATTCGCTCGCTGGTGGCGCAGCTTGGCTTGACCGTCCTGCTCATCACGCATAACCTCGGTGTTGTCGCCCGCAGCTGCGAACGCGTCGCCGTCATGTATTCGGGCCGCGTTATCGAAGAATCCCCCGTGCGCGAGTTGTTCAGGAATCCCAAACATCCTTACACCCGCGGTCTCATCGCCGCCGTGCCCCAAAAAGATATCAGCCGCGGCGGCTTGGAAGGCATCCCGGGCATGATTCCCAACTTGATCGATCCGCCGGCCGGCTGCCGCTTCCACCCCCGCTGCCAGCAGGTCATGGATGTCTGCCGGGCGACCGTGCCACCAACTGTCGCTGTCGGTTTGGAGCACAGCACCGCCTGCTTCCTGTATCCGGAGGATCTATGAGCCGCCTGCTGGAAGTCAACAACCTGAGCAAATACTTTCCGGTGCGCGGCGGTTTGCTTAACCGCGTCGTCAGCGACTTCCGCGCCGTCGATGATGTCAGCTTCGCCCTGCAAGAGGGCAAAACCCTGGGCTTGGTCGGCGAATCCGGCTCGGGCAAGACCACCATCGGCAAGTGCATCCTGCGCCTGCTGGAACCGACCGCCGGGCAGATCCTCTACGACGGGGCGGACATCACCCATCTCAAGCAAAGCGAATTGCGCCGCCTGAGAGGCGAAATCCAGATGATCTATCAAGCGCCAGCCGCCTCCCTCAATGGCCGCATGACCGTCGGGCAGATCATCGGCGAGCCGCTCTGGATCCACGAAAGCCTCAAAGGCAATGCCGCGCGCGAACGCGTCTTGGAATTGATGAATGTGGTCGGCTTGAAGGAAGAGCATTATTATCGCTACCCGCATGAATTCAGCGGGGGCCAGCAGCAGCGCATCGGCATCGCCCGCGCCCTGGCCGTGCAGCCCCGCCTGATCGTCCTCGACGAACCGACCTCCGCCCTCGATGTGTCCGTCCAGGCGCAAATCCTCAACCTGTTGCAAGATCTGCAAGACCAATTCGACCTGACTTATCTCTTCATCTCGCACGACCTCGGCGTCGTCCGCTATATGTGCGACGAAGTGGCGCTGCTCTACCTCGGCAAGATCGTCGAAGTCGCTGCGACCGAAGTCATCTTCGAAGCGCCGAAGCATCCTTACACCCAGGCGCTGATCTCCGCTATCCCCGAGCCCGACCCCGATATGCAGCGCGAGGAAATCATCATCCGCGGCGATCTCTCGCATAGTTTTCCACAGCAGGGCTGCCCCTTCGCGCCCCGCTGCCATGCCGATAAACTGGCTGACTGCGATACGATCCCGCCGCCCCTGATCGAAGTCGAGCGCCGTCACGAAGTCGCCTGTCATCTGCATCCAGCCATGCCCATCGCCCTTACCTAATCCGCGCCGCTATCGGGATCGCTGTGAAAGGATAACAGGACAATGTCGCGACTAAGAATCGGTATCGTCGGCTGTGGCGGGGTCACGCAGATCGTACATCTGCCAACGCTGTATCAGTTGAGCGATCTTTTCGAGGTCGCCGCTATTTGTGATGTCAGCCGGAATGTTCTGGCGGGAGTGGGAGAGGCTTGGAATATCGCGACCCGCGTGACCAGTTATCAGGAATTGCTATCGCTCGATTCGATTGACGCCGTGCTCATCGCCAATCCCAGCCCTTACCATGCGGAGATAAGCATCGCTGCGCTGCGCGCGGGGCTGCATGTTCTGGTCGAGAAGCCCATGTGCATCACACTGGCGGAGAACGACGCCATCATCGCCGAGCAGAAAAGAACGGGGAAAGTCCTGCAAGTCGGCACGATGCGCCGTTATGCGCCGGCATTTATTGAAGCCTGCCGGATCGTCAAAGATATGCGAGTGATTCGCCTGGCGCAGGTACATGACATTATCGGTCGCAATTCACTGGTGATCGAACCGACCTCCAGGGTCGTCAAAGCGGATGATATTCCGGAGTCCATTACTGAATCCATGCGCCAGCTTCAAGACCGACAGATTCGCGAGGCGATCGGCGATGCGCCAGATGCGCTCAAAACAGCTTATGGCATGATGCTGGGCTTGAGCACGCATGACATATCCGCGATGAGAGAAATGCTCGGCATGCCAAAGCGCGTCCTGCACGCGACGCAGCGGCAGGGCGGACGGGTTCTGACAGCCGCGTTTGACTATGGCGACTATGTCTGCCTCTTCACAACGGGCAGCGACAGCATCCCTCGTTATGACACCTACGTGCAGGTATTTGGCGACGATAAAGTGCTTCGAGTCGATTATGATACGCCTTTCGTGCGCAATCTGCCCATCACGCTCACCGTCACGGAAAGCGCCGATGGCCTGAACAACACACAGACGGTGACGCATCCCGGCTGGGGGGACGCCTTCACCGAAGAATGGCGCGCCTTCCATGACAGTGTCATAAACGGAGAACCGGTGAAAGCCTGCCCGCAAGATTTCCGCCAGGATATGCTTCTGTTTCGAGAAATGATCCGGCACATGGCGCAAGCCGCCAGTGAGCCGGCCTAAAAGCCCGAGCATCGTGATCAAGACGGAGACTGCCTAATGCTGCGCCAAGTCACGCTGGAAGACATCCGTCCCATCGCTATCGGCGCCGGCATCCTCGGCACGGGCGGCGGCGGCAACCCCTACCTCGGCGGCTTGCACCTCGCCTCTATTATCCGCGAGCGCGGTCCCCAAACCATCATCGACCCCTTCGACCTGGCGGATGACGATTTGTGCTGCGTCGTCGGCAGCATCGGCGCGCCAACCGTCAGCATCGAGAAGCTGCCCGAAGGCACGGAGATGATGCGGGCGCTGCGTCTGCTGGAAGAACATATCGGCCGCCGATTCGATGCCGTCGCCATCGCCGAAATCGGCGGCGCCAACTCCATGCAGCCCCTTATCGGCGGCTTGCAGGCGGGCATCCCGACGGTGGACAGCGACAGCATGGGACGGGCTTTCCCCGAGATTCAGATGTCCTCCTTCCTCTTCGATACCAGCGCCACCGCCGCGCCTCTGGCTATGGTCGATGCGGCTGATAAAGCCGCCGTCGTGCCGGCCGCCGTAAGCGATGTCTGGGCGGAGAAAATCGCCCGCAATATCGCCGTCAGCATGGGCGCGCGCGCTGGCTTGGCTGGCACGATCATGACCGGCGCCCAGGTCAAAGCGGCCGGCGTCCACTACACTCTGAGCCTGGCGCACCATCTCGGGGCGCAAGTCATCGAGGCGCAAGCGCAAAAGTCCGATGTGCCGCCTGTCATCGCCGATGTGCTGGACGGGCAGGTCATCTTCCGCGGCAAAATCGCCGATGTCGAGCGCCGCACCACCAAAGGTTTCGCCCGCGGCGGCATCCGCATCGACAGCTTCAGCAATAAGGACCGCCTGGAAATCGAATTCCAGAACGAGTTCCTGATCGCCTATATCAATGGCGAAGCAGCAGCGACCACGCCCGACCTGATCTGCATCGTCACCGAAGAAGAAGGCGAACCGGTGACCACCGAAGTGCTGCGTTACGGCACGCGGGTGGCCGTGATCAGCGTGCCGGCACCGCCTCAGCTAAAGAGCGATGCCGCGCTGGAAGTCGTGGGACCCGGCGCATTCGGCTACGATGTCGAGTTCTGTCCGCTGCCGGGCGGCGTGATTGGGAGGCGGCTTGGGGATTAACCACAGAAGTAGTTCCAAGAAAGTAATGAGAATGTGGAGGCGCCGTTTCCTACCCCTCACCCCCGGCCCCCTTTCTCGCCATCTCTAGCGCGCGTAGACACTGC
>WTGB01000138.1 GCA_011523735.1 Chloroflexota bacterium
TCACCGAGGGCGCCAATTGGAACGATGGCATGCCGCTGACGATGGACGACTGGCTGTTCACGCTGCAATACAACCAGGAAAACGCCGATAAAGGCATTAACTGGTCGTCATTCTTGCGGGACGTGAGCTGGAGCGCCGAGGGCAATGAGATTACATTTACGCTGCCGAAGCCAAACTGGCGCTTCCACTACAACTTCACCGGCATCGGCACCTTTACCCCCGTTCCCAGGCACATTTGGGAAGGCGAGGACCCGACCACCTTCAAGAACCCGAATGCCGTCCATTCCGGTCCCTACCGTCTGGTCAGCAGCAACGCCGACACCCGTACGACGATATGGGAGCGGCGCGATGACTATTGGGATCCGGATCGGATGCCGGCGCCGAAGTATATGGTCTGGCTCAAGCGGCCCGAAGCGGATGTGGCGGTCTTCGAATGGGAAGACGGCAACTACGATCTGGGGCGGATGCCAAACAGCGTGATGATTCGGATGATGAGTGCGAATCCGTATATCAAGCCGCTGGTGCACCAGGATCCCTGCCCGCGCGGCCTGATATTCAATACCACAGTTCCGCCGCTGGATGACAATCTGTTCCGCCGCGCGCTGGGTCTGCTCTTGAATCGGCAGGCGGTCGCCAACCTGGCCAACGTGCCCGGCTATGTAACGCCTGTGCTTTGGCCCAACCTCGGCAGCCCCGACGAGAACTACTACGATGCGGCCGCGGCTGAAGAATTCCAGGTGACCACCTTCGATCCGGAAGCGGCGGCGGCGCTGCTGGATGAAGCCGGTTATCCGCTGGTTGACGGGGTACGCGTCGACAAAGATGGGGAGCCCATTTCGCTCGATGCGCTCTACATCGACATTGGTAACCCGGGCTGGACAGTCTGGGCTTGGCTCCTTTCCGAGCAAGCGCAGTTGGTCGGTGTGGAGATTAATCCACGCCTGCTCGATATTCCCACTTTCTTGACACAAGGACCCAACGGCGAGTTCGACATCATCTTCCGCTGGTTCTGCGGCAACTTGCCCGGGGACCCCATCGCGCTGTTTGAGGGCTTGCATTCCGATCACGCCGTGCCTATCGGCGAACGCTCGGGTGGCGTCCCGGGCCGTTACAGCAACCCGGAAATGGACGCGCTGGTCGATCAGTTGCGAATCGCCAATCCTGCTTCGGAAGAAGCGCAAGCGGTATTCCGGCAGGCTTATCGACTCTGGGCGGAGGAAGCGCCTTACGTGACCCTGTACGGCGAGAATGAAGGCGTGGTGTTCAACACCGAGTACTGGACGGGCTTGGCAGTGGGTCAGGCTTGGGTGCACTGGACGCCGGCCGCGCGTCAGATCATCGACTTCCTGGAACCGGCCAATCGGTAGTTAGTCGCTTGCGGGTTCGCCGTCCTTGACTGAGTGCGGCGAATCCGCCCTTTATCATCAGAGACATTCTGTATCCTGTGGCCGCATAGTGACTGCGAACTCCGATTCTCGCGCGGATATGCATTCTGAGGAGGGGGAAAAGGCCGGGCGGCGCGAAGTCCTCGATTATGCCCTGCGTCGATTCGGCGTTTATGTCTTCACGCTTTGGGCGGCGATCACCGTCGCCTTCTTCGTCTTCCGCCTGGTGCCGGGCGACCCGATGACTATCTTGCTTGGCAATTTGACGCGAGCGGAGGGACGACAGCGCGACGCCGAAGCGGAAGAAGCCATCATCGCACATTATCGTCAGATCTTCGGCATGGATGATCCCTTGCCGTTGCAGTACGTCAATTATCTGCGCAAGGCCGTCCTGGGCGGGCTCGACCTGGGTCCGTCTTTCGTCGAATACCCGGCGCAAACGAAGGACCTCGTCTTTCGGCGGATGCCCTGGACGATCGGCATATTCACGACATCGGTGCTGCTAGCCTGGCTGCTTGGCACCGGCTTGGGCGCGCTGATCGGCTGGCTGCAGCGCAGTCGCCTGTCGCAGCTGGCGGTGGTCATCTCGACGCTGCTGCAGATCACGCCGGTCTATCTAGTCGCATTAGGTCTAATCATTTACGTCGGCTACACTTTGCGCATATTGCCGGCTGGTGGTCCCTATGCGCGCCATTTGCAGCCGGAATGGACTTGGGAGTTCATCAGCAGTCTGCTGACGCATGCCGTCTTGCCCATGCTCTCCAATATAATCGTGATCGGCGCCGGTTTCACGCTGGGCATGCGCGCGCTCATGATCAGCGTGCTGGGCGAGGATTATTTGACCTTCGCCCGCGCCAAGGGTTTGTCGCCCTTCACCGTGCTCAAAGATTATGCCTTCCGCAACGCCCTGATTCCGCAAGTGACGGCGCTGGCCATCATTGTCGGCGCGACATTAAATGGAACATTCATCATCGAAGTCCTATTCCAACTGCCCGGCTTGGGCACATTATTCGTGCAAGCGATGGGCTTGCGTGATTTCAATACCATGCAGGCGGTTGTCCTGTTTTCGATTTTCGCCGTCTTGACGCTGACCCTTATCGTCGATCTGGCGCTCCCCTTGCTTGATCCACGCATTCGGAGGACGGCATGAGGAATCCCAGCATCATCGTAGGTTCAATAATGTTGGCCATTATGATCATCGTCGCGCTGGCTGGTCCGTCCCTGGTTGATCAGCTGCTGTTCCCGGGCGAGCGACCGGGTATGCGGGGCAGCTATCGCCCCTATCAATTGGATTCCGCTCAACACCCCATTGGCACCGATGGCGACGGCCGCGATGGCTTAATGGTCTTCGTGTCCAGCATTGGACCATCGCTGCAAATCGGCGTCATCGCCGGCGCGACTTCCACGGGGCTGGGTGTCGTGATCGGCTTCCTCGCCGGCTATGCCCGCGGGCGGCTGGACACCTTGTCACGCATCCTGATCGACATGGTGCTGGTGATACCCAC
>WTGB01000120.1 GCA_011523735.1 Chloroflexota bacterium
AGCGCAGTTGACTTTTAATCAATTGGTTGCAGGTTCGAGTCCTGCCGCGCTCACTGTCGGCTTTGCTCCGTGACGCTCGCAGTTTCCCGCATTCGACAACAGACCGCGATAGCACTACGACTACCCCGGCGTCCAAGCCAGCGGCGCGATACCCGCCACATCCGTCTTCACATCAATCACAACCGGACGCTCGGCGGCGAACGCTTGCTCCAGAGCGCCAGCGATCTCACCTGCCTTGCGCACGGTAAGGCCCAGACAGCCCATCGACTCGGCGATCGGCGCGAAGTCCGTATCCTCGAATAGCCAAAGCTCATCCGAACCCGCCGTCGTCCCGCCGTAGATCGCTTCAACACCGTCGCGCTCCTGATTGAGCGAGTGGTTGTTGTTGATGACGGTGACAGTGTTGATGCCGCAGCGGACGGCCGTCTCCAACTCCGCCAAGTGATACCAGATGCCGCCGTCGCCGGTGAAACAAAGCACCGGTCGGTCCGGTCCCGCGCACTTGGCGCCCATCGCAGCGGGCAGTCCCCAGCCCAGCGAGCCGGAGCAGCGAATGTATGATTGTTCGGGATGCCGCAGATCAAGCATGGTGCCCGTCCAGATGCCCGCATGCCCGGTATCAGAGACCAGAATCGCATTTTCCGGCAGATGTTCACTCAACGCTTTGCAGAGGCGCTCGGGCCGGATGGGCTCGGCCTCCGAGTTGTAATGCGCGCCGACATCCTCTCGCCAGGCGCGCACAAGCTCCTGCACGCGACCAGTCCAATCCGTTCGGACCGGCGCAGTGTCCGCGCTGGCCAGCATCTGGCGCAAGGTGGCGCGCGCGTCCCCCTGCAAGCCCACTTCAATTGGGTAGTTGCGGCCGATTTCAGCCGGATTGATATCGAGTTGAATCACGCGGACGCCGGGCGGCGGGATGGTGTAGTTGTTGGTGAGTTGCCCGCCCGTGTGGCTGCCGACATAGAAGACGAGATCCGCTTCGCATACTATCTGATTGGCGCAGGCGCGGGAGTAGGAGCCAGGAACGCCGACCGCCAATGGATGCTCGGCCGGGAACATGGCTTTGGCATTGAGCGCGGTCGCTACCGGAATCGACAATTTTTCCGCTAATTCGATGAGTTCCGCGCGGGCCCCCGATGCCGTCACACCGCCGCCAGCGACAATGACCGGGCGCTCCGCTGTCCGCAACAGCTGGAGAGCAGCCGCGATCGCTTCTTGATCGGCGACCGGGCGGAAGGGCGGGATGTTGGCGAACTGCCGCTCGACGATGACTTCGAGATCCTCCTCGACATTGACCACCCCGCCGCCGTCAATACCTTGCAGGTCCAGGTGTGTCGGGCGGGGAGTGCCGCTTGTCGCCGCGCGAAAAGCCTGCCGCAGATGATGGGAGAGTTCCTCCGGTCTGGCAACGTAGGCGCTGTAAGCGGTGACGGCGGAGAAAGGTGCCATGTGATCGACTTCTTGATAGGCGTGACGCAACTGATGCCCTTGCCACTCGCGGCCCGTGATGGCGACCACCGGCGAGCAGGAGAGCCAGGCATCCTGCAAACCGGCCGCCAAATTGACCGCCCCCACCGATTGCGCCATGCACAGCCCCGGTGCGCGCTTGACGCGGGCGTAAGCGTCAGCCATGTAAGCAGCCGCTTTCTCGCCGTGGGTCTGCACGCGCTTGATGCCCAGATACTCCATCTCCATCAGCGCGCGCGGCGCGATATAGGGCATGAAAAAGACATGGGTGATGCCGTAGCCATGTACCGTATCGGCGAGTAGCTTGGCGCCTGTCATTTTCGGCATACTGATTTCCCTCTTGCATCACGAAAGTGCGCAGAGAATAGCGCCTCGCAATAAGAATTGCCAGGCAGCCAATTACCAATTTTTTTGCGCAGGACGCATTCAGACAGTACACTCTTAGGCAATTGCTTGACAAATATGACTCGGGGATGTATAGTCTTCGAGATTGGGTTAATCGGTTTAACAATTATGATCGTTACGCTTGATGGAGCGCTCACACCAAGCGAGGGACCGGGCGGGTAAGGAGGTGTCTGGGATACTACAGGGTTTCGCCGTTGATGCGGAAATTGTTCATCTGTTAAGAGGAGATAGTAATGTCTGAACAAGAGAAGTTACAAGAAAAGCAGATCAGCCGGCGCGACCTGCTGAAGATGCTTGGCAGCGGTGCTGCTGGCGTAAGCCTGGCGAAAGTCGCCGGACTGAGTGGCGCGGCGACCGCCCTCCTGCAAGGCATGCCGGCCGGCGCGCAGACCAAAGTCGAAATCTGGACCGGTTTCGGTCAGGGCCGTATGGCTGACGCCATGCAAGGCGCGATCGACAATTTCGCTGTGGAGAATCCCGAATTTGCTCCTGAGCACATCATCGTGCCTTGGGGCGAGATCCATGACCGCGTCATCGCCGCCACCTCCGCCGGTTCGCCGCCCGATGCCTACCGCGGCTGGGCTTGGATTGTTGGCGACGCCGCCATCGGCGCGCTGACAAACTTGCAGCCTTATGTCGATGCCGCGAATGTCGACTTGATGGACTTTTGGCCCGCGACGCTCAATCAAATGAAATATCAGGGCGATGTGCACGCCATGAGCATTTCCACCATCGTGAACTTTATGTATTACAACAAGGACCGCATGAGAGAGGGCGGCTTAGATCCAGACAGCCCGCCGACGTCGATCGCCGATCTGGACGCGATGGGCGCGGAGCTCGATGATATCGCCGACGATGGCGAAATCCTGCGTCTTGGCTTTTCGCCGACGCTGCCGAGCGCGCAAGTCTGGGATTGGGGCGCGGCCTTCGGCAGCCAATACTGGGACGAAGCCGAGGGCAATATCGCCCTTGACGAAGAAGCCTGGGTCGAGCTGCTGAACTGGTACA
>WTGB01000085.1 GCA_011523735.1 Chloroflexota bacterium
CGTTGAACTCAGCCACATAGCCGTCGATGGCTTGCGCCAGCGGACCGGCAACCCCGACCGGGTAGAAGAATTGCAGAGTTATAGGCTCTTGCGCTGACGTTCCGCCAATCAGCAAAAAAATGCTGCACAACAACACGATCAATCTAAATGACATGGATTTACTTGACATTGTAATCTCTCCATTTTGGTAGGTATGCGTCCGTTTCCAGGCTTTGCTGGGCTGCTTGCATGGTCGATAGGCAACCTTTCTTCTAAGAGCGAGTGCGCGTCGGGTACTGTGGCGACCGGGCGCACTATTCGACGAACAATAGTCGGCGACAGGTGCTAAGCCTGAAGCGTCTGCGGTTAGGTAAAGATTGGAGGGACCTCAGAACCACAGCACTATACTATAACTCACTTGGAGGAAATGACCAAAAGTTTGTCCGGTTGCGGCGGGAGGGCAGCCATTGCTTTTGCTCACGGGCAGAGCAACAATGCTTGTGAGTCGGTTGGCGCGCTTGTGCGTAAATTGCCTCAAGTTCGTGGAACCGTTATAGTATTTGGGTCCGTCCGCGTCCCTGTACTACAATTTAGACATAGAGAACTATTCATCTCGACTCTAGTGAAGAGAAGAACACATGCCCTACCAACCCATCACACGCGGCGTCATCACGCCCATCGTCACTCCGCTCAAAGCGAACGGCGACATCAACCCGGATATGATTCGCCCGCTGGTCGACTGGCTCATCGAGGTAGGCGTCGCCGGCATCTATCCGCTGGGCAGCACGGGCGAAGGACCGCTATTCACGACTGACGAGCGCAAAGCCATCGCCGCTGCGACGGCCGAAGCGGTGGCGGGGCGTGCCCCGATCATCGTGCATACCGGCGCCATGACGACGGGCGAGACGCTGGAATTGACGCTTCACGCCCGGTCAATCGGCGCGGATGCGGCGTCTGCCATCACGCCCTGGTATTTCCAGCACAGCGAAGAGGCGCTGGAAGTCCACTACCGGGCGATCCTTGAGGCGGTGGCGGGTTTTCCGGTTTGGCTCTATAACCTGCCGAAGTTCGCCAACAACAATTTGTCGGCGGCGCTGGTGACGCGGCTGGCGCGGGATTATGAGAATTGCGTCGGCTTGAAGGATAGTAGCGGCGACTTGATGACGATGTGCGCGGTGAATCACCTGCAAGGCGGGCGCTTCAATACCGCAATCGGACCCGACAATTTGATTCTCGCTGGGCTGGCGATGGGCTTGGATTGCAGCGTTTCGGGCAACAGCAATCATTTTCCGGAGATTGTGGTGGGCATTCACGCTGCCTTCCACGCCGGTGATATGGGAGCGGCGCAAGCCTTGCAGCGGCAACTCAAAGCGGCCAGCGATGTGGTTGGCAGCGCTGGTTGGCTGACGGCGGTCAAGGGCATCTTGGCTGAGCGCGGCTTGCCGGTTGGTGGGGTGCGTCCGCCGATGCAGACGGCGAGCGGGGAAACGATCCGCGCTTGTATCGCGCAGTTGCGGGCGCTGAAGGTGGATCTGTCGCCTGTATGATTCCCGGGCCAAAACCGCTACAATCTACGCGGTTTGACTAGGGTGACGGAAAAACCAGCACATGCAAATAAACGAGATGCTGTATGATTTGCAGTCGGCCATCGGGCGCGATCAGGCCGCCGCCGACCGGATGACGCGGGTGCTGTACAGCACCGATGCCAGCAATTATCAGATCATGCCGCTGGCGGTGACTTATCCGCGGGATGCTGATGATGTGGTCGCGGTGCATGAGGTGGCGCGGAAGTTTGCTGTGCCGGTCTTGCCGCGCGGGGGCGGCAGCGCTTTGGCCGGTCAAGCGGTCGGCGAAGCGATCATCATGGACTTCACGCGGCATATGCGGCGGGTTCGCGGGGTGAATGCCGAGGCGCGCAGTGTCGATATCGAGCCAGGCATAATCCTCGGCACGCTGAATGGGCAGCTGGCCGGGCTGGATTTGATGTTTGGTCCCGACCCGGCCAGCGCCGAAAGAGCGGCCATCGGCGGGGTCATCGGCAACAACGCGACCGGCGCGCACAGCATCCGCTATGGCATGACGGCCGATCATGTTGCGCGCTTGCAGGTGGTACTGGCGAATGGGGAACTGGTCTGGCTGGATGTGGCGAACGCCACGCTGGATGGCATACGGGGCATCGTCGGCGACCTGGCAGCCGAGCATGCCGGGCGGATCGCAGCGCGCTACCCACGGACCTGGCGCACGGTGGCTGGTTATGCGCTGGACAAGATCGACCCGAATGATGTGAATCTGAACTGGCTGCTTTGCGGCTCCGAGGGCACATTGGCGACGGTGGTGCGCGCTGAGCTGCGCCTGGTGGAGCGGCCGAAGAGCGAGAACAAGCGGCTGGCGCTGGTCCATTTTGACACGCTGCGGGAATCGCTTGAGGCGACGCCGCGCATCCTGGAGTTGGAGCCGGCGGCGATTGAGTTGATGGACAAGTTCCTGCTGGACAAGACGCGGGCGGCGGCTGGATATCGCGATCGCTTGACCTTCGTCGAGGGCGATCCGGCGGCGCTTCTGCTGGTGGAATTCGTCGGCGCGGAGCGCGAACTCGGCGCGAAGATCAAGGACTTGAAGACGCATTTGCAGCGGTTGGGTTATCGCGGCGCGGTGACTATCGCGGAGACGGCCCGGCAGCAGGATGATGTCTGGACCGTGCGCAAAGCTGGGCTGGGCTTGATGATGAGCGAACGCAGCGAAGCCAAGCCGGTCTCCTTCATCGAAGACGGCGCCGTGCCGGTGGAGAACCTGGCGGATTATATATCCGATGTCGAGCGGATTATCTATGACAATGACACGACTTACGCGATCTATGCTCATGCCAGCGCCGGCTGCCTGCATATTCGCCCGCTGATCAATCTCAAGACGCTCAAGGGGCGCGGACAGTACCGGGCGATAGCGGATGGCGTCGCGGAGACCGTGCTGAAGCATCGCGGGACCATCACCGGCGAGCATGGGCAGGGGCTGGTGCGCGGCGAATTCACGGAGGCGCTCTTCGGCGCTGAGTTGCTGGGTGCTTTTCGTCAGGTCAAGCGCGCCTTTGACCCGGACAATATGATGAATCCGGGCAAGATCATCGATTCACCGCCGATGGATAGCGCTGACTTGCTGCGTTATTCGCCCGATTATGAAGTGATCGAGGTGAAGACGCGCTACGATTGGAGTGCGGATAATGGCTTTGCCGGCGCGGTGGAGATGTGCAATGGCGCGGGCGTCTGCCGCAAAGAGGGCGTCGGCACGATGTGCCCGTCCTATCAGGCGACGCTTGACGAAGCGCATTCGACGCGGGGGCGGGCTAATGCTCTGCGCGCGGCGATAAGCGGCGCTTTGCCGGCGGATCTGGGCGATCCGGCGCTGAAATCTGTATTGGATCTCTGTCTCGGCTGCAAAGCCTGCGCGAGCGAATGCCCATCGTCGGTTGATGTCGCTAAATTAAAGTCGGAGTTTCTGGCGAACTGGCAGGACCGCCACGGGATCGACCTGGCGACGCGCCTCTTTGGCAATATCCACCGGCTTAATCAGGTGGCGGGCAAAGCCCCGCGACTGAGCAATTTTATGATGAAGCATTCGCTGGGCAAATTTGGCGCGGGTCTGCTTGGCATCCCGACTGAACGTCCCTTGCCTGGATTCGCCGAGCGGCGCTTTTCCTCTGTGCGCTATCCCCATCACACTGCGCCCGATGCGGTCATGATCGTCGATACCTTTACTGAGTGGAATCATCCCGAAGTCGGGCGTGCAGCCATGATGTTGGCGCAGCGCCTTGGTCTGCGCCTGAATGCCCAGCGCTTGCCGGGTCAAGCCTGCTGCGGACGCCCCGCTATCAGCAAGGGACTGCTGGACAGCGCCAAGGGAATGGCGCATGACAACGTGCTCGGCTTGTACCGCGCAAATCCTGATGCGCCCTATATTTTCCTCGAGCCGAGTTGCCTGAGTGCTTTCACCGATGATTACTTGGCGCTGGTCGATCCCGGCATTCAGGATGCGGCGCGTTCGCTGGCCGCGCGATGCGTGAGCGCCGAGGCTTATTTCGCCGCTGAGCTAGAGAACCAGGCGGAGACGCTCGCTTGGCGGTTGGAATCGCCGCGGATATTATTGCACGGGCACTGCCATCAAAAGGCGCTCTGGGGCACGGCCGATACCCTGAGGCTGCTGCGGGCGCTGCCGGGCGCGGATGTGACGGAGATGAACAGCGGCTGCTGCGGCGTCGCCGGCAGCTTCGGCTATGAGCATTACGAATTGAGTATGAAGATCGCCGAAGACCGCCTGCTGCCAACCATTCGCGATAATCCGGAGGCCATCATCGCGGCGCCCGGGACATCCTGCCGCGCGCAAATCCATGACGCCGGTTATGCAGCGCGGCATCCGATTCAGATTGTGCTTGACGCGCTAACTCAATAAAGGCGAGTTTAGGCGCCGGCTGCTGGCAACCGTGATTTAGTCGGCAAGCCGGCGTAATTTTCTTCACTGGTCATTTGGGACAATTCTTCCAGTGAAAGGTCCGCCAGGGCAGCGATCCCTTGGATATCCAAATCCAGCAGTTCCGCCACCCCACGTCCGTAGTCTGGGTCGGCTCGGTAGAAGTGTACAAGCTGGCGCGCTTTAATACGTTCCGGCACACCGGCCATCGCTTCAGCGATGTTGCTGAATAACTGCCCTTTCTGCTCCGCGCTCATCAGACGGAACAGATTGCCCGGCTGGGCATAATCGTCGTTGCCGTCGCGATGGTCATATCGGTCGGCATCTCCGGAAACTTTGAGTGGCGGCTCATTGTAACGGGAATCTTCGACGGGTCCCCCGACGCTATTGGGCTCATAGTTGACCGCGCCGCCGGCGTTGCCGTCAAAACGCAGTTTGCCATCTCGGTGATAAGTGCGAACCGGGCATTGGGCTCTGTTGGCTGGCAGCGCGGCATAGTTGACGCCAATGCGATAGCGGTGCGCGTCGGCATAAGACATGATCCGCGCCTGGAGCATTTTATCCGGCGAGAAGCTGATGCCCGGCACAATGTTTGAAGGCTCGAAGGCCGCCTGTTCAATGTCGGCAAAATAATTCTCAGGATTGCGGTTGAGTTCCATGATGCCAATTTCAATCAAAGGGTAATCAGCATGGGACCAGACTTTGGTGAGGTCGAAGGGATTGATGTGGTATGTTTCCGCATCCGTTTCTGGCATGACCTGAACGCAGACGCGCCATTTCGGATAATCGCCTTTTTCGATGGCTTCAAAGAGGTCGCGCTGGGAACTTTCGCGATCCTGCCCGACGATCTCGGCGGCTTGGGCGTTTGTCCAGGTCTTAATGCCCTGCATGGTTTTGAAATGGAACTTGATCCAAAAGCGCTCATCATCCGCATTGATGAAACTGTAGGTATGGCTGCTGTAGCCATTTACGAAGCGATAGCCTTGCGGCAGACCGCGGTCGCTCATTAGGATTGTGACCTGATGCAGGCTTTCGGGGGAAAGTGACCAGAAATCCCACATGGCTGTGGCAGAGCGCATATTGGTTTTGGGGTCGCGTTTTTGGGTATGAATGAAGTCACCGAATTTGTAGGGATCCCTCACGAAAAAGACCGGGGTATTGTTGCCAACCATATCCCAGTTGCCTTCTTCGGTGTAGAACTTCACGGCGAAACCGCGTACATCACGTTCCGCGTCCGCGGCGCCGCGCTCGCCGGCAACTGTCGAGAAGCGGACGAGGCAGTCGGTCTTCTTGCCGACTTTGGAGAAGATATCAGCCTTGGTGTATTCGGTGATATTGTTGGTCACGGTAAACGTTCCGTAAGCGCCGGAGCCTTTTGCATGCACGACCCGTTCCGGCACGCGCTCTCGGTTAAACGTCGCCATCTTCTCCAGGAGTTGATAATCTTGCATGAGGAGCGGACCGCGAGGCCCAGCCGTCAACGAGTTCTGATTGTCCCCTATAGGAGTGCCATGAGCGGTTGTCAATTGTTTGCGTTCAGTCATTCTTATCCCTCTCTGTAAATTGACATAGCAAAACCAACCTCTGCAAATAGTCTACAGAAGTTGGATTGCCGTGTCCAGCGACGCGGGCAATCGCGAATCGACCCTTTGCTATTGGAAAATCACTGGACTATCTTTCTGTTTGTGGCACACTAATCCTGTTCTCAAATAGCATTGAATGGTTTTAGTCCGTAAATGTCTGATTTCAAACTCAACGAGATCACTTCACTGGGCGATTTTCTACGACTGCGAGCGATCCGGGTAGAGCCCGGACAGCGCCGTTTCACTAAGCCTGTGCTGCTTACGTGGATGCAAACGCGGCATCCCGCCGTAACCACTTATTCCATAAGTTTCGACGGGCAGTTGATTGGCTATGTGATGTTGATCCATGCGGAGAATCCGACGCAATGGATCATTGAGCGGCTGACCATCGACCGCGATCATCAGCGGCAGGGGCATGGCCACGCTATTTGCGATCACTTGATCGACATGGTGCACGGCTTTGAAAACAGCGAGATGGTCATCGCGCGTTATAAACCGGAGAATGAGACGGCGCGCAATCTCTTCGCCAAACTCAATTTCGTCGAGCGCGAGGAGATGTTCCGCGGCCGGCATGTCGCGCTTCTCGAATTCGAGTTTGAAGAAGATGAAGAGGAAGACGAAGAAGCGCCGGAAGATGCGGACGCGCCAGAATCTGACGAAGACGATAGCGAGGACAACTGACGATGTCGCAGGAGCCTGCTGGTCCCGCGCTGCTGCCGGAGGCGGTTCGCCGCCGTCTCGAACCATTGATGCTGGTGGCGGGTAAGGTGCGCGTCGGCGCGATCAAGGGTGACCGCCGCTCGATCAAGCGGGGCACCAGCATTGAATTTGCCGATTACCGCAATTATGTCGCCGGCGATGACCTGCGCCAGCTTGACTGGAATATCTACGCGCGCCTGGAACGCCCGTACATCAAACTGCTGGAAGATGAGGAAGACCTGGCGGTTCACTTGATCCTCGATGCTTCCGCCAGCATGGATTTCCCGCCCGAGGGCGAGCCGGACCAGCACAAGCTGCTCTATGCCAAGCGCATCGTCGCCGGGCTGGCTTATATCTCGCTGACCAGCGGCGACCGCCTGACGCTGACGGCCGTCAATGATTTGGGCATGGCGAGTTTTGGTCCGACGCGGGGCCGGGCGCAGAGCATCGCCATGCTGCGATTCCTCAGCGATGTCGCTGCCGACGGCATCACGGATTTGGATGCCGCCTTGAGCGACTACGCCATTAGAGCGCGGCGCCCCGGTTTGACGCTGGTGGTTAGTGATATGTTTTCGCTGGACGGCGCTTATCTCGATGGCTTGAATGCCTTGCTAAGCCGCGGGCACGAGGTGGTCTTTGTGCATGTGCTGGCGCCGGAGGAGGCGCAGCCGCCGGTCGTCGGCGACCTCAGCCTGGTCGATGTGGAAACGGAGCTTCAGCAAGAGGTGACGGTAGACGGGACGATGCTCGGCATATATCAGCAGCGGCTGACAGCCTGGCGCGCGGAGATCCGCGAGGAATGCTTGCGTCGGGGCGCGCACTACTTCCCGCTGGAGACGGACGCGCCCTGGGAGCGGCTGATCTTATCGGATATGCGGCGGGCGGGTTTGCTTAAGTAGTTGCGGCGTTGGCGGGCTCGATTGCGTTTTGGGGATGCGGATCTTCCTGATCATAGAAGCCGGTAAGCATGGCGATAAGATCGATTTTTTCGTCCAATTCGTCCCAGTGCAGTTCTAATCCCTTGCATTTGTAATTCTGTCGCTGTCTGTCGTTGGCTTGAGCCAACTTGAGAGAAAGGCGCCATGGCAGGCACAGGATGCGACCGTCTGCCAAGTCAAATATTAGGTGCTCATCTGTGAAGCGCAAGGCTCGTGGTATGTTGCGTGTATCATGCACGAAGGGGACACCCTCCATGCCGCCGCTGGTACGCCGCGCGCCGCCATCTAGGTATGCGCAGGTTCTGGGCACATGGGGTTGGGGACGAAACTCCCGTTTGTAGACTGGCACGATGTACATACCAGTTAGCATGGCGGTCATGTCAATACCATCATCGACATCATGCCAGTAAACGCTTGAGCCGTATCTGATATAATTCTTCCTCATCTGTGAAGCGCAAGGCTCGTGGTATGTTGCGTGTATCATGCACGAAGGGGACACCCTCCATGCCGCCGCTGGTACGCCGCGCGCCGCCATCTAGGTATGCGCAGGTTCTGGGCACATGGGGTTGGGGACGAAACTCCCGTTTGTAGACTGGCACGATGTACATACCAGTTAGCATGGCGGTCATGTCAATACCATCATCGACATCATGCCAGTAAACGCTTGAGCCGTATCTGATATAATTCTTCCTCTGATTATCTGTATCTCTTTGTATAGGTGGGAACCAATTGAGAGGGACGCCCATCATGCGGCCGTCCGCCAATTGGATCATGACGTACTCCTCGGTGAAGCGAACTGCGCGCGCATGACAGCGTTCCTCGTAAATGATGGGCCATTCGTCCGTATAGCTAGCATTCTTCTTCATGCGCTTTGCAGCCTTTCATTCACCATGAAGCCTTGTCCACTCGTGCAGCAATAGTGTGTGATGCTCTTCCAGTAGCGCCCGTATCCGTCGTGTCTCGCGATTATTGAAACCGCCATTGTCAACAATGCGAATGGGAAGCAACTCCGCCTTCAGTTGTTTTCCTCCACGAAAGACGTGAACATGTGCGGTCCGTGTTCGCTCGTATAAATGACCACATCGTATCCGTACCGTTGTCGATGCAGAATCGTAACCATCTTGCCTCACAAACCCAGTATACAAGCTGGCTGAGCGCTGTCAACAAGGGTCGGCAATCTTACATCGCTAACAAACCGCCATCCAGCACCAGCGCATGACCCGTCACGAATGACGCAGCATCGGAGCAAAGCCAGAGCACCGCCTCGGCGATTTCCTCCGGCTGGCCTAATCGTCCCAGCGGGATAGCCCGTGTCATGATCGACGCCATGATCGGATTGCCTTGAATCGCGCCTTGGACCATAGCGGTGTTAGTGTAGGCGGGGCAGACGGCGTTGACGCGGATCCCGCTCTTGGCGTAATCCAGCGCGGCTGACTTGCTGAGACCCACGACGGCATGTTTGCTGGCGGTGTAGTCCGCCGCTTTGGGCGCGCCGATCAAACCCGCGACCGACGCGATATTCACGATTGAGCCGCTGCCTTGCCCCAGCATCTGGTTCAGTTCGGCTTTCATGCAGTGCCAGACGCCGCGCATGTTCACGTTTATCACACGATCGAACATGTCGTCGTCCGCCTCGTGCAGGCGTTGGAAGAAGCGCCCGGAGATGCCGGCATTGTTGACGGCCGCGTCCAGACGCCCGAAAGCGGCGACTGTCGCTTCCACCATCGCGCTGATCTGAGAGACATCCGTAACATCGCAGTGATAGGACATCGCGCGACCGCCGGAGTCCGTGACAAGTTGAGCGGTCTCAGCCAATCCTGCGTCGTTGATATCGGAGACGCAGACGGCTGCGCCTTCCCGCGCCAAAGCCAACGCGCTGGCACGCCCGATGCCGGACGCCGCGCCGGTTATCAGAGCGACTTTTCCTTCCATTTGAGTCATGTCTTAGTCCTAGTCACTTTTGCAGTACCCGTTGCATTATGGTACATGAGGCGGGGAGCATTCGTAGGCGGAATCCACTCCGCGGTGCCAGCCTTCGCCTATGTTATAATCCCGCATACAAGTTTTATGCGGGGGCAAGAGCCATGATACAGGATCCAATTCTGCTCAATGACTGGCATGTGGTCTTGCCGGTGGCGCAGCTTGAGGCGGCCAATAATGTGATCGGCGCGCGCGTCCTGGGTGAGGACATCGTCATCTGGCGCGCCGGAGATGCGATCCGCGCTTGGAAAGATCTTTGTG
This sequence comes from Chloroflexota bacterium, assembly GCA_011523735.1. Lineage (GTDB taxonomy): Bacteria > Chloroflexota > Anaerolineae > Aggregatilineales > Phototrophicaceae > UBA6055. The sequence goes on from WTGB01000085.1 coordinate 9,899, forward strand.
TGCACCGAGGAACGCGGCTCTCGCTGGGGGAGGTGCTGCCAGATGATACGCTGCAATGCCCCTATCACGGCTGGACCTATGATGCTGCCGGGCAGTGTGTCAACATTCCAGCGCATCCGGAGCAGAAGCCGCCGACCAAAGCGCGCGTCTTTGTCTATCACGCGACTGTTGCTTATGACATGGTCTGGGTTTGCCTGGGCGAGCCGGCGTATGACATTCCCGACTTCGAGGAGTGGGGCGACGGATCCTATCGCAAGATACTCTGCGGCGCTTATGAGTTTCAGGCGGCCGGACCGCGCATGGTGGAGAACTTTCTCGATGTCGCCCATTTTCCCTTTGTGCATGAGAATATTCTAGGCACGCAGGAACGCCCGGAGATTCCGGAATACGATGTGGTCACGGACGAGAATGGCATCACCGCCTCAGATATCCGCGTCTTTCAACCCAATCCGGATGGCAGTCATATCCCCAATTGGGTGACATACACCTACAAGGTCTATCGTCCGCTGGTGGCGTATTTTCGCAAGGAGGCGGAGGAGAAATTCGCCATTCTGCTGATGGTCACGCCGATTGAAGAGGTCAAGTCGCTAATGTGGATGTGGATGGTGATGACACAGGACGACAGCAGCGATGAGACGCTGCGTGCTTTTCAGGACGAGATCGCCTATCAGGACTTGCCCATCGTGCAGTCGCAGCGGCCGGAGCTGCTGCCGCTTGATCTGCAGGCTGAGTTGCACCTGCGCAGTGACAAGACGGCCATCGCTTATCGCCGCTGGCTCAACGACCTTGGTTTGAGCTTCGGGACGAGTTAGTCCGGGTGCTGCGTCCTCAGCGAACACAACCTTGAGCCCGCGTCATGCGTAGAATCAGACAGATACGATGCCACAGATTCGCCGAGGTCACCGCGCTTGAATGGAGACCAGCAGAATGACCGATTCGCCGCAGTCTATTGATCGCGAGCTCATACGTTATCGAATCAAAAAACGGATGGCCGGGCGCCGCGATCTGTTACTGCATTTCATGGTCTATGTCGCGATTGCGATCATAGTATGGATGAATACACCGTGGTTTGCCTGGGAAGACTACCTTGTTTCGGGCGCGCTTTGGACCATTCCGCTGATACTGCATGGCTTGCGCTACTATTATCGTTGTGGACCGGGAACGATTGCGCGCGCTGACGAAATTGAGCGCGCCATTGAAGACGTGTCAAGCCAGACGGCGTTGGATCGGGATGAAGAGAGCCTGATCGAGGAGCGGGTGGTGAAGCGCATCACTGCGCGCGGCATTGTCGTCGCTCATGGCATGGTGTTAGCGATGCTGCTGACGATCCGTTGGCTGGATGAAATCAGGTTCCAAGGCTTCATCAATCCAGCGACAAACAACATTACAATCATATTCGCGGGGATATTCGCCTTGCATGTGGTACGCTTCTTCCTCGTTCACGGCCGGACAGCGGAAGGGCGCGCGTTGAAGATAGAGTCGGAAGTCGAACGACGTTGGCTTGAATTACGCGACGGCCGTTCGGCGCGGAAGGACGCGGTCGAAACCGGCGAAGACGATTTGCCCCTGCTTGAATTGGGCGAATTAAGCGGACGTCAACTTCGCTTGAGTGCCGAAGGCGAATTTGAAAACGGTGACGAGTTCGCCGGCGGCGTGGCGCGGCAATTGAGGGCGAGGAGACCTTAGTGAAACACAAGTTCAAGCCTGTCGCGAAGCTCGACATTCGCGAGGATGTCGAAGTTCGCTTTCGCGCGCGCGGCAGCTTGCGTTTCCATCTGCTGCTCGTCTGCGGCGCTTTGCTGATCTTGCTCTACAATGCTTTCGACTTTTGGGTCTTGTTTGGCGAACTGCAAGGCTTTTTCGCTGCGTTCGATAGCTATCGAAGCAGCGTAACGGCGCTGTGCTTGCTGAGTACGACCGCCGCGTTGCATGTCATCCATTACCATTATCGGCATGGACGCGGTCGCGCGGGGCACGAGGCGGAAACCGACATTCGCATCGAGGAGCAATTGCGCCACGCGGCTGTCGACGACGCGGAAGAACGGGAAGAGTTAATTCGCTTGCAGATGGCTGACAAGCTGAAGAACCGCCGCCTCGCCTTCTGGCATCTCGCGCTCTATCTTGGTGCGGTGAGTTTGCTGGTGTTCGTGCATCCCCTGAACCATATGGGGTTCACTATGGATGCAGAATTCTGGCACGGGCCCTTGACCTTTGCCGGTATCTGGGGCATTGGCTTGGCAGCGCACTGGTTGCGTTATATTTTTACTTACGGCTTATCCGCTGAAAGGCGGGAGGCAAGAATCAACGAGCAGGTAAATCACGAACTTGAGCGAGAGCGGCGGCGCATCATGGCCATTGACGCTAGCGCAAGCGGGCTCGACCACATTCAGAAAGCAGGCGAGACAGCCGACGCGCTGACACTGGAAGATCTGGAAGCAGTTCAAGAGCGCGCAAGTCGATTGCCGACGGCTGGATCAAGGGTAGACGGATGAAACGCAAAAACCATTCGCAGCTTGAAATCGAAATCCGCCGCCGCGTGGAAGCAAAGTATGACGAGCGCAACGCTCTCCTTATACACTTCGTCAGCTATGCGGCAGTCAACATCCTGGTCTGGGTGATTTGGCTGTTCGCCACAGGTGGTTTTCCCTGGCCCCTGTTTGTCACCTTCTTTTGGGGCATTGGCATGCTCAGCCATTACGTGGACTACTACAACAAGCACGGGGGCGGCGCGCGGAAACGTGAAGCGCAGATTGAAGCGGAAGTCACGCGGCAGCTGCAGTTGGCGCGCGCGCATGATGCTTTGCGGCACAGGAATCATTATGAAGAAGATGAAATCGACGGCGCCGATGTTTATGAACTGGACAACTTCAAGCAGCGTGGTTTGCGGCTGAGCGACGATGGCGAGCTGCTCGATCTCAGATTGGATGAGGATGAGCAGTTGCGCCAGCGACAGCGTTAGGGCGGCGGCAAAGCCAACTTCTGCGGGCGCGCCTGCGCAGACTGACAATGTGAAGCGGGGCAAAGATGGTGTTAAAATGGAGTCGTAGTGTAGGGCGCAGCGCTGAGTCCAAGAGTTGACGCCCCGCGAAACGGTGAGTTCATGATTCGTTTGAAACGACGCAATACGGCCTGGCTGCTTGCCATGACCTTGCTGATTGGTTTCGCTTTGTTGGCGGCGCCGGTATCAGCGGCGGTACAGCTTTCGCTGATCGGGGTCTTGGCGGTGGCTATCATCGCCTCCATGATTGAGCTGGGTCCGGAACGTGCCAGTTTGCTCGATGCGCTGCACCGGGCGCCATTGCAGCGCCGAATCACGCCGCAAGCGCGTGAAGCCTCGGAACGGGCGGCGGCTCGCGCCGGTTATTTCAATCGCAATGGCATCGTCATGCTCGATATCGGCTTGATCGCCATGCAGACAGGCGTCGAAGGCTTGGCGATGCGGCGGACGCGCAATATATCCAAGGATGACGATGGCGTTCGTCCTTTCATCACGCTTTTTGTGCTGCCGGAAGAGGCGGAGCGTCAGGCGCTGATCCGCTATGAGATCTACAATCATCTCGGTGAAGAGCAATATGTGCATGAGATGAAGACCTATCTGCGCGAGGGTGAACTGAGCCTGCTGGCTGACCATCATTTGCCGCTTGCGGGCAATCGCGGTGTGGATGGCAGCGGGGATTGGGACTTGCGTGTTTATGTGGATGACAATCTCATTGGCATGCACAATCTGATGCTCTCGCCATCGGTGAGTGAGCGCCGCCGCCGGCTCAGCGGTGAAGCCGAGGCAGGCGCAGCGCGCGGCAGCCGCAGCCACAGCCGCAACCTGGAAGATGCCGTAATCGTCGATGAAGTGGCGCAACCGGAGACCACGCAGCTCAAGGATTTGCTGCAGCAGCCCAGCTCGTCGGGGCGGCCCCGCGGCCGGCAGTAAGCGAGGACTGAGACATGCCGGACAATCGCAATACCTGGTTTCTCGCTTTTATTCTTCTGGCTTTGGGGGCGGTGGCGCTCCTGGGCAATAGCTTCCCGGTGATCTTGGTTCTGCTCGGCTTGCTCTTCCTCGTGCGTCAGTTTGATAATGATAGCGCTAGCAGCAACATCAGCAGCACAGCGCAGACCTATGACTACAGTCATTATGACTATGAGCAGGCTGATGAAGAAGAATACGATGATTACGAGATATTCCATCAGCAGCCGGCCAGCGCCGAACAGCGCGTATACCGTCACGCTCTGGAATCGGTGACGCGGGCCGGGCTCGACCCCGATAATGTGCAAGTGCTCACTGTGGATATCGGCTTGCTTACGACCAAAGACGACAGCGAACCGCAGATATACCGCACCTGGTCCCTGCCCGATGATATCGACTATATCCAGCCCTTTGTGCAATTGCGGGTGCCGATGGAAGCCAACGGCAATATCCGCTTTGAGATTGTCGATGCGGTTGGCGATCTGGTCTACGTGCACGAAGACGACTTCCATCTCATCCGCGGGCGCAATTTCCTCATGCCGAATACCCGCATGCCGCTGCACGATCAAATGGAGCTGGATGGCAAATGGTCGATGCGCGTCATTGCCGATGGCGTCACCATTGCCGATCATCGCTTTGAATATGCTGAAGCGACCGGCGCCAACATCCGCCGGCATATCGGAGAAGATGGGGAGATTAACACCGAGATGCGCGCGGTCATGGCGGAGAACCGCCTGCCCAAGATGTCGCTTGATGACCTGCTCGCCTATCAAGGCGAGGAAGACGAACAGGAAAGCCGCGCCTGAGAGCCGTCCACTTGAGGGAATAGCCCCCGGCTAAATCAATTGACCCGCTCCGCCAAGACCAGCACATAAGCGCCGGACGTGTTTGGATCGCCATCGGTACCGGCATAGCGCCGGGCGCGGATGTAGTACGTGCCAGTGGCGGGCAGGGCGAAATGGTCGATCAGCGCGTTTTGGTCATTGGCGGCGCGATCGTCATTGCGCGTGACGACCTCCTGCGCGCTGTTCAGCAGTTCAAGCAGCGCATCCAGATCGCCATCCACGCGGGTCATTGAAATGGAGACGACCTCGCCCTGTCTTCCATAGAAGGCGTAGAGGTCTTGCGGGTTGTCCTCGCTGATCTTGCCGGTGACGCTGGTGCCGAATTCGAGGCTGACCGTACCGTCGGGGATGTTGACAAAAGGATCGTCGAGGATATCCAGGCTGAGCCGGTATTCGCCGCTGGTATCGCCGGCGCCGCCATCATAGCGCGTGGCGATGATATGGTATTTGCCATCGGCCGGGATGAGATAATCGATGATTCTGGAATTTTGCCCCTCGCCGCTGTCATCGTCTTCGGCGAGGGGCCTGAAGGCGCTGTCCGCTAAAATGAGGGTGCTGTCCAGATCGCCGCTGTTGCCGCGCTCCATATCGATCGTGATCAGGTCGCCGGCTGAGGCGTTGAAGGCGTAGAAGCGCTCGTATTGCCCGTTGTTCAGCGTCGAGGTCCGCGTGTCGCCATAGCCAATGGGCAAGGGCGCCAGGCTTGTGCTGCCAGCGCCGCTGTTTTCCGCTTCTTCAACGCTCAGCACGAAGCTGCCCGAGCTATCGTCATAGCGCGTCGCCATCACGATGTAGGTGCCGCCGCGCTCGATGATGAGGGCGTCAATGCGAGCATTGCGGGTTTCGCTGTGCTGGTCGTCATTCTCCGCAATCACGAAGCGGTCGCCATCGACGACGCGCAGGAAGGGATCCAGCGTGCCGGACGAGCGCACCATGGATATCGTCAGGATATCGCCCTGTTCCGCTTGAAAGGTGTAATAGACCTCGGCGTTGGTATTGCTTATCGTGCCGATTACGGAATCGCCGTAGCGCAGCGTGCTGCCCCGCTCGGACAAGACGCCCTTGCGCGTCATGCGCAGATCGTAGACGCCGGAAGTGCTGCCGAGGCTATAGCCGAATCGTCCCACGACGACAAAATAGCGCCCGGTATGTTCCATGGTCAGATCATGATGGACGCCTGTCGTGCCGGCGCTATCATCGTGGAATAGCGCCATCTCCCCGCTGTCGTCAAAAATGCCGAGGACGGGGTCCAGGTCCCCGTCAGTCGCGGTCAGCTCAAAGCGAATGACCTCGCCGCGCAGCCCGTCGACATAATAGACATCCCGCGGATTATCGTCATCAAGCCGACCGCTGATCAAGCCATCGTGCTCGATTCGGGTGTCGTCGGCATCGATTTCTCGTGGCTGCGCCCCGGCGGCCGGAGCGAACAGCAGGTGCAGGATCAAACAGATGCAGGCAAGTCTCATGCTCCAATTCTAGCTGAATTTGGCAAAGGGGGCTTTTGCGGATCTGGCGAACTGCTCAGGGCGAAGCCGGCGCGTTGCCCTGTATCCAGAGCTGGCGCATGTTATAATCCGAGTTCCTATGCGCCCGGGCATACCCTGTGGAGACGGGATTTGCGTCAACTTTGCCTCATGCTTATCTGTCTCGCGGCGCTGATGACGCTGCAAGCTCAAGAGACTGACGACCTCATCCATACCGTTGAAGCCGGCGAAACTTTGATATCAATCGCCAATGCCTATGGCGTAACTCTGGACCAATTGTTGACCTTGAACAACCTGGACCCTGAGGCTTATTTGCAGATCGGCCAGCTCCTGCTAGTCATACCTGATGCCGTAGAGGCCGATGCCGAAGATGAAGCGGAAGGCGAGGCGGGAAACGAAGAAGCGACAAGAGAGGCTATCCCCGCCGCTGGTCATCCAGAAGCGCCGGTTTTCGAGGCTTCCGCGCCAATGATGGATCCGGCCGATCTCAGCCCGCAAATATGCTTTGTCGTTTTCGCTGACGACAATCATAGCGGCATGCGGGAACCGGGCGAGATCTTGCTAGGCGATGGTGAAATCATACTCTTTGATGCCGCGGAAATCGAGCAACTGCACTATACGACTGATGGGGAATCAGAGCCATACTGCGTGCGCGACTTGGGGCGGCGCTTGTATCGGCTAGAGGCAGTCCCGCCGGCTGGCTATGGTTTGCGGGGCGCCGCCAGCCTGTGGCTTGATTTGCGAGCCGGGGGCAAATTGCAGTTGGAATTTAGCGCCGCGCGGGGACTGGCAAGGGTCGCGGGAACAGCCTTGGAGCCGAATGCCGATATTGAGACGGCCGCGGCTGAGGAAGCTGAGGGACTGCTGCGCGAATTGAGCGGGCTTGTCGTCTTGGCTATGGCTGGAGTCGTATTTGTCAGTGGCATGGTCGTCGCGATTTTCCTTCGAGGCCGCTGATGCGGCGCGCTCTTACGCAGTTTTCACCAAGACGATTGGCGCGCTGGTTGGCTTTGATCTGTGCGGCGCTCTGTTGCCTTACATCGCTAGCGCAGGATACAGGTCAGATCTGCGTGAGGGCATACGTCGATCAAAATGAGGATGGCCAGCGCGCCGGGTCGGAAATACCGATTGTGCGTGGCATTGCCGCCAGCTTGCTCGACGACCGGGACCTAACTATCGCTTCTCAATTTCTGGAAGATTCGCCCTATGCCGCCGACGGTCTGCTCTGCTTTGACCAACTGCTTGCCGGCGAGTATAGTGTTATTATAAGCAGCAGCGAGTATATCGCGACGACCGCGACATCAGCCGAGGCAAGCGTTCGGCCCGGGACGGCGCCAGCGAGAATTGACTTCGGCGCCAAACCTCTGGCAGTGCTTGCGGGACCGAGCGCCATCGCTGATCTTGTGGCTCTGGATGCCGATGGGATACAAACTCTGTTGCTCGCCGCCGGCGCTGCTGCGTTGGCCATCATTGTCATGTCGCTGCTCGGCTGTCTGCTGGTTGCGCTTATCCTTCGCCGCCGCAAGCGAGCGAAGATGCCGCAGCCGCGGGACCCGGCAATGAGAGGCTTGCCGACAGAGCCGCCTGCCGAAGACGAAGCGCCGCCGCGACCGACAAAGGCTCTCGGTGAAGGCTCCCCGCCCCTCTTCACTGATGAAGATCAGGAGTGGTAGACTGATAGGCGCCTGGAATTGAACTTGTCGGTGCAGATTATGAAGCGATCCGCGGCGCTGTTTTTCTCCGAAAGCGACTTGCAACTGGCGCGCGATAATCTCGATCGCGAGCCTGTGCATAGCGCCTTGTCCGTGCTCGATACTCAGAGGACCGACCCGCTTGAAGCGGCGCAGCTCTTCGCATTAAACTATCTGTTTCGTCATGATGGGACCGCCGGTGACGCGGCGCTAGAGGTGCTGCAGGCACAAAACTTCAGCAGCGATGCCAGCCTCGACCTGCCGGCGATGAAAGCTCAACTTGGTTGGCTGTCGGTTATGGCAATGTTGCGGGGGCATCCGCGTTGGCAGTCGGTCGCGGAAACAAGCCGGAGCCAGATTGACAGCCTGGCGCGACGAGAGCTACAGTCCAGCGCGGATATGTGTCCTTTGCGCCTCAGTTGGCTGGCTGCTGTCTCAATGGCTGAAGCCAGCCTGAGCGGGGACGACGCCGGTTTTCAGCGCGCCGCCGATGTTTATCGCCGCGTGGTGGATGCGCACATTCATCCCGAAGGTTACTTCAAGGACCTTGTTGATATTGATGGCGCCTCGGAGACATACGCCGCGCAATTCTCCGCGACTTGCGCGCTGGTTCTCATGGCGGAGATGGCGGAGCAAATTGGCGTCGACTTGTGGGCATATCACAATCGCGCAGTCAGCGTGAATACCGCCGCTACATATACCTACTACTATTATTTCTTCCCTGAGACTTGGAAATGGGAAGCTGATCTGACGCGCGAGACAACGATGGGGCTTATGCGCCGGGACGGAGCCTTCTTCGAAATGGTGAATCGCCGGGCTCCCCTGCGCGGCGTCGAGCAGCTATTCGCCGAGCAGCGGCCGATGTTTTCCGCTATTGGTGGCGGCTTGACGACATTGACACACGGACTTGTCCCGCCGAAGAAAAGGCGCTGGACTTTGTGGTAAGGCCAGCTGAGGCTTCATGCCTGCAATTCATTTGCCAGTCCAGCCAGGTCAAGCGTTTCATCGTCGACGCAATACGATATAAATTGAATCGTCAATCTCTATTTCGGTATACCGTTTGCTTTCCAAAAACTCATAACCGGGTCCTGTCAAAGCCTTTAAACTGTCTTCGCGATAGTAATGAAAGCGCAGACCGTGATATTCAGCCTCTCCATCACCATACCAGAAGGAATGAATCGCAACCCCGCCTGTGTTGAGAACTTGCGCTTGACGTTCAAATGAGGCGAGCAAGTCAGCGCGCGATAAATGAATAAGCACTTTGTTAGAGTAGATGCCGTCATAGCGCTCGTCTGTATCAATGGTAATAGCATCTAGCACCTTGACATCCAGGTTCGGATGCAATCGCCTAAAACGCTTAACAAATATGGCGGAGGAATCGGAACCGCTGACTTGATAATGCTTATTGAGCATTAACAGATCTTTGCCCGCTCCCATCCCCACTTCCAGTATCCTGGAGCCTTCCGGCAAATACTTGGCGAGCACATCGATGAGCAATTTGCCATCGTAGCCAGATGCCATTCGAATGTATCGTTCTACATTCTCCTCGCTATCGTAATAACCCACGCTTGGCTCTCCTCCCGTTCTTCGGTTATCGGCTTGGCCGGATAGATGCATAATCAGTCTGAAAACTAAAGAGATTATAAGCTGAAAATGAGCAAGTTGAATTAATTTGCTTGAAGCCCTTGACAAGATTTTTAAGTTAGTCTAAAAATATAGTTAATGTCGCTAAAATGCCTGAATGGGAGAACTTACCATGAGAAAGCGCGTGCTATTGTTAGCACTGATCGCATGGTCGTTGATCTTTACTTTGGCGAGTAATGGCGCTGAAGATCGGCGCAAGATCGTCGCCACGACCACACAAGCGGCTGACTTGATGCGGATATTGACCGCGGGGCTCGATAGCATTGAGCTCACAGCGCTCATGGGCGCCGGCGTTGATCCACATCTGTATCAGCCGACCGAATCCGATATTGTCGCTATGAACCAGGCGGAAATGGTCGTCTACAGCGGCTTGCACCTCGAAGGACAATTCGACACCGTCTTTGCCGCGCTCGGGGAGCAGGGCATTAAGATCTACGCCTTGAGCGCGCCGGTTAGAGAGGCGGGATTCATCATCGGCGGCTTCGACTTGTCGGATACGCTGGTAAACGTGGACGATCCGCATTTCTGGTTCGATCCGCGCAACTGGCAACTCACGGTGCAAGACCTGGCTGATACCCTCGCCGAATTCGATCCGGCTAATGCCGATGCTTATCAGGCGAACGCCGCCGCCTATATTGAACAGCTTGATCTGCTCTACGCCTGGGCTGACGCCGGCTTGCGCTCCATCGCCGAGGGGCAGCGCTACCTCGTCACCTCGCATGACGCCTTTCAGTATTTCGGCGCCGCATTTGGCTGGCGGATGCAGGCGATTCAAGGTTTGAGCACCGAGGACGAAGCCGGGGTTGGCGATATTCAGCAGACCGTCGATTTTGTCATCGCCAATGAGATACCAGTGCTGTTCGTCGAAAGCAGCATCCCGCCCGATACGATTGAAGCGGTCATCGAAGCAGTGCGCGCCCAAGGCGGGCAAGCGCGCATCGGCTTGCGCGAGTTGTACGGCGATGCTATGGACGAACCTGGCAGTTTCGGCGGCGCCTATGTCGGCATGCTGGCTCAGAACGCGCTGACCATCATGCAGTCTTATCGCTGTATGGGTGTTGCGGTGGAGATTCAGGATTGGCCCCAAGCGCTGATGCCGCAGCCGCCTGAGGGCATCTGGAATGTGGACTGCGATGCCTGATCGCCCCGAGCCACCCGGCATGGACCGAACGAGCGAGTTTGCGCTGTCTGTTGATGATCTCACCGTCGCCTATCAAGAAAAACCGGCGATCTGGGATATCGATCTGGAGGTGCCCGAAGGCGTGCTCATGGGCATTGTCGGACCGAATGGCGCGGGCAAGAGCACCTTGATCAAAGCCGTGCTGAACCTGATCCCGCGCGCGGCCGGCACCGTGAGTTTCTATGGCAAGCCTTATGAACGGGCGCGCTCGCTGGTCGGCTATGTGCCGCAGCGCGGCAGCGTCGACTGGGACTTCCCGACCTCCGTGATCGATGTTGTCACCATGGGGTTATATGGCAAGCTGGGCTGGTTTCGCCGCCCCGGCAAACGGGAGCGGGAACTGGCGCTCTTTGCCCTGGAGCAGGTGGGTTTGGTCGATTTTGTCGATCGGCAGATCAGCCAACTTTCCGGCGGGCAGCAACAACGCAGCTTCCTCGCCCGCGCGCTGGTGCAGGACGCGCAGATCTACTTCATGGACGAGCCCTTCGCCGCGGTAGACGCCGTCACGGAAAACGCGATAGTGGATATTTTGCAGGCATTGAACAAGCGCGGCAAAACTGTGCTCGTCGTTCATCATGACTTGCAGACGGTCGCGCAGTATTTCGATTGGGTGACGCTGCTGAATGTCGAAGTCATCGCCACAGGACCGACCGCCGCTGTCTTCACGCCGGAGAATCTGCGCAAGACCTATGGCGGCCAGGTCGCCAGTCTAAACGGCGGGATATTAGCGGGCGCCGCTGGAGGCTGATGGTGCCGGGCGCAAGGCTAAGCGCGGCCGACAAGCGCGTCTGGTTGATCATCGCTGGGATTGTTCTGCTGGGCGCTCTCTTCATCCCCCTGAGTCTGGTCCTATTCGATTTGCGCTTCACGTACACTGTGCGCGTGGTCGCCCTGGGCGGCGCTATCTTGGGTTTGCTCAGTGGCGTTCTCGGCAGTTTCGCCGTGCTGCGCCAAGAGAGCCTGCTGGGCGATGCGCTGTCCCACGCAGCCCTGCCCGGTGTGGCGGTTGCATTTCTGCTTGCTGGTCGGGAGTTGAGCTCGCTGCTGGTGGGCGCGGGCATAGCCAGTTGGCTTGGCTTGCGCTTCTTGTCCGCGCTCCTGCATACAACGCGCATCAAACAGGATACGGCCATGGGCATCGTCTTGGCGGCCTGGTTCGCCGCCGGCATCGCCTTGTTGGCTTACATACAGTCCATCCCCGATGCCAGCCAGGCCGGGCTGGATCACTTCATTTTCGGGCAGGCGGCCGCCATCATCGAAAGGGATGTGACCCTGGTCAGTGCGGTTGGCTTGCTTGTCCTGCTCCTGGTCGCTTTATTCTGGAAGGAATTCAAGCTGGTCACCTTCGATTCCGAATTCGCCGGCGCCAATGGCTTTCGCATCGGCTTCATAAATGCGGTCTTATCCACGCTGATTGTGGTCACGATTGTGCTGGGTTTGCAATTGGCGGGCGTGATCTTGATGGTCGGCATGCTGATTGCGCCAGGCATCGCCGCCCGACAATGGACGCACAAGCTCGACCAAATGGTTATCCTGGCTGCGGTGTTTGGCGCCTTCGCTGGCGGCGTGGGCGCGGTCATCAGCGCGCTGGACAGCGATATCCCAACTGGTCCTATGATCATCGTCGTATCATTTGTGCTGGTCCTGCTCTCGATCACATTGGCGCCGGGCCGGGGCCTGGTTTGGAGCCGATTGCGTCAACGGGCGAATCGCCGACGCTTCGCCGCTATAAACACACTGCGCGATCTCTACCGTTACGCTCTTGCGCACGGGGCGGAAGATTATCCGGTGCCGGATGACTTTATCCGCGGTGTTCGCGCCCGCAGCGTCGAGTCCGGCTTGCGGCAATTGCGGGGGGCGGGGCAGGTGATGGCGCTTGGCGAAGGCTGGCGATTGACCGAAGAGGGCATCGCCTGGGCGCGGGAAGACCGGCGCAATCAGAGACTGTGGGATCTGTATCGCTTGTACAACGATGAACTGGGCTTGCCCGTCATTCAGGAAGACCGGCGGTTGGATATCGGAGCGGTTCTGCCAGCGGCTGCCGTTGAGCAACTGGAAAACAGGCTGGAGCCGAGCGAAACCGCATGATGCCGCTGGAACGCTGGCTGATCGAGCTTCTGCTCAATTTTGTCACCCGCGAGGAACTCAATGCCTTTCTGCGCTCGCCGCAGAATACGGCGATGCTTGTTGGCTGTCTTATCGCAGTCAGCGGCGCGCTATTGGGCGTCTTTCTGCTCCTGCGCGGGATGTCGCTCACCAGCGATGCCATCAGCCACACCGTGCTTCTTGGCATCGTTGTCGCCTTCCTGCTGATGACCGAGGTCTTCGGCCTGCATGGCGATACCTCGTCGCCCTGGCTCATTCTCGGCGCGTCGCTGGCGGGCGTGGGCACGGTCCTGCTGACCGAGATGCTTTACCGCTCGGGCCTGGTCAAACAGGATGCGGCGCTGGGCTTGGCTTTTCCGCTCCTCTTTGCCATTGCCGTCATCCTCGTCTCGCGCTATGTCGAAGACGCGCACCTTGACGAAGACGCGGTCCTCGTGGGAGAGATCGGCCTGGCCTGGGCAAATACCAATAGCCACTGCTTTGCAAACTGCGAGTCAGTGACGGTCGCGCCCGACCATGAAGCAGCCAAATTCGCGCGGCAATGCAACAACTGCCGCGAGCTTGGCATAAGCCCGCGGGATGAACGCGCAGTATTCAGCGAAACTTGCAGCAATTGTGGCGAATATAATCCCGCTCAAGCCTGGAGCGCTGGCTTGCTGGAGCGGGAGCCCGTGCTGGTGTTCTTCCCGAAGTCGATTACGGTCATGCTTCTGTTGACGCTGCTGACACTGGGATTTGTACTGGTCTTCTTCAAAGAGCTCAAGCTATCGACTTTTGACACCGGCTTGGCGCAGGCGCTGGGATTTCGACCAGGCGCGCTTCACTACGCTTTGATGATCCTGGTCAGCCTGGTCGCGGTTGGCGCCTTCGACGCGGTCGGATCAATTCTCGTGATCGCTTTCTTCATCATCCCGCCAGCCGCCGCCTATCTGCTGACCGACCGGCTAGCGATGATGCTCCTGCTCAGTCCCTTGATCGGCGGGGTCGGCGCGTATTACGGCTATGATCTCGCGCGCGGCCAACTCTTCAGTTTCATCGCTGTGGCGGATGGCATCGCTGTTCTGAACCGCCTGTTTGGGTTGAGCCTGCCCGAAGAATGGGATTCGTCGATCAGCGCCTCGATGGTGTTGATGATATTCATTCTCTTTCTGCTCGCCTGGGCGCTCTCGCCCCGATATGGCTTGGCATCGACCTTGATCCGCCGGGCAAACCGCCGCCGCGTATTTGAAAATCAAGTGGTGCTGGCGCATATCCACAACCATCAGCATACGACCGCGCACGATATCGAGCTAAACGTGGACCATCTGCATGAACATTTCCGCTGGACAGAGAGGAAGATGTCCCGCGTTTTGACAGGGCTGCGGGCGCTGGGTTACATTCGCATCATCGCTGGCAGCGCGGAATTGACCGATCGCGGCGATCGGCAGGTTCATGCTTTCCGCAAGACCATGCTCGAGGCGCATAATATACCCGATCTCCCGTGAATTGCGGCTGGCGAGCGTCGGAGAAAATCCCCCTTTGGCGTCATGCGCTTTCCCGCTAGCATGATACGATGTCATTGACTGCCGAGACCGTCTCATGATTAGCTTGATCGCCACTGTGCTTAATGAAGGCGACAATATCCGCCACCTTTTCGACTCGATCATGCGGCAGACGCGGCCGCCGGACGAAGTTGTCATCGTTGATGGCGGCAGCCGCGACGATACTGTCTCGATCATCCGCGCTTACCAAGAAAAACTTCCGCTGCGCTTGCTGGTCGAGCCGGGCTGCAACATCAGCGAGGGACGCAACCACGCTATCAATGCCGCCGCGGGCAGCATCATCGCCGTGACCGATGCCGGCGTTCGTCTCAGTGACGATTGGCTGGAGAAGATCACCGACCCGCTGCTCGCGAATCCGCAGTTGAATGTAGTCGGCGGCTTCTTCCGCGCGGATCCGCAAACATCATTCGAGATCGCTCTCGGCGCGACCACGCTGCCGCTGGAAGCTGAGATCGACGCCGAAACTTTTCTGCCCAGCAGCCGCAGTATCGCCTTTCGCAAAGCGGCTGCGAAGGAAATCGGCTTGTATCCCGAATGGCTGGATTTCTGCGAAGATCTGATTTTTGACCTGCGTTTGCGCCAGACTGCCGGACCTTTCGCATTTGCCCCGGCGGCGCTGGTTTATTTTCGGCCCCGGACCACGCTGCGGAAGTACTTCCGCCAGTATTTTCTTTATGCCCGCGGCGATGGCAAAGCGAACCTCTGGCTGAAGCGGCACCTCATCCGTTACTTCGCTTACTTTCTGCTGCTGCCGGCTATCCTTGTCGCCGGCGCCTCAGTTCACCCGCTGTTTTGGGCGTTAATCGTCCTCGGCGGCGCTATCTATCTGCGGGGGGCATATCGCCGCTTGCCGACAATCATCAAGCGCGCCGGCGCAGAGTCAATCGGATTATGGCTCTATTGCATCGTTATGATTCCCTGGCTCCGCTTCCTGGGCGATCTGGCCAAGATGATCGGCTATCCGCCGGGTTGGCTTTGGCGGCTCAAACATCGGCCGCCGTCTTGGCGCGCGGAATAACCGCGGACTATCTTGCTCGCCTCATCCGCGTTGTTAGGCGCTCGGCATTGCAGTATACTGGATGGCTAATGAAAGTGAATCATTGTTGATTTATGGCGAAACGCAACGAGGGAAGCGAGTGGGTCAGCCTGCGCCATGCCGCCGAAATCCTCGGCGTGCATCCGGCAACGGTGCGCAATTGGGCGGATAGCGGCAAGCTGCCTTTTCGGCGCACCGCGGGCAAACATCGCCGATTCAATGTCAATGACCTGAGCGATTACGCGCGTACTCAGGTTGATCTTGAACCCATAGAGTTGCAGATCATCATGCAGAATGCCCTCGGGCAAACGCGCATGCAAGTGGGCAGCGAACAACTGGAATCCGCGCCCTGGTATGTCGCCATGAGCGACGAGAGCAAGCGGCACTTGCGGGAGCAGGGCCGGCGCGTCCTAGAAGCGATGCGCATATTCGTCGTTGCCGGGGCGCCGGACGAAGGCTTGGCCAGCGCCATCAATCTCGGCAAGGATTACGCCGCGCACTTGATCGCCGACGGCTTGACCCTGCCGCAGGCGATACGCGGTTTCTATTACTACAGCGACTTCGTCTTGGATTCGATTTTGACCTGGTCCGAATTGCGGCAGCCCAGCAGCTCCTCGGAATGGTCGACCCTGTTGCGGCAGGTGAATGCCTTTATGCACGCCATGCAGCTTTCCATCGTCGAATATTATGAAGAGGACTGAAGCCAGCGCTAAAGACTTAAGGGTTGCGCTGAGCCTCTCTGCCCACATCGGCGCTGTAACGCTCGACAATCTATTAAGCCATTTCGACCAGGACCTGGCCGCCGTCTTCGCCGCCCCGCGGGCTGAATTGCTGCGCGTCCATGGCGTCGGCGAAGCTATCGCGCGCGACATCAAAGCCATCGACCTGAACAGAGTTTCGACGCAGATAGCAGCCTGGCGCTCTAAGGGCGTCGCTATACTCACGCCGGACGAGGAGGAGTATCCGCCTCCGCTGCGCGACCTTGACAGCGCGCCGCCGGTCCTCTTCGCGCGGGGAACGTTATCCGCGGAGTTATGGGCGAAGACCGTTGCTATCGTGGGCACGCGGAATCCGACCAAAGAAGCGCGCTTTATGACTTTGCAGCTGGCTTCAAAGCTGGCGCGTCATGGTTACACCGTCGTGAGCGGCTTGGCGCTCGGCATTGATACAGCCGCGCATACCGGCGCGCTGGCGGAAAAGGGCAGAACAATTGCCGTGCTGGGCAGCGGCGTCTTGAATATCTATCCGGAAACGAATCGACAGTTGGCGGAGCGCGCTCAGGAATGCGGGGCGCTCCTCAGCGAGTTGCATCCGCGCTGGGGCGCCAATGCCCAGCGACTGGTCGCGCGCAATCGCATCATCAGCGGGTTGAGCCGGGCGGTGATCCTGGTTGAATCCCAGACCGATGGCGGCGCGATGTACACGGCGCGTTTCGCCCGCGAGCAAGGGCGGCCGGTCTATACCTTTGATCTGCCCGTTGGCGGCAACCAGGCGCTGATAAGAGGCGGCGCAATTGCGCTTAAGCCTGATGATCCGCTAGACTTTCTGCTCGGCAGGTTATTATTGGCAAACAATTCAGAAAATGGTCAGTAGAACATTTGCCGCAGAAACAAATGTTCGTGTATAATAGGGACAAAGCGATCAGCGCTGGACGCAGCTAGGTCTGCGAGTGTGAAATAAGAGGACAATCTGATGAAGGAATTTCATAGACTATCGAAGCGGCAGCAGAACATGTTGCGTTTCATGCAAAGTTATACGCAGGAACGCGGCTTCCCCCCGAGCATTCGCGAAATCGGCGAAGAGTGTGATATCGGCTCGACATCGGTCGTGAATTACAACCTGAACAAACTGGTCGACGCCGGCTATATTCAGCGCTCGGGCAAGGTTTCGCGCGGTTTGCGCATTATCCGCGCAATCCCGGGATTCACCCGCGCCAGACCTGTGATCGGCGCTATTGGTCAGCATCGAGTGGCGCTGGTCGGCCGGATTGCCGCTGGCGAGCCCATTTCCTTGCCAGAAGACATTGGCCATCATATTGACGAGGATGACTATATCACTGTGCCGCCACGTCTGCTTGGCGGTTATGACGCCAGTGAGGCTTTCGCCCTGACCGTGCATGGCGATTCCATGATTGACGCCATGATCAAGGATGGCGACATCGTCATTCTGCGCCGGCAGAGTACGGCGGAAAACGGCGAGATGGTGGCGGCTTGGCTGCCCGAAGACAACGAAACGACGCTCAAGAGTTTCTTCCGCGAAGCGGGCAGAATCCGTCTGCAGCCCGCCAACCGCGACTACGAGCCGATTTATGTGCATCCGGCCAATTGCGAAATCAAAGGCAAGGTGCTGTCTGTGATGCGCAGCTTCCAGTGAGCGCGTTGATTCGGTATTGAGGGGCTTTAACGACTTAATTCATTCAGAGCGCTCGTGCAGAGCCGCTCGCCCCCGGCCGCCAGCCATTGATCCAGCGTTTCACTCCGCTGCTTGCCAGCGGCTGCATCGCTGTATATGCCGACCCCCCAGCGATAATATTTCCGCGTCTCCGCCGACCAGCGCTCGCGCGGCTGATTGATCACCGAGGGACCGCCATTGTAGCAAGCCAGCGTCAAGCCGATGACATCATCAGAAGCGGCTCGGCAATATTTGAGAAAGGCGCTGCCCCGCATCGCATTGGTCTCCGGGTCGAGCATGTCCTCGCCATCGGCAAAATGAAAGGGCATGACCTGAAACAATCCGCGCGCGCCCGCGCTGCTGATAACCGTAGGGTGCCCGCAAGATTCGATCTGCATCACTGTCGCCAGCAAGTGCTTGTCAACCTCGTATTCTTCCGCCCATTTGCCGATGTCGCTTGACCAGTGCTGTACAGCCGGCGCGAAGAAGGCCGCCAACTCCGCGTCAGTTGAGCCGCTGATTAGATGAATTGCGCTTGCGGTCCCGCGCTGAACGAGGCTGGCAATGTCATCCCAAATAACACTTGAAGCCAAGAGAAGCGCCAGCGTGATCGGCAGCCAGACGGGCACATAATAGACCTCGCCGCGTTTAATCAGCTTCCGCCCGCCGCGTATTTGCTTGCGGCTGAAGCGCAGGAAGCGCAAAGAATTAGCCAGGAAGCGGCTCAAGACTTGACGACACCTGCCCAGGAGATGCCACGCTCGCGCTAATTGTTCGCTGTGCCGCAGCTTCTTTATGCCTTGCGCTAACCTGATCAATTCCTGTAATCTCCGCCTCAATAGAGGTCCCGGCGCTTTTCTGCTAAACTTCTCGCAATTGGCAACATGAGATATTCGCTGGACACAGCCGCTCGGCGCGTAACCGGCGAAAAGAACTGTCGCGCTCACACAAAGTAACAAGCCTTCTCCTCGCATAAGCAAGGGGCTTTGCCAAAAAGAGGGAAGCCAAGGACAGATTACCCACTTATTTACCTTACGCAATTCTGCGAAAATGGGTAGCGAAGTCGCCAGCAAGTTCTGGCGCGGTGGTCACTGTCCGAAAGCAACGACCAGCGCCGAGGCGAAAATGAGTAGATTGCCTTTCCGAGAACGTCTGTTGACCGGCGCGCCGATCCTGGCTGACGGCGCTATGGGGACGATGCTGCATCATGAATCGCAAGCGCGGGCTGACGCCTGCTTTGACGCGATGAATGTTGACGATCCGAATGTCGTGCTTTCGATACACAAGGCTTACATCGCCGCGGGCGCCGAGCTAATCGAGACCAATACCTTTGGCGCGAACAGCTTCAAATTGGCGAGCGTCGGGCGGGAGCCCCATGTCGAACTCTACAATCGGCGCGGGGTGGAGCTGGCTCGGCTCGCCATCGCCGAGAGCGAGCGGGATGATGTCTACATCGCCGGCTCCGTCGGTCCTTTGGGCGTCGGCATCACTCCTTATGGACGTTTGACGCGGGAGGAAGCGGCGGGCGCCTTTGCCGAGCAGCTTTGCGCGCTGCTTGACAGCGGCGTTGATCTCATCGTGTTTGAGACTTTCAGCGAACACAGAGAATTGCTTCTCGCGATCAAGGTCTTGCGGGACTTGAATCCCGACTTGCCCATCATTGCGCAGGCGACATTCTATCATGAGAACCTGAGCTACGGCGGTCATCCGCCAGCGCGAGTCGCCAACGATCTCCACAAAGCCGGGGTCGATGTCATCGGCGTCAACTGCGGCAGCGGACCAGCCGGCATCGCTGAGGTGCTGCGGCAGATGTGCTTTGCCGTGCCCGATGCCCTATTCTCCGCCATGCCCAACGCCGGTTTCCCCGAGGTTGTAGGCGGCCGCATCCTCTTTCCCGCCACCGCCGAGTATTTCGCTGACTGCGCGACGACATTCGTCAACATCGGCGCCACCGTGATCGGCGGCTGCTGCGGTACGGGACCCGAGCACATCGCCGCCATGCGCGCCGCTCTGGACCAGCCATCGACTGACTTTGTCGATCTGCATATCGGCGAAATCGACATAGAGCATGAATCCCACGAGCCACACCATCCGACTGAACTGTCCGAGCGCCTCCACAGCGGGCAGTTCACCGTGACAGTGGAGATGGCGCCCCTGCGCAGTTACCGCACGGACACGCTCTTAAAAGCGGCGAGACGATTGCGGGCGGCCGGCGCTGACCTGATCAACGTGGCTGACACCCCGGCCGCTCGCATGAAAATGAGCGCATGGGCCGTCGCCCACCTGCTGCAATCCCAGCTCGGCATCGAGACGATCCTGCACTTCCCCACGCGCGGACGCAATATGCTGCGGGTGCAAGGCGACTTGCTCGCCTCACATGCCTTGGGCTTGCGCAACCTCTTTGTTGTCATGGGGGATCCTACGCGGATTGGCGATTTCCCCGATGCCAGCGATGTCAATGATGTCGCGCCCTCCCGTCTGATTGGCGTCATCAAGCAGGGGATGAACCAAGGCGTCGATATGGCCGGGCACAGCATCGGCATGCCCAGCAGCTTCACTGTCGGCTGCGCTCTCAACATGGGCGCCGAGGATCTCGACCGTGAAATCCGCGTGTTGCGCAAGAAGATGCGCGCTGGCGCCGACTTCGCCTTGGGTCAAGCCATCTTCGAGCCCGAGCGTATTCGACGCTTTCAGCAACGCTATGAGGAAACGGCCGGACAAGCCTTTGATTTGCCGGTCCTCATGGCGGTCATGCCCCTGCACAGCCATCGGCAGGCACGCTTCCTGAACAATGAAGTGCCGGGCATTTCTATTCCCGCGTCCATCATGGAACGGATCGCCTCCGCCCCCAATGCGCGTGAAACCGGGATGCGCATCGCCCAGGAATTGCTTGATCAGATGGCGGACTTGATTCAAGGCGCCTACATCATCCCCGCTGGCGATTATGACCTGGCGGCGGAAGTAGTGGCTTATACAAAGTCGACGCTGGGCCAAAGCGACGCCGCTTGAGCTTGGCAGCCGCCACGCCTGCACAGCTATTATCCGCGCTTGCCCGAGCGGGACGGGAGAGACATTATGTCCGGAATTGGCAGCATTAACCTCAATATAGTGGTTGTCGATAGCGACTTCTATGCCCGCAACGCTATCAACGCCTACCTCGCTTGGGATCGGCGGACGCGCGTAATCTGTAAAACGGCGCGCTTGGCTGACTTCTGGCAGGCGCTTGATGAGCGGCGGCTCAAGGATCGCCCCGATGCCGTCATACTTGACGCCAAACAGCTTGGCGGCGCAGTCCCTCTGGCCGCGGCGATCGAGCGTCTGCGCGAGCGCTTCAACGATATCAGGGTTGTCTGTCTGGCGCCCTTCCCTGACCTTGACGATCTGTATGCGGCGACCGAGGCGGGGGCAAAAGCTTATCTGCTCAAGCCGGATACCCGCATTCACATCGCCTGGGCGATATGCCACGCTTACTGTCTGGCAGATGCTGATATTCTCATTAGTGCCGGCGTCGTTGGCGAAGCGCGCAAGCTCTCGCACCGGCGGCTGAATCGGGCGAAGCAGCTGGCGCTGCCGAGAGAATATGCGGGACTGACGCGGCGCATGCGTCAAGCGATCGAACTCGTCGCCATTGAAGGGATATCGCATAAACTTGCCGCGCATGAAATGGATATCGAAGTCAACACCGTCCGCGATTACGTGAAGACGGCGTATAGCGTACTGGAATCATATCATGACGACGCCGGCGACTACCCGGACGACATGTCTGCCCAGGAAGTCGCCTTCATGCGCATCACCGCGCTTGATATACCAGACTGCTAGGGGCGCGACCGCTTAGCTGATCAGCGCGTCAGTTTCTGAGGTATCTTCGTCTTCCGACTGCATTTCCCGCCTTTTGCGCACCGCCTTCATCGCCTGCGTCCGCGTTAGCAGCACCGTCTGGTCGCCCTCGTTGTCAAGCGCTTCCGGCACCTGGACATGTTCATCTTCCAGGTAGGATTTGATGGCGCCGCTGAAGGATTTTACCGGCGCGTCGTCCCCGTACTGATGCCGCAGGTCAAGCAGATTCAGCATCAGCCAAAGGAAAAGATCGCCCTCGGTCCGCGGCGTCTTCCTGCCCTTGGCCAACTCCAAGACCTTGTACTTGCGGATCAGGTCGATAGCGGGCTTGTAGATCGTGTGATACCAATCCGCTGTAGCTTCTTCGGTCGTCAGCGCATGACCCTCGAGCTTCTCCATCACGCGCTCGTGCAGGAAGATATGCCCCATCAATTCATGATAGCGGGTTGGCACCGTCAATTCGATCGATTCGTGATCGGGCACGGCACGGGATAAGCTAGTCTCGTCCAGGAAGTTGGCGTAGGCTTCCGCCGCTTCCAGCTCCTGTTCGCTCATATTCGGGCGCAGCGGCACCGTCGTCGGCAGTTCAACGACATGCGCCAGGATTGACTTGGCGTCCAACTCCCGCGCTACCGAAACTCGATGATTGCCATCGCGCACAAAATAGGCATCGCCGACCTTGTATAACTCGATGGGCGGCGGACCCTCCATGCTGTTCGCCAAGGCATAGACCCGGCTCCAGCGGTCTTTCATATTGGCTTTCTTCGGCAGGAAAGTCGCGGTGAAATCTTTGTAACGTCCCACGCTGCCAACGATGTGATCCAGCGGGACATCTACAACGCCGCGGTAAAGCTCCTCGTGCAAGTGCAACCGGCTGCGAATCTCGTCAAAGTTCATCAACTCCTTATGCCGGCCGGTGAGATGACTCAAGACCTCCTGCCAGAAGACCTTGGTCTGGATGGATTGAAACTTGTTCTTGCCTTGTTCGTAGTGGCTGCGGAAGTTTATGTCGTTTGCCATTGTTCTATCTATTCGCCTCCCTAAACACGGGCAACTCGATCAGTCAACATTTTATTTCGAGGCGATTGCATTCTGGCAAAACTGTTGACATCTACTCACACTATAACATATCAGGCGCCGCGCGGTAAAATTGCTCTTCGGTGCAGCATAGCGCGACCTAATGAACAACTCATCCTCGTTGCCATGCCTATGACGCCGAATCGCGACCTGTTCTTACGCAAAGTCGGGGCAGTCATACGCGGCTCTTATGCGAGGCGGAAATCGTCGATGGACGAGGCAACGCAACGACATCTGAACGCGATCAATCGCGACTTTTATCGGGTAACAGCCGCTGAATTTGACGCGACGCGCCAGAGAGCTTGGGCTGGTTGGGAGCGGATGCTGACCGCTGTTGACTTGCCGGTCGCCTCTGCCCTGGATATCGGCTGCGGCAACGGGCGATTCGCGCGCTTCCTCGCCGCCCGACAGCAGCGAGACTTCGCCTACTATGGCATCGATAACTGCACCGAACTGCTCGCTGCCGCCCGCCGCCAACTCGCCGACCTGTCACATGCGCAAATCAAGCTGATCGAGCGGGACGTGATAGTCGACGGGCTGGCCGGTCCATCAGCGCAGCTTGTTGTGCTTTTTGGGCTGTTGCATCATGTGCCGGGCGCGCGACATAGACTCGACCTGCTGCGCGCCGCGGCGCGATATGTCCTGCCTGGCGGCTTGCTCGTCTTTGCTGCCTGGCGCTTTTACGAGCAAGAGCGTTTCCGCCAGCGTATCTTGCCTTGGGATTCAGGAATCGTGGTGGAGAAACACGATTACTTGCTGGATTGGCGGCGGGGCGAACGCGCCCTGCGCTACTGTCATTACATTGATGACATCGAACATGTCCAACTCATTGAGGCGACTGGGCTAAGCGTCATTGACGATTACCGCGCCGATGGCGCCGCGGGCGACCTCAACCGCTATACTGTATTGAGGAAGACAGCGGAGCGAGCATAACCCGCCCCGCTTGCTGGATTCGGCTAACCGCAACTGCCCTTCTGCAAAATGTAGGGCGCCGTCGCGTAGCGATTGTCGTTTTCGTTGGTCTCCGCGACTTCGTTGTTCACATCGGCGATCAGATTGATATGGTGCAATTCCTCGAAGTACTGGTTCTGTGTGAGATGGCCCGAGAAAGTGCGAGTTTCCCCGGCCGCCAGGGGTGTTATGCCAATTCCCGTTGTTACTCGTCCCGCGCCGTCATGTCGGTTATCCCTCACCTCTACCAAGCTGCCTCTGGGGGTGGCGGCATTGCCATCGTTGATGACAGTCACCTGGATCTCATAGGCTTGGTTGCAGATCGCCGGGTGGGGAGAGATTTGGACGTGAGTAATGCGCAGGTTGGCTCCGCTGCTTGGCACGGGTATGGCTGTCGGCTGTGGGATCGGGGTCGGCGGCAGCGGCGGCGGGTTAATCCGCGGCAGGTTGCTGAGGTCGCCTTCCGCGCTCACGATATTCGGATGAATGAAGCCCCTCTGGCCGCCCTCCAATTCAATATAGAACCAGCCGGTTCCGAAGCTGCTTATGCCTTTGATCTGGGCTGTATTCCCTTCATGCAATCCGCCGATGATCCTATACAAGGTCGAATCGCCAGCGCGGACATTGCTGTTCACCAGGGCGGTGACGCGCGGCGATGTATCGGGAATGGCGGTTGGCTCCGGCATGGCAGTAGGCTCGATCACTTCCATCACCTGCTGCTCGGCGACGAAGGCCGGCGGATTGTTCTCGATGCGTATTGGGCTGACGCGGAAATAACTCGGCTCTTCCGCATCGGTGTTAATCTTCAGACGCAATTCGTATATTCCGTCGCACAGCCGCAGCGTCGCCAGATTCCAGGTACCCAGGATATCATCCGTGACCGGAGCAATCCGCGGCAAGGTCGCGGGGAGCCAGTCACTCGCGACTTCACATTCTTCTTCCATCATCATGTCGGGGAAAAGCTGCCGATACTCAACGAAGAAATTGCGCATTCCCGCCAAGGTTACCGTTCCGCGAATATCGACGTTGTCGCGCAGGACATAAACTGGCGGCGGGAAACTGATGTTCGCCTCCTCATTAACCATCTCCGATTCCATCGGTTCGATGATATTGGCGCTGTCTTGCCCAACCGCCAATGGCAAGAGCAACAGCAGTGTGAGGACGAGAAAAACAAACGTTGAACTTCGTTTCATTATATTGCCTCCTGAAGCATGTGCCACGTTGGCTCCTACATTTCGAATCCCATGTGTACTTATAATATGCCAAAATGCTCTAATATGCTTGTCGTATTTGCATCGTCTCAACATGACTTCCCGGAAAAGCCACAAAAACAGTGAAAGCTACACTACCGTATGGTTTGCCTTTCCAGTAGGCTCGGTAAATGCTCTGCCGCAGTCGCCCAGTCGCTGCTGAACTGTTGAACATCGTTACCTGGTGTCGCTTATGAACGCTCCTGTCATAGTCCAAGTGCGCGACTTGTTCAAGACCTACAACGAAGGCGATTTGGCTCTGCGCGTGTTCGACGGCCTCTGCCTCGATATCTTTGAGGGTGAGTTCTTCGCTTTGATCGGCGCCAGCGGCAGCGGCAAAAGTACGCTGCTCAACCTGCTGAGCGGCATAGACAAGCCCGATCGCGGAAAGATCGTCATCGGCGGCACAAATATCACGGCGCTTGATGACAGACAGCAGACCCTGTACCGCCGCAACCATATCGGCATTGTCTTTCAGTTCTTCAATTTGATCCCCACGCTGACAGTGCTGGAGAATATCACCCTGCCTAAGGAGCTGGGCGGTTCCCGGTATAAAGCAGCCGAACCCCGCGCCCGCCTTTTGCTTGAGCAGGTTAGCTTGGCTGACCGCGCCGATGCCTTCCCAGACAAGCTAAGTGGGGGCGAGCAACAACGGGTCGCCATCGCCCGCGCTCTTTTGCATGAACCCAAGCTGGTCTTCGCTGACGAACCCACCGGCAACCTCGACGACGATACCGGCGCCCAAGTGCTGGACATCTTGCTCCGCTTGACCTGCCACGCCGGCAAAACGCTGGTTATGGCGACGCACAGTATGGAAATTGTCAAATACGCCGATCGTGTCTGCCGCATCCAGGACGGGCAACTGCAAATTGATCCCTCGTGACCTCCACTATCCCCCATCGCGCTAATTTGCATACATGTTGCTGTGGCTTTTGCGTCGATTTCCACGATACGCCATCGGATGAATTTGGCAAACCGGCGCTTTGCTGCGCTAGGACTTTGGCGCAATTCGCGGTAATATAGATGGGATAGGCAGTAGCTTGAAGAAGATTTCGCCTTCTGTATACTGGCTGGAATTATGGACAGCAATCATGCCGGCATGACCCTTTATAGGTGAAAGGCAGAGGCCAATGACCGACCAGTCGCTGGATAAAAAAGTTAAGTTCATCCTCTCCGAATTGCGCGATGTCAACAAGGATCGCCGGCGTACCGCAGTCATGAAGTTGGGCATGGTCGGTGGCGACCAGGCAGTCCGCACCCTTATCAGCATTGTGGATAACAGCCAGGAAGACCTTATTGTGCGCGGCCGGGCAGCGCTAATGCTTGGCAAGTTGAAAGACGACCGCGCCGTGCCTCATTTGATTCGCGCTCTTGACGCCCCCGGTTTCCTCACCCCATATCATGCCGCGCAAGCTCTGGGCAAAATTGGCGATCCGCGCGCTGTGGACGCTTTGATTGACTTTGCCGACAGCAGCCGTAACAAAACCCGCGCTGCCGCGATGCAGGCATTGCGGGACTTGGGTTACGACACGGAGGCGTCCGCGTTCGCCGATCCACAGCCACCGATTTAGGCTCTTACATCGTGCTCCAGGGATCATGGTCGGGACTTTAGCTCCCGATCTGACAAATACCTCGTGCAGTTATGCGCAGTGTGGGCGGTCTCAAGCGGTGTCTGCTATAGTCCCCCCATGTTTGTGGAGGAGCAAATCTCATGGATGAGATCGTTATCGTTGATGCCATCCGCACACCGCTGGGCAAACGCGGGGGCTGGCTGCGCGAGTTGCATCCGGTCAAGCTCGGCTCGCATGTGGTTAAGGCATTGCTCGAACGCAACTCGCTGGATAGGCGCGGCGTTGATCATGTGATATTCGGTTGCGTCAGCCAAGTCGCCGAACAGACGATGAACATCGCCCGCAATGTCGTCCTCGATGCCGAATTGCCAATTGAAGTGCCAGCGACCACGGTCGATTTTCAATGCGGCAGCAGCCAGCAAGCGATACATCTAGCGGCGGCTATGGTTGCCTCAGCGCAGGCCGACTTGGTTATCGCCGGCGGCGTGGAAAGCATGACCCGAGTGCCGATGGGCTCCAGTCTTGGCGACAGCGGTGCCTTGCCATTCACTGACAACATCATGGAAGCCTACAACATGATCCCGCAAGGCATCGCCTCAGACGAGATCGCGGCGAAGTGGGGCATCACGCGGGCGGCTATGGATGAGCTTGGCTTGGAGAGCCATCGCCGCGCCTGGCAGGCAACCCAAGCTGGCCTCCTGCGGCGAGAAATCACGCCCATAGAAGGCCTTGACGAAGACGGCAATCTCTTCATGGTTGAGCGCGATCAAGGCATTCGCCCAAACAGCACGATGGAAAAAATGGCGGCGCTGGAGCCGGTCTTCACCCCTGCCGGCGTGACCACCGCCGGGAACAGCAGCCAAATCAGCGATGGCGCCGCAGCCATGTTAGTCACCACTGCTCATAAGGCGCAGCAACTAGGCTTGTCGCCCCGGGCGCGCATCGTCAACGTTGTCACTGTCGGCAGCGATCCGCATCTTATGCTGACCGGTCCGATCGCCGCCACAGAAAAGGTCCTGCTCCGCGCGGGTCTTGCTATGGAAGATATCGATGTATTCGAAGTCAACGAAGCTTTTGCCTCAGTGCCGCGGATATGGGAAAAAGATACCGGCGGCGATCTGGTGAAAGTGAATATCCATGGTGGTGCGATTGCGCTGGGGCATCCGCTGGGCGGCTCCGGGGCGCGCTTGATGACGGCGCTGGTCAACGCGCTGGAAACAACCGGCGGCCGATATGGCTTGCAGACGATGTGCTGCGGCGGGGGCATGGCGACCGCGACGATCATCGAGCGGATCGACAGCTGATCGGCTCCGGACCGACACTGTTAAAGATTGACGTATCGCGCGCTCCGAGTACCGCTTGACCGCGCCTTATCTCCTCGGCAAAAAAGAGACGCCCTCCGCGAAAGGGGGAGACGCGGAAGACATCTCGATTGTACAGGGTGCGGCGGCTGTGTTGCTTCAATGTGAGATGAAGAGTTTTCAGCGGTTTCACGATGACGGCTGCCGCGCCACTATGGTCTCATTCTTTGTCAAATAAATTAACAAAGTCTAACAAGTAAGTCAAAATAGGATTTGAAAAATTAACGAGAACCAACTTAACCGGACTGTCCGCCGCTCACTACAGTACGAACGCCGATTGGCGAGAGGGTGCCCACCGGGCTGATATCCGCCTGTTCGCCCGCAACGGGATTGAGAGTGCCGCAGGCTTGCGCCGCCTCTTGCTGCTTCGCCGTCAGAAGGCCGCGGCTCACCGGGCTGTAATTCGGCTGCAGCGCCAAGGCGGCTGTGTATTGCTCCCGCGCCAGGCAGGCGTCTCCCTGCAACAGGAGCGCATCGGCATAATAGCGTAGCGCATCCTGCAATTCGCCGACCACCTGTCCATTCATATAATTCGGATTATGCTGATACACGATCTCGCTAAACCGACGCACCGCCTCCGCCGGGTTGGTCGTCTTGTATCGCTGGCCGATCAGAAAAGTATCGGCAATGTAACGCTCGTAATTCAATTCGCCGATGTCCCCGTAAACTTCCGCTCGCTCGGTCAAGACGATCGCTTCCGACAATTTGAAGCTGCGGTACAGCGCGAGCGCTTGCGCCGTTAGCGCTTCCAGCAGCATACTGCGCACCAGCTCGCGCTGATAGCTGTCGTCGATGCTGACGATCGCCTCAAGCGTTTGTATCGCCGCGGTATAATTCCGCTCTGCGTGATCCGCCCGCGCTTCCGCCAACAGCGCGTCGAGATCATAAGCCCATTCCGCCTCATCGCTGACTTCCGTAATCTGCGGCTCAAGCGCCAGGGTGGGGACGACGGTCGCTGTAATGACCGGTATGGCTGTTTGCGTCGGGGCAGGAGTGGGGCTGGGCTGCCTCTGCAAATAAGCCGCCGTCGCCGTCGGTATCAGGCTGAGCAGGCAGGCCGGCCTGAGCCTCGCTTGCTGAAGATCTTCGATCCGCTTCCGCGCCAAGTCAAATTTGCCTTGTGCCAGGTCCTGCGGCAGCAAATCGCATTGCAACTGAACTTCTGCCTCGGCGGTTCCCGTAGCCTGCGCGCGCGCGGTCTGCAAGCCCGAACTCCAGCCGGCATAGGCCGCCGCCATCACAATAGCTAGCGCGATCAGCAGGCAGGTGACAGCGAGTGCAATCCATAACAGGCAACTCGCCCACCGTCTCCGCTTATCAGGATGATCGTAATTTGTCACTTGCGCTTGGTCTGGCTTCAAATCTGTTTTGTCCCCAGGTTCGCCTATTAGCCGTTATGGCGGGCAAGCACGATTCTATGTCGGGCGGCGCGCATTATAATTCAGCGCTTCCGCGCTCGCCAGACGTCTTAGGGTCTCTATGATAATCCTGCTTGTATGGAAGAACACGGGTTTCCTTTGGATGCAAGTGGATGAATGGCTTGGGCGGCCAAACTGATCAATCACTGCGCCCGCTTGACGCTAAACCACATGCCATGTTACACTCCCCGCATGAATACTCAGCAGCCGAAGTTCACGCCTATGCGGATGCCATCCGTCCATATTGACAGACGGCTGTTGTGGCTCGCCTAGGCATCACATCGCTCAAAGCCAATACCGTCTGTCAGCGACAGGCGGTTTTTTGTTCCATGGTCGCTACAGGCGCCTAACCGAGCGGCCTCTTAATCAGTAAGCAGGAGCGAGTCCGTATGTCAGCACAATATATTCATGTATCGGTAGCTTGGCCCTATGCCAATGGCGACCTGCACATCGGCCATCTCGCCGGCGCCTATCTGCCCGCCGATATCTTCGCCCGTTACCATCGCCTGCGCGGCAATCATGTGCTGATGGTCAGCGGCTCGGATAGTCATGGCACGCCGATCACGGTCGAGGCGGACAAGCGCGGCGTCTCCCCCCGCGAGGTCTTCGAGCATTATCACGAACGCTTCCTGCAAACGCAGCGGAAAGTCGGCGTCAGCTACGACCTCTTCACCCATACCGACACCGAAAACCATCACCGCGTCGCCCAGGATATCTTCACCATCCTGCTCGAGCGCGGTTATCTCTACAAGGAACAGCAGACCCTGCTCTACAGCGAGCGCGAGAAGCGCTTCCTGCCCGATCGTTATGTCGAAGGCACCTGCTATATCTGCAAGTATCCTTACGCCCGCGGCGACCAATGCGAAAACTGCGGCAATCTGATGGATGCCATCCAGCTAATCGATCCCCACAGCCGCAATAATCCCGCTGACAAGCTCATCAAGCGCGAATCCGAGCACTATTTCCTCGATCTCGGCAAGTTCACCGAGCAGATCCTGGAATATCTCGCGGCGCATGAACATCACTGGCGCCCCAACGTCAGCCGCTTCAGCCAGAACTTCGTCAAAGACGGTCTGCGGGGCCGTCCCATCACGCGCGATATTGATTGGGGCATCCGCGTGCCGCTGGAAGGCTGGGAAGACAAGCGGCTCTACGTCTGGTTTGACGCCGTCATGGGTTACTTCACCGCCAGCATCGAATGGGCACAGAACATCGGCAAACCTGATGCGTGGAAGAAGTGGTGGTACAACCCCGATGCCAAGATCTATAACTTCATCGGCAAAGACAATATCCCCTTCCACACCATTATCTGGCAAGCCGAACTGCTGGGCATAGACGGCATCTACAACGAGGACGACCCGGTCTACGGCGATATCCCGTTGCAACTGCCCTACGATGTGCCCGCCAACGAATTCATGAATATCGAGGGCCAGCAATTCTCCACTTCGCGCAATTGGGCGGTCTGGCTGCCCGACTTGCTCGAGCGCTACCAAGCCGATGCCCTGCGCTTCTATGTCGCCCGCACCTTCCCCGAACGGCAGGACAGCGATTTCTCCTGGGAGGGCTTCCTCGCCCGCGTCAACAACGAGTTGCTGGCGGCTTGGGGCAATCTGGTCAATCGCATGCTTGGTTTCGCTTTCAAGCGCTTCGATGGCGCCGTGCCGGCTTACGACCAACTCAGTCCGGCGGACCAAGCCATCATCGCCGCAACCGAAGCCGGCTTCGAGACAGTCGGCGCGCTGCTGGACGCGGTCCGGCTCAAGGAAGCGCTGGAAGAGACGCTGGGGCTGGCCCGCGAGGTCAACGGCTGGCTCAACGAGCGCGAACCCTGGAAGACGCTCAAGCCTGACCGCGCCGATGCCGCCCGCTCGGTCTATACGGCGCTGCGCTGCATCGACAACTTGAAAGTTCTCTTCGCGCCTTTCACGCCTTTCAGCTCGCAGCAGGTCCACGAGATGCTCGGCTACGACGGGCAGCTATTCGGCGACTTGAAAATCGAGAACTACAGCGAAGAGACGCGCGATCACCTGGCGCTGGTTTATGACGGGGGCAAGGCGATAGGGGAGTGGAAAACGAGCGAGTTGGGGGCGGGTCAGAAGCTGCGGGCGCCGAGTCCGCTGTTTGTGAAGCTGGATCCGGAGATTGTCGAGCAGGAGCGGCAGTATTTGGGGCGTGAGCGGGTGGAGAATCCGATTCATTAACAGCCAACTCAGTTGATGCAGGGACGACCCTCAGGGTCGTCTGATTGTCTTGTAATGTCCATCGGTTTCGCCAACCCCCCACCGCCATGCTATACTCCCGCCATGTCCTGGCTCAAATCCCACTTACACACGCATAAACCCATCATCGCCATGTGCCACCTGCGCGCCCTGCCCGGCGACCCCGGCTACGACCGCGACGGCGGACTCGAAGGCGTCATCGCATCCGCTCGCGCCGATCTCCACGCTCTGCAAACCGGCGGCGTCGACGCGGTCATGTTCTCCAATGAAGCGAGCCTGCCCTATCTCACCAAAGTCGAGCCGATCACCAGCGCTTGCATGACGCGCGTCATCACTGAGCTGCGCCCCGAGATCGACCGCCCCTACGGCGTCAACGTGCTCTGGGACCCGACAGCCTCGCTCGATGTCGCCCTGGCTACCGGCGCGAGCTTCGTCCGCGAGATCTTCACCGGCGTTTACGCCAGCGACTACGGCTTGTGGAACACCAACTGCGGCGAGGTCATCCGCCACCAGCACGCTATCGGCGCGCAAGATATCAAGCTGCTCTTCAACATCGTGCCCGAATCGGCTGTTTATCTCGCGGAGCGCAACGTGGTCGATATTGCCAAGTCGACCGTCTTCGTCGCCCAGCCGGACGCGCTCTGCGTCTCTGGTTTGACCGCCGGCGCGGAGACTTCCAGCGAGACCTTGAAGCTGGTCAAAGACGCCGTGCCTGATGTGCCCGTTTTCGCCAACACCGGCGTCAACACGAGCAACCTCGCCGATACGCTCGCCATCGCCGATGGCACAGTCACTGGCACCGCCTTCAAGCGCGCTGGCTATATCTGGAATGAGGTTGATAGCGAGCGAGTGCGCGAGTTCATGCGCATTGCCCGCTCCGTCCGCGGCGGCTGAGGCCATGGACCCGCGCTGGCATAAAATCGCCGAAGTCCTGGTTCACTATTCCATAGCGGTGCAGCCGGGCGAGCGCGTCATGATCGCCATGGGCGGCATCGAGACCTGGTCCCTAACGCAAGCGGTCTACGCAGCCTGCGTCAAAGCGGGCGCTTACCCGCAGGTGCAATTCCTCTCCGAGGCGCTGCGGCATTCGCTGCTGAAATATGGCGATGCCAACCAGCGCAGTTGGCTGCCCGAGATCGAGGCTTATGGGATGGACTGGGCCGATGTTTACTTCGGCTTGCGTGGCGGGGGGGCGCTCGATCTCATGCGAGACATTCCCGCCTCCGCGCTCTCGGTGAATCAGGCGGCTCAAGGGGCAGTCTCCGCGCTGCGCTGGCAGAAGACGCGCTGGTGCCTCGTCCGCGTACCCAACGGAGCGCTCGCCCAATCTGCCGGGATCGACCTGGACGCCCTGGAAGAGATCTTCTTCGCTGCCTGCCTGCTGGACTACGAAGCCGCTTCCCTTCGCTGGCATGAGCAAGCCGCGCAATTGGGCACAGCCGAAAATGTTCGCATCATCGCTGGCGCGGAAACCGACCTCGAATTCTCCGTCGCCGGGCGGGAGTGGCTCGTCTTCGATGGCAAAATCAACCTGCCCGATGGCGAAATCTACACCGCGCCCGTCAACGACACGCTTAACGGGGTGATCCACTTTGATTTCCCTGGCGTCTTTGGTGGGCTGCTGCTGCGCGATATCCGCCTCGAATGGCGGGACGGCGACCTCGTCAATGCCAGCGCAGCGACCAATGAGGATTATCTCTGGCGCATTCTGGAGACCGATCACGGCGCGAGCCGCCTCGGAGAGTTCGCATTTGGTATGAATCCGTACATCAATCATTTCTGCAAGGATATACTCTACGACGAAAAGATCGGCGGCACGATTCATCTGGCGCTCGGGCGCGCCTATCCCGAATGCGGCGGCGTCAATCAGTCGAGCATTCACTGGGATCTGGTCAAGGACCTGCGCCGGGATGGGGCAGTCTATGCCGATGGTCTGCCGGTCTTGCAAGACGGCAAGTTGCTGATTTGAAAATGCTCACAGGAGGCGCTTATCGAAACTTGCTGCAATTTCGCAACATTGTTCGCCTTGTAAAGAAAAGGAGTTCATCATGTCCAAACACCGTTTAAGCCGCCGTGATTTTCTTCGTATGAGTGGCGCGGCCGGCGCGGCAATTGCCGGCGCGACGCCGCTGGGGAACCTCGCCCGCGTCGCCGCCCAAACCGATGCCACCATCAATGTGTTGACCGTCGGCGATCCTTGGGATCTGGCGCTGCAAAGCGTGACCGACCAATTCACCGAAGCCACCGGCATTGGCGTCAACATCGAGTCCCTCGGCTACACTGCCCTCCAGGCGCGCCTGGTCAACGCCTTTCTCACTCAAAGCGCTGATGCCGATGTCATCGCGGTCGACCAGATGTGGATCAGCCAATATGCTGATAACGGCTGGATTCGCTCGCTGGACGACTTTATCGCCATGGACTCGGATGCAAATTTCGACGACTTTGTGCCCGAGTGCCTCTATTCGCTGAGTACCTGGCGCAATCACGTCTGGACGCTGCCGATCGCTTCCTACGCCCAGGGCATCATGTATCGCACCGATCTCTTTGAAGCCGCTGGGTTGGATCCGCTGCCGTCGTCTGTGGCTGACGCGGGCGATTGGACCTGGGAAGATTACTTCGGCATCCTCGACCAGATCAATGGCATGGATCTCGATGGCACTAGCATGTATGGCACTACCGTCATCGGCGCGCAGCCGGTGCCAGTCGTGCACATGTATACCCAGCTCTCGGCCAGTTATGGCACGCGCTGGTTCACCCAATTCCCCGAGGCGCCCTGGGACTTCAGCCCGACCATCAATAGCGATTCCAACGTGGCCGCGCTGCATGATTGGCTGAAGCTCTACGCCGCCTCGCCGCCGGAATCCATCAACTACCTCTGGTTCGATGCTGGCACGCGCTTCTCCCAAGGCGATATCGGCATGTTCTATCACTGGACGCCTTATTTCTATCTGGTCAACAACGAAGGCTACCTCACGGGGACGCCATCTCCAGTGGTCGACAAGTTCGAGACGGCCGTCCTGCCGACGCGGACAGCCGGTGGCGATCAAGTCGTCAGCCTCGGCGGTTGGTCCCTGGGCATGCCATCGACATCGGCAAATCAAGAGGCCGCCTGGCAGTTCATCAAATGGGCTACCGGCTCCGAAGCGCAGAAGGCGATGGGCGAGGTCAATGTTAAGGGCTACCAGTTCGCCGATTTCAGCCGCCAGTCCAATTATGACGATGCCGATCTGAACGCCATCTATCCTTTCCTCGGCACTCAGCTCGAGATGATGAAGTTGGGCGATGGCAAGATCGTACGTCCGCCGGCGCCGATCTACACCTCGCTGGAAGGCGTCTATGGCTTGCAGATCAACCAGGCGATGAGTGGCGGCGTGTCACCGGAACAAGCGCTCGGGACGACGCAGACGCTCTTCCAGAATATCTTGAGCGGCAACCAGATGATTCCCTACGGCGTCGACAGCTTTGACGACACGCTGGAAAATACGAAGGCATTGCAAGCCAGCCTCTCTGGCATGTAAACGCTTCCCACGTCTTGGGGTCTATGTGTAAGGGCGATCTACCTGGTCGCCCGCGTCAGTACAAGTCCACAAACGGGCGATCCGCCGGGTCGCCCCTGCAAGTTCAATGGCTAAAAGGGATTGGGGCTTTCGGGGCTAATAATGAAGTTTCGCAGAAGACTTCCATACCTGCTCCTCGCGCCATCCATCATCGTCCTGCTGGCGCTGATCCTTTATCCGCTAGGTTTCGCCCTGCGCAATAGCTTCTGGTTCTGGAACCTGCAGACCAGCCCGATGCCGCTCTACCATTCGGGCTGGGACAACTATCGCATGGTCTTCCAGGTCACGCCCTTCGGCGAGGCGCTGAAGAATACCCTATTGCTCGCGGGTATCGGCACATTCGCGCAATTCTGGTTTGGCATGGGCATCGCGCTCTTGCTGCACACCCATCTGCGCGGTATGAGCTTCTGCCGCGCCCTGCTGATTATGCCGACGACCTTGGCGCCAGTCGTCGCCGGTTTTCTCTTCCGCTACCTGCTGGAGCCAAAAGGCGGCGTCTTGCCCTGGCTGCTGCAGGGTATTGGTTTCCCAGTGCCGCCACAAGGCTTCCTCGGCAATGCGGGCACCGCCCTCTTCAGCATCGGCGTCGTCGATACCTGGCAGTGGACGCCCTTCTTCGCCATCGTGCTTTACGCTGGTTTGCTGTCTATTTCTGAGGAAGTAGTGGAAGCGGCTTTGGTGGACGGCGCCTCGGCCTGGCGCTTGTTCTGGTCGATTTCTTTGCCGCTGCTGCGCCCCATTGCCGCCTTCCTGGTGATGATCCGCTTCATGCAGCTATTCAACAGCTTCGACCTCGTCTATGTCCTGACCAACGGGGGACCCGGCACCTCATCGCGAACGCTCAGTTTCAACCTCTACCGCGAGGGCTTGGTCAATTACAACATCGGTTTAACCGCCGCCATGACCTGGCTGGTCGTTATCATCGTCACCATCATCATCAATCTCTATCTCTTTTTCATCTATCGTAAACGGGACTGGTGAGCAGATGCGCGCGCCGACAACGAGCCAGAAAATCATCATCTACACGCTCATGGCGCTGGTTATGATCTTTTTCGTGGGACCGATCTTCTGGTTCATCCTGCTGGCTTTCCGTCATCCCAGCGATGCTTACAACCTTCCGCCCGAACTCATCTTCCAGCCCGATCTCGGCAACTTCATGACCACCTTCGTCGACCCCGGCAATAACGCCATCCAACTCGTCAACAGCCTCGTCGTCAGCAGCGGCGCCACCTTGCTCAGCTTGCCCTTCGCTCTCTCCGCCGCCTATGCCCTGTCGCGCTTCGCCATGCGCGGCAAAGACTTCATCATGAACTGGTATATCAGCCTGCTCATCGCGCCGCCCATCGTCTTCGTCATCCCATATTTCATTCTCATGTCCTGGATCGGCTGGGCTGGCAGCTACCAGGCGATGATCTTCACCCTGCAAACGTTGGCGATTCCCTTTTCCGTCTGGCTGCTCAAGAGCTTCATGGACGAAGTGCCAATCGACCTGGAAGAAGCCGCCTGGGTCGATGGCGCCAATCGTTTCTCCGCCTTCTTCCGCATCATCATCCCGCTGGCGCTGCCGGGCATCATCGTCACGTCCATGTTCACTTTCGTCTTCAGTTGGAATAATGTGCTCTTCCCGCTCGTGCTCAGCAAGCAAAGCACGACCACGCTTCCCGTCGGCACGATCAGCTTCTTCGCCTCGACCGGCGTCTACTGGGGGCATATCGCGGCGACGGCGGTTGTCGCCATGCTGCCGCCAATGATCATCTTCTTGCTTCTGGGACGCTATGTTGTTCGCGGCTTAACCTTCGGTGCAGTGAAAGGATAAGATCAGACCATGAAAAAAACTGGATTCGGCGTCATCGGCACGGGCATCGTCGGCGGCGCCTGGCACGCCCAAGTCTATCACCACTTGCCCCAGGCGGAACTGATCGCCGTCTGCGACCTTAATGAAAGCCGCGCCCGCGAAATCGCCGACCGTTACGGCGTGCCCCACGTCTATACCGATTATCGCGCCTTGCTGGCCAATCCCGATATTGCTGCCGTCTCTATCGCCACGCCCGATTTCGCCCACCGCGAGATCGCTGTCGCCGCTGCCCAAGCGGGCGTGCATATCTTGGTGGAGAAGCCGCTGGCCACCACCTTCGAAGACGCCGAGGCGATACTTTCCGCAGCCGAGGCCGCTGGCGTCAAGCTCATGGTCGACTTCCACAATCGCGTGAACCCCGCCTTTGTCACGGCGCAGCAGGCGGTGCGGAACGGCGAACTCGGCGAACTCAAATATATCTACGCCCGCCTCAGCAATACGACCTTCGTGCCGATGCAGATGCTGCCCTGGGCGAGCAGGAGTTCAGCGCTCTGGTTCCTCGCCAGCCACACGCTTGACTTGTCCTGCTGGCTGCTGGGCGACAAGCCCAAGCGCGTCTATGCCGTCAGCCGCTCCGGAGTGCTCCAGGGAAGGGGCATCGACACCCAGGATTTCCACGTCGCCATCGTCGAATTTGAGCGCGGCGCGGTTGTCACATTGGAAAACAGTTGGATCCTGCCGGAGACCGAACCCAACGTCTTCAACCTCAAAATGGAAATACTGGGAAGCGACGGCGTGATGTACATCAATACCTCCGACAATCGCACTGTCGAGAAATACACCCGCGACGCGGTCAGCCTGCCCGACACGCTCGGCTTCACCCTCGACGCCGGTTCAGCCCGGCTGAGCGGTTTCGTGCTTGAAGCCATCGCCCGCTTCGTCGATGCCGTTGTCGATGACAAACCCGTACTGGCGACCGGCGCGGAAGCCGCGCTCGTCACCCGCGTCTTGACCGCCATTGAGGAGTCTGCTCAAACTGGTCAGCCGATTGAGCTTGACTAGCGGAGCTTCCAACGTGGACGACCGCCTGCTGCTGGGCATTGATATCGGAACCTCAAGCTCAAAAGGAGTGCTGGTCTCGTTCGACGGGCAAATCGTGGCAGAATACTCCGTACCCCACGACTTTGAGATGCCCCAGCCGGGCTGGGCGGAGCAAGACGCCGATGCCGTCTGGTGGCATGATTTCTGCGCCATCTCGCGCGTTCTGATAGATAGAGCGGATATCGACCCGAACCGCATCGCCGGCGTCGCCTGCAGCGCCATCGCCCCCACCATGCTGCCTCTCGACGAAAACTATCGTCCCCTGCGCCCCGCCATCCTTTACGGCATCGACACTCGCGCCGGCGCCGAGATCAGCGAATTGACGGAGGCATTAGGCGAAGACACCATGTTCCAGCGCGCCGGTCATACCCTTTCGGCGCAATCAATCGGTCCCAAGGTGCTCTGGTATCGCCGAAATCAGCCCGAGCTATTCCAGCGCACGCGCAAGATCGTCACCGCCGCTACCTACCTCGTCTTCCGCCTGACCGATCGCTTCGTCCTCGACAATTATGTCGCGCCTTACTTCACTCCTTTCTTTGATGTCAGCCAGCTGAAATGGCATGAAGACTGGGTCGAGCGGATCTGCCCGCTGGAGTGGCTGCCGGAGACGGACTGGTCGGTGGAACGCGCGGGCACTGTGACAAAACAAGCAGCGGCGGAAACCGGCATTCCCGCTGGCACGCCGGTCGCGGTCGGCACAGCCGATGCCCTGGCGGAAGCTGTCGCTGCCGGCGCCACCGCCAATGGCGACCTCATGGTCATGTACGGCACGACGCTCTTCCTAATCCAAACGACAGCGAAATATCGCCCGCATCGCGATCTCTGGGCATCGGTACATCTGCAGCCCGGCGCGGCCATCCTCGCGGCCGGCATGTCGACCTCAGGCGCGCTGCTGCGCTGGTTCCGCGATGAGCTCGGCGCGGAGGAACGCGCGGCCGCCGGGCAGACCGGCGCTGAGGCCTTTGCGATTCTGGCGGAGTGCGCCGCCCAGACGCCACCGGGGGCTGACGGCTTGATCACACTGCCTTACTTCAGCGGCGAGCGCACTCCCATCAATGACGTTCACGCCAAGGGACTCTTCTTCGGCTTGACGCTCAGCCATACTCGCGCCCACCTCTACCGCAGTTGTCTCGAAGGCATCGCCTTTGGTCTGCGCCATAATATCGAAACGATGGCGGAGGCCGCTGCCTCCCCACGGCGTCTGATCGCCATAGGCGGCGGCGCGCAGGACGCGCTTTGGCTGCAAACTTGCAGCGATGTGACCGGTCTGCCCCAGGACGTCCCGCGGCAGACCATCGGTGCTGCTTATGGCGATGCCTACATCGCGGGCCTGGCGGCTGGCATTTTCAGCGACTTCTCGCCGCTTGCCGATAGCTGGGTTAAAATCGACCATCGCATAGAGCCGGATCCGTCGAACTCGGCTCTCTACGATGCACTGTATGCGATCTATCGCGACTTGTATCGCGATACGCGCCGCCATATGTCCAGGCTGTCGCGTCTCACTTGAACGACAAAACATCTTCTTGTAGGCTGTAAGCTTGGCGCATGAGTTGACACTTGCGGTTAAGCATTGAAAGGAAACCGAAATGGCATCTAAGAGCGCAGCAAAAAAGGATGCCGACAACCTGGCGGCCGTGCTGGACAAGATTCCTCAGATGTTCGGCGACCACGCGGATGTCGGTCTGCGCTTCCATGAAATCATCATGGAGACCGCGCCGGAGCTCAAACCCAGACTGTGGTACGGCATGCCCGGTTACGCCCGCAGCCGTAGCGCGCCCGTCCTCGTCTTTATCCGCATGGATGATTATGTGACCTTCGGCACCACTGAGAAAGCGAATATCGTCCTGGAAGAAGGCGCTTCCGATCAACTCATTCCCAATGCCTGGTTCCTTACTACCGAGTTGGACGAAGCGACCGAAGCCAGAATCGCGGAGATTGTGCGGAGGGGAGTGGGTTGAGGGCGGGCTGTCTGGCTTGTTCACGACGACCCGCAATAGACATCCCCCCGCTTCTCCAGCACAATAGCCCGCGTCGTTGCGCCAGCTAGGAGCCCCCATGCCTTACGAACCGAATATGTACGACTCGCACATGCACAGTACCCTCTGCAAACATGCCCGCGGTCCCCTGAGCGACTACGCCGCCCAAGCCGAGCGGAAAGGGCTGCGCGGCATCACCGTCACCTGCCATAGCCCCATGCCCTTCGGCTGGAACCCCAATGTGCGCATGACGGTCAAGCAGTTGCCGCAATATGTCGATATGGTGGCGGAAACGCGCGCCGAATACGCCGGGCGCGTCGATGTGCGGCTGGGCTTGGAAAGCGACTACCTGCCCGGTATGGAAAGCTGGCTGGACGACCTGCACCGCCGCTATGATTTCAGCTACATTCTCGGCTCGGTGCATCCCCAGACCGACGAATACAAATCGCTCTATCTCGAAGGGTCAACCCGCTTGGAATACGAAAAGAGCTACTTCGAGAATCTCGCCAATGCCGCCGAGAGCGGGCTTTTCGACTGCCTCAGCCATCCTGATATCGTTAAAATCGTGCATCCACAGCAGTACAAGGTCGCCGAGCACATGTATACCATCCGCCGCGCCCTCGACCGCATCGCCCGCGCCGGCACAGCTATGGAGTTGAATACCAGCGGCGTCAACAAACCTTATCGCGAAATGAACCCCGGACCGGAGATCTTGCAGGAGATGGCGCGGCGCAATATCCCCGTCGTCATCGGCTCAGATTCCCACGATGCCCACCGCGTCGGCGCTGACTTTGACAAAGCCCTGCAAATGCTGCAGAACGCCGGCTACGAGAGCCTGAGTTACTTCATCGACCGCGAACGCCGCGAATTGCGCATCAGCGAAGTCTTCCTCGCCGAATTGCAGCCCCGCCTGGTTTAGGCTGTTCGACGATCAGTTGTTGTTGTACCAGTCATCGCGATTGAGCGGCAGATCGCCAGCAGCGCCTTTGCCATCGCGAGACTTGTACAGCAATGCCTGGTGGATCGAGTTGTAGCCGGACTCGAAAACCCAGCGCGCGCCCGCCAGGTAAATCCGCCAGCGCCGATAGCCAATCGGACCCAGCATGTCCAAAACCTCGTCCGCATGCGCCTCGTACCGCGCCAGCCAATTCTTCAGCGTGAGCGCATAATGCTCCCGCAAGCTCTCCACATCGCGCACTTCAAAGCCGGCTTTCGCCGCCATATCCAGCACGTAGGCGATATGCTGGCTGTCGCCATCCGGGAAGATGTACTGCTGGACGAATGAATCCTTGGCTTGATACTGCGGTACTTTCGGCGCTTGAAACAAGGTAATGCCGTGATTGAGAAAGACCCCGCCCGGTTTGAGCAAGCGGTAGGCTTTCTTAAAATAGATGCCCAGGTTCTCCCGTCCCACATGCTCGACCATGCCGACGCTGACGATCTTGTCGAAGCCTTTGCTCTCATCGACATTCCGGTAATCCAGCAGCTCCGCCTGGCAACGGTCGGAAAGTCCCGCCTGTTCGATCCTTTCGTTCGCCAGCGCCAATTGCTTTTCCGCCAGTGTGATACCCAGCGCCTCGACCCCGTAATGCTCCGCCGCGTGCATAATCAGCGCGCCCCAGCCGCAGCCGATATCCAGCAGGCGGTCGCCCGGCTCCAGGCGCAATTTGCGGCAGATATAATCCAGCTTGCGGCTCTGTGCGGCGTCGATGCTTTCCTCCGGGTCTTTGAAATAGGCGCAGGAATAGACCATCTTCTCGTCAAGCCAAAGCTGATAAAACTCGTTGGAGACATCGTAGTGGTACTGAATCGCCTGCATATCGCGGTTGACCGAGTGCTTCTGCCCCGAAATATGCGCGATCTGAGTATTGCTGCCGGGATCGCGGGAGGGCAAGCGGAGCAGCTTCGGCGCAAAGCGCAGCGTATCGCTCAAGCTCCAGCCTTCCCACAGGTAGCGCGCCAGGTCAATCGCCGCGTATAATTCGCCTTCGATCTCGAAGTCGCCGAACATGTACGCTTCGCCCAGCTTCCGCTCCGTCGGCGGGAAGAACATCCGGCGCAGCGCTGATGGACCCGTGAGTACAATCGTGAATTGATGTTCGCTGCTGCCCTGCGGCTCCCAGACTGTGCCCTCCCATAAGCGAATGGCGAAATCGCGACCCGGATAATCGGCAAACACCGCGTTGAGCAGATCCAGCGTGTTTGTCACATGACTATCGCGCGTCATGACTCGTGCATCAACCATTGCTGACCTCCTTCTTCCACTCTGCCGGGGAACGGCGGCGGCTGGGAACAAACAAATTCCACTCCAGATTATTTTGCGCGCCATTATAACAACATCAGCAACGATGTGCGAAACCTGTTCGTATACTGCCATATAACGAAGCGTCCACACCGACCGTCTGGCACTGATGAATGCCCGCAGCCTATCCAGTTGCTGAACCGCATCTGCTTGTCATCGCGGATAACATCCTGAGCCGGGCCGGCTTGACCGCCCTGCTTGAAGAGCGCGGCTGCCTCGTCCTGGCGCAGGTCGATGGCGCGCAACTCCAGCAGCATATCGATCTGCACGAGCCGGACGCGCTAGTCGTCGACCTGGGCTGGGATAGCGAACTCATGCGCCGCCGTCTGATAGAGCTCGAGCCGGACCTGCCTCTCCTGGCGCTCGTCGCCGCTGACGATGCTTCGTCGCTGTCATCGCTGTTGGGTGCATTGCGCCTCTTCCCACAATTCGCCTTGCTCTTGCGCGATTGCGAGCCCGATGCCATCATCGCTGCCCTCGAAGCGCTCGCCGCCGGCTTAACCGTCATCGACCCTCGCCTGACTGCCTTGCTCTCCGCCCAGGACCGACCACCGCAAGACCCGCTGCTCAGTCCCTTGACCGCGCGGGAAAATGAAGTCCTTCAACTCCTGGCGCGGGGTTTAACCAATCGCGCTATCGGACTCGAGCTGGGCATCACCCAGCACACGGTCAAATTCCACGTCAACGCGATCATGGGCAAGCTGGACGCCCAAAGCCGAACCGAAGCTGTCGTCCGCGCCACGCAACTCGGCATGATTGTGCTCTGAGCGGCGGGCATGCCGAAACTGCGCGACTTGTGGCAAGATAGGCGCTGTGGGTTATCGTCTGGCAGGTCTCGCCTATGAAAGCACTGGTCACCGGCGCCACTGGTTTCGTCGGCTCACATCTCGTCCGCCAACTTACTGACGCCGGTCATGCCGTCCGAATTCTCTACCGCTCCCAGTCCAAGCTGAGTCAATTGGCTCCTCTCGACTTCGACGCGGTTCAAGGCACTCTCGCCGATGAGGCCGCGCTTGAGCGCGCTTGCGCCGGCTGTGACATCCTTTTCCATGTGGCCGCCAAAGCCGACTACTGGAAAGATGACGATCGCGACGCTCTCTGGCAGATCAATGTCGAAGGCACGCGGAATATCCTCGCCGCCGCCAAAGCCGCTGGGCTGGGGCGGGTTATCTTCACCAGTAGCGCTTCAACTATCGGCATCCGCCCCGGTCCCGAACCCGCCGACGAAAGCGATGCTTTCAACCTGCCGCCCGAGCGCTTCTATTACGCCTATACCAAGTGGAAAGCGGAAGAAATTGTCGCCGAGTTCGTCGCTAATGGTATGGATATCGTAACCCTTAACCCGGCGGTCATCATTGGACCGGGTGATGTCAACGCCATCTCGGGCAGCTTCATCATCGAGACGGCGCGTTACCAATGGCTCGTGCCCATGTCATCCGGCGGCTTGTCGGTCATTGATGTGCGCGATGTCGCCCGCGCCCACCTCAAAGCCATTGAGCGCGGCAAAAGCGGCGAACGCTACATCCTCAGCGCCGCTAACCTGTCCTACCGCCAGTGGTTCGGGCTGATCGCCGCTGCTTGCAATGTACGCCCGCCTCTGTTCTCAACGCCCGACCCCCTGCTGGAGCCGATCGCTCGCTTCATCGAATTGCTGCGCCGTCTGGGTATCCAGACGCCGATGGACGCGGACCAGACTCGGCTCGGCAAATTCCATGTCACCTTCGACCCCCGCAAAGCCCACCGCGAGTTAGGTCCGCCGGAAATCGACATCGAGACCAGCCTGCGCGACACTTTCGCCTGGTATCAGCAGCATGGCTATATCAAACCGGACCTGCTGACGCGCTTGATCGGCCTGCTCTAGCCGCGCTCGC
Organism: Chloroflexota bacterium; assembly: GCA_011523735.1. Classification (GTDB taxonomy): domain Bacteria; phylum Chloroflexota; class Anaerolineae; order Aggregatilineales; family Phototrophicaceae; genus UBA6055. The sequence continues at coordinate 54,067 of WTGB01000085.1, forward strand.
CCGTCTGACCAAGTCCTCAAATAGCGGCAGCGCCCGCTCCAGCATGCGCTCCGGATGAAACTGCACCGCGATGATCCGCCCGTCGGCCGATTCAATCGCTTCGATCAGACCATCCCCTGACCGCGCCGACACCCGTAAGCTCGCGCCCACCTCCGCGATCGCTTGTATATGATGTGAATTGGTCATCATCAGATCTGTCCCCAGGATCGCGCGCAAATGACTCTCACCTGCGATCTGGATCTGGTGCTCCGACCCGCCGCGCTCGGCGCTGTGCGCGTCAGAGGCCGCCTGAGCCTGCGCATCGGCATAGATCCTGCCGCCCGCCAGGGCGTTGGCAAATTGCATACCATAACAGATACCGAGGAAAGGCCGGTCCGTCATCGCGTTATAGATCAAAGCATCACTGCGATCGCGGCGCTCATCCACCGCCGGCAAGTCCACCGGCAGTTCGCCGATCAAGCCGCGTGTGATGCCCGGACCGCCGGTGATGATCAAACCATCCAGCACCGCCGCGATTGCCCGCGCCGTCTCTTGGTGTTCAATTATGGGGACCACTATGGGTATGCCGCCAGCCGCCTCTACCGCCCGCGCGTAACGACTGTCGAGCGTCTGCCGCCCGCCTTCGAGACTCATAGTGATGCCGATGCGCGGTCCGCTCATGGCAGTCAGCTAGTGGGGCAGGTAGGGCACGTCATTCATGCTGCCGACGAACTCCGGCAGTTTGCGCTGTCCCAAGATCTGTCGAATCGCGTGCGCCTCGCCCAGATGGAACCAGTAATGATAAATCACGCGCTGCAGCATCGTGCCGATGGACTCGTCCAGGGGTTCGCCTTTCCACTGAAATTGCTCCTGCAACTTCTCGCTGGTCAGCGTGTCGAGAAATATATCAGCATTTGCGGTAATCTCATGCCAGGCAGCCCACATGTCATCGAGCTTGGGCGCGGAGGGCGGGCTGCCGGGCGCGCAGACTTTGCGCAAGTCCGGCTGAACGACCTTGCCTTGCGCCAAAAACACAAAGACATTGTTCTCATGGGTGGCGAGATGCCCGATGATCCAACTGATGCAATTCATCTGCCCATGCCGCGTGTAGGCGTCTTGCAGGCTGATGCCATCGAGGCAGCGCAGAAATTCCCGCCGCGTAAATCGCAACTGCTCCACCAGTGGATGCGCCATAGTTCACTCCTGGGTTTTTCAGTCCCGTTCTCTTAGACGATGATTGTGCCCGGTCACCGCCGCCGCGAGCTAGCAACAGTTGCCTTCCGGTACGCGCGGCGCCAGCGCAATCTCCCCGAGAGAAACCAGTTGCGGTCCCAGGTTGACTGGATCACAGCAGATATCGCCATTGGCATAATCCGTGACGCACACGCCCGTCTCCGGCAGATTCAATTGCACATCGCGGGCCGCTTCCCAATCGCCGCAGAGCGCCGCTGTCACGGACCGCGCTTGCTCATAACCAGTGGCCAGCAAGAAGGTCGGCGCCCGTCCGTAGCTCTTCATGCCGATGATGTAGAAATCCTTCTCCGGCTGCCGCAACTCCGCTTCGCCATGGGGCCGCACGGTCCCGCAGCTGTGCAGATTCGGGTCAATCAGCGGCGCCAGCGCGCGGCTGCTTTCCACCGCCGGATCGAGGTTCAGCCGCAGCTCTCCCAACATCGCCAAGTCAGGTCGCGCCCCGGTGCAAGCAATGATTTCATCGGCGTAGACGCTGCTTTCGACGCCATTCTTATCACCGATCACCCGCAGCCCGTCGCCCGGGGCCACAACTCGTCCGATGCGGAAAGGCGCCGCAATCTCTAATGCGCCGGCCTCGACGGCGGCCTTGATCCGCAAGCCCAGTTGACCGCGGGCTTTTAAGGCGTCATTCTCGCCGCCGCCATAGACCTTCCGCAAATTGTCCCCGCGCATCACCCAGACGATCTCCGTTGCCGGTTCTTCGGTTCTCAAGCTCATCAAGTCAAGCAGGCAGTTGATGGCGGAATGTCCGCTGCCGACCACCATCACGCGCCGCCCGGCATAACGGGGGCGGTCAGACCCTTTGACATCCGGCATCCCGTAGGCGATGCGCCCGCTTAGGTGGATCTCGCCGAGGGCTGGCAGTCCATTGGCGCCCAGGGGATTCAGCTTGCGCCAGGTACCCGAGGCGTCAATCACCGCGCGGGCCTCAACCAGCGACTCCTCGCCGTCCGCCGTAAGCGTATGCAGTTGAAATGCCGCCTGAGCGCGCCCGCTATCCTTCACTTTGTCGCGGTGACGCCGGCTGACAGCGGTTACGCGCGCGCCTGTGCGAATCACCGCGCGCATCGCCGGCAATTCAGCCAGGGGACGCAGGTAGCTTTCGTAGAGTTCCGCGCCATTGGGCAACTCATCGGCGGGCGGCATCAGCCAGCCGGTGCCTTCCAACAGCCGGACCGAGGCGCTGTCCACGTTGAATTGCCAGGGCGAGAACATGCGCACATGCCCCCAGTCCAGCACGCTGGCGCCGACCGTTTCGCCCGCTTCAAAGAGCGCCACGTTTTGACGCCGCTCCAGCAGATGGGCCGCCGCCGCCAAACCAACAGGTCCCCCGCCAATTATCGCCACCGGCAACTGCGTCATAGCTTCATTCCCTTCCCGTTCTTGCGCTTTGCGAGTAATAACACTGATGTCTTGAGTTGCTTGAAGTCTTACTTCGCGTCCAGCATCATCTGCCGGGCTTGTCGGAAATTCCATTAGCAGCGCCGGTAAATGATCCCGCGATATAGATCGCTGACAGCCATAGGTCTCGGCAAGAGAAGCCAGAGATGCTTTGCCATTGTCTGCGTCCTGTCAAGGTCATGTCACTCCGATGCAAAGGACAGAAAAGGACTAGAAAGGACAAAAAAGGAGCACAAAAGTACACCATTGGCATACATAAAGGACAGCTTTTTATATAAACAAAAAACTTACAGCTCAATCTATATCTATACAGTATGGATACAGCGACATTTTGGAGACTGAACAATGGATTTTGAGCAGTAAAGGTTTGTATCTGGGTTGGTAAGGGCATGTTTTCGGGTTAGATTTTGGATGGGCGATTTGGGGTTCATAGTGACAGGGTAGCAGAAATCGGAGTGGCATAGGCGACTGTATGTTCTCGTATTGGAGAATTCAAACTATTCGAATTCAGCACAGAAGCGGGCTAGCCAAGGGGGCGTCCGAACCGAAGTTCATCTGTAAAGTGGGCGAGCCAAGGGTCGCGTAGACAGTCACCAGGCCGCCGGTTGCGTGGTGAGCTAAACCGGGTGAATGCGTATTAGATTTGCGGGCGACTCACAGGGGGCGCGTGGGTCGCGTAGACACCCACTAGGCCGCCGACACAGCTCGTCAGTTGCCCCTGCAATGTTTCTTTCGTGATTGGGGGAGGTAAGTCAGTAGCCCAGTTTCAAGGCTACTTCGTCCAAACTTTCCGTCGGACCGATCAGCGTCAATTCATCGCCCAGGTGCAAATTTGTATAGCCATGCGGCACAATGGCATGGCCGCGCCGCACAATCGCCATCACCAGCACATCATCGGGCAAGATCAATTCGCGCAGATGCAAGCCATCGACGCTCGGATCGGTGATTGTCACCTGTGTCACATCGTGATCGGGGTCATCTTCAAAGACCATTGCCGCCAACTGTGGCGCCCGCACAAAATTATCTAGCAGATGCACCATGGCATTGGTGGGATCCAGCACGTGCACGCCCAGTTCGCGGAAGTCCTCCAGCAAGTTGTAGGTATTGAGCCGGGCGATCTGCCGCGTGATGCCGAAGTCCTCATAGAAGATCTGACAGAGCTTCAAGCTCTCGGCATCGTCCGGCAGCATCGTCACCGCGACCTCGGTCTTAGGTTCAATGATCTTGCCGATTTCCTCAGCCGATACCGCCGGCAGCCAATGTTCATGCCGCAAGCCGTCGCTGGCCGGGGCATTGGACACATGACTTTGATCCACATCTACCAGCTTCACGCGCCAGCCATGCGCCAGCAAGCGCTCCGCCAGTTGACGCGACTGATTCTCTATGCCCACGATAACCGCGTCTAGCACCTCGTCATCCTGGATATCTTTGGGCAGGTGGGATTCGCCCACCAGACGGATGGCGAACTTGAAGAAGGGCGGTCCGACCAGTTGGCTGATGACGATCACCGCCACCATCAATGTCGTGAAGTCATTGCCCAACTCGGGGAACTCATTGGCGACATCTTTCGCCAAACCCAAACCCACACCGGCCTGCGTGATATAAGCCATCCAGGTCAGTCGATTGAATTGGGTTGGATCGCCCGCCACCGCACCGCCAATATATCCGCCGATGAAAAGCGCCAGCAAGCGGGCGAGGAATATCGCGACCGTGATCGGCAGCAGGAGCATCACGATCCCGATATCGAGGGAACCGCCAATCAGCGTGAAGAAGATGACAAAAATCGGCATCTCGACCTGGTGCAGCAGGTGTCGCAATTCGCTCCGGTATGGCGAGCGGTTAGTCAGCCAGAAGCTCGCGACCAGGCAGATCAGCAGCGGCTCAAACAGCAATTTCACGGGCAGATTGTCATAGCTCCAATCTCGTATCTCGCCGGCGAAGAAAAAGACCAGGTAGCCGATAAGCAGCAAGAGCGGAATCTTCAACCAGTCTTCCCAATGGTTGCGCAAGACCAGCGCCATCACCTGGGCGACCAATATGCCCAGCCCGATAGAAGCCAGGACCTCGAAAGAAACCAGCAGGATGAAACCGACATCGAAGCTTCTGTCCGTGAGCAGGGTGGCCGCGATAGAGGTGCTCAGCGCGAATAGCACGACGATCAAGACATCCTTAACCAGTGTCACGCCCAGCACAGTCTTGGTAAATGGTCCGCGCGCCCGCATTTCGTTGATGATGGCGATCGCCGATGACGGGGAGCGCGCCGCCAAGATCGTTCCGCCGAGCAGGGCGGCCGCGATCCGCCCAGCCGGGCTTAAATCGCGCATGAACGGGATGTGATCCGCGAGCAGCAGGATAGCGGCCCCGCAGACAATGTAGACGGCGACGATCTGCGTCACCGTATTCCAGCCGATGCTGCGATAGCGCCCGCGCAGTTCATCCAGCGCCATCTCGCTGCCGGCGGCGAAGGCGATGAAAGCCAGGGCGGTCTCGTCCAGGAAGCGCAAAGCCTCGACATCCAGGGTCGCGATAAATTGAAAGATGAAAGGACCGGCCAGGATCCCAGCAACCAGGTAGCCGGTGATCAGCGGCAGGTGAAACAGCGTGGCCAGCCGTCCAATCTGAAATGCCGCCAAGGCGATGAAGAGAAAACTCGCCAGCGAAACTCCGACGAAGTTGATGTCCACAGAGCCCACCTTCAATGGTGTGTCACGAAACTTGCGCCCTGAAGGGCAGGGCGTATTTTAGCAACTGCCTGCTATCTGTATAGTCTGTACAGATGGCGCGTTTGGCGGCGGCTTATTCGGCTGCGTCTTGGAGTTGCGTCTCCAACTCCGCCGCCAGCCGCCCCATGATCTGAACAGTTTGCCGCAAATCGGATGCCGTCGTGCGCGGATTGTTCGTGACCAGGCGCATGACCGTTTTCCCACCCAGCTTGGTGGTTGAAGCGAAGGCGAATCCATTCGCGGCCATGGCGCCCTGCAACTCATCCGTCACGCAGTTTGCCAGCGCTTCATCGCCATCAGCCGGCTTGTAACGGAAGGTCACAATCGCCATCTGCGCCGGCGTGACGATTTCCCAGTTTCCCGCGTCTCGCAAGAGCGATTCCGCCAATTCCGCCAGTTCAAATCCCCGTTCAATCGCCCGCCGCATAGCACGCAAGCCAAATACTTTCAGGCTCATCCAAAATTTCAAGGCGCGGAAATAACGCGTTAATTGAATGCCTTGATACATGAAGTTCAATTCTTCGCCAACTTCTTCTTTGCTGTGCGCTTCGGCATCAGTGAGAAAATGGGCTGTTTCCTTGAAGGTAGCGCTTAGCCAATGACGATCGCGCACCAGCAGAACGCTGCACTCAACCGGTTGGAACATCCATTTATGCGCGTCCCAAGTCAGTGAATGCGCGCGTTCAATGCCAGCCAGCGCTTGTTTTCTATATTGCGTCAAGCAGGCGGACGCGCCATAAGCGCCATCGACATGCAGCCAAAGATCCTCCCGCTCACACAGATCCGCCAGGTCATTCAGGGGATCCACCGCGCCGGAGTTGGTCGTGCCCGCGGTCGCGGCAACACAAAACGGTCTGCGTCCCGCCGCTCTGTCCTCCGCTATCGCCCGTTCGAGATCCGCCACTGGGAGCCGGAAATCCTCGTCAGTCTGGATTTCTCGCAGTTGTTCCGGCGCGAAACCGAGGATGCGCAAGCCGCGTGCAATGACGAAGTGCGCCTGATCTGAGCAGTAAGCGACGGCATCGCGCATATCGCCTCTCAACTGGATCTGCCGCGCCACCGCCAATCCCGTAAGATTCGCCACTGAACCGCCGCTAACAAACAAACCGCCCGCCTCTTCCGGCATGCCGCATAGCTGGCGCAGCCAATTGATGGCCAGCCTTTCGACTACCGCCGCGCCGGTCCCAAGCGGGTATAAGGCGTTGAAAATGTTGTAGCCGGAAGCCAACGCATCCGCCATAGCGCCAACGAAGTTGCTGGAGGATGGAATATAGGCGAAGAAGCGCGGATGATCCAGGTGATCGATAGTTGTCAGCACCTGTCGCTCAAACTGTTCCAACACGTCTTGCCAATCCGTTCCATCCTCTGGGAGGGGCTCGTCCAGGATTTCCTCGAATGTCGCGTGATCCAGCGCTCGCGTCACCGGAAATTGGGCTTGCGCCCCAGTATAATCCACTAGCATGTCAATGATGCGGTAGCCCATTTCACGCATATCATTAGCGCTGAGCTTTAGCTGGTCTCGAGGATTGGTGTTTCGCATGTTAGATCCTCTCGAATTTAATGCGCGGCATTCAAGTAATGTTAATAGATATCTTCCAATTTTGCCGCTAGTTGCCCCATTACAGCGATAGTCTCTTTAAGATCTTCCGGTGTAGTGCGGGGATTGTTGCAGCACATCCGCAACACTGTCTTCTCGCGCAATTGCGTGCCCGAAGCGAAGGCGTAGCCATCTTCCAGCAGCGCGCCTACCAGGTCATGCGTAACTTGATTCGCCAGCGCCTCATCGCCGTCAGCGGGTCTATAGCGGAAGGTGACGATAGCCATCTGCGCGGACGTCACAATCTCCCAACAGCCCGCGTCGCGCAGCAGCGCCTCCGCCAGTTCCGCATTCTCGAAGCCCGCTTGGATCGCTTGGCTGATGGCGTCCAGACCGAAAACCTTGAACGTCATCCACAGTTTCAGCGCGCGGAACTGCCGCGTCAGTTGCAGTCCCTGATACATGAAGTTGATTTCTTCGCCGGTCTGCTCAATGTCTTTCAGGTATTCGCCTTGTTCCTTGAAGGTCTCGGCCAGCCAGCGCCGCTCGCGGACTAGCAGGACTCCGCATTCGATCGGCTGAAACAGCCACTTGTGCGCGTCCAGCGCCAGGGAATCAACCCGCTCCAAGCCGCGCAGCGCTTGCTTGCCTCGTTCGCAGAGCATGGCTGGCGCGCCGTAAGCGCCGTCGACATGCAGCCAGAGCTTCTCCTCCAGGCACAGATCGGCCAGTTCCGCGAGCGGATCGATCGCGCCAGTATTGGTCGTGCCAGCCGTCGCGATGACGCAGAATGGTCTCCGTCCCGCCGCGCGATCGGACCTAATCGCAGCGCGCAAATCGGCCAGGGAGAGCCGGAAACGTTCATCGCTCGGGATCACCCGCAGTTGCCCCGGGGCGAAACCCAGCAGCCGCATTCCGCGTGAAATCGCGAAATGACTTTGGTCCGAGCAGTAGGCGATGGCGCCGGTCATCTCGCCTGCCAGGCGCACCTGCCGCGCCACCGCCAAACCGGTCAGATTCGCAACCGAGCCGCCACTGAGGAAACTGCCGCCGGCACTCTCAGGCAAGCCAAATATCTGCCGCAACCAATCCACCGTCAGGCGCTCGACCTGAGCCGCGCCCGCGCCCTGCAGCCAGACTGCGTTGAAGATGTTATAGCCCGCCGCCAGCGCATCCGCCATCACACCGGCGAAATTGTTCGCCAGCGGTATATAGGCGAAGAAGCGCGGATGATCGACATGATTGGTCGGCGCGACCACCTGCCGCTCAAACTGCTCCAATACTTCGCGCCAGGGCAGTCCCTCTTTCGGCAGCGGCTCATGCAGGATGGCCTCCAGCGCCTCATGATCCAGCTCGCCCACCACCGGTCTGTTCGCACGTTCGTCATAATAATCGATGAGCCGGTCGATAACTTCGTAGCCGAATCGCCGCATCTCATCGCGGCTGAACGCAAGCGCATCTCTCTCACCCATCAGCAACCTGTCCCCACTAGATTATCGCGTTGAGGGCGATCAGCAGCAGAACGCCCAGCGCGGCTTTGTTCAGCAGCGGCTTGGAGAAGCGATCGCCGACCCGTACGCCGATCGTCGTGCCGAGATAGATTACCGGCGCCAAAGCAAGCGCCAGCAAGAGGACATCGGCGCTCATCGTCCGCGATAAAAACAGCAGCAGGGCTACTTGCACCGGCGCGTTCAGCAAGAAAAGCGTCATGGTGAAAGCGCGGGCCTGCCTTGCGCTGAAAGCGCGTGTTGTCATCCACAGCACCAAGGGCGGACCGCCCATCGCCACTAATCCCTGCAATAAGCCGCTGAGACAGAAGGTCGCGATGGAAACGGCAGCTGGCAAGTCACGTACGGTCCCGCTTCGCGCGAATCCGCGCAGGAGCGCGCCCAGCAAAACGCCCAGCCCGACCAGGCGCTTCATGTCTTCCGCGGCCAGGCTCTCAACAGAAAGCAGGAGCAGTACGCCAATCGGCAGGGTGAGATATCGCAGAGCGGCGGCCAGTTTGATATCGCCCCAAGGGATATGCGCCCGCAACTGCCAGGCGCCAAACAGCACCTGAATGCCGATCGCCAATGTCGTCAGCGCCACCGCCTGCGACAAGCTGAAACCGGCTTCCACCAGCAGCGGCACCGCGATCATGCCCAAGGCGAAGCCTATCGCGCCCTGCACAACGCTGCCAAAAAACATGATGAGGCCTGCGGCTATTAACAACATGACCATCGCCAGTTCAGCCCGATTTGCAGAGCGCAGTGTCACATACTCTTGGGCTTTCGACAAGTATCGCCGCCTTCGCGCCGCCTATGCAAAGCCGGCTTAGCGCGCCTTTTCTCCTGTCCGTGCGTATAAAAAGCAGAGCCGGCAGGCGCCAGCCAAATGTCAGAAACGTGTAAATTTTCTCGGCGGCTGAGGCAGGCTGAATATTTCCTTGCTACAATCGAAGGCATCCAAGATGAAAGGAGCCGGGTCAAACAGTCGTACCGCGGCTGCTTCGCCCAAGAGATATGGACAACAGAGCCATCGCGGAATTGACGGTAAGTGAACTGGAGGAATTGATCAAACGCACAGTCAAGGATTCGGTCGCCGAGGTCATGCTGGAATTCGCCATGGAAGCCGATGTGGAAGCGCAAATGGTCTACGAAGCCGAAATCAACGATATGCTGCGCGGAGAAATGAAAGGCTACAGGGCATTTCAGCCGAATTCGTCCATCTCAGGTCCTAACGTGGACGACTAGGCGAGGCGCTTGGCGAAATCGGAGACTCAACCGAAAAACAGTTGAAACGAGAGAACAGCCATGAACGTTTGGGACACCATCCAAAGCAAACGCGCCATCCGCGAGTTTCGCGACGAGCCGCTTCAGCCCGCCCATATCGAGCGCATCCTCAATGCCGGGCGGCGCGCCCAAAGCTCCAAAAACAGCCAACCCTGGCATTTCATCGCCGTGCAAGACAAGAGACGTCTCGCCCAATTGGCTCAGCTTGGCGCGGGTATGGGGCATGTCGCCGGCGCCGCTCTCTGCGTGGTCATCGTCGTGCCGACTGAAAATGAGCGTACACTCTGGCACTTCTTTGATTCGGGGCAGAGCGCCGCTTATATGCAGCTGGCCGCTACCGAACTCGGCATCGGCTCCTGCCTTGGCACCATCTACCAACCCGATGAAGCTCGCGATTTGCTCGGCATCCCAGGCGACCACCAGACGCGCTTGGTGATCTCTTTTGGTTATCCCGCTGATGCCAAGGGAGCCAGCGGTCCCCTGCGCGCGGGCGGGCGCCGCCTGTATGACGATGTCGCGCATTGGGAGACCTGGTGATCCGGCGCGGTCCCGAGGGAATCTCACTATGGCAGAACATGATCTGAAGACAAAGCCCGCGGAAGAAGTCGCCACTTTTCGCCGGTCCTTGCGTCCACGCCGCTTGCGTTTGTCCGCGTCACTCCGACGCCTGGTCCGCGAAACATCGCTGAAGCCCGATGATTTCATCTATCCGCTTTTCATCCGTCATGGCCGCGACCAGCGAATTCCCATCGATTCCATGCCCGGGCAATTCCAACTAACGTTGGACCGACTGCCCGCCGAAGCCAAAGCGATCGCTGACCTCGGCCTTCCCGCTGTCATCCTCTTCGGCATCCCGGCGGAAAAGGATACCTGTGGCAGCGATAATTTTGATCCAGAAGGCATCATCCCCCGCGCCATCGGCATCATCAAGGAAGCCGCTCCCGATCTTGTCGTCATCTCTGATATGTGCTTCTGCGAATACACCGACCACGGGCATTGCGGCCTGATCAATACGCCGGACAATCCCCACTTTGATCCCAACTTGCCGCTCGGCTACCTGCTCAACGATCCCACTTTGGAACTGCTGGCTCGCGCCTCTGTCATCCATGCCCGCGCCGGCGCCGATATCATCGCGCCCTCCGGCATGCTGGATGGAATGGTCGCCTCAATTCGCCAGGCTCTCGATGCCGATGCCATGTCGCATGTCGCCGTGATGAGCTATGCCGCCAAAGCCGCCAGCGTATTCTACGGTCCCTTTCGCGATGCCGCGGAGAGCCCGCCCAGTTTCGGCGATCGCAAACAATATCAACTCGACCCGGCGAATCGCCGTGAAGCGCTCAAGGAAATCGCCCTGGATGTGGGCGAAGGCGCCGATATCCTGCTCGTCAAACCAGCTCTGCCCAGCCTCGATATTCTCAACGAAGCGCGCCGCCGCTTCGACTTGCCGCTGGCGGCCTATCAGGTCAGCGGCGAGTACGCCATGATCCACGGCGCTGCCCGCCAAGGCTGGCTTGATCTCGAAGGAGCCGCTCTTGAGAGTCTCATCAGCATCAAACGCGCCGGCGCCGATATGATCATCAGCTACTTCGCCAAGGACGCCGCCGCCTGGCTGGACTCCGCCTGAATTTTCCTGCGTTTTAACAGCGTCTGTGCAGGAAGAGCCTGACGCGATTTCACTTTGCAAGCTTGCGCCACGATGATAAGTTAAAAGTGAAGTTCAACTCATCGACCGCATCGGATTCCCTATAGGGCTCATGCATAAGCTTTGGCGCGCCCTGCGTCATCACCTGCCGTTCTTGATCATCATGCCGCTCGTCATCAGCGCGTTGAGCTGGCCCACTATCATCCACGTTTTCGATCGCGAAGGCTTCTGGCTGGTGCAGGACAATATTGACTCAAATATGCTTTTTTGGGATGCCTGGTATTTCGAGCGCTTGATCACCGGCCGAGCCGACTACTTTTTCACTGACTTGCTTTTCCATCCAAGCGGCGTGTCGCTGGCCTTCCATAATTTCAGTCTGCCGCACATGGCTACTATGGCGGTCTTGAAGACCATTTTCCCCCCGGCAAAGGCCTTCAACCTGACTTTTCTCCTGCTCACTTTCCTGAACGCGGCAGCTGGTTACATATACCTGAATTATCTCTTCCGCGATAAATGGGTCGCGCTCTTTGGCGCGGCCGTCTTCGGCACAAGCGCTTTTATCATGGACCGTCCCGCGCACACTAACATCGCTTTCATCGCGACAATCCCTTTGTCGCTCTATTTCCTGCATCGTGGCTTGGTCGAAGGTCGCCTGCGATTTATGGTAATTGCCGGCGCGGTTATCGGCGCCACCGCCTTCATCGGGATGTACACGCTTGTCTGCCTTTTGATAATGCTGGGATTCTATTTTGCTTACTTCGCGATGACGAGGTGGCGCGATCGCGCGTTTTGGCTAAACGGGAGCCTGCTGTTGATCGTCATGGCGGGCTTCCTGTTCCTGCGCTTCTACCCGATGCTGGCGGATCCGCAAGGGCTGTCCGGTGCCCTGTCCAAAAATGAAGGCAGAGAAATCGGCAAAGAATTGCTCGGCTACTTCGTCAACTACCATCATCCTGTTTTCCAGCCTGTTCTCGCCGCGCTCTTCCCTGGGTTGCGCCCAAGCGAGTTGGTGAATGACGGCTGGCGCAATGTCGTCTTTCTCGGTTATATTCCCTTGTTCCTGGTCGCCTTGGCATTTGCCAAAAGCGAATCTCGCCGCCGATTGCTGCCTTGGACGATTCTAGCCCTCCCGTTCCTGATCCTTCGCCTCGGCTCATCTCTGACCTTCAACACGGCGCACTACCCGGATGTCATCTTGCCGAAACATTATTTGACGGAAGCCCTTCCCCATTTATTCAAGCCGTTCTGGGCAACTGATAACTTCCATGCCGGCACGCTGTTCCCTTTCGCCGCGCTCGCCTGCTGTGGATTGACTGCGCTCTTGCAATTGATGCCAAGAAAGCGCAAACGACTCCTCATTCTGCTTTTGACGGGCTTGGTGGCGTTCGAGTATTATGTCGAACCGAAGCCCTTTGCCCTCCCACAAGGCCGGCTGGATTTCAGCGACTGGCTGCAACAGCAAGACGACCAGGAATCTATCCACCTGATCAATCTGCCGGCCGGCAGCCGCAACTCCAAAGTCTACGGCTTTTACCAGACCTATAATGGCTATCCCCATGCCGAAGGCCGGCCCACCCGCAGTCCGTCAAGCGCCTTTGACTACTTCGAGGCTAACCTTCTGCTGCATAACTGGCGCGCTGGCAGGACTTTCAATTGCCTGCCCGGCAGCGAGGCGCATTTCAGCGCCGCCCAGACGCAATTGCTCAATGATGGCTTCACACATATCCTGCTGCATCATGATCTCATCCATCACCAGTCGATAGCCGCCAACTTCGTCAACGTTCCAGCAGCATACAGCGACAAATTCGTCAGCATCTTCCTCGTCGAAGACCTGGACGAAAGCTGCAATTTGTCGGCGTTCTTGAGTCCGGACGCTCTCCCGCACTTGAAATCTGTCGAAGAGGCAGTTGTTGTCCCTATGCGCGGGGCTTCGCACCTAAGCGTCCATCCCTATGCAACCGTTGTCGCGGGCAATACGCAGAATTACTCGGCAATCCTTTACGATTTGCATGGCTTCAGGCCGCTGCGGGTACAAGATATCCCAGGCGAAAACCTGGCTGACACAACGGAACAGCCCTCCGACTCTCAGATCGCGCTCGTCGCCAACGATGTCATCCTCTTCACCTACGACCCTCAGGCGACCGACCATAAACCGGCCGATACATACCGTAGCTGGATCTCACGCTTCTTCAATTCCTGCGGACGCATCGCCGATGCGGAAACCGCCGTCATCGAGGTCTTCCTGCGTCCGGATTTCCCCTGCGAGCTTGCCCTAAGCGACGCGCCACTGTCCGTCGACTACGACAACGGCATTCAGTTAGGCAACTTGCTAGCTGCTCGAGACGGGGACGAGCTGGAACTCACCATCCTTTGGAAACGGCTGCCGTCCGAGGCGCATGCTTTCTCAGTTCAATTCTTCGATGAAAATGGCAGTAAGGCGCAAGGGCAGGACTTCGTCTTCCACCGTGAGGCGCTAGATCGATATGAGATTGATTTGTCTGGCCTGGAGCCTGGGCATTACGCCGTCAAGCTGATCGTCTACAACTACGAGACTGGCGCCAGCTTGCCCGGCGTCTTGCTCAGCAGCCAAACTCCCTTCGACCGCGAACTGGAAATCACTCGGATTCGTATGGATTCCTAGGGTGCTGGTGTTCTTTCACATTCCTTGCGGCTGTGCTAGAGTGATTCTTGGGTAGATGTCGATTTCCGCAATTATCAATATGGATCAACGCTTGAAATCTATCATTCGTCTGCTTCGCGATCATCTCCATTTCCTGATCATCGTCCCCTTGCTCATCATCGCGACGACCTGGCCCTTGGCGCAGCAAATCCTCGATGTACATTCGGTGCATAGCCCTCCAGGCGATGCCGATGTATTAATCGAGTTTTGGGACGCCTGGTACGGCAAATTGCTGCTGACGGGGAGAGCGGATTATTTTTACACTGAGCTGCTGTTTTATCCCGATGGTTTGTCGCTTGCCTTCCATCATTTAGGTCTTCCGCATGTTTTCATATTTGGCGGATTGCAGGCTGTCTTGCCGGCCGTCAACGCGTTCTTCCTCACTTATATGATTACGGTGTTTTCAAATGCCCTGGCCAGCTACATCTTTCTTCGGCAATTGTTCTTGGGCAAGTGGATTGCGCTGGCTGGCGCCGTCATTTTCAGCTTTAGTCCGTACTTTTTGCCTCACGCTCGTCATTTAGATCAAATAACCATTTGGACGATTCCGCTCGCGCTCTATGCCTTCCATCGCGGCATTGTCGAGGAGCGCTGGCAATGGCTGTTCGCGGCCGGCTTCTTCGCAGGATTGACCGCCTTCATCATCTTGTATAACCTTGTCTGTCTTTTCATAACGATGGCTCTTTACACACTATACCTGGCTGCAACGCGATGGCGGGAACAGCGCTTCTGGTTCGGGGTGGCGCTGACGGTTTTGGTCGCGGCGTCAATTGGAATAATACGCCTCTATCCGATGATCGTCGACCCGAACTTTCTCGGCGAGGCTCTGGACAAAGGCGCCGACGCGCCTAACAGCACCGACCTGTTGGTTTTTCTAGTCAACCCGCGTCACCCTTTCACACCAACGGTATTCGATATGCTGTTTCATCGCGCGCCGCCGAAGGTACCTCCTAATGGTTATCTAGGTTTTTTGCCGCTTCTGCTAATTGTCGTCGGTCTTTTCCGTAGCGCAAATCGTCGCCTTATGGCGCCTTGGCTGATTCTGCTTGTCTTTTTCGTCGTTTTACGTCTTGGTCACGTTCTTCAAATTGACGGGCAGGTCTATTCTGATTTCCTCCTGCCAAAGTATTACTTGGATATACTCGTTCCTTGGCTCACTAAAGCATTTTGGCAGTTAACATTTCCTCAAATCGGCATCCTTCTGCCGCTCGCCGTACTCTGCTGTTACGGCTTACAGGCAATCCTGGTCCATATCCCGCGTAATTTGCGCGCCAGTGCTGTCCTCATCGTCATAACATTGCTAGCATTTGAATACTACCAGCGGCCGATTCGATCCTATCACCGGTATCAACCGCGCTATCAATGGATTGATTGGCTGGCTGTCGAACCTGGTCAGGATTCCATTCGCCTGATCAATCTGCCCATGGGACGCGACCGGTCAAAACGATACCTCTACCATCAGAGTTTGCACGGATATCCGCAAGTGGAGGGGCTGGCTTCTCGCACCCCCGGGTCCGCCTACAATTACATTGAGGGCAACCTGCTGCTTGGCGCATGGCGCGCTGGCGAGTCCATCAATTGCCTGGGGAGCAACATGGACGAATTTACCGCCGCCCACGCGCAACTAATATCTGACGGCTTCACGCATATCGTCTTGCATCGCGGATCATTTACAGACGAACATCTGGCTCAAAGCTTTGTCGACATTCCCGCTTCTTACGCGGACGAGCAGGTCTTGATCTACAGGCTGGGAGATCTGCGCGACACTTGTGACGCCACCGCCTCGTTAAGCGAAACCTTTGCCCGATATGCGAGCATGATCGACCGCTCCGGCGCCATCGCCCCAGATGGAGATTCGGCGATCCTCGCCATATACTCTTTCGATACAGCATCAGCCATAGCCCGCGGAGATCATTTGACTGCCCTTAAATCTGACGCGGGTCTCCTTCGGCTTGACATTGAAGAACTGATCGAAGCTTCAAACTCGGACACTAGTCTGCGCGCCTATCATAGTTACGATCATGTGAGATCCAAGAGCCTGCTTCTCCTTGCCTATGAGCCCAGCGCGCCGGAACAAGATCTGGCTGAACCATACCGTTCCTGGCTTTCCCGCCATTTCAATTCCTGCGGGCGGGTCGCCGACGCAGATGCTGCCGTCATCGAGGTCTTCCTGCGGCCTGGATTTCCCTGCGAGCTTGCCCTAAGCGACGCCCCGCTCGCTGTCGACTACGACGACATTCAACTCGGCAACTTGCTGGCTGCCAGAGACGGGGACAAACTCGAACTCGACATCTTGTGGAAACGTCTGCCAGCGGAGAGGCACGCCATTTCAGTTCAGTTTTTCGACCAAAACGACAACAAAGCGCAAGGGCAGGATTTCGTCTTCTACGATGCGCTAAACACTTATGAGATTGATCTATCCGTCTTGGAGCCGGGGCATTATGCCGCCAAGCTGATCGTCTACAACTACGAGACCGGCGCCAGCGTGCCTGGCATTACCCTCGGCAGCCAAACCCGCTTCGACCGCGAACTCGAGTTCATGACTCTGACTATCGAATAGCGCCCGTCTCAGCCGAGCGCGCCTTCCCGCTGGCGCTCGCCCGCCTTCGCCACCAGCGCGTCGAACAGCGCCTGCTGGCTGGCGTCATGAGCGGCGGTCACCTCGGGATGCCATTGCACCGCGATTAACCAGGGATGCCCTGAAGTCTCGACCGCCTCAATGATGCCGTCCTCCGCCACCGCCACGACGCGCAACCCTGGGCCCAGCGCTTTTATCGCCTGATGATGCCCCGATGATGTTGACAGCCTCGTCAGCCCCATCACTTCGGCGATCAAGCTGTCCGCTTCAACATGCACATCCTGCATCGCCCATAAACCCGCCTCGTCGCGGTGTATGTCCTCATCGCGAATGTCCGGAATATGCTCGTGCAAAGTCCCGCCCGCGGCGACATTCAAGACCTGCAAGCCCCGGCAGATGCACAGCAGCGGCTTTTCCCGCTCGATCAGCAAGTGCCTGACCAGGCGCAATTCACTCTCATCGCGTTCCGCATCGACAGGCAAGATATGGGGGTTCCGGCTGTCGCCGTCGTAGTGGTCCGGATCAATATCGGTGCCACCCGTCACCACCAAGCCATCCAGCAGCGGCAAGACATGCTCCCAGGCTTCGCCCGGCGGGATTAACAGGGCGACGCCTCCCGCCCGCCGCACCGCATCCACGTATGGCGCTGGCGTGCTGTAAAATTCTCGGTAATGCCGCGATTGGATGTAGCCCTCGCTCCGCCCGCCGCTCGTGATGCCGATCACGGGTCTGCTCATCTTGCTTTCCTTCACCGCGCTAACTTCCCGCATGGGAGTCAAATATAGTCGAGCTGTCAGCGGCAAGCAAGCATGAAGGCGTCGGTCTCCGCATTCAATCATCTCTCTCTGTGCTCTCAGTAAAACCGAGTTAGTCATACAAAAAAGCGAGCCTTGTAGGGGCGATCAATCTGGTCGCCTGCTGCCCCAGTAACTTGTGGTTTCGGGCGACATGGTATGTCATCCCTACAGATCGTTGCCTTAGTGAAATTTGCATTACTTTATTGGTTCTACTTCTGTGTGCTCTGTGGTTAAATGTCAATGATGTGTTGGCGCATCAAATCTACAGGACCGCTCAATGATCCACCGCCTCCGCTTCTATTTTATGTACGCGCTGCGCAACATCCGCCGCGGCGGCCGCTGGACAACGCTGGCTATCCTTTGCATCACGGCCGGCGTCGCCACCGTCGTCGCCCTGCGCTCGCTGGGCCTCGCTGTCGGCGATACCTTGACCAACAACGTCCGCATCGAGGTCAAGGGCGATCTGCTCATCCGCAATGACAGCATCTTTGGGGGCTTCGGCAGCAACGATCCTCGCGCTTTCACACCGGAAGAGTTGGAGGAACTGCTCGCCTGGGCGGGGGCGAAAGACGCCCGAAGCTCCGCCTTCATGAGCGGACGCAATATGCAAATCACCAAAACCAACGGAGAGCAATTCGGTCGTCCCAGCTTCATCGGCAGCAACTTCATCGACCCGCAGACCTACCCGCCCACGCATACCATCCTCGCTCTTGATCCACCCGATGCGCCTCTCGCTCAGCTCTTCACCGGCGGCAACGATGTTGTCATCAGCGACAACCTCGCCGCGCAAAATGATATCAGCGTCGGCGACACGGTGCGCGTCAGCGGCACGCAAGAACCCTTCACCGTCCGCGGCATCGTCTCAGTCGCCGAAGAAAGCAGCGTGACCAACTTCCTCAACGCCTTCTTCGGTTTCGCTTATTTTGATCTCGCCAATGCTCAGGTGGTCATCAACGAAGACTTCGCCCCCAACCGCATCGGGATCATCTTTCCCGAATCGCCTGACGAACAAGCCCTCGATCGTCTTGCCGACGAAGTCGAGGCGCTGGCGCCGGAAGCCCGCTCCACCGATATCTATGACTTCCTCGAACGCTACGAAGTCATCTCGCAGTATCTCAGCGACTTTGTCGTTGTGATGGGTCTCGGCGCCCTGCTCATTGGCGGAGTCGGCATTATGAATACCATGCTTGTCCTCGTTCGCCGGCGCACCAACGAAATCGCCGCTGTCAAAACCTTCGGCTTGCGCGGTCGCCAGGTCGCGGCGCTCTTCCTCGCCGAGGGGCTGATGCTGGGCTTCATCGGCAGCGTCATCGGCATGGTCGTCGGCATCGGCCTCAGCGTCATCGTCAACGAATATGGCTCGGTCGCTCTCCGCCAAGCGCTCGTCTGGAAAATCTACCCGGAGGCGCTCGTCTTCGGCTTTACCCTGGGATTGGTTGTCACCGCCATTTTCGCGGTCGCCCCCATTCTGACCGCTGTCAAAGTCCGCCCAAGCATCATACTCCGCCCCAACGAAAATCACCTTGTCGCTCTGGGCATACTTCAGTCCCTCTTGCTGCTCATCTTCGTCACCATCAGCCTGGGGCTAGTCGTCGGGCATATCGTGCGTCCATCGTTCGAGTTGACCGCAAGTCGCGTCCCCGAAATTGCGGCGCAAGATGCCGAGCGCCTTAGCCCTGAGGAACGCGAAGCATTCCGGGACTCGGGACGCTTCGCATCGGTGAGCGAGGGGGGCGAGGCCTCCGCGCCATCGCCTTATCTGGTCGGCGTGATCGGCGTCACTGGCGTTTTCGTCCTCTTCGCCTTATTGATCGCCGTCCTTTGGCTCATAATCTTCCTTATCGGCAAAATTCCTTCTCTGGGCATGGTCACACTCCGCCTCGCCCAGCGCAACCTCTCCACCAATCGCCTGCGCACCGCCATCACGCTGCTCGCCCTCAGCGCCGGCATGTTCGCTCTGAGCAGCATCGCCTTCGTCGGCGAGGGCACGCGTGAGCTGCTCAACCTTCAGCTAAGCCGCACCTTCGGCGGCAACATCCTGGTATTTCCTTTTCCTGGCTTGCCGCAGAACCTTATAAAAAGCGCCATCGACAGCGCCCTCGCCGATGTTGACGTCACTTATCGCAGCACGATTGATACTTATGAGGCAGGACTCCTCAACGTGAACGGCGCGCCCGCCCCGGAAGACAGCCAACTGGACTTTACCGTCTGGGAATCCGACAAGCCTGATATCTACAGCGGCCAGCCTTCACTCTACGCCGGGCGCATGCTCACGCTTGAAGATGCCGGGCAGCGCCTAATCGTCTTGCCCAAGGCATTGACAGACTCGCTGCAAATTGACATCGGCGACCATATTCAACTGGAAACCGCGCCCGATCTTGCACTGGAAGTCATTGGCATTGTTGATAGTACCGAGGGGGCAGGCGCCTTCGGCGGTCCGGGCGGCATTGTTCCGCCCGCAGTCTTGCCCGCCTCGCTCGCATCGGAATTCACGCTCTATGCCTTTCAAGTGCCCGCTGACGAGCTTAATCACGCTCTGGCTGAGCTTTCCTCGGTCATCTTCGCCCTGGCTATCGATGTGCAATTCATCGACGGTTTGATAAGCCGGCTGATTGACCAATTCGCCGCTATCCCTACGATCGTCGGTCTGCTCTCTCTCTTCGCCGCCGCCGTCATCATGGCGAACACCGTCGCACTCGGCACCCTGGAACGGCGCCGCCAGATCGGCATCCTCAAAGCCATCGGCCTCAAATCTCGCCGCGTCCTGCAAGTCATGTTCATCGAATCCAGCTTGATCGGCTTGCTCAGCGCGCTCATCGGCATTGGCGTCAGCGCTCTCTGTATTAGCTTGCTATCAGCCGCCGGCGGCATCACCATCCCCCTGCCGACCGACGCCCGCCTCACCGCCATCGCCCTTTTCATCGCCGCACTCCTCATCGGCTGGACCGCCACCTTTCTCAGCGCCCGCGTCGCCCTGCAAGAACGGGTCATGAACGTCCTCCGCTACGATTAGTCCCCAGCGCCCATTTCCTGATTTCGGGTTGGGCATTCGGGTGATGCTCTCGCAATTCGCCATTGCCCGGAGCATAGCCTGATTGCCCGCTCAAAAAACCTATGCTATATTGAAATCAATCGATCGCTCATCCTTCATTCTCACCAACACACTTATCGCAGGAGTAGTCTGATGGCTCACAAACCAAGAAATCCAAGTGGACAGGGCTTGGTCGAATACGCGTTGATCCTCGTCTTGGTCGCGGTGGTCGTTATCGTAATTCTGGCGCTGCTGGGACCGGCAATCGGCAATATCTTTTCCAATATCATCAACAGCCTGAACCCGACAGCGACTCCGACTATCACGCCTACGCCAAACTGAGTTTCACAAGCCCGATTCGCGATCGTGGGCGGTTTCCATGCCGTCCGCGTTTTGTCTGCCTTGCCTTCACTCGCACTGCATTGGTCCATCTAAAATCACATTGAAATGTGTAGGGGCGACCAACCCGGTCGCCCGTCGTAGCGGTAGAATACGTCTTCGGGTGACTTGATATGTCGCCCCTACATATTCTCGTGTCAACAGTGCATTGTTTTACGTGCGCCAAGCTCCTGACTTGCGAGGGGCTGCGGTTAAACAAGCCGGCACAGAAGCCGTCATGCACACGATGTCGCTGGTATTGACCACCCTTGTCGCGGGCGCAATCTTATCGCCGCGCTCATAATCCGTTATACTCTCGGCGACTTTACACTGAGTTGGTCAACCGGTAGGGATAAAATGCACCTTGAAGAGTTGTCGAATGCCATTGGCGTAAGCGGGGAAGAAGACGATGTCCGCAGCATCATACTGCCCGCCATACGCGATCACGTGACGGATATCAATGTCGATGCCCTCGGCAACCTCACCGCCATCCAGCGCGGCACGGTCCATCCCGATTACATTGTGATGATTGCCGCGCACATGGATGAAGTCGGCATGATGGTCACCGCCGTTGACGCCAACGGACTCATTCAATTCACCAACGTCGGGGGCCTCGATCCGCGAATCCTGCCCGGCTTGCGCGTCACAGTCGGCGCCCAGCGCAGCCCCGGCGTCATCCTCTGGAAACCGATCCACCTGGGACGCGACATGAAAACTGTCGCCATGGATAATCTTCGGATTGATGTTGGCGCGGGGGACAAAAGCGCGGCCCGACCCGGCGACCGCATCGCCTTTGCCAGCAGCTTCGCCCGCCTCAACGACAAGGTCCTGCGCGGCAAAGCCTTTGACGACCGCGTCGGCTGTTCGATCCTGATCGATATCTTGCAGGCTGGACCTTACCCGGTCACCATCGCCGCCGCCTTCACCGTCCAGGAAGAGATTGGCTTGCGGGGCGCCAAAGTGGCGGCTGAACGCTTGGGTCCCGATGCCGCCATCGTCCTCGAAGGCACCTATGCCTACGATGTGCCTGACCCCAACCGCGAAGCCGATGCGGGCGATCTGCCCGGCAATCCCGGCACACGTTTCGGCGGAGGGGCCGTCATCACCTTGTCCGACAGGCAGATGATCACCGACCCACGCGCCCTCGCTTTCCTGCGCGAAACGGCGGAAGCGAACGACATCGCCTACCAAATCAAGACAATGGATGGCGGCGGCACCGATGGTGGAGCAATTCACATAGCGCAGGCCGGTATCCCGACCATGCCGATCTCAGCGCCCTGCCGCTACATACATACGCCGACGGCGCTGCTGCATCTTGATGATTATGAAAATGTGCTCGCTTTGTCGCGGGCTGTTTTGAACCGCCTCAGCCCCAGGACCTTCCAACGGGCTTGACGACTATTCCGGTAACAGCAGTTCCTGGCCCGCCAACAGCCGATTCGGGTTGATGAGATTGTTCAGCGCGATCAAGGCATTGACATCCACCCGATACCTCAACGATATGCTCTCGATCGTCTCGCCAACCGATACCACATGGATCCGCGGTCCAGGCGTCGCCGTATCCTCAACTTCGGCTGCGATTTCCTCTTCTGTCGCCGCTTCGGGCGCCTCGGTCTCGATCAGCACTGGCGCTGGCGATTCTATTGGTCTTGCTGTCGGCGCCGCATACTCGCAACCGGGCCGCAATAGCAACTGCCCGATCGAAAGGGCATCGCTATCAATCTGGCTCGCGTTCATGATTTCCTGCACCGTCGTATTCCAATTCAGCGACAGCCGGAACAGATTGTCCCCCGATTGCACCGTGTAAACGCATTCATGATTGGGGTCGAGCTGTTCTTCAAACGACGGCGTGGTTGTCGGCTGAACAAAGGGCGTCAGTGTCTCCGCCACCGGAGTAGCGGTAATCGGAATCTCGGTCAGCAATTCAACTGTCGGCTGTTCAACCTGCCCGGGCGCCGTCTCCGGCGTCACGTATTGCCGCGTAGCTTCGGCAGAAGCATCCGCGCCCGCTTCAGCGGCATCCGCGTCGTCTTCGACAACCGCCTCAATGCTGGTCGGCATGGCGACAGTTGCGACTTCCGCGCTATCGACTTGCTGAAAAGGCTCTTCAGTCTGTCGATAGCAGGCGGTCAACAGCAGCGCGCAGAGCAGCGACATTACGAGCAGTCTAGGCTTCATTGGGTTATGTCTCCCCACACACCAAGTAGTGGCTGATTCCATTATAATGGTGTCTGGAAAGACGGGCTACTTGACTAGCGCGTGATTCTATAAAGCCTGCTACCCCACCTGCGGCAGCGCCTCCATCGCCCGTTCGATTTCCGCCTGCGGATATTCATAATCTGATAGCTCGCCGCCCAGGTAGGCGTCGTATGCGCTCATATCGAAGTGCCCGTGCCCGCAGAGATTGAAGAGGATGACGCGCTCCTCGCCCGCTTCCTTCGCCGCTTGCGCCTCGCGTAGCGCGCCAGCGATCCCGTGCGCCGCTTCCGGCGCCGCGATGATGCCTTCGGCTTTGGCGAATGTTAGGGCAGCGCCGAAGGTCTCCAACTGCGGTATCGCGTGCATCGACAGCAAATCCTGATCCCAAAGCTCGCAGATGATCGATGCCATGCCATGATAGCGCAAGCCACCGGCGTGCAAGGGCGGCGGCACGAAGCCATGACCGAGCGTATACATCTTCACCAGCGGCGTCATGCCGACCGTATCGCCGAAGTCATAAGCGTATTTGCCCCGCGTCAAGCTCGGGCAAGCGGCCGGCTCGACGCCGAGCAGCTTGGTCTGCTTGCCCGCCGTCAAGTTCTGATGCAGGAAGGGCAGGGCGATACCGGCGAAATTGCTGCCCCCGCCCGTCGGTCCCACCACCACATCGGGATACTCGCCGGCCAACTCCATCTGCCCCAGCGCTTCCTGCCCGATCACCGTCTGATGCATTAAGACATGATTCAAGACGCTGCCCAGCGAATACTTGTATACCCCGCCGCTGGTAGCCGCCACTTCCACCGCTTCGCTGATAGCGATGCCCAGCGAGCCCGTGCTGTCAGGATCTCCCTCCAGGATGGCGCGTCCGGCACTGGTGGAATCGCTCGGGCTGGCGGTGACGCTGGCGCCGAAGCTCTGCATGATCGCGCGCCGATAGGGCTTCTGCTCATAACTGATCCGCACCATGTAAACGATGCATTCCATATCGAAGAAGCTGCAAGCCTGCGCCAGCGCCGTCCCCCATTGCCCGGCGCCCGTCTCTGTCGTCAGCCCGTTGATGCCCTCCTGCTTGTTGTAATAAGCCTGCGCTGTGGCGGTGTTGAGTTTGTGGCTGCCCGATGGCGATACGCCCTCGTACTTGTAATAAATATGGGCTGGCGTATCCAGCGCCTTCTCCAGCCGGCGCGCCCTTAGCAGCGGAGTGGGCCGCCAGAGCTTGTATATCTCGCGCACCTCGTCCGGTATCTCGATCCAGCGATCCTGGCTGACCTCCTGCAAGATCAGCTGCATCGGGAAAAGCGGCGCCAGGTCATCCGGTCCCACCGGCTGATGACTGCCTGGGTGCAAGACCGGCGGCAGGGGCCGCGGCAAATCCGCCTGCACGTTGTACCAGTGACTCGGAATCGCGCTCTGCGGCAAGTCAAATCGAATGTCCTCAGTCATAAGTCTTCTCCCCACAGCTTAATCGTGACGCGTATTATGTCCGAGCCAACTCCATTCCGCAATCGCTCCCGAGCCTGCCCGGCAAAACGCCAATCTCATAGAGGGTTCCCCGCAACAGGTAATGACTTCAACCCTCGACGGACAGATCACTCTCCACTTGCGGGCTGTATTGACTATGGATTCCGCTGCCACTATACTTCTGTGATGATGAGTCGGGACCCTTGCGGCAGAAAATTCCGAACCGTGTCAGGGCTTAACGGCAGCAGCACTAAGGAAAACATCTGGGTGTCTTGCGGTATCCTGACTCATCTTCCCGGGGGAGCACTTGTCTTCCGCCTAGCGCAGCCGCGCCACGGTGAGCGCCAGGTCGAATTGCTGACAGAAAACCACGGCCGATTCATAGACGCTCAAATCATGGTCATCCGGCAGATAATAATACTGATCGCCGATATTGCCCTTCAACCGGCCTAAATCAAGCCCGTCTTCCAGTTGCAGCGCCAGCAGCGGCAGCGGATCCCGCGCCAGATATACCCGTACATCACGACAGCGCGCCGAGGCAAAATCTTCAAAGCGCAATATCCGCCGCCCATCTGCCAACTCATAGATCGTCGCTCTGCCTGCGCCCCAATGCAGCGCGTTAAGCTCTTGAAACTCGCCACTGACCAGCGTCCGCGCTCCCTCCAACTGGTCCGCGATGTCCTCCGGCGGCGCCGGCTGATCAGCATCTATCGCGACCAGCACCATCTCCAGCGCCATGGAAGCATTGCGCTCATATTCGTCCAACAGCTTCTCGCGCTGGGCCCGCGGCAATGCCAGAAAATCGTCTTGGTGCTCGAAGGCCAAGCCCGGGAATGGGGCATTCTCTCCGCGATCGCGGAAGTAAACGCGCCAAGCGGGAAAGGTCCAGACGGCCACAGCGATAAGACCGACCAACGTCAACAGGATGAAGCGAAACCGAAATTCCATCTTCTAGGCGCTCACCAAGATGTCAATGCGACCAAAATCATTGTGTCACAGGCCAGGCGCCTGCACAAGACCACGCCGCCTCCCGCGCCGTAGGGACGACAGGCGGTCAGTGTCTACGCGACCCTTGTGTCGCTCGCAATCAACTCGACCGAAAATTGCTCGCCTGCACTATAATTGCTCGCATAAGGAGGGCAGGGGAGGCTGAAGATGCCCTTTCGCTTCGAATGGCGAGACCAGAGCAAGCGCGCCATCTGCTATATCGCCGAGGGACACTGGAATTGGAAGGATTACCATCAGGCAGTGCGCGCTTCAGCATTCACGCTAATGTCGGCGCCCCAACATGTGGACAGCGTCATCGACTTGCGCGGCAGCGCGCGAAGGGACTTGCCAGCCGGCGCCTCAGCCCATCTGCGCAGCTTCGGTCGAAAGACGCAAGCGCGCCTGAGCGGCCGCGCCGCCGTCATCGGCCTGCCGGATGTCGAAGTGGAGGACTTGCGCGCTGGTGCGCTGGTGACTGCCGACGGGCTTGTCAAGTTCGTCGAGAGCGAAGCCGGCTTGGAAGAGCTGCTTGCTGAATGGGCGGCGAACCCGCCAGAAAGCTAGAGATCCTCATGTCGCGCTGCCGGAGTGGCGGGC
Source organism: Chloroflexota bacterium (assembly GCA_011523735.1). Classification (GTDB taxonomy): domain Bacteria; phylum Chloroflexota; class Anaerolineae; order Aggregatilineales; family Phototrophicaceae; genus UBA6055. Next base: position 80,085 of record WTGB01000085.1, read on the forward strand.
AGGGTCGCGATGATCGGCAGCGACAGCAGCGAAATCAACGCGGCCGCGATGAAGGCGCTCTGCAAGCCCAGCGCATCCCCCAGCGCGCCGACCATCAACACATTGAGCGCGCGAATGCCGAAGGCAAAGCTCATGAAGAGACCGTTGGCGGTGGCGCGGTTCTCCGGCAGTTGATCCTGCACCAGCGCTAGGAAGACCGGTGACACGGATAGCGCGGTCAGTCCCAATGCGATGAGAATGGGGACGAGCAGAGCCCCTTCTGTATGGACAAAAAGCAGCATAAGCATCGCTGAAATCAGCGCGGCGCCCGCTACCATCCTGCGCCGGCCGATGCGATCGCTGAGCGTGCCGCCCGCCAGCGCGCCGCCAACGCCGGAGAATTCGTAGAGAGCCAGCGCGCCCGTCGCCAGCGTCAGCTCATAACCGCGCGCGTCGACCAGATAAACAACCATGAAAATGCCCAGGCTGCTCACCGCCATATTCCGCAGGAGCATCACAAAGAAGAGCGGCGCGAATACGCGAGCGAATCGCCTCAGCGCCAGCTTGCTTTTGCCCTTGCGCGGCACCCGCTTGGCGGAGACATCGCGGAGCCGCCAGAAGAGCACGGCGCTGGCCAGCCAACCGAAGAACATCAGCCGCCACAATCCACTCATGCCCCATTCCGCCACGCCGAAGCCCACCAGCAGCGGACCAACGGTACGCGCCAACTCCCCCGATGCCATGAAAAAACTCATCCCGCGTCCGACCTTGCCGCCCGATACATGCGCGATCATCGCCGGCGCCGGCGCGTGAAAAGCCATGATGTTCACGCCGACGCAAAAGAGCAGCAGCGCCGCCGTTCCATACGAGGGCATAAAGCCGATGAGCGTCGCCAGCGTCGCCGTGATCGCCGGCGCGAATATCACCAGGTAGCGCACCGAGAAGCGGTCGGCCAGGTAGCCTATCAGCGGACCCAAAAGCGAAGGCGACTGCATGAAGACCGGCAGCGAACCCGCCATCAGCAGCGTGAGACCGAGCTTGTCGATCAGCAGCGGCAGCAGCGGCGCGATGAAAGCGGAGTAGATGTCATGCACAAAATGCCCGAGGCAGATCAGCAAGATGCGCCCGTATTGGAAACTGCCCGTCGATTTCGAATTGTCTTGAACAACAGCCGCGCCAGATGTCATGAACCCGCCCGTCTTTGCTTGTATATTAGCGGGTGATTATAGCGAAGTTCGCCTGCTTTCCAACGGACAGGCGAAGGTCGGGAGCGGAAAGAGCAGTGGCAATGCCTCATCGATAAGAAAAAAACGGGATGAAACATTGCGAAAATATTCAAATTAGTAATGTAGAGGCGACTCTTGAGTCGCCTGAAACTTGCTCTGTGACGAAGTAAGATTTGCTCCACGGGCTATCGGAGCCACCACAGTGGAAATTCCCGCCGCCTCTGCTATCATGCACACCATGAGAAACCCAAAGCCACCCTTCAGCAACCGCCGCTACCTCGATGCCATCGAGGACCATATCGTCATCTTCGATGGCGCTATGGGCACCAGTGTCCAATCCTACGACCTCGAGCCCGCGGACTACGGGGGCGAGCAGTATCAAGACTGCATCGACTACCTCGTCATCACTCGTCCCGATATCATCCATGAGATCCACGAGTCTTTCCTGCGCGTTGGCGCCGAAGCGGTCGAAACCAACACCTTCCGCGCCAACCGCCGCACCTTAGCTGAACACGGCCTGGGCGAGCGCACAATAGAAATCAACCGCGCCGCCGCCCAGATAGCCCGCGCCGCCTGCGACCAAATCGAAGCTGAGACCGGCATACCGCGTTTCGTCGCCGGCAGCATGGGACCCAGCGGCATGCTGCCCTCCGGCGATGACCCCGACCTCAGCGATATCAGCTTTGATGAACTTGCTGACTTGTTTGGCGAACAGGCGCAAGGCTTGGTCGAGGGCGGGGCGGATCTCCTGCTGCTCGAGACGAGTCAGGACATCCTCGAGGCCAAGGCAGCCCTCTACGGCATCAATCGCTATTTCGCCGAAAGCGGGAAGCGCCTCCCGCTGCAAGTGCAGATCACGCTTGACGTCAGCGGGCGCATGCTCTTCGGCACCGATATCACCGGCGCGGTCGCCACTTTGTCAGCGCTGTCGCTTGATGTGCTGGGCATGAATTGCTCGACCGGTCCCGAATATATGCGTCTGCCCATCCAGTATCTTATCGAGCGCTCGCCCTTTCCCATCAGCGTCTTGCCCAACGCGGGCTTGCCCATCAATGTCGATGGCGAAGCCGTGTATCCTATGGGGCCCGACCCCTTCAGCGAGATGGTGGCGGAATTTGCGCGCTGGGGCGCCAATGTGGTCGGCGGCTGCTGCGGCACGACGCCCGAACATATCGCCCAACTCTACCAGCGCGTGCACGGAGTCAGCTACGACGAGACACTAAAGCAGCGATCCGCCCGGCGAGCGCCAAGCCAACGTGACATCATATTGGAGCCGCGCGTCTCCAGCGGCATGACCGCGGCGCGCATGATACAAGATCCCGGTCCCACGCTGATTGGCGAGCGCGTCAACAGCCAGGGCAGCCGAAAAGTTAAGCGTCTGCTGCTGGAAGAGGACTACGATAGCATCGTTGAGATCGCCGTGAGCCAGGTCAAGCGCGGCGCGCACATGCTCGATGTCTGCGTCGCCCTCACCGAGCGCGCTGACGAGAAAGCGCAGATGGAGGAACTGGTCAAGAAGCTGTCCATGGCGGTGGAAGCCCCGCTGATTATTGATACCACTGAAGCCGATGTCGCCGAAGCGGCGCTGGCCCTCTATCCCGGCCGCGGCATCATCAACGGCAACAACCTGGAAAACGGCCGTGAGCGCATAGACACCATCCTGCCCATCGCTGTAAAGCATGGCGCTGCCGTCCTTTCGATGACCATCGACGAAGAGGGCATGGCGCATAGTCGCGAAAAGAAGCTCGAAATCGCCCGGCGGATCAGCGATATCGCCATCAAGGAATATGGACTGACGACTGACGACCTCGTCTTTGATACGCTGACCTTCCCCCTGACCACCGGGCAGGAGGAATTGCGCAATGACGCTGTCGAGACGCTGGAAGGCATCCGCCTCATCAAAGAGCACATTCCCGGCGTGATGACCGCGCTGGGCATCAGCAATGTCAGCTTCGGCGTCGGGGCGGCCGCCCGCGGCGTGCTCAACAGCGTCTTCCTCTACCACGCGGTTAAAGCGGGCTTGGATATGGCAATCGTCAACCCCGCTCATATCACCCCTTACTTCGAAATCCCTGATGAGCAGCGGGTAGTCGCTGAGGATCTCATCTTCAACAGCGATGCCGATGCTCTGCCGCGCTTCATCCAATATTTTGAGGATAACGAAGTGCAAATCGCCGGCGCGGAAGACATCGACCCCACCGCCGATATGACGAGCGAAGAGGCGCTGCATTGGCAGATCGTGCATCGCAAGAAAGAGGGCGTCGAGAGGCTGATTGATGACATCCTGACGCGCATGGATGCCGTTGACGCCCTTAATACCGTGCTGCTGCCGGCGATGAAAGAAGTCGGCGATAAGTTCGGCGCCGGCGAGCTTATTCTGCCTTTCGTGCTGCAATCGGCCGAAGTGATGAAGAAATCGGTCGCCTACCTTGAAGGCTTCATGGACAAGATCGAGGGCGCGAGCAAAGGCATCGTCGTGCTGGCGACAGTCTATGGCGATGTGCACGATATTGGCAAAAACCTGGTGAAGACCATCCTCAGCAACAACGGCTACACTGTGCACGACCTGGGCAAGCAAGTGCCGGCCAATACCATCATCGACAAGGCGCTGGAACTCGAAGCCGATGCCATCGGCTTGTCGGCGCTGCTGGTCAGCACCTCCAAGCAGATGCCGCTGATCGTCAACGAGCTGGCGCGGCGCGGCTTGGATATCCCGGTGCTGGTGGGCGGCGCCGCTATCAATCGGCGTTTCGGGCGGCGCATCCTCTTCCTGCAAGATTCGGGTGAGCCCTACACGGCTGGCGTCTTCTATTGCAAGGACGCTTTTGAGGGCTTGGCGGCCGTCGATCAACTGCTGGATGCCGAGCGTCATGAGCAATTCCTCGACGATGTCTTCGCCGAAGCTTATGCCGAAGTCGAGCGCGCGCCCCGCCGCCGTCGCGCCCGCCGTGCTGGATTCCGCAAAACCGTCCGCGATGCCCCCGATATCCCGACGCCGCCTTTCTGGGGCAGCCGCGTCGTGCGCTCCATGCCACTGGAGATCGTCCTGCAATACCTGCACAAACCCGAACTCTTCCGCCTCTCCTGGGGCGCGAAGAATACTCGAGGAGCGGAGTGGGAGCAGCTCTCGGCGGAATATGAAGAGCGCCTGCTGCGCATGGCCAAGGACGCCAAACGCCGCGGGGCGCTCCAGCCCCAAGCCGTCTACGCCTACTTGCCCGTCAACAGCGATGGCGATGATCTGCTCGTCTGGGATGCCGGGCGTTATGCTGAAACCGGCGAAAGGGTCGAAGCCGCCCGTTTCAGTTTCCCGCGCCAGCCCGATGGCGAGACTCTCTGCATCAGCGATTACTTCGCCGCGATAAATGCTGACCGCGTCGATGTCATGGTCTTGCAAGCGGTGACCGTCGGGCATTGCGCCACCGACGAAGTCGAGCGCTTGCAAGCCGCCAACGAATACAGCGAAGCCTATTTCTTCCACGGTCTCGCCGTGCAAGCGGCCGAAGCGACCGCCAATTACTTGACGCACATCGTGCAGGGTCAGCTGGGCATCGCGGAAGGGCGGGGCAAGCGCTACAGCTGGGGGTATCCCGCCTGCCCGGAATTGGCCGATCACGAAATCGTCTTGCGCCTGCTGCCGCAATTGGAGACTGAACTGGGCATGTCACTGACTGAGTCCTGGCAATGGCTGCCGGAGCAGAGCACCGCCGCCCTCTTCACGCATCATCCCGACGCGAAATACTACAGCGTCGGCGACCTCGATAGGGTGGGGCAGATTTTGGGGTAGGCAGACTGTCTTGCCGACAGGCTCAGAAAACGCGGTATACTGTTCTCACTCCTAGTTGTTCAAGTCAGGAGAACAAACAGCATGACCTACACACTTAAACGCATCGGCTTGGCATCCGCCGTCAAAATCGCTGCGATAATCGCAGCCGCCGCGGCAGTCATCCCCATCGCCCTTTTGCTGCTGCTCAATCACTTCCTCAAGTTCTGGGATGTCATTATCCCACCCGATGTCCTCGGTCCCATGCTGGCGCAGACCGCCCTGATCGCTGCCGTCGCCGGCGGCGTCTCCACCGCGCTGACCGTCTCCCTCTACAATGTCTGCGCGCCCCTCTTCGGCGGCATCACGTTCGAGCTCAAAGCGCAATACCCGCCGCGCAAACAGAAGGAAAATGTCGATATCGACTAGCGTTTTTCCGGCTTGAGCCGCTTGACATTCCCCTCAACTCAGGTCATCATACTGTCCACATTTGGTCTGTCTTCCGCCGCCTGTGGCGCGGCATACCCCTTAAAGTGAGGCTGAAAATGACCACCGCTTTACAACAAGAATATGACGAAAAAGGTTATGTCATCGTTCGCAATGCCATTGATGCTGACTTGGCCCGCGAAACCGCCGAGCACGTCCACTGGCTGGCCGAGCGCAACCCCGGCGTGCGCCCCGAAAAATTCGGGCATGGCATGCTGGTGTCGGATCCCTTCATGCACCGGCTGGTGAGCGACGACCGCCTGGTGGATATCGTCGAGCAGTTCATCGGCTCGAACTGCGCCATGTGGGCGGCGCATTATATCGCCAAACCGCCGAAGCACGGCCAAAAAGTCCTTTGGCATCAAGACGGCAGCTACTGGCCCCTGGAGCCGATGGAAGTGACGACGATCTGGCTCGCCGCCACCGCCTCCACGCGCGAGAACGGCTGCCTGCGCGTCCTGCCTGGCACGCAGAATAACCGCCTGCTTTCCCGCGCCGAATTGCAGGATGTGCCCGACGGCAAAAACGTGCTCGCTTCTGGCATCCACCCATCGCAGATTGATGACAGTCATGTGGTCGATCTCGAGCTGCAACCCGGCGATGTCTCGGTTCACAACCCCAAAATCATCCACGGCAGCGAAGCCAATACATCCGACTCTTGGCGCATCGGTCTCACCCTGCGCTACATCCCGACTTCGACCCGTGTCAAACGCGAAGACGATCGCGCCATTCTCGTGCGCGGGGCGCCAGACCCGAGCAACAACAATAAATACGCGGAAAGACCGATGTATGATCCTGCGATTCACATGCCTTTCCATGGCATGGAAACCTGGATGACAAACTGAGCGCTTAATGCCAAAGCCCAACATCCTCTACATCCACTCGCATGACACCGGCCGCTACCTACAGCCCTATGGCCACGCGATCCCGACGCCAAACTTGCAGCGCCTGGCGGAACGGGGCGCCCTCTTCCGCCGCGCCTATTGCGCCGCGCCCACCTGCTCGCCCAGCCGCGCCGCCCTGCTCACCGGCCAAACGGCTCACAGCGCCGGCATGCTGGGCTTGGCGAATCGCGGCTTTGTCCTGGGCGATTTCAGTCAACATATTATTCACACGCTGAAAGCAGTTGGCTATACATCGGCGCTGGCCGGCATTCAACATCTCACCAACGCGCAATTTCATCGCGGCGCCGAGGCGGTCGGCTACGACCAGGTGCTAACGACTGATCATAGCCAAGCGCATACTGCCGCCGTCGACTTCATCCGGTCCGCCCCGGCAGAACCCTTCTGGCTGACGGTCGGCTTCTTCGAGACGCATCGCGAATACCCGCTCGAGCACGATGTCAACCCCGCCTATGTCCAGCCCCCGCTTGGCTTGCCCGATAGGCCGCGCATACGCCAGGATATGGCGAACTACATCGCCATGGCGCAGATTCTCGATGACAAGATCGGGCAGGTCCTCGCCGCGCTTGACGAGAGCGGCATCCGCGAAAACACGCTGGTCATCTACACCACCGATCACGGCCTCGCCTTCCCCGGCATGAAATGCAACTTGAACGATGCCGGCATTGGCGTCGCCCTCATCATGCAAGGCGCGGGCCTCTTTAGCGGAGGCAGCGTCGTCGATGCTATGGTCAGCCATATCGACATCTTCCCGACCATCTGCGACCTGCTTGATATCGAATCGCCCGCCTGGCTGCAAGGGACTTCCATCCTGCCTCTCCTGCGCGGCGAAACTGATGCCATTCGCGATGAGGTCTTCGCCGAGGTCAATTATCACGCCGCCTACGAACCCAAGCGCGCTGTCCGCAGCGAACGCTACAAATACATCCGCCGCTACGACAATCGGGAGTCGCCCGTGCTATCCAATATCGACGACGGACTTGCCAAAACGGAACTCATCGAGCATGGTTTCGCCGAACGCGCCCCCGCCCCTGAACAACTCTACGACACCTTCTTTGACCCGACGGAGACGCTTAATCTCATCGACGATGCCGACTACGCTTCTGTCCTGGCGGATATGCGCGCCCGCCTGGACCGCTGGATGCGCGCCACCGACGATCCACTGCTGCACGGTCATATCCCCGTGCCGCCTGGCACCCAACTGAACGATCCTGATGGACTGTCCCCGCGCGATCCATTTATGGCATCCTAGGGGCAACTTGCCAAGTCGTCCGCGCGCAAGCAGAGGAAAAATGTCAGACCTGCTCCAACAGCAAATCGAATATTATCGCGCCCGCGCGCCCGAATATGACGAGTGGTTCTATCGCTTGGGGCGTTACGATCGCGGTGAAGCGCATACGCGACAATGGGAACAGGAAGTGCAGCAAATCCGCGATCTGCTGCACAGTCAATCCGGTTTCGACCACATCCTGGAAATGGCGCCGGGCACCGGCATCTGGACAAGTGAACTCATTAGAATTGGCGAACGCGTCACCGCCCTCGATGCCTCGCCGGAGATGATCGCCATCAACCGCGCCAAACTGGGGTCCGACCAGGTGGATTATCATCAGACCGATCTTTTCGCCTGGCAGCCGCAACGGCAAGTCGACATGGTCTTCTTCGGCTTCTGGCTATCCCATGTGCCCGCGCAGAAACTCGCCGCTTTTCTCGGCATGGTGCGCGCGGCGCTGAAACCGGGCGGACGCCTCTTCATCGTCGATTCACGGCGCCCGGATCTCGTCACCGCCCACACCGTCAGCGAAGACCTCGGCGAGGACCTGCAAAAACGAGTGCTAAAAGATGGTCGGCGCTTCGATATCGTAAAAATCTACTATGAGCCGTCTGCGCTCAGCGAGACCCTGCGCCGTCATGGCTTCGATATCGAGGTTCAGACGACCGAGAATTTCTTCCTCTACGCGGACGGCCAGCGGGCGAGTTGACGCCCCCATTCGCTGAAGGCATCACAGGTCTTCCGCCGAAACTTGTTCTGAGCTACCAAATGAATTCAGCAGGAGAATTGAAGTATGAAGGTCACGGGCCTTGAAACCATTCTCGTCGAAAATATCCCCCCTTACCGCGGCGGCCGCTATTGGCTCTTTATTCAACTCCATACGGACGAAGGCATCACCGGCTTGGGTGAGCGTCCCACCGGCAACGCCCTCAAGCTGGACGCGCAGATAAGCCTGATTAAAGATCTATGCCAGCAGTTTGTCATCGGCCGCAGCCCCTTCGAAATCGAGCGGATTTGGCAGACCATTTATGCCTCCCGCCATGATTATCGCCATCCAGGCCTTGATACGACGCCCGCTCTCAGCGCGATCGAAATGGCTTTGTGGGATATCGTCGGCAAAGCCACAAATCAGCCAATATACAACCTCTTGGGCGGCCGGATGCATGACAGGCTGCGCGCCTATGCTTACATGCCAACCGACGGCATCTGGGAGAACCCGGAAAAAGCCGGGGAGATCGCCATAAAGCTGGTTGAGGCGGGCAACACCGCTTGCAAATTCGACCCCTTCACGCCCCTATTCCCGCATCCGCGCGACTTCTCGCTGAAGACGATTCGTCATGTGGGGAAAATCTTCAAAGCCATCCGCGCAGCCGTGGGCGACGAGTTGGAAGTTGGCATCGGCACTCATGGTCAATTCAGCACCGCCGTCGCCATTCGCGTCGCCAAGGAGCTGGAAGAGTTCAGTCCTTTCTGGTTTGAGGAACCCGTGCCGCCGGAAAACATTGACGAAATGGCGCGCGTCGCCGCCCACACCAGCATTCCGATCGCCACCGGCGAGCGCCTCGCCACGAAATTTGAATTTGCGAACTTGCTCAAGAAACAAGCGGCGCAGATCATCCAGCTTGATGTCGGGCAATGCGGCGGAATCCTGGAGTCCAAGAAAATCGCCGGCATGGCTGAGGCTTTCTACGCTATGATCGCCCCGCACATGTACTGCGGACCCGTTGCCGCCGCCGCTGCCATCCAGCTTGACGCCTGCTCGCCAAACTTTCTCATTCAAGAGTACAACGGCGACCGCCTGCACGATGAGATTTTCAAAGAGCCAATTCGCTTTGAGAATGGGTACATCACGCCGCCGACCGCTCCCGGCTTGGGCATCGAGTTGGATGAAGCCGTCCTGAAGAAGCGCCTGGCATAACCCTGAGGCCGAAAAACCTGCCGGCTAGTCCAGCGCCGAGCGATAAAGTTCAATCACCTGGTCAGCCGCCGACGCCCAAGTCTGTGTCCGCGCTCGCTCGCGCCCGGCCCTGCCCATCCGCGCCGCCTTCGCCGGATCTTCCAGCAATTCGAGCAGTGCCCGCGGCAGCGCCTCGGCGACATTGTCCTGCGAGACGATCAAGCCAGTCACACCATGTTCGATCGCGTCCGCCACGCCGCAATTATCCGTCCCCACGACAGCGGTTCCAGCCGCGCTCGCTTCTAGGACGACCAAGCCGAAACCCTCGAAAAACAAGCCGTCATTCATCGCTGGCAGCGCGAAGACATCGGCGGCCGCCAGCCAGGCTCGCAGCAGCTCGTCTTCGACGAAGCCCATAATCCGCACATTCTCTTCTAAGCCCAACTCATTGATCCGCCGCCGTACCCTGGCTGTGTAGGCGCTGCCAAACTGCGGATTGCCCATAATGAGACATTGCGTCCCCGGCATGCGCTCGCGCAGGACCGTCATCGCCTCGACCAATTGCAGCGTGCCTTTGCGCGGCTTGATTTCGCCGATGGTGACCACAGTCGGTCCCTGCTTTTCCACAGTTTCGGTCGCTTGCCGCTCAAACCGCGCTGCGTCCAAACCGTTGTTGATGACGCGAACGCGGGCGCTCGGCATCAATTCCCGCGCCACCTTCGCCGTGTGCCGGCTGACGCAGATCAACCCCGCGCGCTCAAAGGCTCGGCGATACAATGCCCCCAGCGGAAAAGGACGCAGACGCGGCAAATTGACATAGCTGCCATGGGCGGTAATGAATAGCGGTCTGTCGCCGGCGACGGCCGCCGCCAGGATAGCGTAGGGCTCGATGGCGCTGTGCAGGATGTCGCAACCGCGCAGCAACTCCCGCAGGCGCGGCAACTGTCGCAGCCCCTTGATGAAGCTGTGTCTCTCTGGTGGCTTTACGGCGGGCAAGAGGGGGTGCTGCGCTATATCGATGGCGGGGCTGTTCCTGGCGCAGACGATAACCGTCTCGATCTCGCGCGCTTTGAGTTGCCGGACGAGGTTCAGGCTATAATTCGCCCAGCCGTGCCCGGTGCTGAGGTCGGAGGTCAGCAGTCCAATCCGCATGTGAGAGGCATTATGCGCTTTCGCTGGCGCCGGCTTCTGGGGTAGGCTCTTTCGCTTCGCTCCGTGCCGAGAGGCGCGCCCGCCAAGCCAGGACCGCCGCTGAATCCTCAGCCGCGACTTCGCTGTGGAAATCTTCCATCGTGCCGATGCGCATCACCGCCAGCAGCAGCGCGATATTCAAAAGGATGATCACAGCCATCACTGCAATTGCCATTGCGGTCCTCCAGAATCGGAAGCGAGCACACTCTAGCCATATTATGACCGACTATCGTTCAGAGGTCTAGGTTGCTTTAGGCAAGGCCTGATATGACAAAAGGCGAGTACGATAACGGGACACCTAAAAGGCGAAAATGTTGGGACGAGCCGGGGGTCGCCCACAGATCCAAACCGAAGATGAGGTCTCGTCCATTGATACCTGCCGCAACTGCAACTATCATTTGCACGATAACTCATCCGTCAATGTGAAGGACAAGGACTGTGCTCAATCCCCTCAACCTCAATGCCGACGCCCCGTGGAAGCAACGCTTCCGCGCGCCCTCAATCGCCTGGTCTGTCCGCGCCGCCCAGAACCCGCGCCGAGGATTGGTCGCCAGTAATAAAGACGGTGTTTATCAACTCTACGCCTGGGACACCGAAACTAACCATCTGGCGCAGTTGACTCATGTAGAAGCTGGCGTCTTCCGCGGCTCGATCTCCGCTGACGGCGAGCACGTCTACTATCTGCGCGATCGCCGGGGCGACGAAATCGGCCACTATGTGCGGTTGCCCTTCAGCGGCGGCGAGCCCGAGGACATCACTCCGGACCTGCCGGACTACGCCTCGCACTCTTTCAGCGAAAGCGACTCCGGCAATGCCCGCGGTTTCGCCGCCGTGTACGACAAGGGCTTTCACTTCATCATTCACGATCGACGCCATGTCAAACCGGTTTTCACTCGGACCAAACAGGCTTTGTCTTTCGGACCTTACCTCTCGCAGGACGCTGAAATCGCCATCATCGCCTCGACCGAAAAGACCGGCAGCGCCGAATACGCGCTCGAGGCTTACGATGTGCAAAGCGGCGCTCTAATCGCCGAGCTCTGGGATGGCGCAGGCAGCGGGACGGAATTCGCCGGCTTTTCACCCTTGCCGGGAGATATGCGTTTCGCCGGCTCCTCCAATGCCGGCGGCTACCATCGTCCTTTAATCTGGAATCCCGGCACCGGCGAACGGCAGGATATCCACTCCGAACAATTCAGCGGCGATGTCAAAGTCTGGGGCTGGTCCCCCGATGGCGGCCGCCTGCTCCTGCATCAAGTCGATCGCGCCCAACACAGTCTCTATGTCTACGACATCGCTGATGAACGCGTCCGCAAACTGGCGGTCCCGCCCGGCGCACTCAGCCCCGGCAGCGGTTTGCTAGACGATGGGCTGCTGCAAGTTCACCTCACCGACTCCACCGCGCCAACACGCCTGCTCGAACTCGATGCCGAAACTGGCGCCGTCTCCCGCAATGTGCTCGATCTCGGCGTCGATGTCCCGCCGGGCAGCCCCTGGCGCTCGGTGAGCTATCCTTCAAGCGGCGGCGCGGAGATTCAAGCTTGGCTGGCGACGCCGGCCGGCGACGATCCCTTCCCGACCATCGTGCACACCCATGGCGGTCCGACGGCTGTGCAAACCAACACCTGGAAACCCGATGCCCAAGCCTGGCTCGATCACGGTTTCGCCTTCTTCAGCCTCAATTATCGCGGTTCGACCACCTTCGGCTACGATTTTCAGCACGCCATCGATGGCAACCTGGGCGACCTGGAAGTGCAAGATATCGCCGCGGGCGTGCAGTGGCTGCTCGAAAATGACATCGCCCAGCCCGGCGCCATCCTCAAAACCGGCGGCTCCTACGGCGGTTATCTGACCCTGCAATCACTGGGTAAAGAGCCGACCCTCTTCGCGGGAGGCTTAGCGGTCGTCGCTATCGCCGATTGGACGCTGATGTATGAAGATCAGGCTGTCACCCTGCGCGGCTACCAGCGCAGCATGTTCGGCGGCCGCCCCGACGAAAAGCCGGAAGCTCATCGGGTAGCCTCGCCCATCACTTACGCCGAAAATATCGCGGCGCCCATCCTTGTCTTGCAAGGCGAGAATGACACCCGCTGTCCGGCCCGCCAAATGAAAGTCTACGAGAAGAAGCTACGAGAACTGGGCAAATCGATCGAGATCGTCTGGTTCGACGCGGGCCACGGCTCGCTCGAGATTGAAGAGCAGATTAGACATCAAGAGTTGATGTTGCGCTTCGCCTACCGCGTTTTAGGCTAGCCGGCGCATTGGAGCATGAAGAGCGATATGACCGCATCTCCCGCCCAGCCATTCGACGCCATCCAGGGCGTTATGACCGTGCCGCTTAAGCCCATCGGCGACGACCGGGGCCGCTTCATGGAGACCTTCCGCGCTGAGTGGTTCCCCCAGGTGAATTGGGAGCAACTCCAAAGCAACCGCAGCGACAGCAGCGCCGGCGTCTTGCGCGGCTTGCATTATCACTTCAA
>WTGB01000110.1 GCA_011523735.1 Chloroflexota bacterium
GCCAAAGGTAGAGCCATCGAGACGCGTAATCATCGGCTTCGAAGTGTCTTTGACAAAACTGCTATCCCCAGTGAAACTGCTGTAGTGCATGATTGAGTCAGTGGAATAGGCACCGATTTTGTGTGCGCTCGGGTTGTAGAGTACTTGAATCGGTTCAAAATTGTGTCGACGAGCATCGCGGATGTTCCTGAAATGCACCCGAATGTGGTTGTCTCTATCCGGTCTCTGGTGCGTATGCCAGAACCCCAGCGCGTGCAGCAATTCGTGCACCGTAGTGCTCCAAGTGCAGGCATCTTCTAGCCCGATAAGGCTACCTTTTTCGGTTGCTGTGTGAGCAACTCTGCCAACGTAGGCCCAACATCCGCTGCCAACCGAGCGAATGCGAACGTAGTAGGTCGTATCCTGCGGACCGCGCGGCACAAACCTGAGATGGGTGCGCGCTTCGATTTCCGCTATTGCGCGAGTAATTCGGCCACGTTTGCGTAGGTTGGGAGCGAGCTCATACGGAATGCGCAAAGAGGGCCACTGATGACTTGTCTGAAACAGCAGGTTATTGCCTTCAATACCCTGCCCCAAATCAGCACTAGCCGTTTCCGGCGGCAAAAGCATATCGCCACCCGAGATGCGCACCCCTTCTTCGGTCTCTTGGTACGGCACACCAAACACCCCTTCGCCTGTGGCAACTTTTTGTGTACCTTCACGCACAAACACCGGTTCTCCTGCCACAGCCGCAAAAAAATCTTGTAACTACTCAGGTCACAAAAAGTTGACGAAGGGGCATCGCTTGTGGTGATGAAGAGCGATCGAATCACGACTGACATACGCGGAGCTGGAAGCCAAGCTGTGCGAAGCACTACAAGTTATCGAAGCGCAGCAGCAGACGATAGCGCGATTGGAAGCCCGCATCGCGGAGCTGGAGGCGAAGCTAGCGAAGCTGGAAGGGCAGCTAGCCAAACACAGCGGCAATAGCAGCAAGCCACCGTCAAGCGACGGGTATCGCCGAGGCGGGAAAAAGCCCGCACCCAAAAGCCTGCGCCGCAAGCGAGGCAGGCGCCCAGGCGGGCAGCCCGGGCACACCGGCCGTACGCTTGAGCCGAGTAGCCACCCCGATAGCGTCGAGCGGCATGCAGTGACCCACTGCGCGCACTGCAAGGCGGAGCTGAGCGATACGCCGGTAGAGACGGTGGTGAGCCGGCAAGTCTGGGACGTGCCCGAGCCGCAGCCGGTGCAAGTCACCGAGCATCAGGCAGAGAAAAAACGCTGCCCGCACTGCCGCAAGCCCACGCGTGCGGCCTTTCCTGCTGGGGCGGTAGCGCCGGTGCAGTACGGAGCGCGGATACGGGCGCTCGCGGTCTACCTGCATAGCTACCAGTTGCTGCCGCTTTCACGCAGCTGCGAAGCGCTCTGGGACCTGACGGGCGTGTCGATAAGCGAAGGGACGCTTGCCGCCCTTGTGCAGCGCACAAGCGAGGCGCTCGAGAGGCACATGCAGGTGCTCCGAGCGCAGGTGACCCAAGCGGCCGTGGGGCACTTTGATGAGAGTGGGTGCCGAGTGAGCGCCTCGCTCTGGTGGCTGCACGTAGCGAGCACCGAGCAGGTGACCTGCTACGCAGTGCACCCCAAACGAGGTAGAGAAGCGCTGGACGACATCGGTATCCTGCCCGCGTTTACCGGACGCGCCATCCATGATTGCTGGCAGCCCTACCAGCGCTACACGCAGTGCGCGCATGGGCTGTGCAACGCACATCTGCTGCGCGAGCTAGTCTTTGTGCACGAGCAGCTAGGGCAAGCCTGGGCCCGGGCTATGGGCGCTTGTCTGGTGCGCATCAAGCGCTGCGTGGATACGGCGCGTGCCACAGGCCGCGCGCTCGCGACCCAGACACGCCTGTGGCTCACAAAGCGCTACCAGCGCATCCTTGCGGCTGGCTTTGCGGACAATCCCCTACCGACATCAAGCCCCGACGCACCCAAAAGCCGAGGACGGCCCAAGAAGAGCAAGCCACGTAACCTCCTCGAGCGCTTGGACCTGCGCCGCGACCAGGTCCTTGCCTTCTTTGAGCATCCCGATGTCCCCTTTGACAACAACCTCGCTGAGCGCGATGTGCGCATGGTCAAGGTCCAGCAGAAAGTCTCGGGGACCTTTCGCTCCGAGCAGGGGGCCCAAGCCTTCTGTCGCTTGCGCAGCGTGCTCTCCACTGGGCGCAAGCGCGGGCTAGGTGCGCTCGAGGTCCTCTCGCGCCTCGAGGATGCTCAGCTCTTTGCGCTGCCTGAGACGACCACCTAACCCACCTGCCCGTATGCTGCCCTGCACTCCTGTCTCGGTGGACGCGCAATGGTCCGAGTACGGAGCGACTGCACCGCACGCAGCGGCCTTTGCGCGGCCAACAACGCTTGCGGGCCGCTCTACGCCCTGACTGAAGTGCCGCGTACTCTCCTTACCTTAAGTCCTGACCTGAGTAGTTACCTTAGCTCTTCGAAGCGGTTGAGGTAGGCGCTTAGCTTCTTGCACTCTTCTACCCAAGTCGCCTGTTCGGGCGATAGCGGGGAGCGCAGTGCGTGCAAGTGGGCGAAGAGGGAGATGTCTGCCACGGTTGGTGTCTCGCCAAGCCAAAAGCCAGACTGCGGCGCGCGTGCTTCAAGGCTTGCGAGTATGTCTTTGGTGCGTTTGCGAAAGGCCTCGTCGCCTGCGCGCAGAAAATCGCTGTCTACTAGCCGCTTGCGGATGCCTTTTTGAATTTTGCCTGCCACTAGTCCTCGCAAGGGCGCCGGCATGCTGCCAAAAAACAGAGTCCTGAGCTTGGGCCAGTTGACGTCGTCGAACCAGCGAACACCGAGCACTAGCGGATAGAGCGTAGTG